>NZ_JBICWL010000007.1:0-307415 GCF_043199735.1 Streptomyces sp. NPDC048566
GTGATGCCCTCCTGGGCCGGCACCGGCAGCGTGACGATCTGGATGTTCACCTTGCGCAGCCGGTCCACGAACGGGACGATCATGGTGAAGCCGGGCGGCCGGACCTCTCCCGCGAGCCGTCCGAGGCGCAGCACCACCCCGCGCTCGTACTGTTTGACGACCCGGGCGCCGGCCGCGAGATAGACCACTCCGGCGGAACCCGCCACCGCGATCGCCGCGATGATCTCCTGGACCATGACGACCCCCTTCCGAGTCGTCCGGTGCGGGCGGCTCGCGCGCGGGCCGCCCGTCCTGCCTGACACGTCCAGGTTACGACGGCTCCGCCGCGAGGCCGCCGTGCCGTCGGGCCCGGCCGTCCGGCCCCGCGGTGCGGGACCGGTCGGCCCCGCACCGGGAGGCCGGGCCGGCCGTCACCTCTCGGGAGCGACCCGCACCGGTTCCGTCCCGTCCACCCCGTGCCGGGCCGACCAGGTCTCCAGCGCGGACCGGCAGGCGTGGTCGAGGTGGTGCAGGCCCGAGAGGTCCAGCTCGACGGGCCGGTCCCGCGGCAGCGCCTCCAGGCTGTCGAGGATCTTCGGCAGGCGCAGGAAGGTCGCGTTGCCCGAGAGGAGCACCCGCACGGCGCTCGCGCCCTCGTCCAGGACGTCGAGCCGTACGTGCGAGGACTCCCACGCCGTCTTGGCCACCGCCAGCGCCAGCCCGGTCAGGACCCCCTCGAACATGCCGACGGCCACGATGGACACGGCGGTGACGACGAGGACCACGGCCTCGCCCCGGTGCTCGCGCCAGAGCGACGCGAGCTCGCGCAGCGGAATCAGCTTCCAGCCCGCGTGCACCAGGACGCCCGCGAGGGCCGGCAGCGGGATGACGCCGAGCACGGCCGGCAGCAGCGCCGCGAACAGCAGCAGCCAGACGCCGTGCAGCACCCGGGAGGCCCTGGTCCGCGCCCCGGCCCGGACGTTCGCGGAGCTGCGCACGATCACCGCGGTCATCGGCAGCGCCCCGAGGAGGCCGCACACCGTGTTGCCCGCGCCCTGCGCCATCAGCTCCCGGTCGTAGGCCGTCCGCGGGCCGTCGTGCATCCGGTCCACGGCCGCCGCGCTGAACAGGGACTCGGCGGAGGCGATCAGGGTGAAGGCGAGGATCGTGCCGAGCAGCCCGACGGTCGCCAGCTGACCGAACGCGTCGAGCGGCGGCGGCTGGACGGAACCCGCCGGCCCCCGCACCTCCACCGTGGCGACCGGCAGGCCGAGGACCGGCACCGCGAGGGTGGCCAGGAGCACGGCCCCGAGCGCGGCGGGGACCGCCCGCACCCGGCGCGGCAGCCGCGGCCACAGCACGAGCAGCGCGACCGTGCCGGCGCCCAGTCCGAGCGACGCCTGCGTCTGCGGCGCGCGCACGGCGTCGGCGAGCGCGCTCGGCAGCCCGGTGAGCTTGGCGACGCCGGAGGCCGGTGCGGCCAGTCCGGCCAGCGCGTAGAACTGGCCCGCGATCAGCACGAGCCCGATGCCGGCCAGCATGCCCTCGACGACCGCGAGGGAGATGGCCCGGAACCAGCGCCCCAGTCGCAGCGCGCCGAGCAGGAGTTGCAGCAGACCGGTGGCGAGCACGATCACGCCGAGGGTGGCGAGGCCGTAGGCGCGCACCGCTTCCAGGACGAGCACGGTCAGTCCCGCCGCGGGGCCGGACACCTGGAGGCTGCTGCCGCGCATCGCGCCGGTGACGATCCCGCCCACGATGCCGGTGACCAGGCCGAGTTCGGCCGGAGCCCCGGAGGCGACGGCGACCCCGACGCACAGCGGCAGGGCGACGAGGAACACGACCACGGAGGCCGCGAGGTCCTTGCGCAGATGGGGGAACCTCGCCGGGAGGTTCCCGGGGCGGTACGCCCCGAAGCGGCGCGCGGCGCCGTCGTGGCCGGTCATCGCCCACCTCGCGGGGCGTCGTGGACCGGGCGCCGGCCGTGCGGGCCGGGACGGTCGGGGGCGGTGGGGGCCCAGGGAGTGCGGCGGGCGGCGAACGGCGGCCGGGGCGTGAAGCCCCGGTCCGGCGGGACGAGGTCCCCGGGCCACCGGCCGGTCGGGCGATCGGAGTCGACGAGAGAGCGCATGGCGGATCCTCCTGGCGCGCCGTCGAGGGCGCGTCGGCTTGCCGAGCGGGATGTGGGGGGAGGTGCCCGGCTCAGCAGCGGAAGACCTGGAGTGCCGCGAGGGAGTGCGGGGTCGCGGCTCCGGACGTGCTCGGGTGCGGGGGGCGCAGCGGGCCCGGCGCGCGGCCGGAGGCCGGGTCGGTGCCCGCGGGTGCCGGAGCGGGCGGGCCGGGGACGGGATCCTCGTCGCGCACCCGCCGACGGGTGCCCTCCGCCGGTCCCTGCTGGTGCGGGTCCTCCGCCTCGGCCGTGGCCACGTACGCGCCCCGGTGCGCGGAGCCGGACGACTCGGCCGGAGCCGGCGGCTGGAGGCCCAGCAGGACGGCGGCGAGCAGCAGGAGCAGGGTGCGGACCGTCGTACGTCGGAACATGGGCCCCCTCCCGGCCGGTCACCCACGGCTACGGCCGGTGCCGTTCCGTAGCGTAACCGGCGAAGGTGTCCGCCGAGCCGCCCGAAGGGACCGTCGGCCGCAGAGCGCCCGAAAAAGGGGCGGCCGTGGCGCGAATCCGCTGCTCGCGGGTACCGGGCCGCCCCCCGCTGCCGTGCGGGACCCGTCGTCTCAGCCCTGCGGCTTCTCCACGAGTCCCTTCGCGTCGCGGGCCAGCGCCGTGAGCCGGGAGATCGCGCGGAAGTACTTCTTGCGGTACCCGCCGTTCAGCATCTCCTCGCTGAACAACCGGTCGAAGGGCTCACCGGAGGCGAGGACGGGGACCTCGCGGTCGTACAGCCGGTCGGCGAGCACCACGAGCCGCAGCGCCGTCGACTGGTCGGGCACGGGCCGGACGTCGGTGAGGCAGACCGCCCCGATCCCGTCGGTCAGCGCCCCGTAGCGGCTGGGGTGGACGCGCGCGAGGTGCTCCAGCAGCTGCGGGAAGTCGTCCAGCGACGCGCCCTCGGCGGCGTACGCCGCCCGGGTGACCTGGTCCTCGGAGAAGGGCGGCGGCGCCTCGGGCAGTCCGCGGTGCCGGTAGTCCTCGCCGTCGATGCGCAGCGGGCGGAAGTGCGCGGACAGGCCCTGGATCTCCCGCAGGAAGTCGGCGGCGGCGAACCGGCCCTCACCGAGCTTTCCCGGCAGGGTGTTCGAGGTGGCGGCGAGCGCGACGCCCGCCTCGACGAGCTTGCCGAGCAGGGTCGACACCAGGACGGTGTCGCCCGGGTCGTCGAGTTCGAACTCGTCGATGCACAGCAGGCGGTGCCCCGACAGCGTCTGCACGGTCTTCTGGAAGCCGAGCGCCCCGACCAGGTTCGTCAGCTCCACGAAGGTGCCGAACGCCTTGAGGGCCGGCTCCGCCGGGGTCGCGTGCCACAGCGAGGCGAGCAGGTGGGTCTTGCCGACGCCGTACCCGCCGTCCAGGTAGACGCCCCGGGGCCCGGCCGGGGTCCGGGGCGCCTTGCCGAAGCCGAACAGCCTGCGCTTGGCGCCGCCCACGGCGTGCGCCCCGCCGAGCCCGCCGGCGAAGGACTCCAGCACGCCCACCGCCTCGGTCTGGCTGGGCTGGTTCGGGTCCGGGATGTACGTGGCGAAGCGGACCGCGTCGAAGCGCGGCGGCGGCACCATCTCGGCGACGAGCCGGTCGGCGGGCACGTGCGGCTCGCGGGCGCACAGGGACAGCGGGGCCGCCTCGGTTATCGGGTCGGTCCCGGAGGCGGTGGTGGAGGAGGACGACACGGTCACCCACTCTATGCGCCGTGCCACACTGCACGTCATGCGACGCCTGTTCCCTGTGACCGACGAAACAGCAGCCCAGCCCCGTGACGAGGCTCCCGGGGCGGAGCGGGCGGACCGCGAGTGGGGGCTCGGGGAGCTGGCCGAGACGTACGCCTACCCCGCGGCCGGCGGTCCGTGGCTGCGGGCCAACATGGTCTCCACGCTGGACGGCGCCGCCCAGCACGACGGGCGCTCCCAGCCCATCTCCTGCGCCGCCGACATGCGGGTCTTCGGGGTGCTCAGGGGCCTCGCGGACGTCGTGATCGCCGGTGCCGAAACGGTACGCCAGGAGGGGTACCGGCCCGCCCGCGCCCGGGATACCTTCGCCGGCCTGCGCGCCGCCGCGGGGCAGGCCCCCGCACCGGCCGTCGCGGTGGTCACCGCCGGCCTGGACCTGGACTTCTCGCTGCCCCTGTTCACCTCGCCGCTGGTGCCCACGCTGATCCTGACCGGCGCCGCGGCTCCGGCCGACCGGGTCGCGGCGGCGGAGAAGGCGGGCGCCCGCGTGGTGGTCGCCGGGGACGGCGCCGGGATCGACCCGGCCCGCGCCGTGCGGGCGCTCGCCGACCTCGGCCACACCCGCCTGCTCACCGAGGGCGGCCCGCGGCTGCTGGGCGGGCTGATCGCGGCCGACGTGCTCGACGAGCTGTGCCTGACCGTGTCCCCCCTGCTCACCGCCGGGGACGCCCAGCGCGTGGCGGGAGGCCCGGCGGTACCGCTGCCGCACCGCTTCGAACTGGTGTCGCTGCTGGAGGAGGCCGGTTTCCTCTTCAGTCGCTACCGCCGCTCCCGCAGCCGGACGGAATAGGACGTTCCGTTTGTTCCGCGCCGGGCACACTAAATCGCGCAGCCCCCGTGCGGTCACGGGGCAGGATGGTTTCCGCAGGGGCCGGGACGGCCCAAGGACGAGAAGGGCGCCTGTCGTGTTCACAAGCGTATTGATGATCGAGAAGGCCCTGACGTCCGCCGACGTGGAGTTCGTCACCACCTTGCACGGTGACGAGACGGTCGCCTTCCACGTGCTGCTCCAGCCCCGGGGCGACCAGGCGGACCGGCTGCTGCGGGCCATCGACGACGTGGCGCTCGGCGAGATCGACGAGGCGGCGCGCGAGGGCGAGACCCCGGAGGGCGACGCCGCGGCGAGCCAGGGCGAACGAGCCCTGGAGGTGTCGCTGGTGGCCCTGCGGGCGTCCGGCAGCGAGGCCGAGGGGCGGCTCATCGAGGACCACCCGCTGGACGCGCTGAAGGGCCTCGTCGACGAGGTGGAGGCCGACGAGGTCATCGTGCTGACCGACCCGCACTACGTGGAGGAGTTCTTCCACCGCGACTGGGCCTCCAAGGCCCGCCACAAGGTGGGCGTGCCGGTGCTGAAGCTGTTCTCGCACAGCAAGGCCTGAGCCCCGCTCACCGAACCGCCGGGGCGCGTGCGGCGCCGCTCTCCCTTGTCGGGCGGCACCGGCCGCACCCCATAGGCTGGGGGCGCGCCCTCCGCGGAGGGCGCGCCCACCTTCGTACCGGATCTTGGGGAGAAACACGCATGGCACCCGGCCTTCCTACCGCGATGGACCGACCGCACTTCATCGGCATCGGCGGCGCCGGGATGTCGGGCATCGCGAAGATCCTCGCCCAGCGCGGAGCCCGGGTCGCGGGCAGCGACGCGAAGGACTCCGCCACCGCCGAGGCGCTGCGCGCGCTCGGTGTCACGGTCCGCGTCGGGCACGCGGCCGGCCATCTCGCCCCCGACGCGAGCTGCGTCGTCGTCTCCTCCGCGATCCGCCCGGACAACCCGGAGCTGGCCCGCGCCGCCGAGCTGGGCATCCCGGTCGTCCACCGCTCGGACGCCCTCGCCCGCCTGATGGACGGCCTGCGCCCGATCGCCGTCGCGGGCACGCACGGCAAGACGACGACCACGTCGATGCTCGCCGTCTCCCTCTCCTCGCTGGGCCTGGCCCCGTCGTACGCCATCGGCGGCGACCTCGACGCGCCCGGCTCGAACGCCCTGCACGGCACCGGCGACATCTTCGTCGCGGAGGCCGACGAGTCCGACCGCAGCTTCCACACCTACGCGCCCGACGTCGCGATCGTCCTCAACGTCGAACTCGACCACCACGCCAACTACGCCTCCATGGACGAGATCTACGAGTCCTTCGAGACCTTCGTGGACCGGGTCACCGAGGGCGGCACGCTGGTGATCTCGGCGGACCACGAGGGCGCCCGCGAGCTGACCCGCCGGGTCGCGGCCCGCGACGTGAAGGTGGTGACCTACGGCGACGCCGCCGACGCGGACGTCCGGGTGCTCTCCGTCGTGCCGCGCGGCCTGACCAGCGAGGTGACGGTCCTGATGGACGGCGCCGAGCTGACCTTCCCGGTCTCCGTCCCCGGCCGGCACTACGCGCACAACGCGGTCGCGGCGCTGGCCGCCGGTGTCGCCCTGGGCATCCCCGCGACCGAGCTGGCCCCCGCGCTCGCCTCCTACACCGGCGTCAAGCGCCGCCTCCAGCTCAAGGGCGAGGCGGCGGGCGTCCAGGTCGTCGACTCCTACGCGCACCACCCCACCGAGATGACGGCCGACCTGGAGGCCATGCGCGCCGGCACCTCGGGGCGCATCCTCGTCGTCTTCCAGCCGCACCTGTTCTCGCGCACCCAGGAACTGGGCAAGGAGATGGGCGAGGCCCTGGCCCTGGCCGACGCCTCCGTGGTCCTCGACATCTACCCGGCCCGCGAGGACCCGATCCCGGGGGTCACCAGCGAGCTGATCCTCCGGGCCGCCCGGGCCGCCGGCGCCGACGCGACCCCGGTCCACGACACCGCGGAGGTGCCGTCCGTCGTCGCGGGAATGGCCAAGCCCGGTGATCTCGTTCTCACCATGGGCGCGGGTGACGTGACGGATCTCGGACCGGAGATCCTGGCCCGCCTGTCCGCGTAGCAGTGGGCCCCTTGCGGGCCTCCAGGAATGTGAGGGGTTGAGCTTCATGTCGTACGACGTCGAAAAGCCGGACGAGGAGTGGCGCGCGGAGCTGACCCCGGCCGAGTACACGGTGCTCCGCCAGGCCGGCACCGAGCCCGCCTTCACCGGTGAGTACACCGACACCAAGACGAAGGGCGTCTACTCCTGCCGGGCGTGCGGCGCCGAGCTGTTCACGTCGGGGGAGAAGTTCGCGTCGCACTGCGGCTGGCCGTCATTCTACGACCCGAAGGACACCGAGGCCGTCGAACTGGTCCAGGACCGTTCGCACGGCATGGTCCGCACCGAGGTGCGCTGCGCCCGCTGCGGATCGCACCTCGGGCACGTCTTCGAGGGCGAGGGCTATCCCACGCCGACCGACCAGCGGTACTGCATCAACTCGATCTCGCTGCGGCTGGCGCCGGACGAGGGCTGAGGGTCCACCCCGGGGCGGCGCCGCCCCGGGCACGGGCGTCCCCGGATGCCCAGCGACAGCGGCCGGGCCACGCCCCGCGGAGCCTCACCGGGCGCGGTGAACCACGGAGCTGACCGCCGGTGTCGTCAGGCGGACGGTCGGCGTCGGCGCGGCCCCGCGCGGTGTGCCGGGCCGCGGGGGCCGATTCGGCGTCCCGCGCCCGGCCGGCCGCCACGCGGCGGCCCCCCCACACACACAACGGCGGTCCGCGCGCGACGGGCCGGGGCCCGGGGCGGCGTGACGATGCCACCGGTCACGCGGGCCGGGCCGCGGGCGCTCGGCGGCACACGCCGCTCGCACGGACCCGCCCGCTCCCGCTCGACCGGCCGGTCCTCGCCGCGACGAACCGCGCCGGCCCGGCGGCGGACCGGATCGCAGGGCCGGACGGGGCCCTTCAGAGGACCTCGCGGTGCACCAGCGCGGACAGGACGAGGCTGCCGGGCAGCAGCGGCACCCAGACCGTCAGCACGCGGTAGCCGATCACCGTGGCCGTCGCCAGGTCCGCCGGTGCGCCGAGCGCGACCATGGTGAACACCAGGGCGGCGTCCACGGGTCCGATCCCGCCCGGCGCCGGCACCGAGCCCGCGGCCGTACTCGCGACCAGCAGCGCCAGCACCACCTGCGCCCACGACAGCGGAAGCCCGAGCGAGAACCCCACCGACGCCACCACGCTCCCCTGGAGCACCGGTGTCGCCGCGGCCCCGCCCCACAGGGCGAGGACGCGGCTCGGCCTGGTGTGCAGCACCTTCACGTCGGTCAGCGCGGTGCGCAGGAAGCGCAGGGCCGGACCGCGCGCGGGCCGCACCAGCGCCGGCAGCGCGAGCGCGACGGCGAGGGCGAGCACGGCGCCGCCGGCCGCGGGCAGCAGGGTCCAGCGGTCCGGTGCGAGCCGGCCGAGCCGCCGGGTGTCCTCCACGGCGACCAGGAACACGATCAGCACCGGCAGCTTCGCCAGCGGCCTGACCAGCGAGTACAGGGCGAGCGAGGCGGTCGCACGGGCCGTCGGGACGCCCTGCCGGCGCAGCAGGCGCAGGGTGACGGCGTGCGCGCCGAGGCCGGCCGGCAGCACGTGGTTGGCGGCGCCGGCGGCGAACTGGGAGGCCAGCAGCAGCCCCGGGGGCAGGCGTTCGGGGAGGGCGCCCTGCCGGACGCACGCCGCGGCCACCCAGCCGAGCGTGGTGAAGAAGACCCCGGCCAGCAGCCACCACGGGTCGGCGTCCGCGAGCCGCGCGGCTCCGTCCCCCAGCGTGCGCCGGTCCAGTACGGCCCACGCCCCGATCAGCAGCAGCGGCAGCAGCGCCAGGACCAGCCGGGTGCGGCCGGAGAGGGGGGCCGGACGGGCCGGGCCGAGGGTGCCCGGCGGTGCGGGGGCGCCGTCCGGAGCGGGGGCGAGGAGCCCGGCCGCCGCACCGGGCGGAGCGGACGCCGCCGCGCCGGGGGCCGCGGGCGCGGACGGGCCCTCGCCGTCCGCGGACGTCCCGCGGGCGGCGGCGGACGGGCCGCGGCCCGCCGTCCGCCGGGCGAAGGACGGCGTGGGTCTTCTCCGGGGCCCGGGGACGAGAGGGCCGTCAGGCGACGCGGGCCCGTGGGCGCCCGCGACGGCCCCGGCCGCGGTGACGGCAGAGGCGGGCGGGTCGGGTGCGGCGGCCCGCGGCGGCGCCGGGGCCGACCCGCAGACGTCGGGGGCGGCCGGAGCCGCGACGGCCGCGCGGGCCGGGGCGGCTCCGGGCACGGCCGGGGCGGCGGAAGGGCTGTCGAGCGGAGGCAGGGACACGGCGCACGTCGTCCTTCCGCGTCACGCCCGCACGCGGACGGACGAATCCGAGGCGATGCAACGGGGACGGAGAAAACGTTCCCCCGCGGTGTGACCGGCATGCGTCCGGCGCGGGAAGGCGGGTCGGCCGGTCGGTGACGGGGCGGCGGGCCACCCGCCGTGCCGCCGGCGGACGGCAGGAGCGGCGGGTGCGGCCCGCCCCGCCTGCCGACCGGTCGGCGCGTCGGCGGCCGGGCGGCCCGCGAACCCCCGATCCTGGCCTGACCTGCGGACCCGGACACGCCGGCCGGGCCGCGCGCCCCGGACCCCTGGAGAAGCATGGACGCCGACAGCAGGCACCCGAACGACGACGGCACGCCCGGCAGCTCCGGCGGCGGCCGGGGCGGCGGTACGGGCGAAGGCGCCGGCACCGCCGGACACGGAACCGGCGAGGGGGCGGGCGGGACGGACCCCGGGCCGGGGACGCGCGAAGGCGGGGCCCGCGTCGGTCCGCTGCTGCGGCGGCCCCGGCTGTGGATCGTCCCCGCGGTGCTGACCGGTCTGCTCGCCCTGCTGCTGTCCCTGCTCTACATGGGCGGCATCGTCAACCCGGAGGAGAACCTGCGCCGGCTGCCGATCGGTCTGGTCAACGCCGACCTGGGCAGGCCGCTCCCGGGCCAGCGCCAGAACGCCGGCACGCAGGTCACCACCGCCATCGTCTCCGACGACACCTCCGGCTCGGTGGACTGGCGGCGGCTGACCCCCGCCGAGGCGCGGGACGAACTCGCCTCCGGCAAGGTCTACGGCGTCCTGGAGGTCCCCCGCGACTTCACCGACACGCTCGCCGCACTCACCACGGCCGACGCCACCGCGCGCCCCACCCTGACGGTGCTGACCAACCCCGGCATGGGCAGCCTCGGCTCCTCCCTGGCCGCCCGCATCACCACGGCGGCGGCCCGGCAGGCGTCGACCGCCATCGGCAGACAGCTGACGGCGTCCCCGGCGACCGCGCAGGCCGACCCCACCACCCGGCTGCTCCTCGCCGACCCCGTCCAGGTCGCCACCCGGGTCGGGCACCCCATCGGCCGGCACAGCGGTCTCGGACTGAGCGCCTTCTACTACACCCTGCTCCTGGTGCTCGCCGGATTCCTCGGCGCCAACCTCATCAGCGTCGGCGTCGACACCGCCCTCGGGTACGCCGACAGCGAGATCGGCCCCTGGCACACGCGCCGCCCCACGGTCCCCATCGACCGCACCCGGACGCTGCTGCTGAAAATGGTCATGACCGCCGGGATCACCGTGCTGACGGTCTCCCTGATCATGCTGGCGACCGTGGCCGTCCTCGGCATGGACGCCACCCACCTGCCGCTGCTGTGGATCTACTCCTACTGCGCGAGCCTCGCCGTGGGGCTGGGCGTGCAGGCCATCAACGCGGCGTTCGGCGGCATCGGGCAGCTCGTGTCGATGTTCGTGTTCATCGTGCTGGGACTGCCGTCCTCGGGCGCCACGGTGCCGTTGCAGGCCGTTCCCGGCTTCTACCGCTTCCTGTCGGTCTTCGAGCCCATGCGGCAGCTCAGCGACGGGGTGCGCGCCATCCTCTTCTTCGACGCGCGGGCCGACGCCGGTCTGAGCCGCGCCTGGCTGATGATCGGTGTGGGCGCGGTGGCCGGTGTCCTGTTCGGCTTCGCGATGACCCGCTACTACGACCGCAAGGGGCTGCACCGGCTCACCCCGCAACCGGTGCCCGCCGACCGGCCGGCTCCACCCGCCTGACCGGACCCGCCGCCGGCCCCGCCCGCGGACGGATCGTCGGGCCACGTGCCGCGGCGCCGACCGGCGGCGACCGGCGGGGCGGCGCGGAGGTACGACCACGGCCTTCCGGGGCGCTGCGTGGCCTGACGCTCCGTCGCCCAAGGAGCGAGGGCCCCGAGGACGCCTGCCGCCGGAAGGCGGCCGGACCCGGTGTCCGGACCGGCGACCGCCGTCCGCCGGCGCGATCGCGTCCGGGCCGATCGGCGCGGCCGGTGACGAGCGGAACGTGGTGCGGCCGGGGCGGTGTCAGCGCCGGCGGCGCAGTGTCACGGCGACCCCGGCGGTCAGCAGCAGCGCCGCCGCGCCTCCCGCGGCCAGCGGCAGCGTGGCGCCGCCGCCCGAGGTGGAGTCCGCGGCGGGCGTCAGGTCGTCGGTGCGGGCCGCTGCGGCGGGCGACGCCGTCACCGAGGAGGCCGCTTCGGACGACGCGGGCGCCGAGGTCACGCCCGAGGCCGACGCCACCGCCGGCGACGAGGGCGCGGCGGGCACCGCCGAGGGGGAGTGCGCGCCCCGGCCGCCGGAGGACGTGCCCGTGCCCGCCGGCGCGCCCGCGCTCCGGGTGGGCGTCGACGCCGCGGGTCCACCGGAGAGCACCACGTCCGAGCAGGAGTAGTAGGTGTCCGGAGTGCTGGTGTTCTGCCAGACGGTGAACAGCATCTGACGGCCGGTGCGGTCGGCGGGCAGCTTCGCCCGGATGCGGTAGGCGCCGTCGACGAGGGCCGGGTCGGTGGCCGTGGCGAACGGCCGCGCCGGCAGGTCGGACCACCGCAGCGGGCGGTTCGGGTCGTAGCCGGGCTTCGTCAGGTAGAGCCGGAACGTTCCCGTGTGGGCGATCGTGGAGCTGTACGCGAGGGTGAAGGACGCGCCGGGCGTCATCCGGGTCGAGGGGAAGTCGGCACGGGCCAGGTCGAGCCCCTTGTAGGCGGGCAGACCACCGCTGCACAGCCTGCCGTCCGGGATCACCTCGCGGTCCCGGCCGTTCACCCCGGCCACCCGCAGGTTGTCCCACGCGGTGAACGGGGCGCCGTTCGCGGCCACGGCCGCCCGGCACGCGGCGGACCGGTTCGCGGCGCCGCCCTCGGGCGAGCACGCGAAGACCCGGCTGACCGGCGAGGTCGGAGCGCCGTGCGCCGACGCCGGGCACGCGGACGACAGCAGGAGCAGCGGAGCCGTCAGGGCGACGACGGCCGCCGTGGCGGTGCGGTGGGCGGTCATCCGGAGGACTCCTCGGTGGGTCGGTGTGGATCGCGCCACCGCGGGGGAGGCGGTGGTTCCGCGCGCGGGGCACCGTGAAGTACGGGGCGGCCGTGCCGTGTGTTCAGGCGCCGGCCCGGCGCCTTCCGGGCCCCGCCCGGTCCACGGCCCCCCGCCGCGGCGCGGGCCCGCGCCCGGCGTCGCGTCCCGCCGGGCGGGTACGGTGAACGGCATGCGCGATCCCGACCCCGCGGCCCCGTCCGCCTCCGACGCCCCGGTGGTCGTCTCCTCGGCGCGCGGCTCGTTCCCCTGGAGCGTGCTGGCCGAACGGCACCCGGCGCTCCTGCGGAAGGTGGCGGAGGCCCTGCCCTACGGACCCGAGCAGCGCCGCGCGCTCGCCGGCCTGCTCACCGACAGCACCGAGGGCGTGATCGAGCCGCTCCCGGCGTCGGCACCGGACCGTGCGCGCTGGGACGCCTGGGGCGGCGAGGCGTACTACGGCCGCTCCTGGTTCGAGGTGCCGTTCCTCTGGTCCGAGAGCTACTTCTACCGGCTGCTCCTCGAAGCGGTCGGCTACTTCTCCCCGGGCCCCTGGCAGGGCGTCGACCCCTTCCGGCCCTTCAAGCTCGCCGAGTTGGAGACCGCCGAGGCGGACGCGGAACTCGCCGCGCTCGACGACCTCGCGACCCGACCCGTCCCGGAGCAGGAGCAGGCCCTCCTGCACGGGTCGCTCTGGGGAAACCGGGCCGACCTCGGGTTCCGGATGCAGACCGCCGACGGCGGGTCCGGGCAGGGCGGCGGGCTCGTCGCCGACGACACCGCGGCGCTGCGCTCCCTGCTCACCGCGGACACCCTCTGCCTGGTCGCCGACAACGCGGGCCGCGAACTCCTCCCCGATCTGCTGCTCGTCGACCACCTGCTGCTGCACCGCCGGGTCGGGCGGGCCGTCCTGCACCTGAAGCCCGCCCCGTACTACGTCTCCGACGCCACCACCGCCGACGTCCTCGACGCCCTGGACCGGCTCACCGCGGCCGGGGGCGCGGCGGCGGAGGCGGGGCGGCGGCTGCGGTCCGCCCTCGCGGAGGGCCGGCTCGTGCCGCGCGCGCACCCCTTCTCGTGTGCGCCGCTCCCGTACGGCGAGATGCCCGCGGACCTCCGGCGGGAGTTCGCCGCCGCCGACCTGACCGTGCTGAAGGGCGACCTCAACTACCGCCGCCTCGTGGGTGACCGGCTGTACCCGGCCACCACCGCGTTCGCCGACGTCACCGCGTACTTCCCCGGCCCGGTAGCGGCGCTGCGCACCCTCAAGTCGGACGTCGTCGTCGGACTCGACCCCGCGACCGAGGCGGCCCTGGACGCCGCCGACGGCGATCGCTGGCGCACCCGGGGCACCCACGCGCTCGTCCAGGTGCGCGGCCGGGGGAACTGACCGCCGACGGGCACCGGAACCCGCCCCCGGAGGCGCCGGAACCCCGAACGGCCGCCTCGCGCGCGGTCTTTCGCGCCATTTCACGCGATGGTGTGATCACGCACCGGCCCGCGGATGCCCGATCGGGGCCCTGGGTAGGGCCCGGCCATGACGCAGCCGTTCGAACTCCCGCACTTCTACATGCCGTACGCAGCCCGGCTGAACCCGCACCTGGACGAGGCGCGGGCGCACACCGTCGAATGGGCCCGGGGGATGGGCATGCTGGAGGGCTCGGGCATCTGGGAGCAGTCCGACCTCGACGCCCACGACTACGGCCTGTTGTGCGCCTACACCCACCCCGACTGCGACGGACCCGCCCTGTCCCTGATCACCGACTGGTACGTGTGGGTGTTCTTCTTCGACGACCACTTCCTGGAGACGTTCAAGCGCACGCAGGACCGCGAGGGAGGCAGGGCCTACCTCGACCGGCTGCCGCTCTTCATGCCGCTCGACCTGTCCGCTCCCGTCCCGGAGCCGGAGAACCCCGTCGAGGCCGGCCTCGCCGACCTGTGGGCGCGGACCGTGCCGGCGATGACCGAGGACTGGCGCCGGCGGTTCGCCGTCTCCACCGAGCATCTGCTCAACGAGTCGATGTGGGAGCTGTCCAACATCAACGAGGGACGGGTCGCCAACCCCGTCGAGTACATCGAGATGCGCCGCAAGGTCGGCGGCGCCCCCTGGTCCGCGGGCCTCGTCGAGTACGCCACCGCCGAAGTCCCGGCATCCGTCGCCGGGTCCAGGCCGCTGCGCGTGCTCATGGAGACGTTCTCGGACGGCGTCCACCTGCGCAACGACCTCTTCTCCTACCAGCGCGAGGTGGAGGACGAGGGCGAACTCAGCAACGGGGTGCTCGTCCTGGAGACCTTCTTCGGCTGCACCACCCAGGAGGCCGCCGAGACCGTCAACGACATCCTCACCTCGCGGCTCCACCAGTTCGAGCACACCGCCCTCACCGAAGTGCCCGCGCTGGCCGCCGAGAAGGGCCTCACCCCGCCGGAGGTGGCCGCCGTCGCGGCCTACACCCAGGGGCTCCAGGACTGGCAGTCCGGCGGCCACGCGTGGCACCTGCGCTCCAGCCGCTACATGAACCAGGGAGCGACCGACGAGCCCCGCCCCTTCGCCGTGGCCGGCTTCGGCACCTCCGCCGCGGACGTCGCGGGGCTGCTCTCGGCGGCCGGCGCCGAGCGGATGCGCGCCTACACCCACGTGCCGTTCCGCAAGGTCGGCCCCTCCCTGCTTCCCGACTTCCTGATGCCGTTCGAGGTCACCCTCAGCCCGCATCTCGCGGGGGCCCGCGCCCGTCTCACCGGCTGGATGCACGCCACCGGGATGCTCCAGGAAGGCGTCTGGGACGAGGACAAGCTCATCGCCTACGACCTGCCGCTGTGCGCGGCTGGCATCCATCCCGACGCCACTCCCGAGGAACTCGACCTCAGCTCGCAGTGGCTCGCCTGGGGCACCTACGGCGACGACTACTACCCGCTGCTGTTCGGCAACCGCCGCGACCTGGCCGCCGCCAGGCTGACCACCGCGCGCCTGTCGGCCTGCATGCCCGTCGACGGCGAGGACGTCCCCGTCCCGGTCAACGGCATGGAACGCGGCCTGATCGACCTGTGGCGGCGCACCACCGCGGGGATGGCCCCGCAGGCGCGCCGGACGGTGCGGGCGTCGGTGGACGTGATGACCGAGAGCTGGCTGTGGGAGCTGTCCAACCAGATCCAGAACCGCATCCCCGACCCGATCGACTACCTGGAGATGCGCCGGGCCACCTTCGGCTCCGAGCTGACCATGGGCCTGTGCCGCCTCGGCCACGGACCCGCCGTCCCGCCGGAGGTGTACCGCAGCGGCCCCGTCCGCTCCCTGGAGAACGCGGCCATGGACTACGCCATGCTGCTGAACGACGTGTTCTCGTACCAGAAGGAGATCGAGTACGAGGGGGAGGTGCACAACGGCATCCTCGTCGTGCAGAACTTCTTCGGCTGCGACTATCCGGCCGCACTCGGTGTCGTCCACGACCTGATGACCCAGCGCATGGAGCAGTTCCAGCACGTGGCCGCCCACGAACTGCCCCTTCTCTACGAGGACTTCAAGCTCTCCGAGGAGGTCCGCCGGATCATGGACGGTTATGTGGCCGACCTGCGGAACTGGCTGGCCGGCATCCTGAAGTGGCACCAGGACTGCCGTCGCTACGGCGCCGCGGACCTGGCCCGGCGGGCGCACGGGTTCGTGCCCGACCGCACGCCCGGAACGGCGCTCCCCTGGCGCGGGCAGCCCGCGGCGCTCTGAGCCGGCGCCGGCCGCGCGGGACGCCCGCCCCCGCGACGCTCTGAGCCGGTGCCGGCCGTGCCGGACCCGTGCCCCCGCGGCGCTCCCGGAGGGGCCGGGGAAGGCCGGGGCCGGGGAAGGCCGGGGCCAACCGGTGCCCGGCCGCCGAGGAGCACGCGCTGCCGCGGCCGGCACGCGGACCGGACGCGGCTCCGGCGGTGCCCGCGGCTCCGGCCTCTCCCCAGGCTCCGGCGGTGCCCGCACCTCCCGGTGGCCGTCCCTCCGACCGTGCCCAACTCCCCGGCGGCCGTACCTCCGGCGGTGCGCGTGCCCGCGGGGCGCGTCCCGCCGGTGCGGAGCGCGGCGCCGGGGGTCCGGCGGGGCGCGGCGCCGGCCGGAGGGGCCGAGGCGGCCGGTTCCGCCTCCGGCCGGCGGGCCGGCGCGGCCATCCCCCGGAGTCGCGGACTCCAGTCTCACTCGTTGGGGAACCTTCGCGCGCCGACGGTGTGGGTAGGGCAGAAGCCGCAGGCGACCGCAGAGCACCCGCCGGAGGCCATCCATGGAACAGACCGCGCTGCGACCGAAGCCGATGCCCGGGCAGGAACGGGGCGCCGGGGAGCGCCCGGCGCCCGCGGCGCGGCGACCGCACGCCGCACGGCGCCGCGGCGGCCGGGTGGCCTCGCTCCTGTTCGGCCTCTTCGCCGGGCTGGTGCTGGTGCTGTCGGGGGTCGGGCTCGGCACCGTCGGGGCGACCGTCATCGGCATGAGCCGGCTCGCCGCGGTCCAGAAGCAGGACGCCGCCGCGGAACGGCCGCGCGCGGCCACCGGCGCGCCGGGGCGGCCGGGGGCCACCCCGGCACCGCCCGCCGGCCGGACGGCGACCGCCTCCGGCAGCGGAGCCCCGATCGCGCCGGGAAGGAGCAGCGGCACGTCGGGGCGGGCGGCGCTCGGCGTCGAGGCCGTGGACGCGGCCCGCGGCCAGGGCGCCCTGCTCGTCGCGGTGCATCTGCCCGGACCGGGCTCCACGGCCGGGCTGGCCCGCGGTGACGTGCTGTTCGCCGTCGGCGGGTCCCGGATCGCCTCGGCGGCCGGGCTCGCGCGCGCGGTCGCCGCGGCCGAGCCCGGCCGCGGCCTCACCCTCGGCGTCCGGCACCCGGACGGCAGCAGCGGGCACGTGACGGCCGTCCCCGGCGTCGTGACCTGACGCCCGCCGTGCCGGCGTCGCCACCGGGCACGAGCCGAGCCCGTCGGCCCCGCCGCCGTCCGGAACCCCGTCGGCCCCGCCTTGCCACGCTCCGCCGGCTCGCCGGCGACCACGCCGGGCGCACGCGGTCCGGCACCCGGACACGGTGCGGGGCCGGCCGGCACGCGGCACCCGGCGCGACCGGCTCGCGCGGACCCTCCCGGAGGGGCAGGATGCTGCCCACAGCCCCCGGGGAACCCCGCACACAGGGAGGCACGCAATGACCGCCGCCGCACCCGCGCCGTTCACCGCCGCCGACTACGCGGCCCGGATGGCCCGCGCCACCGAGGCGGCCTCCGACGCCGGGCTCGACGGAGTTCTGGTGGCGCCGGGCCCCGACCTGGTGTGGCTCACCGGATACCGTCCCGTCGAGACCGAGCGGCTCACCCTCCTGGTGCTCCGGGCGGGACGGGACCCGGCGCTCGTGGTGCCCACGCTGGAGGCGCCCGACGCGGCCAAGTCGGCCGGCGCCCCCGCGCTGACGCTGCACGACTGGACCGACGGCACCGATCCCTACACGGCCGCCGCGCCCCTCGTCGGCCCCGCCGGCCGCTTCGGCATCAGCGACAACGGCTGGGCCCTGCACCTGCTCGGCCTCATGGAACGCCTCCCCGGCACCCGGTACACCGCGCTGAGCGACGCGCTGCCGATGCTGCGCGCCGTCAAGGACGCGGCGGAACTGGACCGGCTCGCCGCGGCCGGAGCCGCCGCCGACGCGGCTTTCGAGGAGATCCGCCGGGTGGCCTTCGCCGGCCGCCGGGAGTCGGAGGTCGCCGCCGACCTCGCCGGTCTGCTGCGCCGGTTCGGGCACGAACAGGTCGACTTCACCATCGTCGCCTCGGGACCGAACGGCGCCGACCCGCACCACGAGGCCGACGATCGGGTCATCCGGCAGGGCGACACGGTCGTCCTCGACTTCGGCGGCCTCAAGGACGGTTACGGCTCCGACACCTCCCGCACGGTCCACGTCGGCGAGCCGGACGACGAGGAACGCGCGGTCCACGACGTCGTACGCGCCGCCCAGGAGGCCGGATTCGCCGCCGTCCGCCCCGGAGCCGCCTGCCAGGACGTCGACCGGGCCGCCCGGGCCGTCGTCGACGACGCCGGATACGGCGCGTACTTCATCCACCGCACCGGACACGGCATCGGCGTCACCACCCACGAACCGCCGTACATGGTCGAGGGCGAGACCCGGCCGCTGGTGCCCGGCATGTGCTTCTCCGTCGAGCCCGGCATCTACCTGCCGGGCCGATTCGGGGTCCGCATCGAGGACATCGTCACGGTCACCGAGGACGGCGGACGCCGCCTCAACAACACCTCCCGCGAGATGGTGATCGTCGGCTGACGTGGACGCACCGACCGCACGGCGACCGTTTCGCACCCGCCCCCGGACGACAAGGGCGCGACCATGAGCCAACCGCCCCCCACCCCCACCCCGGACAGCGTCGGGCGCCTCGTCCGCTCGCTGCTCGCCGGCGACGGCGGCAGAAGCCCGGGACCCGACGTGCGGCCCGCCCCCGGGGAAGGCGGCCCCCTCACCTGGTGGGTGGGCGCACGCCACGTGCTGCGCCTCGCCGGCGACCGCGACGCCTCCCTGCGGCAACGCCGCGAACTGCCGCTGCGCGACCTGGTGCGCCCGCACCTCGCGGTACCGGTGCCGGTGAGCGTCGCGCGCGGCGAATGGGCCGCCGGCCTGTCCTGCACGCTCGACACCCGGCTGCCCGGCGCCTCCGGCGAGGAGAGCCACCTCTCCGCCGTCGGCGAGGCGGACCTGGCGGGCGTGCTGTCCGGACTGCGGGAGGTGCCCGTCCGCCGGGCCGCGGCCCTCGGGGTGCCGCAGGCCGGCCCGCGATCGCTGCGGACGCTGCGGTCGGCCGCGGTCCGCGCGGCCGGACGGCTGCCCGCGGAGGACTTCGACCCGGCACGGTTCGACCAGCTCGCCGAGTCCGCCGCCGACCAGCTCGCCGCACAGCCCGGCCCCGGGCACCTCGTCCACCAAGGTCTGGTCGGCGAGCACCTCGTGATCGGCGCCGGCGGGCGGGTGCGGGGCGTGCTCGGCTGGAGCGGGGCCGTCGTCGGCGATCCTGCCGAGGACATCGCCCGGCTCGCCGCAGCCGTCGGCGCCCCCGCCGCCGTCCGGGCCGCCACCCTCGCCGGCTACGGCGCCCGCCTCTGCCTGCGCGGCCTGTGGCTGGCCCGCTGCGACACCGTCGTGCGCCTCGCCGACGGCCTGCGGGGCCGCGGCGGCGACGCCCTCCCGCTCCTGGAGGCCCGGCTGCGCCGCGCCTGGGAGCCGATCCTGCTGGAGCGGGTGACCGACCTGCGGGACGGCCCCGACGACAGCCCCTAGCCGGTGCCCCGACCGGAAGGGTTCACCGGCTCGCCATGCCCGGCACGGCACCGCGCCGCGTCGCCGCATCACCCGGGTACATCCCGTACGCGGGCGAGGCTCCGCCGTGCGCTGCACCGCACCGCACGCCGCGAGCCGTCCGGCGAACCCTTCCGGTCACGGCACCAGCCGTACGCGGCCGAGCGGCCGGAGCGGGGCCGCGGACCGTCCGCGCCTCCGCTCCGGCGGGCTCCGTACCGCGGGCTCCCGCCGCGCGGCCCCGGAGACCGGGCCCCGCGGGTCACGCCTGGGCGAGGACCACGCACGACTCGCCGGGCACGTTCAGCACACCGTCGGTGAGCGCCTCCGCGACCGGGTCCCAGGAGGCGAGCACCCGCCCCCGCCGGACACCGAGCGGGATCACCGCAGGGTCCTTCGACAGGTTCACGGCCACCCGCACGTCCCCGCGCCGCACCGCGAGCCAGCGGGCCTCCGGGTCGTGGGCCACCCGGACGGCCGCCAGATCGGGATCGGACAGGTCCGCCTGGCGGTGGCGCAGAGCGATCAGCTCGCGGTACCAGTCCAGCAGGCGGGCGTGGGCCGGCGCGGCCGGCTCCGACCAGTCCAGACAGGAGCGGTCCCGGGTCGCCGGGTCCTGCGGGTCGGGCACGTCCTCCTCGGCCCAGCCGTGCGCCGCGAACTCCCTCCGCCTGCCCCGCCGTACGGCCTCGGCCAGTTCGGGGTCGGTGTGGTCGGTGAAGAACTGCCAGGGCGTGCCCGCGCCCCACTCCTCGCCCATGAACAGCATCGGCGTGAACGGCGCGGTGAGGGTCAGTGCCGCCGCGCAGGCCAGCAGCCCGGGGGACAGGGAGGCCGACAGCCGGTCGCCCTGGGCGCGGTTGCCGATCTGGTCGTGGGTCTGCGTGTAGCCCAGCAGCCGCTGCGCGGAGATCCGGGCCCGGTCGATCGGCCTGCCGTGGTGCCGGCCGCGGAAGCTGGAATAGCTGCCGTTGTGGAAGAAGCCCGACGTCAGCGTCTTGGCCAGCGCCGCGAGCGGGGCCCGCGCGAAGTCCGCGTAGTAGCCCTGCCCCTCGCCGGTCAGCGTCGTGTGCAGCGCGTGGTGGAAGTCGTCGTTCCACTGGGCGTCGAGACCGAGACCGCCCTCCTCGCGGGAGGTGATGAGCCGCGGGTCGTTCAGGTCCGACTCCCCGATCAGGAACAGCGGCCGGCCCAGCTCCCCGGCGAGCGTGTCCACCGCCGCCGACAGCTCCTCCAGGAAGTGCAGCGCGCGCGTGTCCCTCAGCGCGTGCACGGCGTCGAGGCGCAGCCCGTCGAGCCGGTAGTCGCGCAGCCACGCCAGCGCGCTGCCGACGAGGTAGGCGCGCACCTCGTCGGAGCCGGGCGCGTCGAGGTTCACCGCCGAACCCCAGGGCGTCTGGTGCGTGTCCGTGAAGTACGGCCCGAACGCGGGCAGGTGGTTTCCGGACGGGCCGAGATGGTTGTGCACGACGTCCAGCACGACGCCGAGGCCCCGTTCGTGCGCCCGGTCCACGAAGCGCTTCAGCGCCTCCGGCCCGCCGTAGGGCTCGTGCACGGCCCACAGGCCGACCCCCTCGTACCCCCAGCCGTGCCGCCCGGGGAACGGGCACAGGGGCATCAACTCGACGTGGGTGACGCCCAGTTCCGCCAGGTGGTCCAGCCGGTCGGCCGCCGCGTCGAGCGTGCCCTCGGGCGTGTACGTCCCCACGTGGAGCTCGTAGAGGACCGCGCCGGGCAGCGCGCGCCCCGCCCACGCGGCGCGCCACGCGAACCGCTCGTGGTCGACCACGGCGCTCAGCCCGTCGGGGCCGTCCGGCTGGCGGCGCGAGCGCGGATCGGGCAGCACCGGGCCGTCGCCGACGGCGAAGCCGTACCGCGTCCCGTCCTCCGCCTCCGCCTCTCCCGCCCACCAGCCCGGCCGGCCCGCAACGCGTTCCATCGCGCTCTCGGCGTCCGCGCAGTGCAGCGTCATCCGGTCGGCCTGCGGCGCCCACACCTCGAATCGCACAGAGTTCCCCCTCGTCGGCTCGGCGTGACCCAGTCCGTCCATGGTGCTGCACGCGCGATCAAAGCGCTTTCCGATCCACTCTTTTGCCACGTGCCCGTCGCCCATTGGGCCCGCCACCCCCGGCCCCCGCCCGCTCCGAGCGGGCTTTCTGGACACGCCGCCGCCGCTGACCGACAATCACCAACGTGACGTCGTCCTTCGAGTTCTCCACGCACCCCGCGCGGCTGTCCGACGCGGAGCGGGACCGGGCGCTCAAATCGCTCCGCGACGGTGTCGCCCTCGGCCGTCTGTCGCACGACACCTTCATCCGCCGCATGGAACTGGCGCTGGCCGCCCGCCGGTCGGAGGACCTGGCCCGGCTCACCGCCGACCTGCCCACCGAGAGCCGCTGGTCAAAGGCGGTGTTCGGGACCGTGGAGGCCGTCTCCGGCTTCACCGTCCGGCTGCGCAGGGCCTGGCAGGCCGAGCGCCTCCCGCAGCTCCAACTGCCCGCACCGGGCAGCCCGTACCCGCTGCGGATAGGCCGCGACCCGGCCAGCGGGCTGCGCCTCAACCACGAGACCGTCTCCCGCGTCCACGCCGAACTGAGCAGGCAGGGCGGCGTGTGGGTGCTGCGCGACCTCGGCTCGACCAACGGCACGACCGTCAACGGACGCCGGGTCGTCGGCGCCTCCGTCGTCCGCGACGGCGACCAGATCGGCTTCGGCCGCATGATGTTCCGCCTCGCCGCGGGCTGACGGGCGCCGGGCCGCCCGCCGGGGCCCGGCCGAAGCCCGCGGCGCGCCCGTGCCGCGCGCCGCCGCGACCCGGACCCCGAGCGCCTCGCCCTCGGCATCCTCTGCGCGCACGGGTGTTGACGCACCCCCGGATCGTGACTGACGGTAGGTGCACCCTGCACAGCAGGTGAGCCGACCGTGCCGTACGAGGGAGGTGTGCCCTGCCGCCTCTGCGCCGCTACCCGACCGTGCGCGAACTCGGCGCCCACGCCGCCGCGCTCGCGGCCCGCCGCCCGGGGGAGGTCCGGCTGCGCCGCGTGGGCACCTCCCGCCAGGGGGCGCCGCTGTTGCTCCTCTCGGTCGGGCACGGCAGCCGGCAGGCGCTCGTCGTCGCCGGCCCGCACGCCAACGAACCCGTCGGCGGCGCCACCGCGCTGCGGCTGGCCGAGCGGGCGCTCGCCGACCCGCGGCTCACCGAGGGCGCCGACGCCACCTGGAACCTGCTGCTGTGCCTGGACCCCGACGGCTCCCGCCGCAACGAGACCTGGCTGACCGGCCCGTACACCCTCGGCCGCTACTTCCGGCACTTCTTCCGGCCGGGGTTCCTGGAACAGCCCGAATGGCTGCCCGAGGGGGCGGCCGGCGCCGTGCTGCCGGAGACCCGTGCGCTGCTCGACCTCCAGGACGAGCTGCGGCCCTTCCTCCAGTGCTCGCTGCACGGCGTCGACGTCGGCGGCGCCTTCGTCGAACTGACCCGCGACCTCCCCGGTCTCGCCCAGCGCGTCGCGCACAGCGCCGCCCGCCTCGGCATCCCGCGCGAACTCGGCCCGTTCGACACCCTGTACTGGCCGGCGCTCGGCCCCGCCGTGTACCGCGTCCCGCCGCCGGACACGGGCGACCTCGCGGCGGCCATCACGGAGGCGGCCGTCGAGTCCACCTGGTTCCACCCGCGGCCGCACGGCACCGTGACGGCGATCGTCGAGGCGCCCATGTGGGGCGTCGACGCCGTCGAGGACCCCACCCGGCCCGCCGACCCCGACGCCCTGCTCCGGCCGGTCGGCCACACCCTGCGCCGCGACACCGAGCGGCTGGCGGGCATCCTGGCCCGCGTGCGGCCCCGGCTGCGCGACACCCCCGGGGCCGGGCGGCTCCTCGCCCCGGTCGACGACTACTTACTGGTCGGCCCCGGCATCGCCGACTCCTGGGACCCCGACGCGCACGTCCCCGGCGCGCGCGCCCTGCCGCTCCTGGACACCGCCCGCCTCACCGCCCTGCGGCTCGCCGGGCGCCGCCTCGCGCTGCGCACCGCGGGACTGCTGCACCAGCTCGTGACCGCCTCCGGGCGCGACCCCGACGGTGTGCTGCCCGAACTCGACCGGCTCATCGACGCGTGGTGCGCCGACTACCGGGTCGGCTGCGGCGCCTACTGGATACCGGTCGCCCGGCAGGTCGAGTACCAGGCGCGCGTGGTGCTCGCCGCGTTCGACCTGGCGGGACGGCCCACCCGGCCGCACCCCCCGGCGGACCGGCCGGCCCGGCACGCGACACCGCGGCCCGAGCCCGTGCGCCGGGACTGACGGGGCCGGGCGCCGCGGACGCGCGGCCCGGTCAGGCGGCGCGGTCGCGCGCGTGGCGGGCCGCCGCGACGACGGTGCGGGCCTGGTGCTCGACCTGGTTCTCCAGCGGCACCCAGCGCGCCCGGAACCGCTCGGCGAAGGCGTCGCTCCAGGCGGCGACGAGGTCCTGCAGCAGCGGCGCCTCGGCGTCCCCGGCCTCCCGCAGGACGCGCAGCAGCATCGAGGCCGCCCGCAGCGGGAGGCGCCGGCCGAACGCGTCGACGCTGCCCACGTAGGCCCTCGTGATGTCCGGCGGGGGCATCCGCGCCCAGTCGACGGCGAGCCCCGGGATCAGCTCCAGCGCCCACGTGGCCGCCCGCAGCAGCGGACCGTCGCGGTCCGGCAGCCGGGGCGCGGCCCGGGCGAGCACCGCCTCCACCTGGAGGGCGTCCGCCAGCAGTCGGCGGGCCAGCCCGCGCAGGGCCGCGGCCGGATCCGGGTGCGGCGCGGGATCGTCCACCAGGTCGCTCGCCCACATCGGCACCTCCACCACGGCCGTCAGCCCGCCGTACCGGTGGGCGTGGTACCAGGTGCTGTGTCGCGCGTCGTCCGGCATGCTCGGGTAGGCGGTGTCCGAGCCCGGAGCCGGCATGACGTGCACTCCCGGCCCGGAGGCCGGCCACCCCGCCGCGTCCGACGCGGCCGTCTCGACCGGGATGTGCAGCTCCGCCGCGGACTTGGCGAACGGTTCCGCGAGGCCCGGGACGTCCTTGGTCAACTGCACCCAGCTGCCGCCCAGATCGGTGCCGTGCAGGGTCACCTGGAGGTAGGGCCGCAACTCGTCGATGACCCGGATCAGCGCCCGGGTCTCCGGCGGCAGCCGGTCGGGCGGCAGGACGGACGGCGACCACTCCGGCTGCTCGGGGCCCGCCGGGCGGAAGAAGCCCAGGTGGTAGTCGAACAGGCTGCGCGGGGCGGGGGTCACGTGCAGGCTCGCCCCGTCCGGGTCCGCGCACAGCAGGAAGTGCCATGCGGTGTCCTGGCGCAACTCCCGTTGCGCCGCGATGCGTTCGGCCAGGTGCAGCAGGGTCGAGCCACCGGTCGGTTCGTTCGCGTGGGCGCCCGCGACGACCAGCACCGCGCGCCTCGCGTGGCCGACCGACAGCAGGTGGAGCGGCCTCCCGCCGCGCGACAGGCCCACTTGTCTCAGGACGCACAGGTCCGGCCGGTGAGCCGCCAACGCCCGTGCGGACGCCACGATTTCGGTCACACTCGGGTAGCGCAACTCCGGCAGGTGACTCACCCCCGACTCGTCCGCCCTGCGCCGCTCTCGGCAGTACTCCGTTCCCTTGGAGAACTGTCAAGGATTTGACGGGGCGGCGCCAGAGGGCACCGGACGGTACTTCTCCCGCTCCCGGCGCCCGCCGGCCGCGCACACCGCCCCGCCCCGCCCCCGGAGCGGCCCGCACCGGTCCCGGCGGCCCCACCGGCCTGCACGGAGCGGGGCCCGGACCCGGCCGGTCGGACGGAGGAGCGGCGCCGCGGGCCGCACCGGCGCCCCCGCCCCCGGCGGAACCCGCCCAGGCGATTCACCCGTACGGGTGTACGTGAGCTGCGGGCGACGGCGTCCGGTGGTCGGCTGGGGGCACCCGCGCGCGGGTCCGGCGCGCAGACCCGACAGGGAGGCCCGCTGTGCTGTGCCCGCACGGCCTTCCCGGCGAGACCGCCCCGGCGCCGCGGGCCGACCCGCTTCCGCCGGCCGGATCGCGCCCGCCCGGCGGACCGAACCCGGGAGCATGCCCCGGCCCGCCGGTCACCGCGTCGCCCCGCACCGGCCAGGCGCCGCCCCGCACCGGCCAGGCGCCGCCCCGCACCGGCCAGGCGCCGCCCCGCTCCGCGCCCGTCCTCCCGTACACGCCCCCGCCGGCCGGCTCCGCGCCCGCCCCGCCGAGCCTGCTCGACCCGGGGACCGGACGTGACCCGTACCCGCTCTACCGCACCCTGCGCGGACGCTTCCCGCTGCTGTACGACGAGCCGTTCGGCGCCTGGCTGATCAGCCGGTACGCCGACGTGCGCGCCGTGCTCGCCGACCCGCGGTTCGCGCCCGCGGGCCCCGGCCCCGCGCTCGCCGGCCCGGACGGCCGCCCGGGCGCCGACCACCGCGCCCTCGCCCTCGTCCGCCCGGCGTTCCGGGACCGGGTGCCCGCAGCCCTGGCCGCCGGCGTCGAACGCGCCGCGTACGTCCTGGCCCGCCGGCTCGCGTCCCGCCCGGAGGCCGACCTCGTCGCCGAGTTCTGCCAGTGGCTGCCCACCGCGGCGGTCGTCGCCGCCCTCGGGCTGCCCTACGAGGAGACGGCGCGCGTCCACGCCCTGTGCCGCGCCGGTCTCGACCACCGCGGCGGGCACCACCCGGCGCTGGCGGCCCTGCTGGCCCCGCACATCGCCCGGCGCCGCGCCCGTCCCGGCGACGACCTGCTGTCCGCGCTCTGCACCGCCCGCGGCCGGGGGGACGGTCGCGGCGAGGCGGGCGGGCGAGGCGACGGACGACCGCCCACCGACCGGGCGGTCACGGGCGTCGCCGCGATCCTGCTGGGCGCCGGCGGCACCACCGCGCAGGCCCTCGCCTGCCACCTGGCCAACCTCCTCGACCACCCGGGCCAACTGGACGCGATCCGGGCCCGTCCCGGGCCGGCGGACGCGGCGTGGGCCGAGTCGCTGCGCCGCGACCCGCCGCTCCAGGTCGTCGCGCGCACCGCCCTGACCGCCGTCGGCCCGATTCCCGCGGGCGCCACCGTGGCCTGCCTGCTCGGTGCCGCCGGGCGGGACCCGCAGCGGTTCGCCGACCCCGACCGCTACGACGCCTTCCGCGCCGATCCCGGCCCGCTCGCCCTCGGCCGGGGGCCGCGCGGCTGCCCGGCCGGCCCGCTCGCCGGGCTGATCGCGCGGCACGGCGTGCGGGCCCTCCTCGACGTCCTGCCGGCCCTCCGCCGGGCTCCGGGGAACCGGCCCCCGGCGGAGGGCCTGGTCAGCCGGTCGCCGCGGACCCTGCCGGTCCTGCTGCGCTGACCCGCTCCAGGAGCACGGCGGGCGACCGGCCGAAGAGGTCGGCCGCGCGCGCGTGGCCGGAGAACACCCGCTCCGGGTCGTCCGGGCCGAGCACGTCGGCCCACCGCCCCGCGGGCAGCGGCAGCCGGGTCTCGCCCCAGCCGCCCGCCTCCGCGAGCCGCAGCGACAGCCGGGTGACCGCCGTGATCACCTCACCGGAACGGGTGAACGCCAGGCAGTGCGCGGCCGCCTCGCCCTCGGCGCGCAGCGGCGCGTAGTCCGCCGCGGCGCCGAAGACGTCCGGCCGCCGGGACCGCAGTCGCAGCGCCGCCGCCGTGAGCGCCGCCTTCTCCTCGGACGGGTCCCGGGGGGCGAACGCCCCGCGGTTGTCGGGGTCCACCAGGGCCCGGTACTCGCCCTCGGTGCCCTGGTACACGTCCGGCACCCCGGGCATCGTCAGATGGACCAGGGCGGCCCCGAGGACGTTCGCCCGGATGTGCGGTGCCAGCGTTGCGCGGAAGGCCGCCACGCGGCGCCCCGGGGGCCCGCAGGGCCCCGCCGCCACGAACGCGGCCACCGCCTCCTCGTAGGCGGCGTCCCGCTCGGTCCAGGCGGTGTGCGTCCCGGCCTCCCGGACGTGCTTGAGCAGGGCGTCGCCGACCCGCTCCCGGTAGGCGGCTTCCGCCCCCGCCCCGGCGTCCTCCCCGGCCGGCCCCAGGCCGAACACCGTCTGCCAGGCGGCCCACGCCACCTGCGGGTCGGGCATGCCCGGCTCCTCCCGCGACAACTCCCCGAGGAGGTCGGACCAGCGGTCCGGGCACTGCGAGAGGACGGAGACGGCGGCCCGCACGTCGGCGCTGCGCTTGGTGTCGTGGGTGGACAGCACGGTGCCACCGGCAGGCCGGTCCCGCTGCATCCGCGCGCAGTAGGCGTGGAAGTCCTCCGGGGTCACCGCGGGACGGCCCGGGTCGCCCCCCACCTCGTTCGCCGACAGCAGCGGAACGTAGCGGTAGAACGCGCTGTCCTCCACGGACTTGGCCCGCAGCGCCGACGACGTCTGCGCGAAGCGGGCCCGGAACTCGGCGCCCTCGGGCCCCTGACCGGACCGGCCGAGCACCAGGCCGCGCACGGCGTCCACGGCGTGCGCCTCCTCCGGCACCGTGAAGGCGTCCCGCGCCTCCTCGGCGGCCCGCTCGGTCACCGCGAGGGAGGCGTCCGTGGACGGGTAGGGCCGGTACACCTCCATGCGGACGAGGAGTTCGCGCAGCGCGGCGCGCAGGGCCCAGGGGGCGTGGTCGCGCAGGGCGGCGTCGGGGGAGTGCGCGCACAGCCGGCTCGCGACACGGGTGAGGCGCTCGACCTCCGTGGCCAGTTCGTGCGTGACCACCCGGTACGCGGCGCGCCGCACGGTCGTCTCCCAATGGCCGCCGAGATCGGCCTCGGCAGCCGCGAACCGCCGGTAGTGGCCGAGCAGCCCGCTCGCTCCCGCCGGATCGGCGAACAGCCCGTCGATCCGGTGCAGCGCGTCGTACCCGGTGGTGCCCGCCACCGGCCAGGAGGGCGGCAGGGGTTCGTCCCGGGCCAGGATCTTCTCGACCACCGTCCACCGGCCGCCGGTCGCCTCGTGCAGCCGGCGCAGATAGGCGTCCGGGTCCGCGAGACCGTCCGGGTGGTCGATGCGCAGCCCCTCGATCACGCCCTCGTCCAGCAGCTCCAGGATCTTGCCGTGGGTCGCCGCGAAGACCTCCGGGTCCTCGACCCGGACCCCGATCAGTTCCGAGATGCTGAAGAACCGCCGGTAGTTCAGCTCGGTGCGGGCCAGCCGCCACCAGGCGAGGCGGTACCACTGGGCGTCCAGGAGGTCGGGCATCGGGAGCTTCCCGGTGCCGGCGCGCAGTGGGAACACGTGGTCGTAGTAGCGCAGTATGTCGCCGTCGACCTTCAGGTGGCCGATCTCCGCGCCGAGCCGGTCGCCGAGCACGGGGAGCAGCACCCGGCCGTCCTGCGCGTCCCAGTCGATGTCGAACCAGCGCGCGTACGGCGACCGGGGACCCTCGCGCAGGACCTCCCGCAGGGCGTGGTTGTGGCGCGGGTCGGCCGCCATGTGGTTCGGCACGATGTCGACGACGAGGCCGAGACCGTGGTCCCGCGCGGTGCGGGCCAGGGAGCGCAGGCCCGCCTCGCCGCCGAGTTCCCCGCGCACCCGCGCGTGGTCCACCACGTCGTAGCCGTGCGCCGAGCCGGGCACGGCCTCCAGGACCGGCGACAGGTGCAGGTGGGACACGCCGAGCGCGGCCAGGTAGGGCACGGCCGCCTCGGCCCGGCCGAAGGGGAACTCCGGCTGGAGCTGGAGCCGGTACGTGGAGGTGGGCGGGGCGTGGGGCACCGGGCCGGGGACCACCGGGTCCGCCGACGCCGGTTCGGGACGCTCAGGTGTCATGCGGAGTTACGTACCCGTCCTGCCGCCTTTCGTGTCACCGCCGCGCGCATCCGGGCGTCCGGACGCGCCGCGGCACGGGCACGCGGGCGGCCCGTGCGGCGGCGTCCCGGGGCCCTCCGGCGGCCGGTCCGCTGTGCGGGGACGGCCGGGGACCCGTGCGGGTCCCCGGCCGCCGTGCGGATGCTCCCGGCGCGGAACCTAGGCCGGGCGCTGCAGCACCGTCATGCTCCGGTCGACGAGGGTCAGCCGGTCCCCCGCGTCGACCTTCGCGCCGGTGCCCGCGGCCACGCCCCCGGGCAGGGAGGTGTCCACCACGACCTGCCACTGACGGCCGTGGTCGACCGGGACGACGAAGTCGAGCGACTTCGGCGACGCGTTGAACAGCAGCAGGAAGGAGTCGTCCGCGATGCGCTCCCCGCGCGGGCCCGGCTCGGAGATCGCGTTGCCGTTGAGGAACACGGACAGGGCCCGTGCCGTGGCCGAACCCCAGTCGTGCTCCGTCATCTCCTGGCCCTCGGGCGTGAACCAGGCGATGTCCGACAACTCGTCGTGGGTCCCCTGGACGGGCCGTCCGTGGAAGAAGCGCCGCCGCCGGAAGACGGGGTGGTCGCGGCGCAGCCAGACCATCGCACGGGTGAAGTCCAGGAGTTCGCAGTCCTCCTCGGGCCACGGCACCCAGGACAGCTCGCTGTCCTGGCAGTAGGCGTTGTTGTTGCCGCCCTGGGAGCGGGCGAACTCGTCGCCGTGGCTGAGCATCGGCACGCCCTGGGAGAGCATCAGCGTGGCGATGAAGTTGCGCCGCTGCCGGCCGCGCAGGGCCAGCACGCCCTCGTCGTCGGTCTCGCCCTCGGCCCCGCAGTTCCAGGAGCGGTTGTGGCTCTCGCCGTCGCGGTTCTCCTCCCCGTTGGCGTCGTTGTGCTTGTCGTTGTACGAGACGAGGTCGTTCAGGGTGAAGCCGTCGTGGCAGGTGACGAAGTTGATGGAGGCGAGCGGCCGGCGCCCGTCGTCCTGGTAGAGGTCGGAGGAGCCGGTGAGCCGGCCGGCGAACTCCGCCAGCGTGCGGGGCTCACCGCGCCACAGGTCGCGCACGGTGTCGCGGTACTTGCCGTTCCACTCGGTCCACAGCGGCGGGAAGTTGCCCACCTGGTAGCCGCCCTCGCCCACGTCCCAGGGTTCGGCGATCAGCTTGACCTGGGAGACCACCGGGTCCTGCTGGACGAGGTCGAAGAACGACGACAGCCGGTCCACCTCGTGGAACTGGCGGGCGAGCGTGGCGGCGAGGTCGAAGCGGAAGCCGTCCACGTGCATCTCGGTGACCCAGTAGCGCAGCGAGTCCATGATGAGCTGGAGCACGTGCGGGGAGCGCATGAGCAGCGAGTTGCCGGTGCCCGTGGTGTCCATGTAGTAGCGGGGGTCGTCGGCCAGCCGGTAGTACGAGGCGTTGTCCAGGCCGCGGAAGGACAGGGTGGGACCGAGGTGGTTGCCCTCGGCGGTGTGGTTGTAGACGACGTCGAGGATGACCTCGATGTTCGCCTCGTGCAGGGCCCGCACGGCCGACTTGAACTCCAGGACCTGCTGGCCGCGGTCGCCCCAGGAGGCGTAGGCGTTGTGCGGGGCGAAGAAGCCGATCGTGTTGTAGCCCCAGTAGTTGCTGAGGCCCATGTCGACCAGTCGGTGATCGTTCACGAACTGGTGTACGGGCATCAGCTCCAGTGCCGTCACGCCGAGTTCGGTCAGATGTTCGATGATGGCCGGATGGGCCAGGGCCGCGTAGGTGCCGCGCAACTCCTCGGGCAGGGCCGGGTGCCGCATCGTGAGGCCCTTCACGTGGGCCTCGTAGAGCACCGTGTGGTGGTACTCCGTACGGGGGCGCCGGTCCTCGCCCCAGTCGAAGTAGGGATTCACCACGACGGACGACATCGTGTGCGGCGCGGAGTCCAGGTCGTTGCGCTTGTCGGGTGAACCGAAGGGGTAGCTGTACACCTCCTGACCCCACGTGACGGAGCCGGAGATCGCCTTCGCGTACGGATCGAGCAGCAGCTTCGCGGAGTTGGCGCGCTGCCCGTGCTCGGGCGCGTAGCGCCCGTGCACCCGGAAGCCGTAGCGCTGCCCGGGCATGACGCCCGGCAGATAGGCGTGCCGGACGAAGGCGTCCGTCTCGCGCAGCTCCACGGCCGTCTCCGAGCCGTCGTCGTCCAGCAGACACAGCTCAATACGGTCGGCGGCCTCCGAGAAGACCGCGAAATTGGTACCGGCACCGTCGTACGTGGCACCGAGTGGATATGCCTCACCAGGCCAGACCTGCATGGATATGACTCTTCCAGTAGTGCCGTGCCCCTGGGGGCGAGTCCGAGACGAGTCTCCCCGAAAGTGATGGAACCTCCTATGACTTAACTCCCTCTTACCCCGCGACCAGGCATACCCCGTATGCCGAACCGGTGGGGCTTTCGACGACTCCTGGGGACACAGGAGGAGCAGGGGGACATGTGCGCAGGACAGTGCACCGCCATCTGGGCAAGGTGGTGGCGGGCGCGGCCATCGCGGTGGCCGGCACGGCCGTGATGATCGGAATCACCCTTCCGGGCTCCGCCGGGGCCGACGGGAGAGGCGGGACCGGAGCGGGCCGGGGGGACGCACGGCCGGCCGCGGACGCGGCGGGGCCGGGCGGCGCGGTGCGGCCCGGTGTGGTCGAGCGGGCGCCGGCGCAGGGCGCGAAGGGTGTCGGGCGCGACCCGCTCACCGACGACGAGCTGCGGCGCGTCGAGCACATCGCGGAGAGCCGGAGCCTCCTGACCGCGGGCGAGAACGTCGAGGGGGGCCGCGGGCCGCAGCGCCTCGGCGCCGACCTGGCCGAGCCCGAGCTCTCCGAACTGGACGACCCGGCCGCGCCGCGCCGCGCCGACGTCCGGTTCTACGACTACAAGGACGACTCGCTCGTCACCCGGACCGTCAACCTCGACACCGGCAGGGTGGAGCACACCGGCGTCCAGCACGACGTGCAGCCGCCGATCAGCCGGGCCGAGATGACTCAGGCCGCCGACCTGCTGATCGCCGACCCGCTCGGCGCGGGCCTGAAGGCCGACTACAGGGACGCCACCGGCAAGGACCTCACCTCGGCCGGCCAGTTCCTGCTCAGCAGCATGGTGTACCGCGCCACCCCCGGGGCGCAGCCCGCCGTCCTGGACGCCTGCGGCAGGCACCGGTGCGTGCGCCTGTTCCCGAAGGTCCGCAACGGGCCCTGGATCGACAGCCGTGACCTGGTGATCGACCTGAGCACCCGCACGGTCGGCAAGCTCGGCTGACCACCGGGCGCCCGTCCGCTCCACTCCCACCACCACAGTTTTCCGCAAGGAGTCGCTTCCTCATGCGTGTCGACAGAAACAGCCGTGCCCGCAGCCGGGTGGCGGCGGGCCTCTCGGTGCTCGCCCTGGCCGCCGGCGCCACGACGGCGGCGGGTCCGGCCGCCGCCCGGCCCCAGGCCGCCCCGGCCGCGGCCCCCGACTGCAGCGCCGCCTACCGGATCGAGCAGAAGCTCGCCACCGGCACCACCTGGCGGATGTGCTGGCACTACGAGAGCGAGGCCGGGCTCGTCCTGGAGGACGTCTCCTACCAGCCTCCCGGCGAGACCCGCCCGATCAAGGTCCTCAGCACCGCCAAGCTGGCCCAGATCGACGTCCCCTACGACGACGGCTCGGTCGAGTACAGCGACCTGACGGGCGCCGGATTCGGGCAGGGGCTGATGGAGATGGCGCCCGCCGAATGCCCCGGCGGCACCATCAAGACGGTCAAGGTGCCCGAGGCGTGGGACCCCCGGCACGCGAACGTCAAGGGCCTGTGCGCCACGACCCGTTCGCGCGGCCACGCGTACCGCATGCAGGCCGACACCGGCAACAAGGTCTTCCAGAAGCAGGGCAAGGACCTGCTCGTCTACACGGTCAACAAGGTCGGCTGGTACGAGTACATCACCGAGTGGCGCTTCCAGGACGACGGCACCCTCGCCATGGACATCGGCGCCACCGGAAGCCTCTCGCCCGGCGACTACGACGCCGGCGACGGCCGCGGCTGGCCGCTCGGCAAGGGCGCCAAGGACTACGCCACCAGCCACAGCCACAACGTGTTCTGGCGGCTCAACTTCGGCCTCGACGGCTCCTCCAAGGCCAAGGTCGAGCAGTACGACTCCGCGGTCAGCCCGCCCGCCCGCGGCGCCGAGGCACCCAGCAAGAAGACCACGCGCACCCGGATCACCAAGGAGTTCGCGGGCGACGCCAAGAACTCCCGCTGGTGGCGGGTGGTGAGCAACTCCGGCCGCAACAAGGACAACCACGCCCGCTCCTACGAACTGGTGCCGGGCCCGACGACCAAGTACCTGGGCCGCTCCTTCACCCGGCACGACGTCTACTTCACCCAGTACGCCAAGTGCGAGCAGTTCGCCAGCGACAACCTGCGCAACTGCGGTGCCGGACACGGGAAGTCCGTCGACAAGTGGGTCGGCGGACAGACGCTCACCCACCCCGTGGTCTGGGTCAACGTGGGCTTCCACCACATCGCCCGCGACGAGGACCAGCAGCCCATGCCCGTCCACTGGCAGGGCTTCTCCATCGCCCCGCGCGACGTCACCGCCATGAATCCGCTCACTCCGCCGGAGCTGGCGAACCAGAACGGCCAAGCGGAACCGAGGTAGTTGGGAAACAGCCTGTCCATCGGGCTGCACCGCCCACCGCTCCCGGAGTACCCTTCCTTGATCGTTGATTGGGGCACGACCCCGGAGACCGGTTGGTCGGGGGCCCGGCCCCTGGGGATGGCTCGGGGGAGCGGAAGGCGGTGCACGGGTGGGCTCGGGAGGGCTGGAGCTTCCTCCTGGTGACGAGGGTCACGAGGGGAACTCCACAGATGTCCCGCCCGGCGCGGTGTCCCTGGCACGGCCGATGGAGAGAGGATCCATCGGACCGGAACTGGACTGGGGCGCCGACGCCTGGCGGGAGGTGCGCACCCGCGCCCAGCGGGCCGGCCGCGCCTACATCTGGCTGAACCTGGTCGAACAGCGGCTGCGCGCGGTCGTCGCCGCCGTCCTGCGTCCGGTGTACGAACCGGTCCACGGCGACGACTGGGTGGTCGCCGCCGCCGGACCCGCCGGGCAGGAGTGGGTGCAGCGGGCGGTCGCCGTACGCGAGGTGAGCCGCCGCAAGGGCTACCTGCTCGATCCGGCCGACGACAACGTGCTCAGCTTCCTCACCCTGCCGCAGCTGCGCGAACTCGTGGTGCAGCACTGGCCCTGCTTCGAGCCGTACCTCGACGAGCGCCGCGACGTCGAACTCGCCCTGGACGAGCTGGAGGTGACCCGGAACGTCGTCTCGCGCAACCGCGCCCTGTCCGAGGCCGTGCTCGGCCAGGCAGAGCGGGCGGCGGCGAGGCTCCTGGAGATCCTGGGCGCCGGCAGCGACGTGCCCTCCGCGCGCCGGCTGCCCGTCGACGCCGTCGAGGAACTGGTCGGCGACCGCTACGCGGACGTCGTCGGCGTGCACTCCGACCGGGTGCGGCTGCTGCGCCAGTTCCCCGCCGAGGACCTCTTCGGGGGCGCCCGCCGGCTCGACGCCATCGGCATCGGCCTGAACCTGCTGGTGCAGAACTTCTCCGGACGCAGGCTCGTCCGCCTCGCGGAGTCCGGCTGCCGGGTCCGCCTGCTGTTCCTGAACCCCGCCTCCAGCGCCGTGAAGCGGCGGGAGCGCGAACTGGGCATCAAGCGCGGTGAGCTGAGCCGGGCGGTGGAGATGAACATCCTGCACATGCGGCGGGTGCGCTCCAGGCTGCGCGACCCGGACGCCTTCGCGATCCAGGTCTTCGACGAGACCCCCCGCTTCACCGCCTACCTCGTCGACGGGGACGGCTCGGACGGGATCGCCGTCGTGCAGTCCTATCTGCGCCGGACCCGGGGCATGGAGGCGCCGGTGCTGGTGCTGCGGGGCGGCAGCCGGGTGGTCAAACCGGACGACAAGGGGGAAGAGGGCCTTTTCCCGACCTATCGCGAGGAGTTCGAGGTGGCCTGGGCCGATTCGCGCCCCGTGTCCTGACGGCGGGTCCCCCGCCCGCCCATCCCGGAGGGACGCGCTCCGGGGATTGTCAGTGGCCCGTGCGATGGTGGGGACCACTGGGGGAAAGCACCACGAGGAAGGGGGGCCGCCCATGGGCTGGCACCGGGAGCTGCTGATCGGCTTCGACCTGGAGACGACCGGGACCGATCCGCGCGCGGCGCGCATCGTGACGGGCGCCGTGATCGAGGTCGCGGACGGCGAGCCGGCCGGGCGTCGTGAGTGGCTGGCCGATCCGGGCGTGGAGATCCCGGCCGACGCGGTGGCGGTGCACGGCATCACCAACGAGCGGGCGAGCGCCGAGGGCCGCCCGGCCGACGAGGTGGCCGACGCGCTCGCCGGCGTCCTCACCGGCTACTGGAAGGCGGGCGTCCCGGTGGTCGCGTACAACGCCGCCTTCGACCTCACCCTGCTCTCCGCCGAACTGCGGCGCCACGGACTGCCGTCCCTGCGCGACCGGCTCGGCGGCGACCCGGCGCCGGTCGTCGACCCCTACACGATCGACCGTGCCGTGGACCGCTATCGCCGGGGCAAGCGCACCCTCGAAGCGGTCTGCGCCGAGTACGGCGTGCCGCTGGACGGCGCGCATGACGCCTCGGCCGACGCGCTCGCCGCCGCCCGGCTGGCCTGTGCGATAGCCGGCCGCCACCCCAAGGTGGCGACGCTCGGCCCCGCGGAACTGCACCGCCGCCAGATCGAGTGGTACGCGCAGTGGGCGGCCGACTTCCAGGACTTCCTGCGCCGCAAGGGCGAGCCCGGCGCCGTGGTGGACGGGACCTGGCCGGTGCGGGCCCTGGCGGACGAGCGCGTCTGAGGCGCGCCCCGGCCGGCCGCCGCCGGGCCCGCGCCGCCACCTCCCGGAGCCGGCGGCCCGCCGGTCAGAAGGGGTACCAGCGCACGCTCTCGTCGCCCTCCCGGAGCGAGGCGACCCGGCGTTCGAACTCGGCCAGCGCGCCGGGGTTGGCCGGTGCGTGCTGGGCGACCCAGGCGCAGCTCGCGGTCTCGCGGGCCCCCCGCAGCACCGAGCAGCCCTCCCACGTCCGGACATCCCATCCGTAGCCCTCGGCGAAGGCGTCGTAGGCCGCCGGGGCGAGCCCGTAGCGGTCGCGGGACAGCGCCATCACCACCAGGTCGTGCTCGCGCAGGTCGGCGGAGAAGGTCTCCAGGTCGACCAGGACGGGTCCGGCCGGACCGACGTGCACGTTGCGCGGCAGTGCGTCGCCGTGGATCGGGCCCGGCGGCAGGTGCGGGGTGAGCGCGGCGGCGGACGCGGCGAAACCGTCCCGCCGCTCCCGCAGAAAGGCCGCGTCGGCGGGGTCGACGGCGTCCCCCGCGAGCCGCAGCCAGCGCTCCACCCCGCCCAGGAGATCGCGGGGCGGGAGGGTGATCGCGGGGGTGGGCAGCGCGTGCACCCGCCGCAGCAGGCCGGCCAGGTCGCGCGGCTCGGCGGCCCGCACGGCCTCGGGCAGCCGGTGCCACACCGTCACGGGATGTCCCTCGACCAGCAGCGGATCGGGCGCGGCGGCCCGCACCGCGGGCACGTCCGAGGCGGCGAGCCAGCCGGCGACGTCCAGCTCGCGCCGGGCGCGCTCCAGTAGTTCCGCGTCCCGCCCGACCTTCGCGACCAGGCCGCCGGCGGCGAACACCGCGTTCTCCCCGAGTGCGAGGAGCGTCGCGTCCCGCGCCCGCCCCGGCAGTACGTCCGCCGCGGCCAGTACCTCCCGCGCCCGTGCCTCGTCCATCGCCCGCCTCCGTCGTCCCGCGCGCGGGGCCGCGCGCTCCCTCGCGTCACGGCTCCGGGGCCGCGCCGTCCGCCCGCAAGTGTCGCATTGCCGCAGGCCGACGCGGCGGCGCGGTGCCGCGGGGCGCCGGCCGGCCCGCGGTCCGGTGGTCGACGGGGCGACGGGGTGGTGGTGCCGGGAAAGGGCGAGCGGCCGCGTGGGCGGGCGGGGGAGGGGGGCGCGCGGGGAGGGGCGGAGAAGCCGAGGCATCGGCCGCTGGATCACGCGTCCGGGGGTGAGGCGCCTGGACGGGTGGACGGGTCCGCCGGGTCCGCGAAGGCCCGCGGAACGTCACCCTCCCCGGGGGGTCCGGCGGCACCGCGTCACGGTTGCGTCCGAACGGTGAAGTCCTGGCGCGCATCCGATAACGGTCGGGTATTTGTGTAACGCTCAGGTAACGCGAGATCCACCGGGAATATGCGTCGACTCGGTGTTGAAAGAGACCGTTACCCCCTTCAAAAGGTTGCACGCAGCGGATCTTGTGCCTTGGGTAAGGGGATTCCTAGCGTGAGGTTAATTCCAGTCGAACACCAGGAAGTTGACCCATGCCATCCACACGCCGAGACATACCGCCCCTCGCCGAGGTACGCCGCATCACGGAGAAGAAGCGCGACGCCTGGTGGACGGTGCTGCTCGTCGATCCGGTCGCCACCCCGCTGGTCCGGCAGCTCGCCCTGCGGACGAAGGTCACGCCGAACCAGATCACCTGGGGCGCCTTCCTCCTCGGGCTGGCCTCGGCGGCCTGCTTCGCGCTCGGCGACTGGCGCTGGCTCGTGGCGGGCGCGGTCATCTACCACGTGAGCTTCATCTTCGACTGCATGGACGGCAAGCTCGCGCGGCTCACCGGTCAGGGCTCGGTGTTCGGCGCCTGGCTCGACTTCGTCTTCGACCGCATCCGGGTGGCCGTCTGCGCGATCGCGCTGATGGGCGGTCAATACCAGCGCACCGGGGAGACGTTGTACATCTGGCTGGCCCTCGCCGTGGTGGGCCTCGACACCCTGCGCTACATCAACTCCCTGGAGATCTTCAAGATCCGCCACACGATGCGCAAGCAGATCAAGTCGCGCATGCGGGCGGCGCGCCGTGCGGAGAACCAGGCCGAGCTGAGCTTCATGGAAGACCTGCTGCGCGACAACCCCGAGGCCGACATCGAGCAGGACATGACCCGGGCCGAGGAGTCCGCCGCCCGGCAGGCGGTGGAGCAGGACGCGGAGGAGACCGGCGCGCGGGCCGCCGCGGAGGCGGGGACGACGGCGCCCGCCGCTCTGCCCGGCCGGGTTCCGGTCCCGCCGGCGACCCGGTCCGCCGAGGAGCCGGCCGAGGACCCGAAGCCGGTCTCCCCGCCCCGGGTCATCGACCTCCAGCAGGAGTTCCGCCGGCGTTTCCCGGCCTATCTGCGGCTGCGGTCCTTTCTGCTGCGGCACCGCATCCGTGCCCACCTGGTGAGCGGCATCGAATTCCAGATGGGCGTCTTCATGATCGGCCCGCTGCTCGACCAGGTGATGGGGGCGACGATCGTCTCCGGCGTGCTCCTCCTCGTCTTCGAGCTCGCCATCATCTACAAACTCCTGCTGTCCACCCGGGACTTCACGCGCACCATCGATTCCTTCGAGCGTGACACGGTGACCCAGGCCGCCTGAGCAGCGCCCGGCCGGCCCGCCCGCGGTCGCGCGGGCGAGCCGGCTTCCGGTGTCCCGTCAGGCCCGCACCCGCTCCTCCGGCTTCCCGGCCGGCGGCGCGGGCGTGGCCGGCCCGGACATCTCCGCGGCCTCGTCGTGCGTCAGGTCGGGCATCCGGCGCAGCCACGCCGGCAGGTACCAGTTGCGCTCGCCGAGCAGCGCCATCACGGCCGGGAGCAGCACACCCCGGATGATCGTGGCGTCGATGAGCACCGCCGCCGCCAGGCCCACGCCCATCTGCTTCATGGACTGCATGGACAGCGTTCCGAAGATCGCGAAGACGGCGACCATGATGACGGCGGCGCTGGTGACGACACCCGCCGTGGTGACCACACCGTGCCGGATGGCGTCCTTGGTGTCCCGGCCCCGCAGTCGCGCCTCACGGATACGCGAGACCACGAACACGTGGTAGTCCATCGACAGCCCGAACAGGATGACGAAGAGGAACAGCGGCAGCCACGTCACGATGGCACCCACGCCCTCCGCGCCCACCAGCGAGGCACCCCAGCCGTGCTGGAAGACGGCGACCAGGATGCCGTACGCGGCGGCCACCGACAGCAGGTTGAGCACGATCGAGGTGACGGCGACCGTCAGCGAGCGGAACGACACGAGCATCAGCAGGAAGGCGAACACGATCACGAAGGCGAACACCGGCGCCACCGAGCCGACGAGCTGGGTGTTGAAGTCGTGCGACCCCGCGACCTGCCCGGTGATCGGTGCCCGGACCCCCTCGACCCTGCCGAGGGTCACGGGCCGCACCGTGTCGCGCAGGAGTTCCAGGCTCTTCTCCGCCCGGTCCTGGTCGGAGCCGCCGACCAGCGGGACGGAGACGAGGGCGACGTTCTGGCGGGAGTGCACCGTGATGTCGACCGGGCCGCGCGAGGCACCCGAGCGGACCGCCTGCTCCCGGAAGTCGGCGAGGGCGGACCGTACGTCGGCGGCGTCGATGTCCCGCGCCTCGACGACGACCTCGGCGGGCTCGGAACCGCCGGGGAAGGCGTCGTTGAGGCGGTTGTAGGTGCCCACGATGGGCAGGGAGTCGCCGAACTCCTGGTCCAGGGTGAGCTGCTGGGTCTTCATGCCGAGGGCCGGAGCGGCCACCGCCAGCAGGGCGCCGGTCGCGACCACGAGCGCGATCGCGGGCCGGGCGAGCACGACCCGCAGCACGGCGTCCCAGAACCGGCTTCCCTCGGCGGCGGCCCGGCCGGTGCCCCGCCGCCCGGCCCGGCGCAGGAACGGCACCCGGCCCTTCTCCACCCGCTCGCCGAGCAGCGAGAGCAGTGCGGGCAGCACGGTGACGGAGCCGACCATGGCGACGGCGACGACCATCAGCGAGGCCAGCCCCATCGCCTCGAACTCGGCCAGCCCGGTGAAGAGCATGCCCGCCATCGCCACGCACACGGTGACGCCGGAGACGATGACGGCACGCCCGCTCGTCGCGGCGGCGATCCGCAGGGCGGTCGCGGCGTCCCGCCCCGCCGCGCGCTCCTCGCGCTCCCGCCGCAGGTAGAACAGGCAGTAGTCGACGCCGACGGCCAGCCCCACCAGAAGCATCACGGAGTTGGCCGTGTCGCTCATCGGCATCAGATGGCTGACGAGCCCCATCAGACCCATCGTCGCCATGATGGCGGTGACCGCGAGCGCCACCGGCAGCAGTGCCGCCACCAGCGCGCCGAAGGCGATCAGCAGGATGCCCAACGCCACCGGCACGGCGGACAGTTCGGCCTTCCGGAAGTCGTCGCCGAAGGCGTCGTCGTACTGCTTCATCATGCTCGCGCCGCCGATCTCCTCGATCCGCAGCCCGGCGTGGTCCTTCTGCACCCCCGCGACGGCCTTCAGCACGGGGGCGACGCGCTCGCCCGCCGTGTCGGCGTCGCCGCGCATCTCGAACCGCACGAGCGCGCTGCGCCCGTCCTCGGAGATCGTCCCGGTGTCGTACGGCGAGGTCACCCCGGTGACCTCGCCGGTCGCACCGACGGCCTCGACGACCGCGGCGACCGCCTCCCGGAACTCCGGGTCGGTGGCCCGGCCGCCCGCGTCCCTCGACTGCACCAGCACCGACTCGCCGGCCGGCTCCTCGATGCGGGCGTCCTCGATGATCTTCGCGGCGGTGTGCGTCTCGCCCTTCAGCTGGTCGCTCTCGTTGACGTCGACGCGTCCGGCCGCCGCGCCGAGGCCCATCGCGAGGACGACGAACAGCACCCAGATGCCGACCGCCGCCCATCGGTGCCGGGCGCTCCAGCCGCCTGCCCGCGCGGCGACGCCGCGCACCCGTGTGTGTCCGTTCCCCATGACGGGCCTGCCCCCTTGCCTGCGGCGACAGCCCCCTGCCGTCACCTCTGTCTCGACGGTAGGGGCCGGCCGGGAGCGTCACCTCGTGCTGCCCGGTGAGCCTCGGACCGCGGGCCTCCTCCCCGCGGACCGCGCGCTCCTCCGCACTGTGGAGGAGCAAGCCCCCTACACCTAAGGGCAGTTCTCGGGGGCGCCGGTCAGGGTCGCGTGGTCGGGTCCCCTCCGGCGGCTGGGGAGCGCCGCACCCTTTCGCAAGCTTGTTGATCAAGTCACAGCTGCTGGAAGATGTTGATCCACGCGCGCCGATCGGCGAGGGTTTCCGGTGTCGGGGACCTCGCTCCCGCGCAGCGCAGCGCACCGCAGACCGGGACGCCCCACCCGCCCGGGTCCGCGCGTCCCGCCCGGCGGTCCGCGCGCAGGCGGGCTCCGCGAGCCGGGCACGAGAGCGTCCGGCCCGTCGCCCGCGGCCACGCCCGCGCAGCCCCCGAGCCGCGGCCGTCGTGCCCACCCCCACGGGGCACGACGGCCGCCTTATGGTGTCCGGATGACGACGACGTACGCGGCGCTGTTGCGCGGCATCAACGTGGGCGGCGCGAAGAAGGTGCCGATGGCCGAGCTGCGCACCCTGCTGGAGGGGCTCGGCCTCACCGGCGTCCGCACCCACCTGCAGAGCGGGAACGCCGTGTTCGGCGCCGACCGCGGTGACGAGGAGAGCCTCGCCGCGGAGCTCTCCGCCGCCATCGAGCAGCGGTTCGGGTTCGGCGTCGGCGTCATCGTCCGCGACCACCGCTATCTGCGGGCGGTACGCGAGGCATGCCCGTTCCCCGCCGCCGAGCTGGAGGCCAGGCAGCTCCACGTCACCTACTTCTCCGAGGCCGTCGACCCCGCACGCTTCGCCCCGGTCGAGCCCGCGGAGTTCCGTCCCGAGGAGTTCCGCCTGGGCGACCGCGCCCTCTACCTGTACGCGCCCGACGGCCTCGGCCGCTCCCGGCTCGCCGGGGCACTCGCCAGACCCCGGCTGCTCAAGGGCCTGCTGGCCACCACCCGGAACTGGAACACCGTCGTCAAACTGGAGGAGCTGACCGGTGTCTGAGCGCAATCCCGCCGTCGAGGCCGCCATCGAGGGCGAACTGCGCCTGCTCGACCCGGAGGTCCGCCGCTCCGCCGACCTCGTCGGCGCGCTGCTCCATCCCGACTTCTACGAGTTCGGCTCGTCCGGGCACATCTGGGACCGTGCTTCCATCATCGCCGCGCTGGCCGCCGAGACGGAGACCGGCGGCCACAGCACCACCTCGCGGATGCGGGGAGTCCAGCTCGCCGCCGACCTCGTGCACCTGACATTCGACACCGACGACAAAGGCCGCCGAGCGCACCGCAGTTCCCTGTGGCGGCGCTCCGGTGACAGCTGGCTGCTCTACTTCCACCAGGGAACCCCCTACGGCGTGATCGAGCGCTGACCGCGCCCGCCGCGCGACCCGACCCGTGCCGCGGGCGCGCCGGGACGGCGCGGAACACGCCGGCGCCCGCACCCGCCCGGCAGCGGAGGCCGGGGTGCCCGGCGCCGCCGTGCGCGCGTCAGGCGCCGAGCGCGGCGAGCTGCGGCCGGCGGGCCGCGTCGTACCGTTCCAGCAGCACCCGCGCCACCTCGGGCGCGGGCCCGAGCACGTCGCCGAGGACGTCCGCGTCCGCCGCGCCCCGCGCGATGCGGTCCGGCAGGAACCCCGGCGCCAGCACGTACGGGGCGACGGCGACGCGGGCACAGCCCAGCGCCCGCAGCTCGCGCACGGCGTCCTCGGTGCGCGGCAGGGCGGCGGAGGCGAACGCGGGCCGCACGGCGCACCAACCGGTGTGCCGCCACTCCCGCGCGATTGCTGCGATCACCGCGATCGCCTCCGGGTCGGTGGACCCCGCCGAGGCCAGCACGACCCCGGTCGAGGACTTGTCGGCCGGCGTCAGCCCGGCCTCGTACAACCGGCGTTCGAGCGCCGCCGTCAGCAGGGGCGACGGGCCGAGCACGTCGGCCTGGCGCACCCGCATCCGGGACGGCGCCGCGCGCAGCTCCGCCGGGATGTCGGACTTGGCGTGGAAGGCGCGCGTCAGCAGCAGCGGCAGCGCCACCACGTCCCGCACCCCCTCCGCGTCCAGGGACGCCAGGACGCCCTGGACGGAGGGCACGTTGAAGTCGAGGAACCCCGTCTCCACCCGCAGCCCCGGGCGCAGCGCCCGCAGCCGCCGTACCAGGGCGTGCACCGTCGCCGCATGCCGCGGATCACGGCTGCCGTGGGCGATGACGACGAGGACGGGACGCTGCGACCTGCTCATGACGGTGTCAGCCCTTCACCAGGAGTCCGCGGCTGCGCAGCACCCACCGCTCCACCGGACTGAAGATCAGCAGGTCGATGGCGATGCCCACGAACAGGATGAGGAAGATGGCGAGGAAGACCATCGGCATGGAACTGGCGTTGCGGCCGTTCTCCAGCAGCTGGCCGAGGCCCACGCCGAGGTCGGGGGAGGAAGCGATGATCTCCGCGGCCATCAGCGACCGCCAGGAGAAGGCCCAGCCCTGCTTCAGGCCGGCGAGATAGCCGGGCAGCGCGGCCGGCATGACGACGTGCCACGTGCCGCGCACCCCGGTCGCCCCCATCGTGCGGCCGGCCCGGAGGAAGAGCGGCGGCACCTGGTCCACGCCGGACACCAGGCCGTTCGCGATCGACGGCACGGCGCCGAGCAGGATCACGGCGTACATCATCGAGTTGTCCAGCCCGAGCCAGATCACGGCCGGGGGGACCCACGCGACCGACGGCAGGGACTGCAGGCCGGACAGGATCGGGCCGATCGCGGCGCGCACGAACCGCACCCGCGCCACGAGCAGCCCGAGCGGCGTCCCGATCGCCAGGGCGAACAGGAATCCGAGCAGACCGCGCGACACGCTGGTCCAGATGTAGTCCAGCAGGGTGCCCTGGAGCCAGGCGTTCTCGACCTCGGCCCACACGTCGGACGGGGCGGGCAGCCGGGTCGGGTCGTCGACGATCCGGAAGGTGATCAGCGCCTGCCAGGCCGCCAGCACCACCACGGCGGCGACGAGCGGCGGCAGCACCTTCTGCCGGAACGTGGCGCCGAGGGACCTGGGCCGGGTGACCGAGGTCTCCAGCGCGTCGAGCCCCGCCTCCAGGCCGCCCAGGGAGTCCTGCTCCCCGGCGGCGGTCCCGGCCGGCCGGGCGCCGGTGTCAGTGCTGGCCATGGCGGCGGATCTCCCCACGCAGTTCTTCGGTGATCTCGACGGACAGTTCCGCCACGGGGGCGTCCTCGATACGGCGCGGCTGTGCGATGCCGACCTCCCACTCGCGGGCCACCCGCCCGGGACGGGAGGACAGCAGGACCACGCGCTGCGCCAGCCGGACCGCCTCGCGCACGTTGTGCGTGACGAACAGGACGGACACGCCCGTCTCCTGCCAGATCCGGGTCAGCTCGTCGTGCAGGACGTCCCGGGTGATCGCGTCCAGTGCGGCGAACGGCTCGTCCATCAGCAGGAGCCGGCTGTCCTGGGCGAGGGCGCGCGCCATCGCCACGCGCTGGCGCATCCCGCCGGACAGTTCGTGCACCCGCTTGCCGTACGCGCCGCGCAGCCGGACGAGTTCGAGCAGCTCCTCCGCCCGGCCTCGCCGCTCGCCCTTCGCCACTCCCCGCAGGCGCAGGGCGAGTTCGATGTTCTTGCCCGCGGTGAGCCAGGGGAACAGGGCGTGCTCCTGGAACATCAGCGCCGGGCGCCCCGCGGTGGTGATGGTGCCGGCGGAGGGCTTGTCGAGCCCGGCCACCAGGTTGAGCAGGGTGGACTTGCCGCACCCCGAGGCCCCCAGGAGGGTGACGAACTCGCCCGGCGCGACATCGAGGGTGATGTCGTCCAGGACGAGCTGTGGCCCCGCCGGGCCGGCGAAGGACTTCGAGACGTGCTCGATACGGGCGGCGTACCGCGTCACAGCGACGCCGTCCGCGGCCGTGGCGAGAGTCGTGGCCATGGTCGTCACCTCCTGGGAACGGTGGGGATACGGGCTTAGCGGACGCCGAGGCCGGCGTCGTCGACGGGACTCTCGCCCGCGTTCCTGAGCACCTTGTTCAGCAGCCTGAGGTCGTAGATGCCCTTCAGGTCGGGCTTCTCCAGGAGGCCGGCCCGCACCGCGTGGTCCGCCTCGGTGGTCAGGGTCGACGCGAGGGGGTCGTCGATGATCTGGATGGACTTCCAGGCCCGGTCCAGGACGTCGGCGGGCAGGGCCTTGCCCGAGTCCGCCTCCAGCTGCCGGTTCGCCGACGCCTTCGCCTCGTCCGGGTGGGCGTTGATCCACTTGTTGGCCTCGACGGACCCCTTCAGGACCGCCTCGACCGCCTTCGGGTGCTCCGTGAGGAACCTCTGCGACACGATGATGTTCGTGATCACGAACTTCCTGCCGGGCCACAGGTCCCGCTCGTCGAGGAGCACCTTGCCGCCCTCGGCGACCAGCCTGGACGCGGTCGGCTCCGGCACCCACGCGCCGTCGACGGAGCCCGACCTGTAGGCGTCCGGCGTGATCTTGTTGTCGGTGCGGACGACCGAGACGTCGCCCTTGCCGCTCTGCGCGTCGACCTTCCAGCCCTGGCGCGCGGCCCAGTCGAGGAACGCGACGTCCTGCGTGTTCCCGAGCTGCGGCGTCGCGATCTTCTTGCCCTTGACGTCCTTCAGGGACCTGATCTTCTCGGGGTCGACCACGAGCTTCACGCCGCCCGACGCCGAACCGCCGACGATGCGCAGGCTCTTGCCCTTCGACTTCGTGTAGCCGTTGATCGAGGGCGAGGGGCCGATCCAGCCGATGTCGATGGAGCCCGAGTTGAGGGCCTCGATCTCGGACGGGCCGGCGTTGAAGACCTGGTACTTCGCGGCGGTGGCGCCGAGCTCCTTCTGGAAGAAGCCCTTCTGGTTGCCGACGAGCGCGGTGGCGTGCGTCAGGTTGCCGAAGTAGCCGATCCTCACGGAGTCGAGGCCGTCGGTCTTCTCCGCCCCGGCGGCGATCTTCGCCGTGGTGTCGTCCCCGGCCTCGGAGCCGTAGCCGCAGGCGGCGAGGGCGAGCAGCGGGAGGGCGGTGGCGGCGGCGAGCCCGCGGCGCACCCGGGCGGGTCGTCTCGTCGAACGGATGGCAGGCACGGGAGGTGTTCCTCTCGTCGGCCCGGCGGTCACGCACCTGTCAGGTCGTGGCCGGGAGGTCGGCGGGTCTTCGTCTTCGCGAAGCCCGGGGGGTGAGGGCGCGCAGGCAGTGCGCGTACGTCATCGCGCACATCGCGCCACTCCGCCCTGGCCTCCCCCGAACTCCGTTCGGTGGGACCTCCGGCCGAGGGCGCCGCCGCCGGCGAGGGCGCCCTTTCGTGCGAACGTGGAGGAGGAGTCGGCGGGATTCATGTCAGAAGTCCCAGCCCTCGTCGTCGGTGCCGTCCTTGACCGGCTGCGGCGCGGCGAACGACTCGCCGACCATGCCCGCCGTCAGCGTCGTGCCGTCGGCCGGGTCGATGAGGATGAACGCGCCGGTGCGCCGGGAGTCGGCGTACGCGTCGAGCGGGAGCGGCTCGGCCGTACGGATCTTGACGCGGCCGATGTCGTTGGCGACGAGCCGGCCCGGGTGCGGGTGCAGCGACAGGTCGTCCAGGGTGAGCCGGGAGGGGATGTCCTTGACGATGGCCTTGACCGTGCGGGTGCCGTGCTTGAGCAGCACCCGGTGGCCGACGGTGAGCGGCGCGTCGGCCACGTGGCAGACCGTCGCCTCGACGTCCTGCGTCGTGGCGGGCGCGTCCTTGCTCGGCACCAGCAGGTCGCCGCGCGAGATGTCGACGTCGTCCGCCAGCAGCAGGGTCACCGACTGCGGGGTCCACGCCGCGTCCACCGGCGTGCCCAGCAGGTCGATGCCCGACACGGTGGAGGTGCGGCCGGAGGGCAGCACGGTCACGCTGTCGCCGACCCGGAAGGTGCCGGCGGCGATCTGGCCCGCGTAGCCCCGGTAGTCCGGGTGCTCCGCGGTCTGCGGGCGGATCACGTACTGCACGGGCAGCCGCGCGTGGCAGTGCGCCAGGTCGTGGCTGACCGGCACGGTCTCCAGGTGTTCGAGCACCGTCGGCCCGCCGTACCAGTCCATGTGCGCGGAGGGTTCCACGACGTTGTCGCCGGCCAGCGCCGAGATGGGGATCGCGGTGATCTCGGGGACGCCCAGCTCGGTGGCGTACGCCGTGAACTCCTCGGCGATCGCGGCGAAGACGGTCTCCTCGTAGCCGACGAGGTCCATCTTGTTCACCGCGAGGACCACGTGCGGGACGCGCAGCAGCGCGGCCACGGCGGCGTGCCGGCGGGTCTGCTCGATCACGCCGTTGCGGGCGTCGACGAGGACCACGGCGAGGTCGGCGGTGGAGGCGCCGGTGACCATGTTCCGGGTGTACTGCACGTGCCCGGGGGTGTCGGCCAGGATGAACCGGCGGCGCGCCGTGGCGAAGTAGCGGTAGGCGACGTCGATCGTGATGCCCTGCTCCCGCTCGGCGCGCAGGCCGTCGGTGAGCAGGGCGAGGTCCGGGGTGTCCTGGCCGCGACCGGCCGAGACGCGCTCGACGGCCTCCAGCTGGTCCGTGAGGATCGACTTGGAGTCGTGCAGCAGGCGCCCGACGAGGGTGGACTTGCCGTCGTCTACGGAGCCCGCGGTCGCGAAGCGCAGCAGGGTGGTCGACGACAACTGCTCGACCGACAGCGGTTCGGTGGGTTCGGTGGTGCTGGTCATGTCTAGAAGTACCCCTCGCGCTTGCGGTCTTCCATCGCGGCCTCGGACACCTTGTCGTCCGCGCGGGTGGCGCCGCGCTCGGTGAGCCGGGAGGCGGCGATCTCGGCGATGACGGCGTCCAGGGTGGTCGCCTCGGAGTCGACGGCGCCGGTGCAGGACATGTCACCGACGGTGCGGTAGCGGACGAGGCGCTTCTCGACGCTCTCGCCGTCCTTCGGGCCGCCCCATTCGCCGGCGGTCAGCCACATGCCGGCCCGCGCGAAGACCTCGCGCTCGTGGGCGAAGTAGATCTCCGGCAGCTCGATGCCCTCGCGGGCGATGTACTGCCACACGTCCAGCTCCGTCCAGTTGGACAGCGGGAACACGCGCACGTGCTCGCCGGGAGCGTGCCGGCCGTTGTAGAGCTGCCACAGTTCGGGGCGCTGGCGGCGCGGGTCCCACTGGGAGAACTCGTCGCGCAGCGAGAACACCCGCTCCTTGGCGCGGGCCTTCTCCTCGTCGCGGCGCCCGCCGCCGAACACGGCGTCGAAGCGCTCCGCCTGGATCCTCTCGGTGAGCGGAAGGGTCTGCAGCGGGTTGCGGGTGCCGTCGGGGCGCTCGCGCAGCACACCGCGGTCGATGTAGTCCTGCACGGAGGCGACGTGCAGGCGCAGCCCGTGCTCGGCCACCGTGCGGTCGCGGTAGGCGAGGACCTCGGGGAAGTTGTGCCCGGTGTCCACGTGGAGCAGCGTGAAGGGGATCGCGGCGGGCGCGAACGCCTTCAGCGCGAGGTGCAGCATGACGATGGAGTCCTTGCCGCCGGAGAAGAGGATCACCGGCCGCTCGAACTCGCCGGCCACCTCGCGGAAGATGTGGACGGCCTCGGACTCCAGGGCGTCCAGGTGCGACAGCGCGTACGGGCTGCCGGTGGTGTTCTCGGTGACGCTGGCGACGGTCGTCATGCGAGACCCCTTTCGGTGAGCAGCGCGTGCAGCGCGGCCGCGGACTCCTGCACGGTCTGGGTGTGCGAGGCGATGCGCAGGTCGGGCGAGGCGGGCTCCTCGTAGGGGTCGTCGACCCCGGTCAGCCCCGAGATCTCGCCCGCGGCCTGCCGGGCGTACAGCCCCTTCACGTCGCGCACCGAGCAGACCTCGACCGGTGTCGCCACGTGCACCTCCAGGTAGGGGGTGCCGCCGGCGGCGTGGCGGTCGCGGACCGCGTCGCGGCTGTCCGCGTACGGCGCGATCACCGGGACGAGGGCCGTGACGCCGTTGCGCGCGAGGAGTTCGGCGAGGTAGCCGATCCGCCGCACGTTCGTGTCGCGGTCCGCGCGGGAGAAGCCGAGGCCCGCGGAGAGGAACGCGCGGATCTCGTCGCCGTCGAGCACCTCGACGCGGCGCCCCTCCTCGCGCAGCCGGCCGGCCAGTTCGTACGCGATGGTGGTCTTGCCGGCACTCGGCAGACCCGTGAGCCAGACGGTGGCTCCGGTGGTCACTTGCTGCTCCCGGGAGTTCGTGGGGTCCGCGGCGGGCGCGGCCGTGTCGGTGGTCGTCGTCATCCGTGCAGCCCGCACTCGGTCTTCGCGCGGCCGGCCCAGCGGCCCGCGCGCGCGTCCTCGCCCGCCTGCACCCGGCGGGTGCAGGGCGCGCAGCCGACGGACGCGTAGCCGTCCGCCAGCAGCGGGTTGGTGAGGACTCCGTGCTCGGCGACGTAGGCATCGACGTCGTCCTGCGTCCAGCGGGCGATCGGCGCGATCTTGACCTTGCGGCGCTTCTCGTCCCAGCCGACGACCGGGGTGTTCGCCCGGGTCGGGGACTCGTCGCGGCGCAGCCCGGTCGCCCAGGCGTCGTAGCCGGCCAGGCCCTCTTCGAGGGGCTGGACCTTGCGCATCGCGCAGCACAGGTCGGGGTCGCGGTCGTGCAGCCGCGGCCCGAACTCGGCGTCCTGCTCGGCCACGGTGCGCCGGGGGGTGAGCGTGATGACGTTGACGTCCATCACGGCCTCGACGGCGTCCCGCGTCCCGATGGTCTCCGGGAAGTGGTAGCCGGTGTCGAGGAACACCACGTCCACCCGGCCCGCGCCGGCCCGGGCGCGGGAGGCCAGGTGGGCGACGACCGCGTCCTCCATCGAGGAGGTGACGCAGAACCTCGCGCCGAAGGTCTCCGCGGCCCAGCGGAGGATCTCCTGCGCGGAGGCGTCCTCCAGTTCGCGCCCCGCCCGCTCGGCGAGGTCCTTCAGCTCCGCGTCCGTGCGTTCACGCCGAACCGCCGTCATATCTCCGTCCCTCCACGGTCGTCCTGCCGCAGGCCCCGGGACAGCAGCCCGAGGAACTTCAGCCGGAAAGCCCGGTTGCACGCCGCGCACTCCCACGCGCCGTGACCCTCCTCGCTGGGCCGCAGGTCCTCGTCCCCGCAGTAGGGGCAGTAGAACGGTGCCGCTCGCTCGCTCATGACAGCGACTCCTCGGAGGCGCGGGCGGCCCAGGCCGCGAAGCGCTCGCCGTCCTCGCGCTCCGCCTGGAAGCGCAGGAGGACCCGCTCGACGTAGTCGGGGAGCTCCTGCGAGGTGACCTTCAGCCCGCGGACCTTGCGGCCGAACCCGGCCTCCAGGCCCAGCGCACCGCCGAGGTGCACCTGGAACCCCTCGACCTGCTCGCCCCGGTCGTTCAGCACGAGCTGGCCCTTGAGGCCGATGTCCGCGACCTGGATGCGGGCGCAGGCGTTCGGGCAGCCGTTGATGTTGATCGTGATCGGCTCGTCGAACTCGGGGATGCGGCGCTCGAGTTCGTCGATCAGGGAGGCGCCGCGCGCCTTGGTCTCGACGATCGCGAGCTTGCAGTACTCGATGCCGGTGCAGGCCATCGTGCCGCGCCGGAACGACGAGGGCCGGACGGTGAGGTCGAGCGCCTCCAGGCCCTCGACGAGCGAGTCGATCCGCGACTCGTCCACGTCGAGCACCACCATCTTCTGCTCGACGGTGGTGCGCAGCCGGCCCGAGCCGTGCGCCTCGGCCAGATCGGCGATCTTCGTCAGGGTCGCGCCGTCGACCCGGCCGACGCGCGGCGCGAAGCCCACGTAGTAGCGGCCGTCCTTCTGCCGGTGCACCCCGACGTGGTCGCGCCAGCGGGCGACGGGCTGCTCGGGGGCGGGGCCGTCGACCAGCTTCCGTCCGAGGTACTCGTCCTCCAGGACCCGGCGGAACTTCTCCACCCCCCAGTCGGCGACCAGGAACTTCAGGCGGGCGCGGGTGCGCAGCCGGCGGTAGCCGTAGTCACGGAAGATCGAGATGACGCCCTCGTAGACGTCCGGGACGTCCTCCAGCGGGACCCAGGCGCCCAGCCGTTGGCCGATCTTGGGGTTGGTGGAGAGGCCGCCGCCGACCCACAGGTCGAAGCCGGGGCCGTGCTCGGGGTGGCGCACTCCGACGAAGGACACGTCGTTGATCTCGTGCGCGACGTCGAGCAGCGGCGATCCGGAGATCGCGGACTTGAACTTGCGGGGGAGGTTGGAGAAGTCCTTGTTGCCGATGACGCGGCGCTGGATCTCGTCGACGGCGGGGGTGCCGTCGATGATCTCGTCCTCGGCGATGCCGGCGACGGGCGATCCCAGGATCACGCGGGGCGTGTCGCCGCAGGCCTCGGTCGTGGACAGGCCGACGGCCTCCAGGCGCTCCCAGATCTCCGGGACGTCCTCGATGCGGATCCAGTGGTACTGCACGTTCTGCCGGTCGGTGAGGTCGGCGGTGCCGCGCGCGAACTCCTGGGAGATCTCGCCGATGACGCGCAGCTGACGGGTGGTCAGCCGGCCGCCGTCGATCCGGACGCGCAGCATGAAGTGCGTGTCGTCCAGCTCCTCCGGCTCCAGGATCGCCGTCTTGCCGCCGTCGATCCCGGGCTTGCGCTGGGTGTAGAGGCCCCACCAGCGCATCCGGCCGCGCAGGTCGCCGGGGTCGATGGAGTCGAAGCCGCGCTTGGAGTAGATCGTCTCAATGCGTGTCCGCACATTGAGACCGTCGTCGTCCTTCTTGAGCTGCTCGTTGCCGTTGAGCGGGGTGAAGTGACCCACGGCCCACTGGCCCTCGCCGCGGTGGCGGCTCACCTTGCGGCGGGGCGCGGCGTCGGGACTCTGCGGGGTGGCGGCCATGGCGATTACGTCCTTTGAGACTGCGGGACAGGGCTGTCCACGACTCCGACCTGCGCGGACGCGCCCGTACAGGGGTACGGCGCGCTACGGCGCGGGGAGTGCGAAAGGGGGGAGAAGTCGGCGCTGCTGGGCTGATCAGCTCGCCGGACAGATGGCGCTGGACATGCGGCCGAGGTCGACGTGCCGCCGACTCACCAAGGCAATCCCAGTTCCAGACATGACGGAAGCGTGTCACGCGCATCTCGGGCCAGTCCACCGTTATCCATCATGTGGACATACCTGTCCCGCATCGCGAGATGAACGTGTCGCCGGTCACAGCGCCGGCCCGTCTACCGAGGCGGGAGGGCTGGTGCGGTTGCGTGAGTTGGGGCGGGGCGGGCGGCCCCGTCGGTGGGGGAGCGAGGAACGCGGGCGCGGGAACGCGGGCGCGGTGGAGGGCGGCCGGGCGGAGGGAGGGGACGGCCGGGGCGGTGGGGGAGGGGCGCGAGGCGGAGCGAGCGGCCACCGCGTCCCCTGCCGCCCCGGCCGGCGTCCCCTGTGCCCCCTCGGCCCGCGTCCCCTGCCGCCCCGGCCCGTGTCCCGGCGCGGCGGCACGCGGGCGGGGCCCGCGTACCGGGACGCGGAGGCTCAGGCGGTGCGGGCCGCCCCGGGCCACGGCCCCGGTGTGGCCACCTCCCGCTCCTCCTCGACCCTGGTCTCGAAGAGCTTGAAGCCGCGGCGCAGGTAGTTGTCCATCGCGTGCTCCCCGTCCTTGCTGCACGTGTGCAGCCAGACCCGCTTCGTCTCGGCCCGCCCCGGCCACCGCCCGGCCAGGTCCCAGGCGCGGGCCGCCCCGTAGGACAGCAGATGACCGCCGATGCGGCGCCCGCGGAAGGCGGGCAGCAGCCCGAAGTAGACGACCTCGACGACACCGTCGTCCTGTGCGCCCAACTCGACGTAGCCCGCCGGGGTCCCCCGGTCGTAGGCGACCCAGGTCTCCACGCCCGGCTTGTCGAGGACCTCCTGCCACTGGGCGTACGTCCAGGACAGCCGGTCGGTCCAGCGGATGTCGCCGCCGACGGAGGCGTACAGGAAGCGGCTGAACTCCGGGGAGGGGACCTCGGCGCGGACGATGCGGACGTCGCCGTCGGGCGCCGGCGCGGGGAGCAGGTCGGTCGGTGCCGTCTGCTCCAGGGACCAGGTGGTCACGCTGACGTTGCTCATGCCGGTCAGGGAACCACGCGGGCGCCCGCCCATCCAAAAGGGGCCCGGACCCGGGACGGGCCCCGGCGGAGCGCCCGCCGGGCCACCGAGGTGCGTCCACCCCCGTCCCCCGGACGCCGGGTGTCGCGGCCCGAGGGCTGTCCCGTCGTCCCCGACGGGCGCACGACGACGGCCACGGCACGGTACGAGGGCGGCCCTCCGTCGTGCGACGCACCGCGTCCGACGCCGTGCGCCGATCCACCGGGGATGACGGGACGGCCCTTAGCCGACGGACGCGTCGACCGACGACAGCGGCACCGCGAACAGCACCCGCCGTGCCGCCGGGTCGGTCATCGACCACAGCTCGCCGGTCTGCGGCCAGTAGGAGAGCGCGCCCGGCCCGAGACCCCAGCAGGCGTGCGACTGGTCCGCGGTGCAGGTGGCCGCCCGCGCCCCGTCCACGTCCTGCCGCCACAGCTCGGCGTGCCGGGCGCCGCTCCCGGCCGGCCGGCCCACGTACCACCGGGACTCACGCGCTCCCGCGGCCCGGTGCGACAGGACGCCCGAGATCCCCGTGCCCTTCGTGGCGTAGGCCTCGACGGCGTCCACGCGGCCCCGGGCGTCGGCACGCAGGCCCGTCCGGTACGGGGCGGTGTCGAAGGGGTAGCGCCAGACGCGGGTGCGTTCCGCCCGGTCGGTCGCGGCCTCGGTGGCCACCAGGCTGGCCGGGGCGGTCGTACGGTCCAGGGAGAGCGAGCCGATACAGGGGGCCGCCCCGGGGCGACCGCAGGAACCGCCCTCCGGGTCGTAGGAGCCCACGGCGGGCATCACGTACCGGTAGCCGGCCGCCGAGAAGCCGCCGTCGCCGGTGCTGCCGACGGCGGCGCCGGCGACACCGGCGCGCAGTACCCGGTGCAGGTCGAACACGAGCAGGCCCTTGCCGTGCGCCGCGGTCACGATCAGCTTGTCCCGGTACCAGACCATGCCGCCGAGGCCCGCGCGGACCGCGGTGAAGTCCTTGCCTCCCGCGCTCGGCGCGACGAGCAGCACCCACCGGTAGCGGAGCGCGTCCGGGTCGGTGGCGTCGACGAACGCGACCCGGGCGAAGCCCGCGTCGCGGCCCGTGGAGGCGGTCGTGTCCGCACCGCGGGTCCAGCCCGCGAGGATCACCTTGCGGGTTCCCCAGCGCCCGGTGGCCTCCGCGTCGCCCGAGGTGGTCACCGAGCGCGGCTGCCACGCCCGGGTGCGCGCGTCCGCCCCGTCCCAGCAGTACGCGCGGGTCGCCGCCGGTTCGACGGGCAGCGCGGACCGCTCGCGCCCGGAGCAGTCGCCGGTGCCGCGCATCGTGCGGTCGGCGTCGGCGAGGACGCCCTCGACGCCGACGTTGCCGCCCATGCTGCCGCTCAGCGTGTCGAGGGATTCCCGGGAGGCGGGGTTCTCGTGCAGCCGCAGGTGCCGGGCGGCCGGGCCCGCCCGCAGTTCGGTGAGGCCGCCCGGACTGTTGCTGCCGGTCGCCTGTGAGGTGCTGATCAGGGTGGCCGCCGCGGTGAGCGCGAGCGCGGTCCCGGCCAGGGTGGCGCGCAGCGCCTGGCCTCTTCTGCGGCGACGATGCCTGCCGCGCTGCTTCATGCGTCCTCCCGACTAGGCCAACTGCCTGTTCCGCCGAGGGCGTTGACGGAGAGACCGGTGGGGTGGCCTGTGAAGGGGATGCTACGGCAGCATTTGCCGGGCCAGGACGAAGACGGCGGAAGACGCTCACCGAATACGTACACCGCCTACCCTTCCGTCCACCCGGTGGCCGCCACGGCCCCCGCCCGATGGCGCGCTCCCCGCCCGCGGACGCTCGGCCCGCCGGCGGCGTCCGGCGCGGTCACGCCCGCTCTCGTCCCGCCGCCGTCCGGGCCCCGAGCACCGCCGGGGCCGTGGAGTGCGGCAGCAGGTCGAGCGGGTCGCCGGGCAGCAGCACCTCCACCTCCACCTCCTCGCGGAACCGGTAGGGCCGGTGGTCCAGGAGCCCGGTGAGCCGGCGCCGGACGCGGGACAGTTCGGCACGGACCGTCACCGTGCGGGTCGGGTCGCCGAACAGGTCGACCGCGAGCTGCGCCGCGCTGCGCCCGGGCCGGTGCACCGCGAGGACGTAGAGCAACTCGGCGTGGCGCGGGCTCAGCGCCTGGGACCAGCTGCCCGCCGCTCCCGCGACGGTGACGCGCGGGCGGCGCGGGTCGGCGAGGTCGAGGACGATCCGTCCGGGACCGCCGGGCTCCTCCGCCTCGGTGACACGCAGCAGCCAGCCCCCCGGCATGGGCTCGGCGACACACGCCCCGAGGGTGGGCAGCCAGGCCCGGCCCGCGCCGAAGCCGTCCGGCAGCGGCACCCGGTCGAGGGGCGGCATCCCGGTCACGGCGGCGAGCCAGCCGTGCGTGTCCACCACCAGAGCCCTGCCGGGCAGCCGCGACAGCAGGGGCGCGGCGACCGCCCGCAGCCGCTCGATCGCCCTGAGGTGGCGGGTGCGCAGCTCGCTCTCGGCCAGCCGGGACACCGTGTCGACCAGGGTGAGCGTGGCCGGGTGGAACGTGGTGTCCGGGCCGGTCACGTCGACGACGCCGAGCAGGCGGCCGTCGCGCGGATCGCGGACCGGGGCGGCGGCGCAGGTCCACTCGTGCAGCGCCCGCACGAAGTGCTCGGCCGCGTGCACCTGGACCGGGGCGCCGACGCTCAGGGCCGTGCCGATGGCGTTGGTGCCGGTGGTGTCCTCGCTCCAGTCGGCGCCCTCGGACAGGCAGACGGCGTCGGCCCGGCGCAGCACGCCCGCGTTGCCCTCGCGCCAGAGCACCCGGCCCTCCGGGTCCGCGACCACCATGATCTGCCACGAGGCGTCGGCGACCGCGCCCAGTCCGGCGCTGAGCGTCGGCAGCACCTGCGCCAGGACACCGGACGACCGCCGGTGTTCGAGTTCGTCCGACGGCAGTCGGGCGCTGTCCGTTCCCTGTTCGGGATCGATGCCCAGTCGTCTCATCCGCTGCCAGGACCGGTCGATCACCGGGCGGGGCGCGAACAGGGCGCGCCCGCCCGTGACCGGCGCGGTCCAGCCGCCCTTCGCCGGCACCGGCGGAGCGGAAGCGGCCGGCGACGCGGGCGGGCCGGGGCGAAACGATGTGGTCTTCACAGGGCACTCCCGGAACGAGGACCGCGGACGAGCCACGACGCCGCCGTCCTCCCACATCGTGCCTGCTCCCGGCCCGGCCCGCGCGGACTTCGCACAAGGTGCGCAAAGGAATGCAACGGTCTGCAACTCTCGCCAACGGTCACAAGGTTCCTCGAAACTGACAGCGACGCCGCCCGAGCGGCGCCCGGGCTCCTGAACGGGGCGACAGCGGGGGTGGTGCCGTGTCGGCGCAGCACCATCCCCGCGCCGGGACCCTCAGGCCACCGGCCGGGCCCGCTCCACCACGCCGGCCAGATCCAGACTGTGCGGCAGCGTGCCGAACGCCGAGCCCCAGTCCCCGCCCAGCCGCGACGCGCAGAACGCGTCCGCCACCTCCGGCGGCGCGTACCGGACCAGCAGCGACCCCTGGAGCACCGTCGCGACCCGCTCCACCAGCCGGCGCGCCCGGCCCTCGACCCCCTCCAGGTCGGCGAGTTCGGCCAGCAGGTTCTTGATGGCCCCGTCCAGCCGGTGGTCCGCGCCGCGCGCCTGCCCCACCTCCCGCAGATAGGCGTCCAGAGCGCCCGGCTCCCGTTGCAGCGCCCGCAGCACGTCCAGCGCCTGCACGTTGCCCGCGCCCTCCCAGACGGAGTTGAGCGGCGATTCGCGGAGCAGCCGCGGCATGCCCGACTCCTCGACGTAGCCGTTGCCGCCCAGGCACTCCAGCGCCTCCGCGGCGACCGGCGTGCACCGCTTGGTCACCCAGTACTTCGCGGCGGGCACCGCGAGCCGCAGGAACGCCCGCTCCTGCTCGCCGCCGTCGTCGTAGGCCGCGGCCAGCCGCATCGCCAGCGCGGTCGCCGCCTCCGACTCCAGCGCCAGATCGGCGAGCACGTTGCGCATCAGCGGCTTGTCGAGGAGCCGGCCGCCGAACGCCTCGCGGTACGTGCAGTGGTGGACCGCCTGTGCGACGGCCTGCCGCATCAGCCCGGCCGAACCGAGCACGCAGTCCAGCCGGGTCGCCGCGACCATCTCGATGATGGTCCGCACCCCGCGGCCCTCGTCGCCCACCCGGCGCGCCCAGGTCCCGTCGAACTCGACCTCGCTCGACGCGTTGGAGCGGTTGCCCAGCTTGTCCTTGAGCCGCTGGATGCGGAAGACGTTGCGGGTGTCGTCCTCCAGCACCCGCGGCACCAGGAAGCACGTCAGCCCGCCCGGCGCCTGCGCCAGGACCAGGAAGCCGTCCGACATCGGCGCCGAGCAGAACCACTTGTGCCCGGTCAGCCCGTACGTCCCGTCCTCGGAGAGCGGCCGTGCCTCGGTGGTGTTGGCCCGTACGTCGCTGCCGCCCTGCTTCTCGGTCATGCCCATACCGAAGATCGCGCCGGGCTTCCGGGAGGCGGGCCGCAGCTCCTGGTCGTAGACGGTGGACGTCAGCCGCGGCTCCCACTCCGCGGCGAGCGCCGGGTCGGTGCGCAGCGCGGGGACCGCCGCGTGCGTCATCGACAGCGGGCAGCCGTTGCCCGCCTCGGCCTGCGACCAGACGACGAACCCCGCGGCCCGCCGCAGGTGCCCTCCCGGGCGGTTCCACGCGGCGGTCAGGCCCGCCGACACGCCCTTGCCGAGGAGCCGGTGCCAGGACGGATGGAAGTCGACCTGGTCGATCCGGTTGCCGTACCGGTCGTGGGTGCGCAGCCTGGGCGGGTTCTCGTTGGCCAGCGCACCCCACTCCTGTACCTGGGCGGAACCGGAGGACCGGCCGAGCGCGGACAGTTCGTCGCGGGCCTCGTCGAGGAGCCCTGGGTCGAGGTGCCGCTCGACCGCCTCCGTGAGGGCCCGGTCGGCGGCGAATACGTCATATCCGACCAGGGGCGGAGCCTGGTTGGTCACGGTGTGGGTGCTGGCTGCCATACGGATACGGTAAGGACGTGCACCAGGCAAAAGAAACACCTGAACGGCCCCGTCCGGGCCGGTTCCACCGCGCACGCGCGCTGTACCGGAACGTTTCGAAGCGCAGGACCGCCTGGCTGCTGCTCAAGGACACCGTCAACTCGTGCATGGAGTACCGGATCCTTGGACTGGCGGCCGAGGCCGCCTTCTTCACGCTCCTGTCCGTGCCCCCGCTGCTGCTCAGCCTGATCGGGCTGCTCGGCTACGTGGACGACTGGACCGGCGCCGCCACCATCGCCAGCCTGGAGTCCAACCTGCTGGAGGCGTCCCGCACGGTCCTCACCGAGAAGGGCGTGCACCAGATCGCCGAGCCGATCCTGCACGACGTGATGAAGGGCGGCCGGCCCGACATCATCTCCCTCGGCTTCCTCTTCGCCCTCTGGTCGGGTTCGCGCGCGGTCAACGTCTTCATCGACACCATCACCGTGATGTACGGCCTGGACGGCACCCGCGGCATCGTGAAGACCCGGGTGATGTCGTTCCTGCTGTTCATCGTGGCGCTGCTGATCGGCTCCATCGCGCTGCCGCTGATGGTGGCCGGGCCGGACGCCGTGGTGAACGTGGTGCCCTGGTCGGAGACGGTCGTGCAGGTCCTGTACTGGCCGGTCGTCATCGTCCTGTCGGTCGTGTTCCTGACCACGCTCTACCACGTCTCCGTGCCCGTGCGCTCACCGTGGGTGGAGGACGTGCCGGGAGCCCTGGTCGCCCTGGCCATGTGGGTGCTCGGCAGCTTCCTGCTGCGCATCTACCTCACCAACACGGTCGAGGGTCCCACCATCTACGGCTCGCTCGCGGCGCCCGTCGCCGTCCTGCTGTGGATCGGCGTGTCCGCCTTCGCGGTCCTGGTCGGCGCCGCCGTGAACGCCGCCATCGACCGGGTCTGGCCGGCCGCGGCCACCGCCGCGGCGCGCGCCGCCAACGAGCGGCTGCGCGAGGTCCAGGCCGCCGAGTACGTCGCCCGCGTCGCCGCGACCCGGTCCTACGACTCCGATCCGGACGATCCCGACATGCCCTCCGAGTTCCCGGAACGCTGGTCGCGCTTCCTGCCCCCCGAGGACGTGACCTCGCGGCTGCGCACCCACACGCGCAACACCCACCACGGCCACCGCCCCGAGAAGGACGCCGAGCGGCCTCCCTCCGCCGACTGAGGCGCCTCCCCGGTCCGGCCCACCGCCGGCGCCCGTCCCGTCGCTTCTCGGCGCGCCCCGGAGAGCCCCGCACGCGCTCAGCCCGCCACCGTGCCCGCCCCGGTCCGGCCGACGCTCCCCTGCCGCCCTGCCGCCCTGCCGCCCTGCCGCCCTGCCGCCCTGCCGCCTGCCGACGCTCGCTGCTTGCTGCCCGCCGCCTGCCGTGGCGGCGGGCCTTCCCCGCGCCTTCCCGTCCCTGCCCCGAGCCGGCCGCCGCGGCGCCGTCGCCCTGTGCCTGGCGCGAGGGCCGCGCGTGGTCGGCGGGGTGTCGGCCTGCGCACGGGGCCCCCGCGCCGCCCCGTCCCGGGGGTCCGGGAACGGCCGCCGTGAACGGCGCCGCGGCCCGGCGTAGCCTGGCACCCATGTACGCGGAACGGGCCTCCCGGCTGCCGGGCGCGGTCATGTGGCGCCGTCTTCCGGCGGCCGAGGCCCTGGGATCGGGGAGCGGCCCCGGGACCGCGGGCCGCCGTACCGGGGGACCGGACCACCCCGGCCCCTCCGGCTCCGCGCCCGGAGCCGTGGCTCCCGCCCCCGTCCCGGTCGCCACCGTGCTGCCGGACGGGTGCATGGACCTGCTGTGGACCCAGGGCCGCCTGCTGGTGGCCGGTCCCGACACCGGTCCCCACCGTCCCGCCGAATCGCCGGCCGGAGGCTGGGCCGGCATCCGCTTCCACCCCGGCACGGCACCCACCTACCTGGGCGTACCGGCCTGCGAACTCCGCAACCGACGGGTGGAGTTGGCCGAACTGTGGCCCGCGGCCGAAGTGCGCCGGCTGACCGGCCGGGTCGACCGCGCCGCCGACCCCGTCACCGCCCTGGAGGACATCGCCCTGCACCGGGCCGCGGACTGCGAACGGCCCGATCCCCTGCTCGCCGAGGTCGTCACCGCGCTCGGCCGGGGATGCCCCGTCGCCCGCGTCGCCGACCAACTCGGCCTGGGAGCAAGGCAGTTGCACCGGCGCTCCGTCACGGCCTTCGGATACGGCCCCAAGACCCTGGCCCGCGTCCTGCGTCTTCAGCGCGCACTCGCCCTGGCCCGCGACGGTGTGCCGTTCGCCGATACGGCCCTGCGAGCCGGCTTCGCCGACCAGGCCCACCTGGCCCGGGACGTCAGGGAGTTGGCCGGAGCGACGCTCGGTGAGCTGGTCGTGCGCCGATAGCGGCCGGCCCCGGAGCCGCCGCCCGGGGCGGGCCGGGCACTCCGGCTCCCGGGCCTGCTACGGGGTGGTGGCGGGACCTTCGGGCAGCGGGGCGAAGAGGTCCACACCGTTGCCGTCCGGGTCGTGCACGACGGCGTAGCGCATGCCCCAGAAGGCGTCCCACGGTTTCAGCTCCCCGTGGTGGCCGGCGGCGACCAGGTCGTCGTAGACGACGTCGACCTCGGCCGGTTGGCCGCAGTGGAAGGCCAGTGACGTCCGGCCGCCGCCCGAGGGAGGCCGCCAGCCGGGATGGAAGGACCGCACGGTCTCCTCCGTGTCCAGGGCGAGGCGCGTCCCGCCGGGCAGCGCGGCCTCGACGTGCGGTTGGGCCTCGGCGTCCGCGGGGAAGTCGAGCCCGAGCCGGCGGTAGAAGGCGAGCGAGGCGGCCATGTCGGAGACGACCAGGCCGATCACATCGAATCGAGGAGTCATGCGCCCACGGTAGGCAGCGTGCCGGAAGCCGGTCTTGAACGAATCGGACGGCCGGGAGAGGGGGCGGACCGGCAGCCGGGCGGACGGCGGCGGGTGCCGCGTGGTCGCCCCGGCGTTCGGGCGCCCGTGGTGCGGCCCCGGGGGCATCGCGGGGCCGTCGGGGCGCCCCGCCCCGAGCAGCCGTCCCGGGCGGGTCGCGGTATCGGCCGAACGGGGGCCGTCGGCAGGAATACCGGGGCGCGATGTGATGCTCTGATCCTTACGACGTGCGACGACGAGGAGCTGGTCCCGGATGGCGGTGGGCGCGGTGGAATCGACGGAGACGGACGGCCCGGTGGCCGCCACCCCGCACGGGCGGGTGCGCGGCCGGTACGAGCGGGGGATCGCGGTCTTCCGGGGCATCCCGTACGCCGCCGCGCCCGTCGGCCCGCACCGCTTCCGTCCGCCCGTGCCGCCCGAGCCCTGGGACGGCGTGCGGGACGCGGCGGCGTTCGGGCCGACGCCGCCGAAGCCCCCGTACTCCGAGGCCTTCGGACGTCTGCTGTCCGACCCCTGCGTCCCCGGCGACGACTGCCTGAACCTGAACGTGTGGACACCGGCCCCGGACCCCGCGGCGCGGCTCCCCGTCATGGTGTGGATCCACGGCGGCGCGCTGACCCGGGGCTCCTCGGCCGTCCCCGTCTACGACGGGCACGCGTTCGCCCGCGACGGCGTGGTCTTCGTGTCGTTCAACTACCGTCTGGGCGTGGAGGGGTACGGACTCTTCCCGGACGCCCCGGCCAATCCCGGACTGCGGGACCAACTGGCCGCGCTGGAGTGGGTGCGGGACGCGATCCCCGCGTTCGGCGGCGACCCCGACCGCGTGACCGTCTTCGGCGAGTCCGCGGGCGCCATCAGCATCGGCGCGCTGCTCGCGAGCCCGCGCGCCCGGGGCCTGTTCGCCCGGGCCGTCCTGCAGAGCGGGCCGCCCGAGGCGAGCGACCGCGACAAGGTCCGCCGGATGGTCCGCAGGATGGCGGCGCGGCTCAAGATCCCCGCGACGGCCGAGGCGTTCGCCGAGGTCGACCGGGACCTGCTGCTGCGCACCCAGGCCGACGTGGGCCGCCTCGGCAGCCCGGTGCTCGGGGGCCCCGCCTTCGGCATCGTCGTCGACGGCGATCTCGTGCCCCGGGACCCGTTGGAGGCGCTCGTCGACGGGGCCGCGGCGGACGTCGGGCTCCTCCTCGGCTGGACCCGCGACGAGTACCGTCTCTGGCTCGTGCCCGGCGGCCTCCTGGAGCGTGTCGACCGCCTCGGCCCGGTGGCCCTGGCCGGCGCGATGGCGCGCTGCCACTGCGGCCACGAGGTCCCCCGCGGATACCGCGCCCTCCACCCGGACGCGGGCACCGCCGACCTCGTCGGGCAGATGGTGACCGACCACATCCTGCGCATCCCGCTGCACCGGCTCGCCGACGCCCGCACGGACCGGCCGTCCGCCGCCGGGGACGCCGGCCCGCGGGACCGCAGGGCCCCCGCGCACGTCTACGAGTTCGCCTGGCCGTCCAACGTCCCCGGCCTCGGCGCCTGCCACGCGCTCGAACTGGGCTTCGTCTTCGACACCCCCGACGTGCCCGAGTCGGCGAAGCTCGCGGGCGAGGGGGCCCCGCAGGAACTGGCCGACGCGATGCACGGAGCGTGGGTGCGTTTCGCCGTCGACGGCGATCCCGGATGGGACGCCTGGGACTCCTCCCACCCCGTCCGGGTCTTCGGGGCCGGCGAGCCGCACACCGTGCACGGCCCGCGCGACCGTGAGATCGCCCTCTGGCAGGAGGACGCCGATCCCCCTGGCGAGCCCCCGGCCGACCCGGCGGACGGCCCCGACCGCTCCGAGGCGCCGGCCCACCGCCCCCTGAACGCGGCCACCCGCATCGCGACGCCCCTGTCGGCCGTCCGCCGCTTCCGCAGGTCGCAGGCCCGGGGCGGCCCGGAGGCGGGCGGTGTCGGACGCGCGTGAACCACGGCGGGGGGACACCCGCCGGGCGACCCTGCCGCACCGCCGGTCGGTCTCGCCGCCTTGCGGCAGCGGGGCGCCCGCCGTGTGGCACCCGCCGCGTCGTCGGCGGGGCCGGGCGACGGGCGGAAAGGTGACCAGGCCCGGTGCCGTGCCCGCCCCGCCGGACTAGGCCGTGTCCCGTACGGCCCGCGCGATCCCCGCGATCGCCTCCGGGCCCACCCGGCAGCAGCCGCCGATCAGCCGGGCGCCGGCCCGCTCCCAGGAGCCGACCCGGTCCGCCGCGAACGAGGAGTCGCCGGTCCAGGCGCGGGCCGCCGCGTCCCAGGTCTCGCCGCTGTTCGGATAGACCACGACCGGCTTCCCGGTGACCCGGGCCGCCACGGCGACCGCGGGGGCCACGTCCCCGGGCGCGCAGCAGTTGACTCCGACCCCGACGATCTCGTCCACGTCTGCCGCGAGCGCGAACGCGTCCTCCAGGGGCTGTCCCGCCCGTGTGCGGTCACCGTCGACGCTGTACGACAGCCACGCCGGTACGCCGAGCCCGCGCACGCCCCGCAGCAGGGCCCGGGCCTCGTCGGCGTCCGGGACCGTCTCCAGGGCCAGCACGTCCGGGCCCGCGGCGGCCAGCACCTCCAGGCGCGGGCGGTGGAACCGCTCCAGCTCGCCGACGCCGAGTCCGTACCGGCCCCGGTACTCGGAACCGTCCGCGAGCATCGCCCCGTACGGGCCGACCGACGCGGCCACCCACAGGGGCCGTGCGACGCCCTCCGCGTGGGCGCGCCGGGCCGCCTCGCGCGCCGACGCGACGCTCAGGCCGAGCAGCTCGGCCACCCGGCCGGGCGGGACCCCGTACCGCGCGAAGCCCTCGAACGTCGCCTGGTAGCTGGCGGTGATCGCCACGTCCGCGCCCGCCTCGAAGTAGGCGAGGTGTGCCGCGACGACCGCCTCGGGCCGGTCCGTGAGCAGCCGCGCCGACCACAGGGCGTCGCCGAGGTCGTGCCCGGCGGACTCCAGCTGGTTGGACATGCCGCCGTCGAGCACGAGCGGGCCGCCGGACAGCGCCTCGGCGAAGCCGCGCGGTGTGCCGCCGGACCGCAGGCCGGTCGCGTCGCTGGTCATGCCTCGACCCTACAGACCTGACCGGGGAGGTCCGCGGGCTCGCGACGCCCGGCACGGCACCGCGCCGCGTCGCCGCATCCCGGAGTACATCCCGTACGCGGGCGACGCTCCGCCGTGCCATGCACCGCACCGGACGCCGTGACTCCGGCGAACCCTTCCGGCCACGGCACCAGCCGATCCGGCCGGCGCCCTGCCCGGGGGCGGCCGGGGGTGGCAGGATCTGCCGCCATGGAATTCTCCGAGGTGGTTCGTCGCCGCCGTATGATCCGGCACTACTCCGACAAGCCCCTGACGCCGGACACGGTGGAACGCGTCCTCGCCGCCGCGCTGCGCGCGCCCTCCGCCGGGTTCTCCCAGGGATGGGCGTTCCTCGCGCTGACGGAGCCGGCCGACCGCGCCCGGTTCTGGCCCTTCGTGCCGACCCGGGTGGAGCAGACGCCGACCATGCAGGACGCCCCGCTGGTCGTCGTCCCGCTCGCGCACAAGGCCGCCTACCTGGAGCGCTACGCCGAGCCGGACAAGGGCTGGGAGGACCGTGCGGAGGCCCGCTGGCCCGCTCCCTACTGGTTCGTCGACACGGGCATGGCGTCGCTGATGATGCTGCTGACGGCGGTCGACGAGGGCCTGGGTGCCTGCTTCTTCGGCATCATGCCCGAGCAACTGGAGCCCTTCCGAGCCGAGTTCGGCATTCCCGAGGAGTACGCGCCGATCGGCGGCATCACCGTCGGTCATCGGGCGGACGACGTTCCCCCGCAGAGCCCCCGCGTCGAGGAGCGCCGGCGGGGTGCGGCCGAGGTCGTCCACCGGGGGCACTGGGGGCTGCACGGCTGATCCGGGCGCGGCGTTCGACGGGGGACGGCCCCCAGGGTCTGGAAAGCGCTTGCCGCGACGCGGTAGCGTCCCGTCCCCGGGGCGCCCCGTCCCCGGGAGCCCGCCGTGGGGCCGTCCCCGCTCACCGGTGTCCCGTCGCCCCGCACGCCCGTCCCCGAGCCGGCCCCGTCCGCCGGCCCCCGAGAAGGGAAGCCCGCCGATGCCCGACGAGCCCGCGGCGGACCGGACCGTCAGCCCGTACACCGGCCGCACGCGAGCCCACTGGGAGGCGGTCGCCGACACCCTGCTCGCCTCCGTCGCGCCCTACGCGACCGACACCGGCGCCCTCTACCACCTCCCGGGGACGCGCACGAGCGCCTCCGGGCGGCTCTCCGACGGCCTGGAGGGCTACGCGCGCACCTTCCTGCTCGCCGCCTTCCGCCGGGACGAGACGGTCCTGGAGCGGTACGCGGACGGGCTCGCCGCCGGAACGGCGGGCGTCTGGCCCCGCATCGCACACCGCAGTCAGCCGCTGGTGGAGGCCGCGTCCGTCGCCCTCGCGCTCCGGCTCACCCGCCCCCTGCTCTGGGACCGCCTGGAGGACGGTGTGCGGCAGCGGGCCGCCGCCTGGCTCGGGGACGCCCTGACGGCCGAACCCTGGCCCAACAACTGGGAGTTGTTCCCCGTCACGGTCGGCGGCTTCCTCCACGAGGTCGGCCACGAGCCCGCCCTCGCGCGATCGGTGATCGACCGCGGCCTGGAGCGCGTCGAGCAGTGGTACCGCGGCGACGGCTGGTACACCGACGGCGACGGCCGCAGGTTCGACCACTACAACGGCTGGGCGCTGCACTTCTACCCGGTGCTGCACGCCCACCTCGCGGGCGACAGCCGCCTGCTCGACCTGTACGGCGGCCGGCTGGAGGACCATCTCGCCGACCAGGCGCGGCTGTTCGGCGGCGACGGGGCCCCGATGATGCAGGGCCGCTCGCTGACCTACCGGTTCGCCGCCACCGCCCCGCTGTGGCTCGGAGCGCTCACCGGCCGGACACCGCTGTCACCGGGCGCGACCCGGCGCCTGGCCTCGGGTGCCCTGCGCTACTTCCTCGACCGGGGCGCGGTGGACGACCGCGGCCTGCTCACCCTCGGCTGGCGCGGCCCCGACGAGGCGGTGCTCCAGAACTACTCCGGCCCCGCCTCGCCGTACTGGGCGGCCAAGGCGTTCGTCGGTCTGCTGCTGCCCCCGGAGCACGCGGTGTGGACGGCGCGCGAGGAGCCGGGCCCCGCCGAGCGCACCGACGCGGTCACCCCGGTCGCGCCCGCCAACTGGCTCGTCCAGTCGACGTGTTCGGACGGTCTGGTCCGGCTGCACAACCACGGCAGCGAGGACACCCGCTACGACCCGTACTACACGCGGCTCGCCTACTCGACCGTCACGGAGCCCTCGCCGGCCCCCGACAACAGTGTGATCGTCGGCGGCGACGCGAGCCGGACGGGCATCGAGCCGCTCGGCGCCGGAGAGGACTGGGCGGCGTCCCGGCACACCGTCTCGGCGGGTGTCACGGTGGCCTGCCTCGTCGTCGCACGGGGAGCGGTCGAGGTGCGGGCCCACCTGGTGGCGGGCGCGGCCGAGGGCACCGGGGTGCGGATCACCGGCTGGGCGGCGCGGGACGGCGTGCGCGGCGAACTCCGCCCGGACCACGGTCTGTCGGGCGGGGGGACGGCGGCCGACGGGCCACCCGCCGCGGCCCTCGGGACCACCGGCCCCGGCGCCTCCCTCTTCGTCGCCCTGGTCCGGCTGACCGCCGACCCGGACCCCGAACCCCTCGCCGGCCTGGTGTCGGTGCGGGTGACGCGGGTCGCGGACGCGGAGCCCGGTGGTCACGACCTCACGGTGAGCTGGGCGCCGGACGACGAGCGGCGCTTCCGGTTCACCGTCTCCGGCGGCTCCTCGCCGAGCACCCGCGTCGGGGCCGTGCCCGCGGCGGCGCGGGCGACCGACGGCGAGGACCGGGAGCTACCGGCCGGCGCCGCCGAGCCCGGGGACGTGCGCCCGCGAGGCGGCCATGAAGTCGTAGATCACCGTCCGTGACGCGTCCCGCGCCGCGTCCAGGTCCGGCCGTGTGGTCGCGCTCGATATGCGGTCGGCCTCCTTGAGCGCCCGCCGCCCGAGGGCGTCCAGCGCGGGGGAGTTCGTGAGGAGTTCGGCGCGGAACATCGCCTCCATCGCCGCCGTCCTCGACCGCTGCGCCTCACCGTGCAGCAGGCTCACCTCCGACGGCTCCCGCCGCCGGTCGCCGTGCCGCGCGAACCAGTGGTCGAGCTGGCTGCGCCGGTAGGCCGCCAGCGCCCCGCCGAACGCGCAGTAGGCGTCGATGCGTTCCTGCCGGAGCCGTTCGCCGCGCGTGAAGCGTTCCGTCCGCACCACGGTGCGCTGCTGAAAGAGGTGGGACGCCGCCGCACCCAGCAGCGTACCCAGCACGGCTATGACGCTCGTGAGGACAACTTCCATGGCTCCAGACAATCATGGGACCGGGCGCTCGAACGGAGGAGGACCGTGCCGGCCTGCCCGCTCACCCGCCGGTCGGAGCCGTCAGCGCCTCCGCGAGCCGGTCCGCGAACCGTGCCGGGTGCTCCAGGCAGCCGAGGTGGCCGCCGGGGAACTCCAGCAGGGGCGCCGCCGTCGCCGCGGCGAGGGCCGCGGCCGTGCGGTGCGGGAGCTGCCCGTGCGAGGTGCTGCCCGCACCCACGGTCAGCCGGCCGGCCCGCGCCCTCAGGACGTCCAGGTCCGGATCGCGGGTGGCGAACGGGCGCAGCACGTGCGCCAGGAAGACGCCCGCCGGGGTGTCGGCCATGTGCTCCGCGGGCCCGTCGGCCGGTGCGGCGGGTGCCTCCTCGCCGTCCCGCGCCGCGGGCTCCGCGCCCGGGCTCCGGCCGCTCCCCGGCGCTCCGGCTTCGAGACCCGCGGCCAGCCGCGCCATGGCGACCGCGGTGCCGCGCGTGCGGCAGAGCGCGTCCACCTCCTCGATCATCGCGCGCTGCGCCGGGGCGTCCGGGAGCACCGCGACACTCGGCGGTTCGTGGGCCACCACCCGGCGCAGCCGTTCCGGGTGCCGGGCCAGCAGGTCGAGGGCGACGATCCCGCCCGAACTGGTCCCGAACACGTACGCCGACTCGCCGTCCGGGAGGACGGAGGCGAGGAGGCGGTGGGCGTCGTCGCTCCAGTCCTCGACGCGCTGGTCGCCGACCGGGCCGTCCAGGGGGGTGCGCGACAGGCCCAGGGGGTCGAAGGTCACCACGGTGAACCGCTCGGCGAGCCGCTCGGTGAGGCCGTCGAGCCCCATCGGGTGGCCGGCCCCGCCGGGGACGACGAGCAGCACCGGACCGGTGCCGCGCGTCGTGTGGTGGGAGGCCCGCCCGTTCTGGCGCCCGGGTCCGGTCATCGTTCGCGTCCTCGCTCCTGTGCGGTGGTCCGTGGTCCGTGGTCCGTGGTCCGCGGGCCGGTCGCCCGGTCCCGCCGCGGGCGGGCGCGGTGCCGTCCCGGCCGCTCCACCGGCAGATCATAGGTGCGGCCGGCGGCCCGCTCCACGGCATGACGCCCGCGCTGCCGGGCACCCCCGGCGGAACCGGCCCGGGCGCCGCCCCGGCCGATGTCCGGCACCGCCCACCGCGGCGCGGGACGGCGGCAGCTCCGCCCGAAAGGCCGGTCCGCCCGGGCCGGACGGGCCCGGTGCCGTGTCGGAAGTCGGAGGGGAACGCGGCCGATTCCGGGCGGAGTCGGCCACGGCGGGAGGACAACCGGCCCGCACCAGCGGGCACCGACGCCCTGCCGTCCCCCGTCCGGCGCGACCCGGACCACGCGGCCGGGCATCGGGTCCGGGGAAGGACACGCCTCTCCCGGCCGATGCGCGGGCCGGCCCGTCGACCCCCGGTCCGGCTCGGGTTCGGCTCGGTCCGGTGCCGCGGTCCCGGCACCGCGGCCCGGTCGCTCAGGCGCGCGGAGGCAGGACGTCCGCCACGAAGGCGTTGGTGAACGTCCCGGCCGGGTCCAGGACGTCCACCAGCGCCCGGAACCGGGGCAGCAGCGGATGGCGTCGGCGCAGCGTCGCGGCCGGCACGGTGAAGACCTTGCCCCAGTGCGGGCGCGGCGCGAACGGCTCCAGGGCCCGCTCGACCCGCCGCACCACCGGCAGCACCGCCTCGGTGTCGTCCACCCAGGTGAAGTGCAGGGCCACGCTGTCGCGCCCGTACGCCGGGCTCAGCCACTGGCGGTCGGCGGCGACGGTCCGCACCTCGCAGATCCGCAGCGGCGGCGCGATCGTCGCGCGGATCGCGTCCAGCGCGCCGAGCGCGGCCGGCGCGTCCTCGCGCGCCAGCAGGTACTCGGACTGGAGCTCCGCACCGCTGCTCGGGGTGAACTCGGCCCGGAAGTGCGGCAGCCGCTCGTGCCAGGGGCCCGGCACCCCGAGCTGCCCGGTGCAGTTGACGGCCGGCATGCCCGGCACCGGATGCACGGCCCGCGTCGCGGGCGCGGCCCACGGGAAGTCCGGCGACGGCCGGTCGGTGCGCCGCTTGAGCCACACCTGGCGGAAGCCGGGCCGCCGCCAGTCCGTGAACAGGCTGACGCTGTACGCGCTGGACATGACCGCCTCGAAGTCCAGTCCCTCCAGGGGGAGTTCGGTGAACACGTGCTGGGTCACCGCGAAGGCCGGCTCCAGGTCGAGGGTGAGGGCGGTGACCACGCCGAGGGCGCCGAGAGAGGTCACCGCACCGTCGAACCGGTCGTCCCCGCGGCCGATCGTCACCGTACGGCCGTCGGCGGTGACCAGGTCGATCTCGCGGACGGCGGACGCCAGCGGTCCGTTGGCCACGCCGGAGCCGTGGGTGCCGGTGGCGACCGAGCCCGCCACCGAGATGTGCGGCAGGGACGCCATGTTGTGCAGCGCCAGTCCCCGCGCGTGCACCGCGCGGGCGAGTTCGGCGTAGCGGACACCGCCGGACACCCGCACCGTGCGCGCCGCGGTGTCGACGTCGATCGCCTGCGGCAGCGCGGACAGCGACAGCAGCACCCCGCCGGGGCCCGGTTCGGCGATCTCGTTGAAGGAGTGCCCGCTGCCCAGCACCCGCACCCGCGGGCTCCGCGCGACCAGCGCGGCGAGCGCGCCGAGCGAGGCGGGCCGGTGCAGCCGAGCGGCCGTGTACGTGATGTTGCCGGCCCAGTTGGTCAGCGTTCCCGTCATCCTGCGTTCCTCCCCGGGTGCCCGCCGCCCGCGTGGTGACCGCCCGGCGGGACCACCGCGCCGGTCCGCCCGTCCGGCGTACCTCTCCGTTGACCCTCTCACGCCCCGCGCCCTACCGTAGAGAGCGGTTGCTACGAGGGCGGGGCCGTCTCCGCCGAAGACCGTGCGACGTCCCCGGGGCCTCGTGTCCGTCCGACGCGAGCGGCGCCGGCGGCGTCGGCCGAACCGGAGGGCCCGCCGTGCCGCACCGTCCCGTCGCGATGTTCGCCATGACGGCCGAGAACGTCCCGCGGGTCTTCCCCGCCGAGGCGCTCGCCCGGCTGCGCGAGCTGGTGGACGTCGATCCCGCCCTGGTGGCGGAGGACTTCGGCGATCCCCGGGTCCGCGCCCGGCTGGCCCGCACCGAGATACTGATCACCGGCTGGGGCTGTCCCGTCCTCGACGCCGCGGTGCTGGACGCGGCTCCCGGACTGCGGGCCGTGCTGCACGCCGCGGGTTCCGTGAAGGGGTTTGGCACGCCGGCGCTGTGGGACCGCGGCGTGCTCGTGTCGTCGGCCGCCGCGGCGAACGCGCTGCCCGTCGCCGAGTACACGCTGGCCATGATCCTGCTCGCGGGCAAGGACGTCTTCGCGTGCCGCGACCGCCTCCGGGAGGAACGGGCCTTCCCCCGCGGTCGCGTGCACCCCCGCGCCGGCAACTTCCGCCGCCGCGTCGGCGTCGTCGGCGCCTCCCGCGTCGGCCGGCGCCTCGTCGAGCTCCTGGCCCCATTCGACCTGGAGGTGAGCCTCGCCGACCCGTACGTCGACGAGGCCGGGGCGGCGGCGCTCGGCGTCCCGCTGCTGCCGCTCGACGCGCTGCTGGTCGGCAGCGACGTCGTCACCCTGCACGCCCCCGGGACCCCGGAGACCCGGCATCTCCTCGGCCGCCGCGAACTCGCCCTCATGCGGGACGGATCGGTGCTCGTGAACACCGCGCGCGGCTCGCTCGTCGACCACGGCGCGCTGGTGCGGGAGCTGCGGTCCGGCCGCATCGGCGCGGTCCTCGACGTCACGGACCCCGAGCCGCTCCCGGCGGACTCACCGCTGTTCGACCTCCCGAACGCCGTGCTGACCCCGCACGTCGCCGGCTCCCAGGGCAACGAGGTCGCCCGGCTCGGCGCGACGGTCCTGAGCGAACTGGAGCGCCTGCTGTCCGGCGGCGGGCTGGAGTTCCGGGTGGAGGCGACGGACCTGGCGCGGACGGCCTGACGCACCGGGCCGCCCGCCCGCGCCCCGCGCCCGCCCGGCGGACGGGCCCCGGACCCGGCCGCGCCCCTCCGCCGGGCGCGAGCCGCTACCCGGCCGTCCGGTCGAGGAAGCCGGCCGTCGTCCGGACGAACCGCTCCGCGTCGTCCAGCCACGGGAAGTGCCCGGCCCCGGGCTGCACGACCAGCTCCGCGTCCCGGAAGACGGCCGCGAGGGCGGCGACCGCCGCGGGCGGCGAGTTCAGGTCGACCTCTCCGGCGAGCAGCAGCACCGGACACGTCAGCCGGGCGAGCGCGGCCCGGGTGGTGTCCGGGGTGAACGCCCCGTCGCCGTAGCGGCGGGCGGCCTCCGCGTTCCGGTGGCCGTCCTCCGCGGCCCGGTGCGCCCGGGCCGCCTCGTCCCAGCGGCCGTACCAGAACGGGGCGATCGCTTCGAACGCCTCGGCGTCCCCTTCCCCGGCCATGATCCGCTCCAGCGCTGCGGACGCCGTGGGGAACCAGGGTTCCGCGTGCCGCAGCCGCGCCGTGTCCCGCCGGACCTCCGCGCTCACCTCCACGCCGACGGCGTGGGCGCTGGGGGCGATCAGCGCGAGCCGCCCGACCCGGTCGGGACGGCGTTCGGCGTACAGCGCCGCCAGGTTCGTGCCCGCGGAGTGGGCGAGGAGGTCCAGCCGGTCCAGGCCGAGGTGCCCCCGCAGCGCCTCCACGTCGTCCACGAGACGGTCGCAGCGGTAGGTGGCCGGGTCCTCGGGGACCGCCGATCCGCCGGTGCCCCGCGGATCGGCGAGGATCAGCCGCCGGCGGGCCGCGAGGCCGCCGAGATCCCCGAGGTAGGCGCAGTCCTGCATGGGACCGCCCGGCAGGCACACCAGGGCAGGGCCCTCCCCGCGCACCTCGTAGGCCAGTTCCGTCCCGTCGTACGCGGCGAAGGTCTCCATGGCCCGGACTCTGGCAGCGCGGGGCCCGCGGGGCAAACGACTTCCGCCGACCCGGAGGCCGGCGCCGTCGGGGGAGCGGGCCGCCGGCCCGTCCGCTCGCCCGGCCCGGCGGGACCTGCTCCGGGCCGGGGTGGGGGACGGCCCCGGCGCCGCGCGGGCCCGGGCCGTCCCCCACCCCGGCCCGCCTCCTTTCCTTTGGCGCCCGGACCGCCCGGCCGCCGCCCGCCCCGGGCCGCGTCGCGCGCCGCGAGGGGCCCCGGCCGGGCCGGCGCCGGGGCGGGGGCATACCGTGAGGAGTCGAACAGGACAGACGAAGCAGGTCGGGAGCGAGGAGAACGGGATGGGCAGCCGCACCGCGCTGGTCGAGGATCTGATGGAGCGGTTCCCGCACGTGCCGCGGGAGGCCGTCTTCAAGGAGGACCTGCTCCGCGGGGGTGTGGCCTTCGACGCCTCGGCTCTCAGCGACAACGAGAACGGCGAGGTCAAGCCGAAGTCGTACTTCATCTTCTCCTTCGACCACGGCACGCTGCCCGAGCTGGGCGAGGCCGCGCTGCGCCGCCCGCCCGAGGAGATCATCCTCACCGGCGGCCCGTACGACCTGCGGCGCACCGTCGTCTCCGTGCGGGTCAACCCGTCCTCGCCCTACCGCGTCGCGGCCGACGGGGACGGCGTCCTCGGGCTCTACCTCGACGGGAAGCGGATCTCCGACGTCGGCGTGCCGCCGATGCCCGAGTACTACCGGCACACCCTCTCCAACGGGAAGTCCGTGATGGAGGTGGCGCCCACCATCCAGTGGGGCTACCTCATCTACCTCACGGTCTTCCGGGTCTGCCAGTACTTCGGCGCCAAGGAGGAGTGCCAGTACTGCGACATCAACCACAACTGGCGCCAGCACAAGGCGGCGGGCCGCCCCTATACCGGCGTCAAGGACGTGGAGGAGGTCCTCGAAGCCCTGGAGATCATCGACCGGTACGACACCGCGAAGGCGTCCACCGCCTACACGCTGACCGGCGGCGCGATCACCAGGACCGTCGCGGGCCGCGACGAGGCCGACTTCTACGGGCACTACGCCAAGGCCATCGAGGAGCGGTTCCCGGGACGCTGGATCGGCAAGGTCGTGGCCCAGGCGCTGCCCCGCGACGACGTGCAGCGGTTCAAGGACTACGGCGTGCAGATCTACCACCCCAACTACGAGGTGTGGGACCGCCGGCTGTTCGAGCTGTACTGCCCCGGCAAGGAGCGCTACGTCGGCCGCGACGAGTGGCACAAGCGCATCCTCGACTCCGCCGAGATCTTCGGCGCGCGCAACGTGATCCCCAACTTCGTGGCGGGCGTCGAGATGGCCGAGCCGTTCGGTTTCACCAGCGTCGACGAGGCCATCGCCTCGACGACCGAGGGGCTGCGCTTCTTCATGTCCCACGGCATCACGCCCCGCTTCACCACCTGGTGCCCGGAGCCGACCACCCCGCTCGGCAAGGCCAACCCGCAGGGTGCCCCGCTGGAGTACCACATCCGCCTGCTCGAGGCGTACCGCGCCACCATGGACGACTTCGGCCTCACGTCGCCCCCGGGGTACGGGGAGCCCGGCCCGGGGCGCGCGGTCTTCTCGGTCAGCTCGTTCATGGACAGCCTGCCCGCGGCGGAGCCCGCCTCCCGGCCCTGACCGCCCCGCACCCTCGGCACACGGCACGGCCCGGACGTCCCCGTACGTCCGGGCCGTGCCGTGTGCTCGGGGCGCCCGCCGCGGAGCCGCCCGGTCGCCGTCCGGGGCCTCGGCGCGTGACCGGACGGTCGCCCGATGTGAGGGAACGGCTTGTCAGTTGTGTCGGAGCCGTGAAAGGCTCGGGTCCGTTGTCGGGACGGTCACCAACTCCCCCGTGAAGTAAGCAGAGTTGGGCGTTGCCTGACGTTGCACACGGACGCAGTGGATGCAGGAGCCCCCGATGCCCGACCTGCCGACCCCGCAGGACGCCGCGGAGGCCGCGTTGTTCTCGGAGTGCTGGGACGCGGTCCTCTCGTACGCCGACCTGTGCACCTCCGGTTCCGCCGCGGCGACGCAACTGGCCACCGAGGCCTTCACCCACGGCGTCCACGAGGTCCGGGCCGCCGCCGAGCGCGCGCGGGGCACCAGCCGCCGCACCCCCGGCCTGCCGCGCATCCCGCTGCTGCTCACCTCGGTGCGCACCACCGCCGCGGCATGGGACGCGCACGGCCAGGGCCACCGGCTGGACCCCGACCTCAGACTCTGGCTCAACTCCGGCCAGGCCGCCCGGTACACGGGACCCCCGCTGCGCCGCCCGATCGCGCTGCGCGGGCTCCGCGACCTCCAGGAGGCCGATGCCGCCCTGCTCTGGCTGGCCGAGGTCGAGGCCCTTCCGCTGCCCTCCGTGGCCCGCCGCCTCGCCCTGGACCCGGTGGCGGCGGCCGGTGAACTCGGCGAGGTGCGCGCGCTGTTCAGGGAGCGCTGCCACCGCAGTCACCTCGACACCCCGATGGACGCGGCCTGCCGCAGCTACGCCCGCCTCCTCGACGCCGTCACCCGCTCCCCGGAGGCCGGGACGCCCGAGGACCTCTCCCGGCACCTCGCGCACTGCGCCGCGTGCGCGGAGGCGGCGGCCTGCCTGCGGACGCACGGCGGCGGCCTGCCCGCCGCGCTGGCGGGCGGGGTGATCGGCTGGGGCGGGCTCGCCTATCTCGAACGCCGCCGCCGCGCCGCCGAGGCGGGTCTGCGCGTGGGCCGCGCGGACGCCGCCGCGGACACCGGCATCGCCGAGAACCGCGAGGCCGCGCCCCGGATCGGCCGCACCGGCATGCTGGTCGCGGCCCTGGCCGTCTCCGGCCTCGCGCTCGCCGTCTCCCTGATGCCGTTCGACGCCGCCGACGATCCCGGCCCCGCCCCGCGGGGCGACGCGGCCGTCGCCGAGGAGCCGGTGGCCGCCCCGGCGGTGCCCTCCTCCCCGCCGGCCACCACCCGGGGCGAGGGCGCGCTCGTCTCTCCCGAGCCGGCGAGGACGAGGGCGACCCCGGTCGCCCGCCCCGACCCCGAACCCCAGGGGCCGACCTCACCGCCCGCCCGGATCGTCGACACCGACCCCGCCCCGACCCCCGGCACCGCGCGCTGCGAGGCCGCCTACACCCTCGTCGACGAGTGGCCGGACGGCTTCCAGGCCGCCGTCACCGTCACCACCGCCGAACCGCTCGACAACTGGCGGCTCGCCTGGACCTACCGCGACGGTCAGCGCGTCACCCAGATGTGGGACGGCACCCTCGCCCAGCACGGCGCGCACGTGAGCGCCACCGCCGTCGCCTACAACAGGACCGTCCCCGCGGGTGGTTCGGTCACGGTCGGCTTCCTGGGATCCTGGCACGACACGAACACGGCACCCGCTTCCATCACCCTCGACGGCACGCCCTGCGCGAGCCCGCACTGACGCCTCGGACCCGGACGGTGGCGGGGAACCGGCGGCGGGGCACCGGCTCCGCGCGGCGCGCGGAGCGGCGCGCCCCCGGCGGCGCCGCCCCGGAACCGGCGCCGCCGCGCGCCGCCGCCCGGCCCCGGCCCGCCCGCGCGGTGCCGCGCGCCTCCGTCCTCGCGCGGAGGGGACGGGCCCTTAAATCACTGGCGCCGCCGCCGGGGTGTCCCTAGAGTCGGACCGTCGACGCGACGGGTGAACGCCGCCGCGTCCCTGGTGGAACGTCAGCAGAGGGAGGTATGACCGATGGCTGTCATCGACGAGGGCGCCGCCCGCGCCCAGAAGCTCATCACGTCCACCTCCGTGGCCGCCGGCTGACCTTTCCTCTTCCTCGCGCCGAAGGGCGCGCGCCGGGGCCGCCCTTGTGAAGGGTCTCCCTTGACTTCCAGCTCCGCCTTCCCGTCCCCGTCCGCCTCCCCGCTCGCCCCCTACGGCTGGGACGACGCCTGGGCCGAGGCGTTCGCCCCCCATCTCTCCCGGGGCCTCCTGCCCGCACGGGTGATCCGCGTCGACCGCGGCCAGTGCGACGTGGCGACCGCCGACGGCGTCCTGCGCGCGGACACCGCGTTCGTGACGCCGCACGACCCGATGAAGGTCGTGTGCACCGGCGACTGGGTCGCCGTCGACCCCGCCGGCCGGCCGCGCTACGTGCGGGAGTGCCTGCCCCGTCGCACCGCCTTCGTACGCTCCACCTCCTCCAAGCGGTCCGAGGGCCAGATCCTCGCCGCCAACGTCGACCACGCGGTCGTCGCGGTGTCCCTCGCCGTGGAACTCGACCTCGGCCGGGTCGAACGCTTCCTCGCGCTGGCCTGGGAGTCCGGCGCGCAGCCCGTGGTCGTCCTGACCAAGGCCGACCTGGTGCCCGCCCCCGCGACGCTCGGGCACCTCGTCCAGGACGTGGAGGCCGCGGCACCGGGCGTGCCGGTCCTCACCGTCAGCGCCGCGACCGGCGAGGGGCTCGACGTCCTCGCGGCGGTCCTGTCCGGCGGGACCGCCGTCCTGCTCGGCCAGTCCGGAGCGGGGAAGTCCACCCTCGCCAACGCCCTGCTCGGCGAGGACGCCATGGAGGTGCAGGCCACCCGCGACATGGACGGCAAGGGCCGGCACACCACCACCACCCGCAACCTGCTCGTCCTGCCGGGCGGCGGGGTCCTCATCGACACCCCGGGCCTGCGCGGGGTCGGCCTCTGGGACGCGGAAACCGGTGTGGGGCAGGTGTTCGCCGAGATCGAGGATCTCGCCGCCGACTGCCGCTTCCAGGACTGCGCCCACCTCGCCGAGCCCGGCTGCGCGGTGCTCGACGCCGTGGACAGCGGCGCGCTGCCGGGCCGGCGCCTGGACAGCTACCGCAAACTGATCCGCGAGAACCAGTGGATCGTCGCCAAGACGGACGCCCGCCTGCGGGCCGAGATCCGCCGGGACTGGAAGCGCAAGGGGGCCGAGGGCCGCGCCGCGATGGAGGCCAAGCGGGGCCGCCGGTAGCGGCGCCCGGGGCCGGGACGCGCCGCCCCGGCCGGGCCGCGGCGGCGCGTCCCGGCCCGATCGTCGCCGGGCGGCGGGCCCGGGCCGCACCACGATCGCGGCGCGCCTCCCCGGCACGGAGCCGGCCCATGCGGTCGGGCCGGTCGCGCCGCGGGGAGCGACCGGCGGCCCGGGCCCCCGTGCCCGGGCCGCACCACGACCGCCGTGTCCGATTCCCGCCAGCCGACCCGGCCCGCGCGGATGACACTGGAGGGGTGATCGACGAGGACACCGGATACGAGGCCGTACGCAGCCGGGACGCCCGCTTCGACGGGGAGTTCTTCTTCGCCGTGCGGACGACCGGCATCTACTGCCGGCCCAGCTGCCCCGCGGTGACACCGAAGCGGGGCAACGTCCGCTTCTACCCGACGGCCGCCGCCGCACAGGGCTCCGGATTCCGGGCCTGCCGGCGCTGCCGCCCCGACGCCGTGCCCGGCTCCGCGCAGTGGAACGCCCGGGCCGACGTCGTCGGCCGTGCCATGCGCCTGATCGGCGACGGAGTGGTGGACCGGGAAGGCGTCGCGGGGCTCGCCGCGCGCCTCGGGTACAGCGCCCGCCAGGTGCAGCGGCAGCTCACCGCCGAGGTGGGCGCGGGCCCGGTCGCCCTCGCCCGCGCCCAGCGGGCGCACACCGCCCGCGTCCTCCTCCAGACCACCGGCCTGCCCATCACGCAGCTGGCCTTCGCGGCGGGCTTCGCCAGCGTGCGCCAGTTCAACGACACGATCCGCGCGGTCTACGCCGCGACACCCAGCGAACTGCGCGCCGCCGCGCCCGGCACCGGCCCGCGCCCCGAACCGGCCTCCACCGCCGGCGTCCCGCTCCGCCTCGCCCACCGCGGCCCCTACCAGGCGACCGCCGTCTTCGACCTGCTCGCCGCCGAGGCCGTGACGGGCGTCGAGAGCGTCACCGGCACCCCCGGCGAGCGCACCTACCGGCGCACCCTGCGGCTCCCCCACGGCACGGGTGTCGCCGCCGTCGAAGAGCGGCCCGGCAGGCCACCGTGGCGGACGCCGCCGCCCGGGCCGCCGGCGAAACGCCCCGCGTCCGACCCCGCGGGGCGCCGGGGCGGCTGGCTGGACGCCCGGCTGCACCTCACCGACCTGCGCGACCTCACCACCGCCGTCCAGCGGCTGCGCCGGCTGTTCGACCTCGACGCCGATCCGTACGCCGTCGACGAGCGTCTGGGCGCCGACGCCCGGCTGGGCCCGCTCGTCGCCGCCCGGCCGGGACTGCGCTCACCGGGCACCGCCGACCCGCACGAACTGGCGGTGCGCGCCCTGGTGGGGGAGGAGGCGGCGGGACGCCTGGTGGCGTGCCACGGAACGGCGCTCGACAGCCCCCGCGGTCCGCTCACCCACCTCTTCCCGGAGGCGGCCGTGCTCGCCGGGGCGGTACCGGCCGGCCCTCTCGGAGCCCTGGCGGCGGCACTCGCCGACGGAACGCTGTGCCTGGACCCCGGGGCCGACCGCGACCGGGCGGAGCGGGTCCTGCTCGCGTTGCCCGGAATGGACGCCGCAACGGCGGCCGTCATCCGCTCCCGCGCCCTCGGCGATCCGGACACCGCGCCCCCGGACCTCCACGCCCCGGACACCTGGCGCCCCTGGCGTTCCTACGCCGTCCGGCACCTGCGCCTGGCGGAGACGGCGGCGTAGTCCGGGCCCGGGCGCGCGGTCACGGCCGCGTGTGCGGCGGTGTGCGCTCACCGGCCGGCGGCATGTTCCCGCGGAGCAGCGCGTGCAGGTGCTGGTCGTGCCGCCCGTCCTCGTGGCGCAGCGCCTCGCGCAGGGTGCCCTCCAGGGCGAACCCGGCCCGCTCCGCCAACCCGGCAGGACGCCGGGTTGGCGACCGAGTGGCACACAACCGCAGCCGGTGGAGTCCGAGATCATCGAGGGCCCGGCTGCCGACGCGCCGTACCGCCGCGGTGACGACGCCGGCTCCCCGGGCCTCGGGGAGCACCCAGGAGAGGATCTCCGCGCTGCCGTCCGCGAGATCCACGTCGTGGAAGCCGACGAGCCCGACGGGCCGGTCGTCCGTCCGCCGCGCGACGGCCCAGATCGCCCCGGTCTCCCGCCGCCACCGGTCGTGCATGCGCGCGATCCGCTCGCGGGCCGCCGCGGGGGACGCCACGTACAGCAGGTTCCACCGGCGGATGTCCGGGTCCCGCGCCGCCGCGACGAGCGTTCCGGCGTCCGCGGGGCGCCAGGGGCGCAGCCGCGGACCGTCCGGGACGGACACAGCACCGGCTGCTCCCGCCGGGCCATCCGCCCCGTGGCGACGGCCGGGGGCGGGGGCGCTCCCGGTGCCATCGGGGCATCCTGCGCAGGGGGTTCGGCCGCGGACCGCCTTCAGGCACCGGGCGCGGGCAGTTCGCGGGTGTCGAGCCGGGTCTCCTCGGCCGCGTCGCCCGTGCGCCGGACGACGTAGGCGGCCTTGCCGGGTATCTCCGTCACGGCCTCCGCCAGGCGTGTGCCCCGGTACACCAGGCCCACCCCGTCGTCGGTGCAGTGGGTCTCGGGAAGCGTGCCGTCGGCCACGAGCCGGTGGACCAGGGGGCGGCGGCCCGGGTCGCTGTCGTAGTGGACGCCGTTGCCGAAGGGGAGGTAGCCCAGTCCGTCGGTGAGCGGGCGGAGTTCGGGGCCGAAGGAGTCCGTCGTCCCGCCCCGGAACCAGCAGAGGGAGCCCGCGCTCACCCCGCTCAGCACGACGCCGGCCTCCCAGGCCCGCCGGAAGACCGCGTCCAGCCCGTGGACCCGCCACACGGCGAGCAGGTTCGCCGCCGAACCGCCCATCACCCAGACGACGTCGTGCCCGAGGACCGCTCCCTCGACGTCCTCGACGTTCGGCATCGGGAACAGGTGGAGGGGCGTGAGGTCGAAGCCGGCCACCCGCGCCGCCTCGGTCATCCGCGACGCGAAGTGCTCGGCGTCACCGATCGCCGTGCCGACGTACAGGATGCGGGGGCGGCGGCCCTCCACCCGGGCCAGGTCGACGGCGTGGTGGACGAGCGGGCCGAAGGCCACCCGGGTGCGGTCGCCGACGCGGTGACCACCCGAGGTGGCCAGGATCGTGGGTTCCGTGGCGGTCATGGCTCGGGACCCTACCAAGGTCCACAGGCCCCGCGATCTTGGGCCGATGTGTCGCCGGTTGGCCCCTGATCAACGGGTTCGGCCCGCTTGGCCGTTCAGTCCTCCAAGCCCCAACTGTGAATACGGCGCGGGTGGACACGGATCAGTTCCTCACTGAACCGCGGGCCCAAGTCGTGTGCTCCGGTGAGGAGTTCGGCATCACCGCGGATGTCGAGGCCGCGCACCCGCCAGGGGTCCACGCTCACGATGTCGTCGACGACCAGCGCGACCTTCGGATTCCGCTGCAGATTGCGCCACTTCTTGGTCGTTCCCATCGCGTATCCGCCGATCAGGATCGTCCCGTCGTCCTGCGGGAAGAAGCCGACGGGGTTGGCCTGCGGCTGCCCGAGCGGGTCCACGGTGGCCAGACGCCCCAGCCGTTGCGACCTCAGGTACGCGCGTTCCGCCTCGGTGAATCGGGTCATGGCAGCAGCCAAACACGCGCCCGTCGCGGACGCAGCGGATTCCGCCTCCCCGTCCGCACGGGGAGTGCCCGCGGGGCAGCGGCCGTCCTGCCGCTGCCCGCCGCCATTGGTGTGAGGGGGCGTTGCGCGGCCCGGGGGCGCGGGAAGCCATCGCCCATGACTCGCGCGATCATGCTCAGGCGCCTGCTCGTCCCGCTCGCGGCGACCCTCGTCCTCGCCTCGCCCGGCGTGACCGCCGAGGCCGGCTCCCGACCGGTCGCGGCGCCGGGGACGGCCGGTGCGTCCGGCGTCCCCGAAGCCTGGCGGGGCACCTGGGAGGCCGCCCCCTCCGGCACGGCACCCGCACTGCCCGGAGCCTCCGTCCGCAACGTCGTGCACACCAGCGTCGGCGGCCGGGCCGCCCGGGTCCGGCTGTCCAACCGGCTGGGCGGCGCGCCGCTCCGGCTCGGCGCCGTCACCCTGGCGCTGCGCCGCCCCGGCGCGCACGCGGGCCCGGCCGCGGCGGCCGGCAGCGTCCGCGCGGTCACCTTCGGCGGGGCCCGCTCGGTCACCCTCCCCGCGGGCCGCGACATCGTCAGCGACCCCGTCCGCCTGCGCGTCCCCGCCGACACCGACCTGCTCGTGTCCGTGCACACCCCCGGGGACTCCGGCCCCGCGACCTACCACCGCTCGGCGCTGCGGACCAACTACGTCGCCCGCGGCGGGGACCACACCGGCGACGCGAGCGGCTCCGCGTACACGGCCACCGCCGCCCACTGGTACTACGTGACCGGGGTCGACGTGCTCGGCCCTCCGGGCGCCGGCAGCGTGGTCGCCCTCGGCGACTCGATCACCGACGGCATCGGTTCCTCGTTCGGCGCCGACCACCGCTGGCCCGACCGCCTCGCCGACCGGTTGCGGAGCCTGCCCGCCGGGCGCCGGCCCGGTGTCCTGAACGCGGGGATCTCCGGGAACCGGGTGCTGCGCGCGGGGCGCGGTCCGAGCGCGCTGACCCGCCTGGACGCCGACGTCCTCTCCCGCGCGGGCGTCCGCACGGTGATCCTCCTGGAGGGCGTGAACGACATCAAGGGCAGCCCGCCGGTGTCGGACCCCCGGGACCTGGAGAACGCCTACCGGCTCCTCGTGCGCCGCGCCCACGCGCGCTCCGTCCGGGTCGTCGGCGCCACGATCACCCCCTTCGGCGGGCACCCCGCGCACACGGCGGCCCGGGAGGCGGTGCGGCTCGCCGTCAACCGCGCCATCCGCGCCGGACGCGTCTTCGACGCCGTCGTGGACTTCGACGCCGCGGTGCGCGACCCGGCCCACCCCGAGCGCATCCGCCCCGGCTACGACCCGGGCGACCATCTGCACTTCAACGACGCCGGCATGCGCGCCCTCGCCGACACCGTCGACCTGGCCGGGCTGCTCGCGCCCGCGGCGGCACCCCGCCGGTAGGCCCGGGCTCGCCGGGGGGCGGCCGGTGGCCCGGCGGCGCGCCCCGCCCGGCCGCCCCCGGATCCCGCCGCGCCGGCCGCCGCCTCAGCCTCCGAACACGGCACCCAGCCACGCCCCGAGGATCAGCAGACACGCGAACAACTCCGTCAGCACGCTCCAGCCGCCCGCGCGCATCGCGGTCCGCACCGACGTCCACGCCTCGCCCCGGCCGCCGAGCCGCAGCCGTTCGCCCAGGTAGGCCCCGCCCACGAATCCCGGGATCGCGCCCAGCACGGGCAGCAGGACGAAGCCCACGAGCGCTCCGCCGCCGGCGTACACCGCCATCCGGGTGGTGGCGCCGCCCTCCCGCAGCCGGCGCGGCGGCAGCACGAACCGGACGGCCTGCGCCAGCAGCAGGACCGCGGTCGCGCCGACGAGGACCGCCCAGGACAGGGCCCGCGGATCGGACAGCGCCCACCACAGCACCGCGGCCCACACGAGCCACGAGCCCGGCAGACCGGGCACCAGTACTCCGGCCAGGCCGAGCAGGATCACCACGCCGACCAGCAGGAGTTCCCACACTCCCATCTGCCCAGCCTGCCCGAGCGGGCCCGGACGCGCAGATCAGCCCCGGGCCACCCAGCCCCGCTCGTAGGCGTGCCAGCCCAGCTGGAGCCGGGTCGCCACACCGGTCAGCTCCATCAGGCGCTTCACCCGGCGCTGCACCGTCCGCAGCCCGAGGTCGAGCTGTTTGGCGACACTGGCGTCGGTCAACCCGGCCAGCAGCAGCGAGAGGATCTCCAGATCGGCGCCGTCGGGACCGTCGGGTTCCTGCTCCCGTACGCCCCGGCTGCTCAGCCGCAGCGGCAGCGCGTCCCGCCACACCGACTCGAACAGCCCCGACAGCAGCTCCAGGAGCCCGCTCGCGTGCACCACCAGGGCGGCGGGCTCCGCGGTGTGCGAGGTGAGCGGCACCATCGCCAGCATCCCGTCGGCGACGATCAGCTTGGTGGGCACCCGGTCGGCGACGCGCACCCGCTCCTCGCGGCCGAGGGCCGCGGACAGCTCCGCGACGCCCGTCGGCAGGTCGAGGACGGACCGTTCGACGACGACGCGGTAGCGCACCCCCCGGTTCGCCGCCTGCTCCTCCGCCTCGTTGTCCGCCCCGGACACCACCAGCGGCTTCCCGGTGACCAGGGCGCAGACCTCCCGTGTCGCGCCCAGCTGGAGCTGCAGGAACCGCTGGGCGACCGCCGCCGCGCCGATCACCACCTCCACCAGGTCGTGCACGGCCGGCTCGGCCGCGGTGGCCCGGTACTCCTCGGCGAGCAGCGCGGCGGCCAGCTCGGCCTTCTCCAGTTCGTGGCGCTGCTGGGTGAGCAGCGCGCCGAGCGCGACCCCCGGGGGCGCGGCGACCCAGCGGCCGGGCCGGGCGGAGGACTGCGCGGCCAGGCCGTGCCGTTCCAGGATGCGCAGCGCGCGCTCCGTGTCGTACTCGCCGAGGGTGAGCCGGCGCGCGAGATCGGGTACGTCGGCGGCGCCCACGGAGACCAGCGCCCGGTACGCCGACTCGTGGTTCTCGTCCAGCCCTATCGCTCCGAGCATGCGGCGACGTCCCCTCCCAAGGATGCGTTCCGGCCGGTCGGCGGCGCCCTGGCGGAAAACGGCCACGGCGCGAATCCGCCCCCGCCCATCATCGCCACACCCCCCGCCCCTCTGACAAGCTCCCGTCCCGCGGAGGCCCGCCGCCGGGGAACGGAGCCCGGACGGCCGCACGGCCCGAGCGGGGCGGGGCGCCGGGGATCGGGCGTCGCGCTGGGCGAACGGGCGGGCGGCAGAGGGGAGTCGGCCGGCCGGGCCGCGCCCCCCGCGCCTCCCACCGTTCCGGGCGGCGATCCGGGGCGGGGACCGGCCGCGCGGGGTGCCGAACGCCCGCCGGGCGCTCGACGGCGATGCGCCGGCCGCCACCGGCCCGTTCTCCCGTGAGGAGGGGACCGCCCGGCGGCGGCGCGGCTCCCGCCCGCGTACGCCCGTTCGAGCCCTCGCTCGACACGCCGTTCGACGGACCGCACCGCGGCCGGTTTTTCCGGATGCCCCGTTTTCGAGGGGCCGGGGCGGTGGACAATTACCGGCATGAGCCAGCAGGGGGAGAAGCCCACCGGTCACGAGGACGCATGGTGGGGGGAGTTGTACGACGACTCCACCGAGGACACGGGGCCCGCCGGGGCGGCGGACTCCCTGGACGACCGGTTCGCGTCGGCCGCCGGGACCCTGGACCGCGACTCCGCGGCGCCGGGGCCGGGCCGCGGAGGCCGGCCGGTTCCCGCCGCGGACGGTCCGCCGGCCGCTCCGGTCACCGGGCCCGGCGGCCCGGCACCGGTGCCGGGCTCCGCGGCGGCCCCCGCACCGGGCTCCGCATGGGGGCCCGCGCCGCGAGGCGAGGCCCCGCCCGCGCAGCCGCCCACCGTCTCCGCCGGTCCCGCGCCCGGGGCGCCCGGCGAGCCCCGGCCCGCTCCGGACGGCCGGTCGCCCGGCGTTCCCGGACAGTCCTCCGCCGCTTCGGACCCGCCACCGCGACCGGCGAGCGCGCCGCCCGCGCCCGCCACGCCTCCCCCGGTCCCGGGCGGCCGGGAGCGCGGCGGCCCCGCCCCCGCACCGGACACCGCCGGCCCCGCCGCTCGCCCGGGCGGCGAGGGGCGCGGGCCCGCCGATCCGCGGGAGACCGTCCAGGGCCCGCCCGCCGGGCAGCCCTCGGCCCCCTCCGCCGCGCCGGGAGGCCCCGGCGAGCCGTCCTCCGGGCAGGTCCCCGCCGGCCGGGCCGCCTCACCGCCGCCCGCCGCACCTCCGGCACCGACCGCTCCGCCTCCGACCGCTCCGCCTCCGGCCGGCCCGCCCGCCGCGCCGGCCTCGCCCGGCCGGGCTCCCGCGGGTGCGCCACACGCTCCGGCGCCGCCCGGCGCACCCCCGGCCGCTCCGCCCTCCGCCCCTCCCGCGGCACCCCGGTCCGGCCCCGCGCCCGTCCGGCCGACGCCCACCGGCCCCGTACCGGCCGACCCGCCCCCGGCGGCCCCGGCCGCCGGTGCCCCGTCGGACGCCGTGCCGCCCGGGCCCGCCGGTCTTCCCCGTACCACCGGAGCGTTCCGGCCGCCCCGGGCTGCCCCCGCGCCGCAGGACGCGGCTCCCGCAGAGCCCCGGGAGCCCGTGCTCGGCGTCCCTCCGCAGCCGCCCGCCGTCGGTCACGTCGGATCCCGGCCGCCCACCTACGACGCCGAACCGACGGCGCTCCCGCCCGCCGACCCGGACGCGCTCGAGGACCTGGTGGCCGACACGGTGCTCGACGGCGCCCGGTGCGGGACGAGCACCCTGCGCGCCGTCTCGGTCCGCGGGGACTCCGCCCGCTACCGGGGCGAGCCGCGGCGGGACGCCCTGCTGACCGCCCGCTTCGGCACCGGAGAACAGGCCCTCGTCCTGGTCGCGATGGCGACCGGCACCCGGGCCGCGCCGCGGGCGCACCGGGCCGCGGTCGAGGCGTGCCGGTGGATCGCGGGGGCCGTCGGACGCAGCCACGCGCGGCTGGCCGAGGACATCCGCGGCGCTCGGCGCGGCGATCTGAAGTCCGGCCTGCACCGCCTCACCGACCGCAGCCTCGGCAAACTGCGGGCCGGCGCGGCGGAGCAGGGCGTCGAGCCGGAGGAGTACACCGCCGGCCTGCGCTGCCTGCTGCTGCCCGCCGACCCCGAGTGCCGGACCCGGGTCTTCTTCGGCGTGGGACCCGGCGGCCTGTTCCGGCTGCGGGACGGCGAGTGGCAGGACATCGAACCCCGGCCCGCCGACGCCGGCGGGGAGGCCGTGCTGGGCTTCGGGTCCGGGCCGCACGAGACCGCGGAGGGCGACCGGCTCACCATGGACCTCGGGATCACGACGCCCCCGAGCCCCTACGAGCCCGCTCCCCGGCCGCCGCGCGCCCCGTTCCGCTTCCGGGCCTCGATCGCCCGCCCGGGTGACACGCTCCTGCTGTGCACGGGCGGGCTGGCGGAACCGCTGCGCGGCGAACCGGAACTGGCCGAGCACCTGACGACGCGGTGGTCCCGCCGGGAACCGCCCGGTCTCGCCGCGTTCCTCGCGGACAGCCAGGTCAGGGTCAAGGGGTACGCGGACGACAGGACCGCCGCGGCCGTCTGGGAGGCGTAACCGCGCACGGTGTGGATTCATGGAGCCAGGGGACGGGCGAGGGGAGGGGACCCGGACGCCCGATCGGCTTCGAGGACCACGAAGAGGTGCGCTGAGCATGGCCAAGCAGAACGTCGCCGAGCAGTTCGTCGACATCCTCGTCCGTGCGGGCGTCGAGCGGCTGTACGGAGTGGTCGGCGACAGCCTCAACCCGGTGGTGGACGCGGTCCGGCGCAACCCGGCCATCGACTGGGTCCACGTCCGCCATGAGGAGACGGCCGCGTTCGCCGCGGGCGCCGAGGCCCAGATCACCGGGAAGCTCGCGGCCTGCGCCGGCTCCTGCGGGCCGGGCAACCTCCACCTGATCAACGGCCTCTACGACGCGCACCGCTCCATGGCCCCCGTGCTGGCGCTCGCCTCGCAGATCCCCTCCGGCGAGATCGGCCTCGGCTACTTCCAGGAGACCCATCCCGACCGGCTGTTCGGCGAGTGCAGCCACTACAGCGAGCTGATCTCCAGCCCCCAGCAGATGCCGCGGGTGCTCCAGACGGCCATCCAGCACGCGGTCGGGCGGTCCGGCGTCGGCGTCGTCGCGCTCCCCGGCGACGTCGCCGCCCGGCCCGCCCCGGACAGGACGGTCGAGACCGCCCTCATCACCTCGCGGCCCGGCGTCCGGCCCGGCGACCGCGAGATCGACGAACTCGTCGCGATGATCGACGACGCCCGGAAGGTCACCCTCTTCTGCGGCAGCGGCACGGCGGGGGCGCACGCCGAGGTCATGGAGTTCGCCGAGAAGATCAAGTCCCCGGTCGGGCACGCGTTGCGCGGCAAGGAGTGGATCCAGTACGACAATCCGTTCGACGTCGGCATGAGCGGACTGCTCGGCTACGGCGCCGCCTACGAGGCCACCCACGAGTGCGATCTGCTGATCCTGCTGGGCACCGACTTCCCCTACAACGCGTTCCTCCCCGACGACGTCACGATCGTCCAGGTCGACGTCCGCCCCGAGCACCTGGGGCGGCGCTCCCGGCTGGACCTCGCGGTGTGGGGCGACGTGAAGGAGACGCTGCGCTGTCTGATCCCGAGGGTGCGGCCCAAGGGCAACCGGCGCTTCCTCGACGCGATGCTGAAGAAGCACGCCGAGGCACTGGAAGGCGTCGTGAGCGCCTACACCCGCAAGGTCGACCGGCACGTCCCGATCCATCCCGAGTACGTCGCCTCGGTGCTCGACGAACTCGCCGACGACGACGCCGTCTTCACGGTCGACACCGGTATGTGCAACGTCTGGGCGGCGCGCTACATCTCTCCCAACGGCAGCCGCCGCGTGATCGGCTCGTTCTCGCACGGCTCGATGGCGAACGCGCTGCCGATGGCCATCGGCGCCCAGTTCACCGACCGGGACCGGCAGGTGATCTCGATGTCCGGCGACGGCGGCTTCTCCATGCTGATGGGCGACTTCCTCACCCTCGTCCAGCACGACCTTCCGGTGAAGGTGGTCCTGTTCGACAACTCGGCGCTGGGGATGGTCGAGTTGGAGATGCTCGTCGCCGGGCTGCCCTCCTACGGCACCACCAACAAGAACCCGGACTTCGCGGCCGTCGCGCGGGCCTGCGGCGCGTACGGGGTCCGGGTGGAGAAGCCGAAGCAGCTGGCCGGGGCGCTGCGGGACGCCTTCGCGCACAAGGGGCCCGCCCTCGTCGACGTCGTCACCGACCCGAACGCGCTGTCCATCCCGCCGAAGATCAGCGCGGACATGGTGACCGGCTTCGCCCTCTCGGCCTCGAAGATCGTGCTGGACGGCGGCGTCGGGCGCATGCTCCAGATGGCCCGCTCCAATCTGCGCAACGTGCCCCGGCCCTAGTTGTACGGCCCTGACCGGACCGGTTCACCGTCTCGCGACGCCCGGCACGGCACCTCGCCGCGTTGTCGCATCACCCGAGTGCATCCCGTACGCGGGAGACGCGCCGCCGTGCGATGCACCGCACCGGACGCCGCGAGCCGTCCGGCGCACCCTTCCGGTCACGGCACCGGCGCCGCCGACCCCGCGCGCGTACCGGGCCCGCATCGGCTACGGCGGGTTCGGCAGTCGTGCGTCGGCGGATCGGCCGACCCCGCGTCAGCGGCCCGTCTCCCGGGCGCCCGGCCCGCGGCGGTGCCGGCGGACCCGGGGCGCGTCCGCCGGTACCCGGCTCGGACGCTCCGGAGCGCCCCCGGTCGCCCCGTCGCCGGCGCGCGCGGGGCGGGCGGGATCCGGCGGGAGCTCCCGCCCGGCGCCCCACCGCGCCGTTCCCCCGGGCGCCCGCGACGGCCCGGTGCCCGCACGGCCGGCCACCCCGGGGCCCGCGCGGGTCCGCGGGCCCCGGAGCCGTCCGGTCCCGGCGCCGGCCACGGCCGGGACCAGGGGTTTCCCACCCGGCCCGCCACGGACCCGGCCCGGCGGGCGGGCCGCACCGGCGAGGTCCCGCAGCCGACCGGCTCAGCCGGAACATGCCACAGGTCCACGCCACCGGCACCGGTGCCCCCGGCCCTCCGTCCGGCACGCCCGACGCCGGCCCGCGCCCGTTGCCCGTCGCGGTGCGCACCGGGGCGGCCCCGCGCGCGGACCCTCGGCCGCGGAGCGGCTGCGCGGGCGACCGCCGGTCCCGGGCAGGGGGTGCGGCGCGCCCGCGACCGCGCGCCCGCGGTCGGGCCGCTCGGCATGACTGGCACGTTCCTGTCGGGGCATGGATCCCGTGAACGTGTTCGAGCAGGGGGGATCCGACATCGGCACGCAGGCGGGGGTCATGAAGAGGCAGGCAAGCGGCGGCACTCCGACGGCCGGGGGGACCTCCTCCACCGATCCGGCGGACGACATGTCCGGCGGGGCGTCGGACCGGCCGGACACCACCCAGCTCAGACGCCGGCTCGTCAGGGCGGACCTGCGCGCGGTCCCCGAGGTGCGCAAGGCGCTCAGAGAGCTGTTATGCCACTGGGGGCGGCCCGGACGCTCCGACATAGCCGAGTTGCTGACCAGCGAACTCGTCACCAACGCCCTCGTCCACACCGACCACGACGCCGTCCTGACGGCGACGGTCGGGGCGCACCGGCTCCGGGTGGAGGTGCGGGACTTCGTGGGACGCAGGCCGCGGCTGCGGGTGCCGGACGCCGGCGACGGCACGCACGGCAGGGGCCTGGTCCTCGTCCAGTCGCTCGCGGACGCGTGGGGCGTACGGGCGCACGGCGTGGGCAAATCGGTGTGGTTCGAACTGGACGGCGGCGCGGTGTAGGACACCGCGCCGCCGTCGTCCTGTCGGTCCGGCCGGACCGGACCGTGCGTCAGCCGAACTGCTGCTCCAGATCCTTGAGCTTGCGCTCCAGGGAGTCGAGCCGCGGCAGGGCCATCGTGTCGTCCTCCGTGGTGAGGTCGACGGTGATCGGCTCAGCGTTCTTGCGAACCGGGGTGAGGGAGGGCCGCGAGCGCACGGGCAGCTGCTCCGCGGTGGATATGGCAGGCTCCGCGGAGCCCGCGGCGGGCGCGCGCTCCACGGTCGCCGTCTCCAGTTCCCGGCCGCCACCGCGCCCCGCGAAGCCGCGGTGGCCACGGCTCAGAGCCTTGAGGTGGGCCCGTTCGACCCGCTCCTCGTTCCGGCGGCGCAGACGGTTCTGCTCCTTCTGACGCCGGTCCTCGCGCACCTCCTCGACCGCCTCGTCCAGGCTGCGGACGTTCTCCAGGAGCATCAGCGACCAGGCGCTGTACGTCTCGCGGGGGGCCCGCAGCCAGCGGACGATACGGATCTGCGGCAGCGGACGCGGCACCAGGCCCTGTTCGCGCAGCGCGGCCCGACGGGTCTGCTTCAGCGCGCGGTCGAACAGCACCGCGGCCGACAGGGACATGCCCGCGAAGAACTGCGGCGCGCCGGCGTGGTCCATGCCGCGGGGGGCGTGGACCCAGTTGAACCAGGCCGCGGCACCCGCGAACGTCCACACGAGTATGCGGGAGCCGAGAGCCGCGTCGCCGTGGCTGGCCTCGCGCACGGCGAGCACGGAGCAGAACATGGCCGCGCCGTCCAGGCCGAACGGGACGAGGTACTCCCAGCCGTCGGACAGGCCCAGGTTCTGCTGGCCGAAGCCGACCAGGCCGTGGAAGGAGAGCGCCGCCGCGACGGCGGCGCAGCAGAACAACAGCACATAGGAGGCCGAGCCGTAGACGGCCTCCTTACGCCTGCGGCGCTCCTCGCTGCGTTCCCAGGAGTCGTCACTGCTCGTGTCCCGGGACCGCTTGCCGCGCGCGAGCACCGCCACCGCCGCCAGCAGGCCCAGGAGCAGAACGGCGCCTGGAAGCAGCCAGTTCAGCGATATGTCGGTCAGTCTCATCTGGGGTCCCTTGCATTGGGATAGGGCGTAACGCCCGCCATAGTGGCCCAATCACGTCGACCCTCAGGGGTTTTCGGGGCAAGAGGCCGCCAAGGGAGTGCAAGGGATTGCGCAGGGCGACGTTCTGCTCGAACTGCCGCGCGAGGGACGGGAGTTGAGTGCGAATAAGATTACCCGTACGGGTGGTTCGGCGGATAGTTCCCGAGGTGTGTGGGGGAAATGTGAAGCACTCGTGATCCGGGTGCCGTCCCCACGGCGCGTACGGGCGATGCCGATCCTAGGGTGCGTGCGGGGTGCGTCCCGCCCCGGGGTGCCTCAACTCGCCCCGGCGACGGTCGACTTGCCGACACGCTCGGCGTCGCAGGTGCGGGGACAGGTCGGGCAGGTGCCCTCGGGGTCCACCGTGTAGAACAGGCAGCAGCTCGCCCGGTCGCGGGTGGGCAGCGGCCGGCCGGCGGGGCCGGCCAGGTCCCGGAACGCCGCCGAGCCGACGTACGGCCGGGTCGCGCCGGGCAGCAGCAGCTCCAGCTCGCGCCGGCCCCGGGCCTCCTCGTCGAACAGCCGGGCGACGTGCCAGAGCCCCTCGACGATCTCGTCCGTCGCCAGGCCCCACAGGGCCCGGCCGCGCCGGCGCGTCCGCGGCCCGAACCCGCCGAGCACCGGTTCCAGGTGCTCGGCCGCCGCGGCCCGGACCTCGGCGCGCAGCGCCTCCTCGTCCGGGACGACCCGCGCGCCCGGCAGCCCGGCGGCCGGGTCGCCGGGCAGGCAGGCGAAGGCGGTGACGCGGACGGCGAAGGCCCCGGACTCGCGGTGGTGGGCGACGTGCTCCACGGGTATCCGGGGGACCCGGCGCAGCAGGAACCACGGCGCGGTGATGAGCAGGCAGGCCGGCCAGGCGTACCGGTGCAGCCCGAAGGTCGCCGTGACGTCGGGGCGCGGCCGCCGTCCGTGGTCCCGGATCACCTGGGCCTCGTCCCAGGCGAGGAACGCGTCGAGCTCGGGTCCGCCCTCCGCGAGCCGGGCGGCGTGCACCCAGCCGGCACCCCGGGGCAGCGGCTCCCCCTCGGCCGTCTCGGTCACCCGCATGCCCGGCAGCGCCCCGGCCAGCCGGCGGTAGGCGTCCGTCGCCGGGGATGCGGTGGCGCAGGGCGTCCGGGGGCCGGTCGGGGCGGCCTCGCGGGCCGGGGCGGGCGCGGCGGGAGCGGGCATGCGGAACCATCGCTTCACGATCGTAGGCAGGTAAGGCTTACCTTACCCCGACTGGTGCGTATTTGAACTGAGGCGATGTGCGCCTATCGTGCTGGACGGACAAGTGACAACCGTCGCGACGGGGCGTGGCGGCCCGTGCGGCGCCGAGCCGGAGGAGGAGCCGTGGAGCAGGCCGGTCCCCGCGCCGTCCCCGGCCGGCCCGGCGCCGGTGCCCCGGAGGCCGCGGCCTTCCCCGTTCCCGCCCAGCCGCGGGCCGCGGGAGGGGACCGCCCCGGCGCACCGCGCGCCGCCGTCCCGTCCGTCGTCCCCGGCGACGGGGCCGACGCGCAGCGCCACGGCACCGGCCCCTCGGCCCGCGGCGAGCACACCCACGGCGAACCCGCGCACCGCGGACACGCGTGCGGCGAACACCGACCCGGCGAGCCCGTCCGCGACGAGGTGTCCGGCCCGCGCCCGCCCCGCCCCGGCTCCCCGCCCGCCGTCCCCGCGCAGGGCACCGGCCCCGGGGCGCGGGGGAGGGGTGCCCGCTCGACGGCGCAGGACGAGCACGGCGACGGCGGCAGGCAGTACGCCCGATCCTGCGCGCCGGCCGGCGGCTCCGCGCCCGGCATCGGCGACCGGCCCGCCGTGCAGCGCGCCTCCGTCCGCGGGCAGGTCCTCGACGCGTTGCGCACCGCGCTCGTCGCCGGCGAGCTCGCGCCCGGAGAGGTGTACTCGGCGCCCGCCCTCGGGGAGCGCCTCGGGGTCTCCGCGACGCCCGTGCGCGAGGCCATGCAGCAACTCGCGCTGGAAGGCGCCGTCGAGGTCGTCCCCAACCGCGGCTTCCGCGTCGTCGAACGCGGCACCCGGGAACTGGCCGAACTCGCCGAGATCCGCGGGCTGATCGAGGTCCCCGTGATGCTCCGGCTCGCCCGGACCGTGCCCGCCGACCGCTGGGCCGAGCTGCGCCCGCTGGCCGAGGCCACCGTCCGGGCCGCGTCCTCGGGATGCCGGGCGACCTACGCGGAGACCGACCGCGCCTTCCACCGCGCCGTCCTCGCCCTCGCGGACAACGCCCAACTGGTCCGCATCGCCGACGACCTGCACCGGCGCGCGCAGTGGCCGCTCGTCGGCGGACCCCTCTCGAGCGGCCGGGCCGACCTCGTGGCGGACGCCGCCGAACACACCGCGCTGCTCGACGCGTTGATCGCCGGCGACCTCGGGGTCGTCCAGGACCTGGTGCGGGAGCACTTCGCCGGGGCGCTCTAGAGGGGCGTACCGCGAGCGGCGCCCGGGGCGGTGCATCGCGTGGCGAAGCGTCGCCCGCGTGTGGGACGTACGGCTGGCGCGACGCCGCGGCGAGGTGCCGTGCCGGGCGCCGCGAGCCCGCGAAGCTTCCCGGTCGGGGCCCGGGAGAGGCATCCCGTGAGCGGCGTCCCCGCGCGCCCGGGCGGGCCCGCGTCCGCGGCGCGACCCCGACCGGTACGCGCCGCGCGGTGACGTGGCCGCGGCGGCCGGGGTCCTCCCGGCCTCCCGCACCGCGGCGTCCCCCGGTCCGGTCGCCGTCCGGTCCGTGCCCGCGGTCGCGAACCCCTCGCGGTTCGGGGAGACGCCGTGCGCCCGCGCTCACGCGCTGCGGACCGGAGAGGGGAGGCGCGGCCGGATCCGCCCGTGCGGCACCGGCCGGGACCGCGCCGCCGGTGTCCGGCGAACGGCCACGCCGGCCGCTCCGGCGGGCGGCGACAGCCCGGTCAGGCCGTCGCCGCGGGTGGTGCCAGCTGGTCCGCCAGCCAGGTGGGCACCCCGCCGAGCAGCCGGAACAGCCGACCCGCCTCCGCGCGCAGCCGGGACGACTCCGGCTCGGTCTCCGCGTCCGCGAGCGAGGCCAGCGCCGGGGCGGTCCCCACGAGGTAGCCCAGCTCCTCCCGGATGCGCAGGGACTCGGCGAAACCGTGCCGGGCCTCCGCCAACTCGCCCTCGCGCAGCGCGAGCCCGGCCAGATGCCGCCAGGTGCAGGACAGCAGCAGCGGATCGCCCTGGGACGTCGCGCCCGCGTGCGCCCGCCGGTACGCCGCCCGGGCCGCCTGCGGCGCCCGGGCGAGGTTCTCCGCCAGCAGCCCGCGCCGGAAGTCCAGCAGCGCCCGCGCCGGTGCGCCCGGCGCGATCAGCGCGGCGGCCCGGCCCAGCGCCGCGCGCGCCTCGTCGGCCCGGTCGCGGACGCCCAGCAGGGTCGCCGCATAGGCGAGTTGGCCCCGTTCGCAGGCGGCGGCCCCTCGCTCCTCGTCGCTCCGCGCCCGGGCCTCGGCGGCGCGCAGGGCGTCCTCGGCCTCGGCCCACCCCTGCTCGGTGTAGAGGCAGCGTTCGACGAGCAGCGAGGCCCGCTGGAGCGCGGCCGCCGCCGACAGCGGTGGGAGCAGTGCCGCCGCGTCGGCCCAGCAGGCGCGCGAACGCAGCCGCCATACCGCGGTCTGGAGTGGATCGTCCCCTGCAGTCGTTCCGGAACCAGACATGGCGGTATGCGCCACGTTGCCCTCCCCGAGCACACCATTGAGCTGTTGAGTGGTGGCATCTCAGCACGAATCGGCGGGCCCGGCCAAGAGGGTGGGTGAAGGATTTCACAAAGTGGCGGGGCGCACCGGTGCACCCGGGGGCCCGCCGCGCGTCAGCTCATCCGCAGGGCCAGGAAGAAGTCCAACTTGTCCTCCAGGCGCGACAGATCACGGCTCGTCAACTGCTCGATCCGGCCGACCCGGTAGCGCAGCGTATTGACGTGCAGGTGCAGCCGGGCCGCGCAGCGCGTCCAGGAGCCGTCGCAGTCGAGGAACGCCTCCAGGGTGGGGATCAGCTCCGCGCGGTGCCGGCCGTCGTACTCGCGCAGCGGATCGAGCAGGCGGGCGGTGAAGGCCCGCCGCACGTCGTCCGGCACGAAGGGGAGCAGCAGGACGTGCGAGGCCAGCTCCTGGTGACCGGCCGCGCACACCGGACCCGGCCTGGCCGCCGCGACCCGGCGGGCGTGCCGTGCCTCCTCCAGGGCGCCGCGCAGGCCCTCGGCCGAGTGCACGGCCGCGCTCACGCCCAGGGTGAGCCGCCCGTCGTCGCTCAGGCCGGCCGACAGCGGGGCCCGGACGGTCTCCAGCAGCCGGTCGGCGTGCAGACCCGAGCCGGAGCCGTCGTCGTCCGCCGACACCGCCGGAAGGGGGACCAGCGCGATCGCCTCGTCACCCGTGTGGGCGACGGCAATCCGGTCGGAATGTTCCGGCCCCTGGGACAGCGGGTCCACGAGGATCTCCTCCAGCAGCGACTGCGCGACCGGACCGCCCTCCACGTCGCCGCCCTCCCACTCGACCCGGGCCACCACCACCTGCCAGTGCGGGGCCGCGCCCAGACCTGGCAGCAGCACCGGCGCCGCGACCCGCAGCCGCGCCGCGATCTCCGCGGGCGCCGCACCCGTCTGCACCAGTTCCAGGACCTCCTGGGCGAGCCGCCGGCGCACGGTGCGGGCCGCGTCCCGCCGGTCCCGCTCCACCGCGATCAGCTGGGTGACGCCCTGGAGCAGGTCCAGCCGCTCCTCGGGCCAGTCCCCGGCGTCCGCCTCGACGGCCAGCAGCCAGTCGGAGAGCACCGTCTCGCGGACGTCCCGCGAGGCGGTCGCGGCCCGCACCGAGGAGCGGATCGGGAACAGCGAGTACGTCGTCCGGCCGACCGTGACCCGGTGCGGTCCGCGGCGCCCGGTGCGGGACGCCGCGAGGTGTTCGGCGGCCAGCCCGGCACAGGTCTGCGCGGGCGGCTCACCTCCCGCGGCCTTCGAGCCCGCCACGGTCCGCCCGGCGGGGGACAGCACCCAGGCGCGCAGGTCCAGGTCCGTGCCCAGCAGGTCGAGCACCACGTCGGGGCCGCCGCCGGCCGGGCCCGACGTCATCATCCGGCGGTGCCGGTCGACCACCGCGGCCAGGTCGCCGGCCCGCTCGCCGGACACCTGGCGCACCACGTGCTCGGTGATCGTGGCGAACGCGACGGACTCGTTGACGGCGAACAGGGGGAGACGGTGCCGGGCGCAGGCGAGGACCAGGTCGTCGGGGATGTCGCCGAGCTCCGCCTCGCCGGCCGCCAGCCCCGCCACCCCGGCGCTCGCGAGGATGCGGACGAAGGGCTCGGAGTCGCTGGCGTCGTGCCGCCAGGCGAGCCCGGTCAGCACCAGCTCGCCGCCCGACAGGTACCGGCTGGGGTCCTTCAGGTCCGTGGTCATCACGCCGCGGACGGTGCGGTCGAGCTCGTCCTCGCCGCCGAGCAGCCGCAGGCCCAGCGCGTCGGTGTCCAGCAGTGCGCGCAGCCGCATTCTCGTCGCCGCCGTTCTTTGTCTCGAAATCTACGATGAAGCGTGGGTGTGGTTCCCGCGAACGGGTGCCCTGTCCGGCGCGGACCCCGGCCGCGCCGCCGGGTGCCGGCGCGACCGTTCCCGGGGCCGCCGGCCGCGGCGCCCGCGAGCCCGGCACCCCGTCTCCGCGGTGCCGTGCCCACCGTGTCCGGCGCGCCGCGCCCTCTGTTTCCGGGAGGCCGTGCTCTCTGTTTCCAGAGGAAACCGAGGAGGTAACCGATGGCCTCCGTTCATACGAATCTACAAGATGCGCGCGCTGGCCAGCCAACTCCTTCATGGTTTCGGTGACTGACCCCCGTGCGCGACAGCGCTGTGTACTGGCCTCACTCCGCGTTAACACCTCATGAACGAGCCGGGCCGCCCGCACACGATCTGGCTTGATCAGAACGACCGACGACACGAATGAAGAGAGCCACTCATGGACTTCCTTCGCCCCGCCAGCTGGGAGGAGGCGCTCGCCGCCAAGGCCGAGCACCCCACGGCTGTGCCGATCGCGGGTGGCACCGACGTGATGGTCGAGATCAACTTCGACCACCGCAGGCCCGAGTACCTGCTCGACCTCAACCGCATCGGCGAGCTGAGCGAATGGGAGGTCGGCGAGGAGAGCGTGCGCCTGGGCGCCTCCGTTCCGTATACCCACATCATGGAGAACCTGCGCGCCGAACTGCCCGGCCTGGCGCTCGCCTCGCACACGGTCGCCTCCCCGCAGATCCGCAACCGCGGCGGAGTGGGCGGCAACCTCGGCACCGCCTCCCCGGCCGGCGACGCCCACCCCGCCCTCCTCGCGGCAGGCGCCGAGGTGGAGGTCGCCTCCGTCCGCGGATCGCGGCTGATCCCGATCGACGCGTTCTACACGGGCGTGAAGCGCAACGCGCTCGAACCCGACGAGCTGATCCGGGCCGTGCACGTCAGGAAGGCGGACGGCCCGCAGCAGTACTCGAAGGTCGGCACCCGCAACGCCATGGTGATCGCCGTGTGCGCCTTCGGACTCGCCCTGCACCCCGAGACCCGGACCGTCCGCACCGGCATCGGCTCCGCGGCCCCGACCCCGGTCCGCGCCCAGGCGGCCGAGGAGTTCCTGAACGCCGCGCTCGACGAGGGCGGCTTCTGGGACAACGGGAAGATCATCACCCCGTCGGTCGCCAAGCAGTTCGCGGACCTGTGCTCCGCGGCCTGCAACCCGATCGACGACGTCCGCGGCACCGCGAGCTACCGCCGCCACGCGGTGGGCATCATGGCCCGCCGCACTCTGACCTGGACCTGGGAGTCGTACCGCGGCGGCGCCGCCGGCACGGAGGGAGTCGCGTAATGCGTGTCAATTTCACGGTCAACGGACGCCGGCAGGAAGCCGACGACGTCTGGGAGGGCGAGAGCCTCCTGTACGTGCTGCGCGAGCGGATGGGCCTGCCCGGCTCCAAGAACGCCTGCGAGCAGGGCGAATGCGGTTCCTGCACCGTCCGTCTGGACGGCGTGCCGGTGTGCTCCTGCCTGGTCGCCGCCGGACAGGTCGAGGGCCGCGAGGTCGTCACCGTCGAGGGGCTCGCCGACTTCGCCCGGCAGCGCGCGGAGCACGGCGGGTGCGCCACCGGCGCCTGCGGCGGCGGGACCGGCGAGGGCACCTCGCCGGACGCGGCCAAGGGCTGGGCCGCCAAGGGCCAGGACTCGCAGACCGGCGAGGGCACCGAACTCTCCCCGATCCAGCAGGCGTTCATCGACGCCGGCGCCGTCCAGTGCGGCTTCTGCACCCCGGGCCTGCTGGTCGCGGCGGACGAGATGCTGGAGCGCACGCCGAACCCGACCGACGCCGACATCCGCGAGGCGCTCTCGGGCAACCTGTGCCGCTGCACCGGCTACGAGAAGATCATGGACGCGGTCCGCCTCGCGGCCGCCCGGCAGACCGAGGAGGTCTGACCATGGGTACGACCGGAACGCCCACGAACCTCACCCAGGGCTCCCAGACCAAGGGCGGCATCGGGGAGTCGACGCTGCGCCCCGACGGCACCCTCAAGGTCACCGGAGAGTTCGCGTACTCCTCCGACATGTGGCACGAGGACATGCTGTGGGGGCAGATCCTGCGCTCCACCGTCGCGCACGCCGAGATCGTCTCCATCGACACCTCCGAGGCCCTCGCGCAGCCCGGCGTCTACGCCGTCCTCACCTACGACGACCTGCCCACCGCGGTGAAGAACTACGGTCTGGAGATCCAGGACACCCCGGTCCTCGCGCACGGCAAGGTGCGCCACCACGGCGAGCCCGTCGCGATCGTCGCCGCCGACCACCCGGAGACCGCGCGCCGCGCCGCCGCCAAGATCAAGGTGGACTACCGGGAGCTGCCGGTGATCACGGACGAGGCGTCCGCGACCGCGCCCGACGCGATCCTCGTCCACGAGAACCGCGACGACCACCACATCGGCCACGTACCGCACCCCAACATCGTCCACCGGCAGCCGATCGTGCGCGGCGACGTGGAGGAGGCCGCCGGCAGGGCCGACTTCGTCGTCAGCGGCGAGTACACCTTCGGCATGCAGGACCAGGCCTTCCTCGGACCGGAGTCCGGCCTCGCCGTGCCCGCCGAGGACGGCGGTGTGGACCTCTACGTCGCCACCCAGTGGCTGCACTCCGACCTCAAGCAGATCGCCCCCGTCCTCGGCCTGCCCGAGGACAAGGTCCGCATGACGCTGTCCGGCGTCGGCGGCGCCTTCGGCGGACGCGAGGACCTGTCGATGCAGATCCACGCCTGCCTGCTGGCCCTGCGCACCGGCAAGCCCGTGAAGATCGTCTACAACCGCTTCGAGTCCTTCTTCGGGCACGTCCACCGCCACCCCGCGAAGCTCTACTACGAGCACGGGGCCACCAAGGACGGCAAGCTCACCCACATGAGGGCGCGGATCGTCCTGGACGGCGGCGCGTACGCCTCGGCCTCGCCCGCCGTCGTCGGCAACGCCTCCTCGCTCAGCGTCGGCCCGTACGTGGTCGAGAACGTGGACATCGAGGCGATCGCGCTCTACACCAACAACCCGCCCTGCGGCGCGATGCGCGGCTTCGGCGCCGTCCAGGCGTGCTTCGCCTACGAGGCCCAGATGGACCGGCTCGCCGACAAGGTGGGCATGGACCGGGTCGCGTTCCGCCAGCTCAACGCCATGGAACAGGGCACGCTCCTGCCGACCGGCCAGGTCGTCGACTCGCCGGCCCCGGTCGCCGAACTCCTGCGCCGCGTCAAGGCGATGCCGCTGCCGCCCGAGCAGCAGTGGCTCACCGCCGGCGAGCAGGCCGACGTCCGGCAGCTGCCCGGCGGCCTGTCCAACACCACGCACGGCGAGGGCGTCGTCCGCGGCGTCGGCTACGCCGTCGGCATCAAGAACGTCGGCTTCTCCGAGGGCTTCGACGACTACTCCACCGCCAAGGTCCGCATGGAGGTGGTCGGCGGCGAGCCGGTGGCCACCGTGCACACCGCGATGGCCGAGGTCGGCCAGGGCGGCGTCACCGTCCACGCGCAGATCGCCCGCACCGAACTGGGCGTCACACAGGTCACCATCCACCCCGCCGACACCCAGGTGGGCAGCGCCGGTTCGACGTCCGCCTCGCGGCAGACCTACGTCACCGGCGGCGCGGTGAAGAACTCCTGCGAGCTGGTCCGCGAGAAGGTCCTCGAACTCGGCCGCCGCAGGTTCGGCACCTACCACCCCGCCTGGGCCACCGCCGAACTCCTGCTGGAGGGCGGCAAGGTCGTCACCGACGGCGGCGAGGTCCTCGCCGACCTGGCGGACGTGCTGGAGGGCGAGGCGATCGAGATCGAGGCCGAGTGGCGGCACCGCCCCACCGAGGCCTTCGACCTGCGCACCGGCCAGGGCAACGGCCACGTCCAGTACTCCTTCGCCGCGCACCGCGCCGTCGTGGAGGTGGACACCGAACTCGGCCTGGTCAAGGTCATCGAACTGGCCTGCGCCCAGGACGTCGGCAAGGCGCTGAACCCGCTGTCCGTCATCGGCCAGATCCAGGGTGGCACCACCCAGGGCCTGGGCGTGGCGGTCATGGAGGAGATCATCGTCGACCCCAAGACCGCGAAGGTGCGCAACCCCTCCTTCACGGACTACCTCATCCCCACCATCCTCGACACGCCGACCATCCCCGTCGACGTGCTCGAACTCGCCGACGACCACGCCCCGTACGGGCTGCGCGGCATCGGCGAGGCGCCGACCCTGTCGTCCACTCCGGCCGTCCTCGCGGCGATCCGGAACGCGACGGGGCTGGAGCTCAACCGGACACCGGTCCGCCCCGAACACCTCACGGGCACCGTGTAGCACCGGCCGCAACTCTCCGGGCGGCGCCCGGGAACGTCACAGGTCACCACGCCGCCCGGAGTCCCGGCACCGCACCGCTCGCGGGGCCGGGAGCCGTCAGAGAGCAGCACAGCACAGACACGTACCGCACCAGAGTCCTTCTCGTTCGCCTCGGGCCGTCCCCCGGGTCGTGCGGCCGAAGCACCTTCCCAAATCCCGCAACCGCCACGGCGGTTCCCACAGCCGTCACGTCGGCTGTCGCGGGTGCCCCTTTGAACCTTGGGAGTAGGCCCACATGACCCAGCAGTCACTGGAGCCGAAGACCGTCGCGACGGACGCGGGCGCGGGCAGCCGCGTTCCGGCCGGACGGTCCTGGCTCGACCGGTACTTTCACATATCCCAGCGGGGAAGCTCGATCGCGCGCGAGGTGCGCGGCGGCGTCACCACCTTCATGGCGATGGCGTACATCCTGCTGCTCAACCCCCTCATCCTGTCCGGCAAGGACGCGGCGGGGGACGTGCTCGGCCAGAAGGCGCTGATCACCGCGACGGCGTTCGCGGCGGCCTTCACCACGCTCCTCATGGGATTCGTCGGGAAGGTGCCGCTGGCGCTGGCCGCCGGGCTCTCCGTGTCCGGGGTGCTCTCCTCGCAGGTCGCGCCGCAGATGACCTGGCCGCAGGCCATGGGCATGTGCGTGATGTACGGCGCGGTCATCATGCTGCTGGTCGTCACCGGCCTGCGCGAGATGATCATGAACGCGATCCCGCTGGCCCTCAAGCACGCCATCACCATGGGCATCGGCCTGTTCATCGCGCTGATCGGTCTGGTCAAGGCCGGCTTCGTGCACCCCGGCAAGGCGACCCCGGTCAGTCTCGGCGCCACCGGTGAACTCGCCGGCTGGCCGGTCCTGCTCTTCGCCGCCACCCTGCTGCTGATCTTCATGCTCCAGGCGCGCGGCGTCTCCGGCGCGATCCTCATCGGCATCGTCACCGGCACGGTCGTCTCCGTCCTGCTCAGCGTCAGCGGCGTCATCGACCCGAAGCAGTGGGCCAGCGGTGCCCCCGAGCTGCACGGCAGCGCGGTCTCCATGCCGGACTTCTCGCTCTTCGGGAAGGTCGAGTTCGGCGGCTGGGGCCAGGTCGGCGCCATGACGGTCGGCATGATCGTCTTCACCCTGGTGCTCGCCGGCTTCTTCGACGCGATGGCCACCATCATCGGCGTCGGCACCGAGGCCCGGCTGGCGGACGCCCAGGGCCGGATGCCCGGACTGTCGAAGGCGCTGTTCATCGACGGCGCGGGCGGAGCGGTCGGCGGCGTCGCCGGCGCCTCCGGCCAGACGGTCTTCGTCGAGTCCGCCACCGGCGTCGGCGAGGGGGCCCGCACCGGCCTGTCCTCCGTGGTCACCGGCCTGTTCTTCGCGGCCTGCCTCTTCTTCACCCCGCTCACCGCCATCGTGCCCGGCGAGGTCGCCGCGGCGGCCCTGGTGGTCATCGGGGCGATGATGATGATGAACGCCCGGCACGTCGACTGGGCCGACCGCGCCACCGCGATCCCCGTCTTCCTGACCGTGGTGATCATGCCGTTCACCTACTCGATCACCGCCGGCGTGGCGGCCGGTGTGATCAGCTACACGGCCATCAAGGTCGCCCAGGGCAAGGCGCGGGAGATCGGGGCCTTCATGTGGGGCCTGACGGTGATCTTCTTCGTGTACTTCGCGCTCAACCCGATCGAGAGCTGGATGGGCGTCCACTGACGCTCCGGCTCGCTCCACGCAACCGCTGTTAAGGAGACCGAGATGCTGGACATCGCCGACGAGCTGCACCGGTGGGTCGAGCAGGGCCGCGACTTCGCCGTCGCCACCGTGGTGGCCGTCGGGGGCAGCGCGCCCCGCCAGCCGGGCGCCGCCCTCGCGGTCGACGCCGAGGGCACGGCCGTCGGCTCGGTCTCCGGCGGTTGCGTGGAGGGAGCGGTCTACGAGCTGTGCCGGCAGGCCCTGGAGGACGGCGGCACCGTCCTCGAACGCTTCGGCTACAGCGACGACGACGCCTTCGCGGTCGGACTGACCTGCGGAGGCGTCATCGACATCCTCGTCACCCCGGTCCGCGCCCGGGACACCGCGCGGCGCGCGCTGTTCGCCACGGCGCTGGCCGCGGTCGCGGACGGCGAGGCGGCGGCGGTCGCCCGCGTGGTGAGCGGACCCGCCGACCTGACGGGGCGCGCGATCGTCGTCCGGTCCGACGGCTCGCACGAGGGCGGCTTCGGCGGCCACCCCGAACTCGACCGCACGGTGGTGGCCGAGACGGCGGCCCAGCTCGACGCGGGCCGTACCGGCGTCCTGGAGATCGGAGAGCAGGGCTCCCGTTGCGGAGCGCCGCTCACCGTCCTGGTGGAGTCCTCCGTGCCGCCGCCCCGCATGATCGTCTTCGGGGCCATCGACTTCGCCTCGGCGCTGGTGCGCGTCGGCGCGTTCCTCGGCTACCGCGTGACCGTGTGCGACGCCCGCCCGGTGTTCGCCACCCGGGCGCGCTTCCCCGACGCCGACGAGATCGTCGTGGACTGGCCGCACCGCTACCTGGAGCGCACCGACGTCGACGCGCGGACCGTCCTGTGCGTCCTCACCCACGACGCCAAGTTCGACGTGCCGCTGCTCCGGCTGGCCCTGCGGCTCCCGGTGGCCTACGTCGGCGCCATGGGCTCCCGGCGGACGCACCTCGACCGCAACGAGCGGCTGCGCGAGGTCGGCGTCACCGAACTGGAACTGGCCCGCCTCAGGTCGCCCATCGGCCTGGACCTCGGAGCGCGCACCCCCGAGGAGACGGCCCTCTCCATCGCCGCGGAGATCGTGGCCAACCGGCGCGGCGGCAGCGGCACGTCGCTGACCGGCGCCCACACCCCGATCCACCACGACCCGGCCGGGGCCCCGGCCCGCCGCATCGGCTCGGTGGCCTGACCGGCACAGGCACCCCGGAGCCCCCTCGGCCGCCGACGGCGCTCCGGCCCCCAACGACCCCCGTGCCCGGGTTGCCCCCCGGCCCACAACAGCTCGCGTGCCCCGGACGACCCTCCCGCCCCCCGTCCCGGGCCCAGGTGCCGCGTCCGGTCGTGGCGTGCGTGCCTCCGCTTGGCGTGCAGGGCTCTGTGTTCGACCTCGGCGGTGCTCGCGGCCCGGGGCCGGCTCACGTCCCTTTCGATGTCCGGGCGGCGGCGCCCGCCGGTGCCGGGGCGCGCTCCCTCGGCCCGCGGCGACCGTGGCGCCTCGGACACGCTCCCGCCCCCGCCCCGGCGCTCCGTGCGCCCTGCCGGGCTCCCTCTCCATCGCGGCCCGTGCCGAGCCGCCGCCGGTCGCCTCGCCTCGGTTGCGCCCCGTGTATTGACGTAGCCATGTCGCTCGGCGAGTCTCCTGTGGGAGCGCTCCCGCAAGTCCCTCGTGACCGTTGCGACCCAGGAGTGGAATCCGCATGAGACGACGTACCCCCACATGGCTCGCGGCCCTGTCGCTGGGCGCCGCCGCGCTGCTCGGCGTCCCCCCTGCGCACGCCGAGCAGGCCGTGCCGCCCGCGGGCGGCGGAGGCCACGGCACCGCGCTGTACGTCCCGGACGCCAACCCCGCGGCCTACCGCCAGGCGCTCGACCTCGCCCGGTCCGGCCGGCTGCGCGACGCGGCGGGCATCCTGGCCATGGTGAACACCCCGCAGGCCGTGTGGTTCGGCGACCAGACGCCGGCCGAGGTGGAGCGGCAGGCCCGCGCCGTGGTGCGGGACGCGGGCCGCGCGCACGCGACCGCGGTGATCGCGCTCTACGACATCCCCGGCCGGGACTGCTCCAACTACTCGGCGGGCGGGGCCGCCGACACCGCGGAGTACCAGGAATGGATCGACGCCGTGGCGCGGGGGATCGGCCACGGCGACACGATCGTCGTCCTCGAACCCGACGCCCTCGCCCTGCTGCCGTCCGACTGCGGGCAGGACGACGCGCAGGGCACGAAGACCGCGGCACGCTACGCCGAGGTCAACTACGCGGTCGACGCGCTGGAACCGCTGCCGGGCACGCGGGTCTACCTCGACACCGGGCACCCCGGCTGGCACACCGTCGACTCCATCGTGCCGCGCCTGGTCAAGGGGGGCGTGGGCCGGGCCTCCGGCTTCTACACCAACGCCTCGAACTACCACACCGACGAGGCCGACTCCTGGTACGGCAAGCTGATCTCGTCCTGCCTGGCCTACGTCGGCGACGGAGGAGACGCGGCCGAGTGCCCGAGCCAGGGCACACCGCGGGCCGAGGCGCAGGCATGGCTCGACGCGCACGTGCACACGCCCCCCTCGCACATGAAGCACTTCGTCACCGACTCCAGCCGCAACGGCCGGGGCCCCTGGACCCCGCCCGCCGGCACGTACACGGACGCGCAGGACTGGTGCAACCCGCCGGACCGCGGTCTGGGCGCGCGGCCGACGCTGCGCACGCGCGACCCCCTGCAGGACGCCCGGTTGTGGATCAAGACGCCGGGCGAGTCGGACGGGCTCTGCCTGCGCGGCACGCCGGGCCCGCAGGACCCCGAGCGCGGGACGGTCGACCCGGCCGCGGGGGAGTGGTTCCCACAACAGGCCCTGGAACTCGTCCGGTTCGCCAACCCGCCCATCACACCGCTGAGGTGACGCACCATCGGCCCGGTGCGCCGCGGCCGGCGGGCGGCGCCGTTCCGAGGCCCTTGGCGGCGCCGCCCGCCGGGCCGGCGCCCTGCCGCGCGGGCGGCGGAGCCGACGCGGTCCGGGGGCACGGCACCCGCACGCCGCGGGCGCCGCCTCACTCCCGGCGCAGCAGCGCGTCGGCCGCCCGGCCGAACATCCAGCGCGCCGACCACCCCAACGGGCGGTCGGCGAGGCCGGGCAGTCCGCGTACGGTCACGTCCTCCCGCCAGATCACCCGCGAACCGCCGGCCGCCGCCGGGTGGACCTCGATCTCGGCCCATCCGGTGACGACCGTGCCGCGCTTCTCCAGCCGGCACCGCGCCGGTCCGTCGGCCCGCGGCGGCCGCCACTCGGTGACCTCCATCGGGTCGTCGAACGCCAGCGGCCCGATCCCCGACCGTGCCACGAACACGGTGCCCGGTCCGGTCGGGGGAGGGGTCCGCACGGTGACCCGGGTGAGCGGGACGACGTCCGCGTGCCGGGGCCAGTCGGTGAGCCGGCGCCAGCTCTCGGGGACGGAGTGCCGGGAGGAGCGCTCCAGGACGAAGAGGACCATGGGGCGAGCCTACGGGGGGACGGCGCGCCGTCCGCGCTCCGGGACGGGCGCGCCCGGCGGGTCCGGGCGGCGGCGGACGCCGCTGCGGAGGGCGTCGGGCCGAGGGCGTCGCGCGCGGGGCGGGGCCGGAGGGGCGCGCCGGCGCGGACCGCTCGGCCGTCGCCGGCCGCCGGCTCGACGTGGTGCGGGCTCCGGTCCCGTGCCGTCACGGCCGGTACACGGTGCCGGGCCGGGCCCTGCCCGGTGCGAGGAGCTGGGGCACGGTGACGAACACGTAGCCCCGCTCCTTGAGCGCGTCGATGATGCCGGGCACCGCCGGCACCGTGCCGGGGTAGAGGTCGTGCAGCAGGATGATCCCGTCCCGGGAGGACTGCTGGAGGACGCGTCGCCGTATCAGGGCCGAGTCGTTCGTCGCGTAGTCCTTCGCGGTCACGCTCCACAGGACCTCCGCGAGCCCCTCCTCCCGCGCGATCCGGTGCACGGTGTCGTCGGTGCGGCCCTGCGGCGGGCGCATGAGCGTCGGCCTGCGGCCGATGAGTCGCTCGATCTCCTCGTTCGGGCGGCGCAGTTCCTCGCGTATCTCCTCCGGCGGAATCCGGGTCAGGATTCTGTGGTCCCAGGTGTGGCTGGCCACCTCGTGGCCCTCCGCCTCCATGCGCCGCACCAGGTCCGGGTACTTCTCCATGTGCCGCTTGCCGAGCAGGAAGAACGTCGCCGGGACCTTCTTCTGCGCGAGGATGTCGAGGAGCCGGGCCGAGTGCTCGCTGGGGCCCGCGTCGAAGGTCAGCGCGATGCACTTGGCCTTCCGGCAGTCGACGGCCCCGAACCCCGCGGGCGCGGTCCCGTCGCCCGCGCCGGCCCGGGCGGCGCTCGGCGCGGTGGTGTGCAGGGTCGTGCATCCGGTCAGCGGGAGGGCCAGCGCGAGCGCCGCCGAGAGCGTGGCCACGGCACGGAACCCGGGCAGGGGTTTGGTCGTCTTCGAGCGCAGAGAAGGCATGGCGTGACTGTACATGACGTGTATACACGGTATGTATAGTCGACTTCGTCGATCCCCGGAAGGCCGCGCCGACCGGTCGTGACCTGCGGTGACGTGCTTCTCTCGGCCCGTCCGCGCCGTCCGCGCCGTCCGCGCCGGTGGTGGAGCCGGGCGCGGCGAACCGGGGGTGCGCAGGCGTCGGGCGGGCGCGGTACCGGCCGGCGTTCCGGGCTCCGGTGCCGGGCGCGGGCGAGGGTCAGACGAGCTTGCGGAGGGTGTCCGGGCCCGGCGGCGACTTGTGCCCCGGCCGCCGTACGCCGGCCGTGCGGCCGACGAGCAGGGCCAGCGACAGCAGCCGCCGCCAGTCCAGGGCGGGTTGGACGTCGGGGACGCCGGGCCGCTTCCTCGGGACGCGCACGCGCAGGGCGCCCGCCTCGATGCGGCACCGCACCGGTGTCGGCAGCATCATGGCCTCGCCGTCGACGCCCACCTCCAGCTCGTCGCTGTCGGCGCCGACGACCACCTCCCGCGCGGTGAGCACCGCGAGGCCGTCCGGGTCGGGGGCGAGCAGCAGGGCGGCGGCCTCGACGGCGCTGTCGACCTTGACGCCGAGGATGCCGAGCCGCCCCGAGTCGAGCCGTTCGCGGCGGCCTAGGCCGGCCGGGTCGTTGGTCCGGTAGGGATTGTTGCTCACCAGCAGCGCCTGCGGTGCGTCGAGCGTCGTCCCGCCCGCCTCCGCGGTCAGCCGGGGCCCGCGCTGACGCGTCAGCAGGTCGGGGAGGAGCTGGAGCGAGGTGCCGATCTTGTCGTCGCGGTACGCGGGGTCCTGGACGACCGCCGCGTAGGCCCCGAACGAGGCGTTGTTGACGAAGGGGTGGTCGCCCGCGAAGCCGAGGTCGACGCGCAGCTCGACGCCGTGCGTCAGGGCGTCGAGGCAGGTCGAGGGGTCGTCCCGGTCGAGCCCGAGGTCCAGCGCGAAGTGGTTGCGGGTGCCCGCGGAGATCACCAGGAACGGCAGTCCGTGCTCGGCCGCCGCGGCCGCGACCAGGGCCTGTGTCCCGTCGCCGCCGGCGACGCCCAGCAGGTCCGCACCGTCCGCGACCGCCTGCCGGGCCAGCACGGTCACGTCCTGCTCGGCGCGCGGGTCGAGCAGCACGACCCGCGCGCCGAGCCGCTCCGCCTTCTCCACGAGGCCGAAGCGCTCGACCTTGCCTCCGCCGGAGCGGGGGTTCATCAGGAGGAACGGCCGCTTCGGCCGCGGCGTGCGGTACTCCTTCATCGGGCGGACCCGGCCGCGGGTGCCGCGCAGCGCGTACCGGCCGCACCACACCGCGACGACCCACAGCACCGGCGACAGCAGCAGCGTCCACAGCAGGGTGACCGCGAGCACCACGATGATCCCCAGCGGCACGGCGACCGCCAGCAGGCCGGCGATCCAGCGGGCCGGGCCCCGGCGGGAGAGGGTCCACCACAGGGCGGCCGCGGCCACGGCCATCCCGACGACTGCGGCGACCATGAGCAGCACCCCGCGGAGCCCACCGGTGACCAGCGGCACGGCGACCGCCAGGGCCGCCGCGGCCAGGGCCGCCCGCGCGGCCCACCGCTTCCGGGCCGGCGGCCTGGTGTCCGTCCCCATCGTTCCTCCACCACTCGGTCGCCGGCGCACTGCGCTCACGGTACGAGAGGAAGCGCCCCGCCGGTCGGGTGGACCCGGTCCGGTGCGCTCACCGCCGCTGCGCCGCCTTCGGTGGCACGGGGTCCGCGAGCCGCGCGGAGGGGCCGGGCCGGGTGCGTGCCTGCGGGGGCACCAGCTCGCCGTGCCCCGCCCCGCAGACGACCGCCGCGCGGACCTCCTCGCCGCATCCGTCGTGCACGACCTCCAGCGGCGGGCCCTCCGGGTCCGCCGTGTGCCGGTCGCCCCACTGCTTCAGCGCGATCATGGCGGGCCACAGCTCCCAGCCCTTGCGGGTGAGCCGGTACTCGTGGCGGGTCCGGCTGCCGGGCTCGCTGTAGGGGACCGTGTCGAGGATTCCGGCCGCGACGAGCTTGCGCAGCCGGTCGGCCAGCACGCTCTCGGAGAGCCCGACGTGCCGCCGGAAGTCGTCGAAGCGCCGTACGCCGTTCATGGCGTCCCGCAGGACGAGCATCGACCACTTCTCGCCGATCAGGTCGAGCGTCCGCCGGACCGTGCAGTTCTCGGTGCTGGTGTCGAGCCACGTCATGGGCCCCATCGTAGGCTGGCTCCGCCATTGACAGCCAGGTCCCGACCTGGCTAGCTTCGAAAACAGAAGACAGGTGGAGCGAGCGAGCGGGGAGCAACCGTGGGCAGGTCACGCACGTACGACTGGGAGGACCCGGCCGTCTCCGCCGCCGCCGTGGGGCGGTACAGCGGCCTGGAGTTCCTGCGCGAGGTGCAGGCCGGCCGCCTCCCCGCGCCGCCGATCGCGGCCACCCTCGGCATGACCCTCGAAGAGGTCGACCACGGCCGCGCGGTCTTCGCCCTGGTCCCCGGCGAGGAGCACTACAACCCGATCGGCAGCGTCCACGGCGGCGTCTACGCCACGCTGCTCGACTCGGCGGCGGGCTGCGCCGTGCAGTCCGTGCTGCCCCCGGCCACCGGGTACACCTCGCTGGACCTGAGCGTGAAGTTCCTGCGGCCGGTCACCGTGGACACCGGCAGGGTCCGTGCCGTCGGCACCGTGCTCAGCAGCGGCCGGCGCACGGCGCTCGCGCAGGCCGAACTCCTCGACGAGGACGACCGGTTGCTCGCCCACACCACCAGCAGCTGCCTGCTGTTCCCGGTGACCGCCTGAGCGAGGGTCCGGCGCGGTCCGACGGCCCCTGCCGGACGGGGGCTAAAGGGAGGTCCGGCCCTCCAGGTACTCCGGCACCCCGGCCGGCAGCCCGGCGTCCACGGCCTGCGCGAACGGGGTCCAGTGCACCTGCTCGGCGGTGAGCCGGGCCTCGGGCGAGGGCGTGTCGCTCAGCAGCCGGCACACCACGGTCGAGCGGCCCGCGACCGGGCCCGACGGCTCCTCGCCCTCCGGCTCCAGCAGCGAGAAGCCGTCCACGAGGTAGCCCGTCAGCTCGTAGACCACGCGGGCCGCCGTGGCCTGGGGCCGCTCGGCGAGCTCGGGAGGGCCCGACGGCAGCCGCCGGCCCCCCGATGCGTCGACGAGCAGCAGCCGGCCGTCGTCCACGACGACCGCCTCCACCGTGTCCCGGGCGGTCTGCTCCAGCGCCATGGCCCAACCGTTCCTTCCGTCGCCGTGCGACCCTCCGGGCCGCTCCCGTCGGGGTGACCCGTACCTACCCGGCGCGGGTCGCTTCACGCGGTGCGGGCGGCTTTCCGCAGACCTCCACGCTCCGTTGCGACGGGGAGCGCCCCGGAGCGCTCCCCGCCGCCGGGCCCAGCCCCGGCGGCGGGGCTGACGTTTGCCGGGCGTGAGGACGAAGCTCCTCCTGGACGCGGTGCCGCGGCTCACCGGGGCGGTGCTGCTCGGGGCCGCGGTGAGCGTCGCCGTGGGGCTGCCGACCGACGACCTCCCCGCCGCCCCCGGGGAGCGGGCGGCCGGGCCCGCGGACGCGCCCGGTTCGCCGGGCACCGGCAGCCCCTGACGTTCCCGGCGCGCACCCGCGGGGCCGTGGTCGCGCTCGATCCGTGGACCGGCGCGGGAGCCGGGGGGAACGGTCTTGGCGGCGCGGCACGCGGTCCACCGCCACAGCAACACGCCGATCATCGTGCGGAGTTCACGCCTGCGAGGGCCGGTGTTCCGGGCCGCGGGGGCGGGCGGGCGGGCCGCTCGCCGCCGCCCCATCGCTCCGGTTGCGGAGGCATGGGCCCCGCGAAAAGCTGGAGGGTACTCGCCGCCGCTCCGGGAGCTGCTCATGTCGATGTCGACGTACGGTTTCGGATCGTCCGACCCCTTCGGAGAACTGCTGAACCGCTTCTTCGGAATGTCTCCCGCCTCGTCGCCGCCGGCGGTGCAGCGCGTGCCGATCGGGCGCCTGCTGACCGAGTCGTCGCAGGAACTGCTCAGCCTGGCCGCACGGCGCGCCATGGAGAACGGCACCTCCGACCTCGACACGGAGCACCTGCTGTGGGCCGCCACCCGGGTGGAACCGTCGCGTTCCCTGCTGGACCAGGCGGGCGTCGACCCCGACGACCTCGCCGGGCAGCTGGCCGCTGTCCTGCCGCGGGAGACCAGCGAGCCCTCGTCCGAGCCGGGCCTGACCCCCGCCGCCAAGCGCACCCTCGCCGCCGCCTACGCCCGCTCGCAGGCCGCCGGAGTCTCCTACATCGGCCCCGAGCACATCCTCGGCGCCCTGCTCGGGGACGCCGACACCGGCGCGGCCGGGATGCTGCGCGCCGAGGGCCGGGACGCGGAGAAACTGGCCGGCCTCACGGAACGCGCCGCCCACCGGGAGAGCCGCCCCGCCGAGCCCGACACCCCCGCGACGACCCTGGACGAGTACGGACGGGACCTGACGGAGGAGGCCCGCGCGGGGAGACTCGACCCGGTCGTCGGCCGCGCCGAGGAGATCGAGCAGACCGTCGAGGTCCTCTCCCGCCGCTCCAAGAACAACCCCGTCCTCATCGGCGAACCCGGCGTCGGCAAGACCGCCATCGTCGAGGGCCTCGCCCAGCGCGTCGTCTCCGGCGACGTGCCCGGCACCCTGAAGGACAAGCGGGTCGTCTCGCTCGACCTGTCCGCCATGGTGGCCGGCGCCCAGTACCGCGGTCAGTTCGAGGAACGCCTGAAGAAGGTCATCGAGGACGTACGGGAGTCGGACGGCGGGATCATCCTCTTCATCGACGAACTCCACACCGTGGTCGGCGCGGGCGCCTCCGGGGAGGGTTCGATGGACGCGGGCAACATGCTCAAGCCCGCCCTCGCCCGCGGCGAACTGCACGTCGTCGGCGCCACGACCATCGACGAGTACCGCAAGTACGTCGAGAAGGACGCCGCGCTCGAACGGCGCTTCCAGCCGGTGATGGTCCCCGAACCGACCGTCGAGGAGACCGTGCAGATCCTGGAGGGCCTGCGCGACGCCTACGAGGCCCACCACCAGGTCCGCTTCGCGGACGGCGCGCTCGCCGCCGCGGCCGAGCTGTCCGACCGCTACATCAGCGACCGGTTCCTGCCCGACAAGGCGATCGACGTGATGGACCAGGCGGGCGCGCGCGTCCGGCTGCGCAGCTCCGGCCGCTCCACCGAGGTCGCCGAACGCGAGGACCGCATCGCCAAGCTGCGCCGGGAACGCGATCAGTCCGTCGCCGCGGAGGACTTCGAGCGGGCCGGACAGCTCAAGCAGCGGATCACCGAGGCCGAGGGCGAACTCGCCGGTATCGAGGAGCGCCGGGCCGGCGTGGTCTCCGTGACCGCCCGCGACATCGCCGACATCGTCTCCCGGCGCACCGGCATCCCCGTCTCGCAGCTCACGGCCAGCGAGAAGGAGAAGCTCCTCAAGCTGGAGGAGGAGATGCACGCGCGCATCGTCGGCCAGGACGAGGCGGTCACCGCCGTGTCGCGGGCGGTGCGCCGCAACCGCGCCGGCATGGGCGACCCCAACCGGCCCGTGGGCTCCTTCCTCTTCCTCGGCCCCACCGGCGTCGGCAAGACGGAACTGGCCAAGACCCTCGCGGAACTCCTCTTCGGCGACGAGAACCGCATGACCCGCTTCGACATGAGCGAGTTCCAGGAGAAGCACACGGTGGCGCGTCTGGTCGGCGCGCCGCCCGGCTACGTCGGCTACGACGAGGCCGGCCAGCTCACCGAGAAGGTGCGCCGGCAGCCGTACGGCGTCGTCCTGTTCGACGAGGTCGAGAAGGCGCACCCGGACGTCTTCAACACGCTGCTCCAGATCCTCGACGACGGACGGCTCACCGACGGCCAGGGCCGCACCGTCGACTTCCGCCACTGCGTCGTGATCATGACGTCGAACCTCGGTGCCCACCTGATCCTCGATCACCAGGGGGACGTCTCCGAGCTGAAGGACGTGCTGATGGACGAGTTGCGGAGCCGGTTCCTGCCGGAGTTCCTCAACCGCATCGACGACATCATCATCTTCCACGGCCTGTCCGAGGACGACCTCGGCGAGATCGTCGACCACCTGCTCGGCCAGAGCGAGCGCAGGGTGCACGCCCAGGGCATGCGGCTGGAGGTGACCGACGCGGCCAGGAAGCTGCTGGTCGCCCACGGGCACCAACCCGCGTTCGGCGCACGGCCGCTGCGGCGCACCATCCAGACCGAACTCGACAACCGCATCGCGGACCTGCTGCTCGGGGGCGAGGCCGACCCCGGCGACACGATCGTCGCCGACGTCCGGGACGACTCCCTCCACTGCACCGTGCGCAAGGGCGAGGGCGCCCGGAGCGGGGAGCCCGGCAACGACGGGAACGAGGAGCCGGCCGGCGAGCGGGACGGCGCGGCACACGACGGGACGGAGGACTCCTGACGGCGCACGGCGTGCCCGGGGAGACGCCCCCTCCCGGGCGGTCCATCTGAGGAGGCTGCGCATGGCGCACCACAAGTCCAACCGAGCTGTCGAAGGCGATCCGGAGCACGGCCACGGCAGAGGCATGCCCCGCAGGGTCGACCAGGACGCGCTCCAGGCGCGCACGGAGCGCGACCGGCGCGAGATGGGTCTGGCGGGCGGTCCCGCCGAGGACGCCGAGACCGTCTACCGGCAGGAGCGCGAGGAGATCGACCGCGAGGTGGCCGGCGGTGAGACGCCGTCCGGCAGGATCAACCGGCGGGCCCGCGCCCCGTTCCCGCCCACCCGCTACGAGCGCTGAACAGGCGCCTGCCGTCCGGCGGGCCGGCGGGGTGCGTCCCGCGCCGGTCCGCCGGACGCGCGCGTGCGGCCCGGGCGACCGGTCGGCACGCCTCCGGCAGGGCGCCGCCCGGCGCGGATGCCCCGCGCCGGGCGGCGCCCTGCGGGGACGCCCCGCCGGATCACGCCCCGCCCGCGGGCGGGGGCCCGTCGCCCAGGGACACCACGACCGCGCTCTCCTCCCCGTCCGGGGCGTCGAAGGTCACCGCGTCGCCGGGCCGGTGCCCGAGCAGCGCCCGGCCCAGCGGGCTGTCGGCGGTGACCAGGGTCCGGTCCTGCGCCACGGCCGTCACGCCGATCTGCACGGTCTCCACCGCGCCGTCGCCGAACCGGACGGTGACCGTACTGCCCACACCCACCCGGTCCGTGGGCGGCGGGCCCGCCAGGTCCGCCTGACGGAGCCGGGTGGTCACGACCGTGATCCGGTCGTCCAGCCGCCGCAGGTCGTCGGCGCGCTGCAACTCGTCGGCCTCGTCCGCCCGGTCCCCGACCTCGGAGTCGGAGCCCCGCAGCGTCGCCGACACGGTGTCACGCTCGGTGCGGAGATCGGCGAGTTCCTGTTAAGTGTGCCAAAAGGCATCACATCGCGCTCTCAGGGGATGTGTGGAATCGTGGAACGCGCTGTGCCGGGACCGGTACCCGGTTCCGCAGCCCGCCCGGGGCCCCGGAGTCAGGGGCCCGGCCCGCCGTTCCCGCGAGTGAGGGAGGTTCCGCATGTCCTCGAAGCGACGCCGGAAGAAGAAGAGCAGGCGCAAGAACGCGGCCAACCACGGCAAACGGCCCCAGTCCTAGGCACGGTGAGACGATCGAACGCATCCCAGGACGGCCGCGGCGGCGCGGAGCCCGCGGTGGGCCCCGCGCCCGACGGCGCACCGGAGTTCCACCCGTACCGCCATCCCGCGGCCGGCTGGGGTGCGGCCAAGAGCGTCGCCCGCGTCCTCGCACGCGAGCGCGCCCTCGTCGACGGGCCGCGCGCGATCATGCGGATGAACCACGAGAGGACGGGCTTCGACTGCCCCGGCTGCGCGTGGCCGGACGACGGCGGACACCGCGACGTGACGTGACGTCGCGGTGAGGTGACGGGGCCGGGGCACCGGCCTCGCGGCGGCGCCCCGGCCCCTCGCGCTCCCCGTTCAGCGGACCCTGATGAACAGCACGTCGTAACCGCTGTTCGTGCTGCGGCTCTTGACGTAGACGCCGTCCTTCCCGCCGTTGGGGTTGGTGGTGTTGCTTCGACGCGGACCCCGACGCGGTCGACGCCGCGGAGCGCGCCGGTTACGACGCCACCGTGGCACGGGTGCTGGCCGCGGGTCAGGACGCGGGCGCCGAGGCCACACCCCCGCCGGCCCTCGGCCCGCTGCCACCGCGCAACGGCGGGGCCGGGCGGCGGGAACGCACCGGCCGGGAGGGAACACGGCGGGGCGCTCGGCCCGCGGCGTCGGCGCGGAACGGCGCGTGCCGCGCCGGGAATTCACCCGGGGCCTGCGGCCAAACCGGTTCGACACGGTCCCGTTCGCGGCCCCATCATCCGAGGATGCCCCTGACGAACACCCTCGCCCGGGTCGACGCGGACCTGGCCGCCGGCCGCGTACCCGTGGCACGCCAGCGCCTGCGCGGCCTGGTGACGTCCTTTCCGGAGGACCTGGCCCTGCGCCGGCGCCTGGCGGAGGTGTACCGGCTCTACGGGGACCCCGCGGAGGCGGGCCGCTGGACGTACCTCGAACAGGACCGGGACGCGAACGAGACCGCGGCCTTCGAGGCGCGGTACGGCACACCCCTGCGCCGCATGCGGGCGCTGGCCTGGCGGGGCTGCGAGTCCCGCGCCGGGACGGCCTTCGCCCGGGAGCAGTTGGCGTCCGTACGGGCGGCCTGCTCCGAGGCGGCGGGGCACGCCGTCGGCTGGGACGCGGTGCCGTCGGCGGAGGAGGGCGCAGGCCCCGCCGCCGGCGGCCGGGCGGCCGCGGTGGGCTGCACGGTCGCGGTCGTGCTGTTCCTCGCGATCTGGGTGAACGGGCTCGTGGCCCTGATCGACTGAGAGGGGACCGGGCGATGTCCCGTGTTCGCGGCCCCCGTTGGGACGGCGTCCGTCGTGCCCGGGGCCGTCGGCCGGTCCGCGCCCGGCGGTTCGCGCGACGTCCCCTGCGGTCAGTGGAGTTCCTCGGCGAGTCCGACGACGATGCCCTCGGGGCCGCGGACGTAGGCGAGCCGGTAGACGTTCTCGTAGCGCACAATCTCGCCGACCACTTCGGCGCCCTGCGACCGCAGCCGGGCGACGACGTCCTCGATGTCGTCGACGGCGAACATGATGCGGCGCAGTCCGAGCGTGTTCGCCGGGGCCTGCGCGGGCTCGGGGGTGATGGCGTCCGGCCGGTGGAACTTCGCGAGTTCGACCCGCCCGGGGCCGTCGGGGACCCGCAGCACGGCGATGTCCTGCCGGACGTCGCGGAGCCCGATCACACGCTCCGCCCCGGGCCAGTCCAGGGGGCCCCGCCCTTCGAGTTCCATGCCGAGTTCGACGAAGAACGCGATGACGGCGTCGAGGTCGTCGACGACGATGAGGACGTTGTCCATGCGCTGGATCGCCATGCCGTCCCTCCCTTCTCCGGGCACGGCCACGGTAGTCGTCCCCCGCTCCGGGGGCGACCCGCCGTGCCGCCCCCGACGTCCCCGCCCCCGTCCCGCCGCACGCGCCGGCGGAGGGGACCGGCCGTTCCGGCCCCGGTGCGGTGCGCCCCCGGTGCCCGCGGCCGATTCCGGGTACGAGGTGCCTGACCGAGGTGCCCGCGGCGCGCGGGGGAACGGACGGCCGTCTCCCGTCGGGCGGCGGGCTGCCGCATCGCCACGGGAGGGCACATGACCGGCCGGCACGACGACGTCGTCACCGTGATTCTGGAGGACCACCGCCGCATGGAGGACCTGCTCCGCAGGATGCGGAGCGTGGAGGCGGACCGCGCACAGGCGCTCGAACAGTTCGCGGCCCTGCTGGTCGCCCATGGCGAGGCCGAGGAGTCGCAGGTGTACGGCGCGCTGAAGCGGTTCGAGAACGTCGACGACGAGGAGGTCGAGCACGGCGCGCAGGAGCACGCCGAGGGCAACGCGGCCCTGCTGGACCTGCTGGAGGTGCCCGAGATCGGCTCGGCCGCCTGGGACACCCGTCTCGAAGCGCTGGCGAAGACGGTGTCCCACCACCTCGACGAGGAGGAGCGGACGATCCTGAACGGCGCCCGGGAGAACGTCCCCGGCGAACGGCGCCGGGAGTTGGGGGCCGCCTTCCTGCGGGAACGGGAGAGGCACCTGGCGGCCGACTGCGGGAGCCCCGACGCGGTGCGGGCCCTCGTCCGGGGCTGACCCCCGCGTACCGCGGCCGGTCGCTGCGCGGTGGTGCCGTACGGCATCGGGCGCGGTGCTCCTCGGCCCGCGGAGTGCGAGGGCGGTCGCCCGCGCGCCACGGGGGCCGGGAGCGGCGGGGCGCCGGCCGGGTCGTGCCCGGCCGGCGCCCCGCGGCGCGCGGGCGCCGCGCCGCCGTCAGTGCGCGGCGTTCGGCGCCGCGGCGCCACTGTGCGCGACGGGCCTGGCGTTCACCAGGAACGCCGCGGCGCAGCCGGCGATCAGCATGGCCCCGACCGCGTACCCGATGGCGTGCGTGTAGCCGTGCACCACACCGGCGGCCATGACCTGCGCCTTGCGCGACGGGTCGGTGAGGTGGCTGCCGACGTACGCGGACGTCGCCGAGGTCGCGATCGTGTTGAGCAGGGCCGTGCCCAGCGATCCGCCGACCTGCTGGGAGGTGTTGACCATGGCGGAGGTGACCCCCGCGTCCTGCGGGCGCACGCCCTGCGTCGCCGTGGAGAACACGGGCATGAACGTCAGACCCATGCCCAGGCCCATGATCAGTTCGGCGGGCAGCACGTGCGTCGCGTAGGAGGAGTCGACGCCGAGCCGGGTCAGCAGGAGCAGGCCGCAGGCGGCCAGGAGCATGCCCGGGACCATGAGGGCGCGGGCCGGGACGCGGGACATCAGCCGGGCGGAGATCTGCGTCGAGCCGACGATGATCGCGGCGGACATCGGGAGGAACGCCAGCCCGGTCCTGACGGGGGAGTACCCGAGGATGCCCTGGAGGTAGTAGGTCATGAACAGGAACAGGCCGAACATGCCGATGGTGGCGAAGCCCATCGTCAGGAAGCAGCCCGCGCGGTTGCGGTCGCGCAGGATGCGCAGCGGCAGCAGCGGCGACGCGGCGCGGGACTGCCACAGGACGAACAGGCCGAGCAGCAGCACGCCGCCCACCAGCAGCGAGACGACCATCGCGTCGCCCCAGCCGCGCGGGTCGGCCTCGGAGAAGCCGTACACGATGGCGATCAGGCCGCCGCAGCCGAGGACGACGCCCGGCACGTCGAGCCGCACGTCCTTGTGGCCGGGGCGGTCGTGCAGCAGCACGACGGCGCCGACGACGGCGACGATCGCGATCGGGATGTTGACGTAGAGGCACCAGCGCCAGTTCAGGTACGAGGTGAGGATGCCGCCGAGCAGCAGCCCGACGGCACCGCCCGCGCCGGCCAGGGCGCCGTAGATGCCGAATGCCTTGCCGCGCTCCCGCGGGTCGGTGAAGGTCGTGGTCATCAGGGACAGCGCGGACGGGGCGAGCAGTGCGCCGAAGACGCCCTGCGCGGCGCGGGCCGCGAAGAGCATCCCGGAACCGGTCGCCGCGCCGCCGACCGCGGACGCGGCGGCGAAGCCGATCAGGCCGACGATGAAGGTGCGCTTGCGGCCGACGAGGTCGGCGACGCGTCCGCCGAGCAGCAGCAGGCCGCCGAAGGCCAGGGTGTAGGCCGTGATGACCCACTGCCGGTTGCCGTCCGACATGCCGAGCGCGCGCTGCGCCGACGGCAGGGCGATGTTCACGATGGTCGCGTCGAGGACCACCATGAGCTGGGCCAGGGCGATGACGACCAGGCCCCACCAGCGGCGGGGGTCGGGCGCCTCGGCCGAGTCGGACGCGTGCGGGGCCGGCGCCGTCCGGGTGGCGCCTGCGGGTATGGAGTCACTCATGTCGAGGACGTCGCTTCCTTGCTGAGGCATGCGCCGCGGGAGGCGGCGCGGGTCTGGTGGAGCGTGTTCCGGCGCAACGGGCCCGGAAGACGCGGTGGGGCGGTGACGGCGGCGGGGTCCGGGAACGACGACGCCCGCACGCCGCCCCGTCCGTGAAGGTCGAGGAGTGCGTGGCTGACCGATGTCAGTGTGCAGTATCGCCGATAGTCAGCACCACTGATTATCAGAATCAGGATACGCTACCTGGTATGACGGACGACGCCGAACTGTCCGACCTGCTCACGCTGCGGCTGGGATACCTGGTCAAACACGCCTACCTCGGCCTGGCCGCGCTGATGGCGCAGGCCCTGGAGCCCTACGGGGTGCATCCGCGGGAGCTGGGCGTCCTGTCGGTGATCGCGGCGGACGGTGCCGAGCGCTCGCAGAACGAACTCGCCTCGGCGGTGGGCATGGACCGGACGACGATGGTCGCCGTCATCGACGAACTGGAGAGCCGCGGCCTGGTGGAGCGCCGGCGCAGCGCACGGGACCGCCGCCGCAACGTCGTGACCCTGACCGACGTCGGCGGCACCTGCCTCCGGGACGCGGAACGCGCCCGTGCCGAAGCCGAGTCGGCCTACCTCGCACCGCTCGATCCGGACGCCGCGCGGGCCCTGACCGAGGCGCTGCGCGTCCTCTACCACGCGCACGCCGACCTGCGCGGCGGGCACCCGCACCCGCTGCCCGACGCCAAGGAGGCCCTCCGGCCCGCTCCGGGCGCGACCGCGAACGGGTCGCCGGCGCCCGCCGGGCCGTCCGCCGGCTCCTGAGGCGGCCCGTCCCGTCGGCTGCGACGGCCCGCTCGGCGGGTCGCGGCCGACGTGCCGCGGGCAGGGTCCCACCCGCGGCGCCGCCGCCGGCGGCCGGGTGAGCGGACCGGCCCCCTCCGCGCCGCTCAATGGCTCCAGTAGTCGCGCTCCGGCAGCTCCACCCACCTGTCGGGGGGCCCGAGCACGGCTCTGTCGTCGGTCGGCCGCAGCCCCGCGAAGGCGCAGGCGTAAGCCGCCGGTTGGAGCCGGTAGAGGTACGCGGCCAGGACCGCCTCCGCGCCGTCGTGCTCGTCCGGCCCCCCGCCCGGGTGCAGGTCCCAGCCGTCGAGGGAGCCCTGCCGGGCGATGCCGCCCTGGTTGCCGCTCTTGGGGTTGGCGTACAGGCCGTAGCAGAGGGTGCCGGCGGACAGCCGGGTCAGGACGCCCGGCATCTGCGGCGCGTATCCCCAGGGCTGGGTCACGACGCAGCCGCCCGGCACGGTCGTCACGCCGATGATCGCAAGGCTCTCCTCCGGGTCGAACGCGTACGGGTCCTCCAGCAGTTCGGCGACGACGTCGTCGGGCGCCGGTGCCGCCTCCAGCCGGCGCACCGCCTCGGCCGCGTCGATCCCGGCCACGCAGGCCAACCCGGTGCCCTCGGCGGGGAGTCGCCCCAGCGCCGCGGTCAACCGCCGTGCCTCTCGCGCCGCCTCGTGTTCCGCCCCGGTCAGGCCCGTGCCGTCCGGCACCGGGAACAGGTCGGGCGTGGGTCCGGCCAGGCTCAGCCGGCCCGGCGACCAGCCGCCGATCGACGGCCGCCAGGGATCGGCCCCGTGGGCGGCGAGGGCGCGCGCGTTCTCCGGCCTCCGGGACACCACGGCCTCCCACAGCGCCGTCACCCCTCGCTCCGAGGCGTCCACGTCGGCGACCCGGCCGGCCAGTTCCGCGACCACCTCGGCCGATCCGAACACGGCCGCACGGTGCAGGGGCCGTCCCCCGCTCCAGTGCTCCGGGTCCGCGCCCGCGTCGAGGCGCCGGCGCACCTCCCCGCCGTCCGTCCAGTCCCACCCCATGCCGGACCAGCCGTCCCGCTCCGCCGTCATCGGTCCCCCTCGGGTCGCCGCGTGCCCCATCGCGCTCCCACGCTCGCACACGCCTCCGACAACGGGCCCCCGGTCAGCGGTAGTCGTCGGGGTGGGACTGCATCCAGGCGTTGACCTTGTCCCGGGTTCCGGTCAGCAGCGTCCGGTGCCGCTTGAGGTTGGCGTACGAGAAGTCGCCGTCCAGGGTGTCCTGCATGGCGGCGATCCACGCGACCGGGTCGGCGAAGTGCGCGGGGCCCTTCGGGTCGGCGTTCATGGAGTCGTAGAGGTCGTCGAGATCGGTGACCAGGCGGTTCAGGAAGTAGGCGCAGTTCCCCGGGGTGCCGCAGCCGTCGTTGTAGGTCGCCTGGAGGACCGCGAAGGAGTCCCGGACCAGCGGCGTGGCGGCGCCGGGTGCGGCGCCCCGGGTGGGGTAGGAGGCGGACGGCGCCGGGGAGGACGGCGTGGGGGAGGACGGCGCCGGGGAGGACGGCGTGGGGGAGGTGCGGCTCGGTGCCGCGGCGCCGGCGCTCCGGTCGGGACCCGCCGCGGCGTCGTGCCCCGCGGAGCAGCCCGCGAGCAGGGCGGTGGCGAGGACGAATCCGGCTCCGCGGCGTGCCGGCCCGTATGTGCGCATGGAACATCCCCCGTCGATCGGTCGGTTGGGCGTATCCGAGTCGATCACGGTATACCGCTCGCCCCGGAAGGTCTCCGGGTGCGCGTGGTCGAGGTGCGGGAGATCCCGGGTGAGATCGATCTGCTCCGTGCGCGGAAGCCCCCGAAGGGCCCGGCGGTCGTTCACCCCGTGAGGGTGTCGAGCCAGCCGGTCAGCAGACGGTTGATCTCCTCGGGGCGTTCCTGCTGAATCCAGTGGCCGCAGCCTTCCAGAAGGTGGGAGGCGGTGAGGCCGGGGAGGGTGGTGGGGAAGGCGTCGACGGCGTCGGACATCCAGGTGGTGGAGGGGTCCAGGGCGCCGCCGACGAACAGGGACGGCTGCTTGATCGGGGCTCCGCGGTGGGGGGCGAGGTCCTCCCAGTCGCGGTCCATGGTGCGGTAGCGGTTGAGGGCGCCCGTCAGACCCGTACGCTCGAACTCTCCGGCGTAGACGTCGAGGTCGTCCTCGGTGAGCCAGGCCGGGAGGACGCCGGTGGGGAAACGGTCGCGCAGCCGGCCGCCGCGGGCGACGAAGTGCGGGTCGGGCTCGCCCTGGGCGGGCATCGTGTCGGCGGACAGGGCGGCGTAGAAGCCCGCGAGCCAGCCCCGCACGTCAGGCTCGATCTCCCTCTCGGCGCGGCCGGGCTCCTGGAAGTAGGAGACGTAGAACTCCTGCTCGGGGCCGCCGATCCGGCCGAGGACGTCGGTGGGGCGGGGGCCGCCGGGTGGCGCGTAGGGGACGCTCAGCAGGGCGACGGCCCGGAAGACCTCGGGGTGGAGCAGGGCGGAGGTGGCGGCGATGCCGGAGCCCCAGTCGTGGCCGACGACCACCGCGTTCTCCTCGCCGAGGGCGTGCACGAGGGCGACGTTGTCCTCCACCAGGTCCAGCATCCGGTAGGCACCGGTCTCCGCGGGCTTGGAGGAGCGGCCGTAGCCGCGCACGTCGAGCGCCACCGCCCGGTAGCCGGCCGCGGCGAGGGCCGGGAGCTGGCGGCGCCAGGAGTACCAGGACTCGGGGAAGCCGTGCACGAGCAGGACCAGCGGGCCGGTGCCCTGCTCGACCAGGTGCAGGCGCCCGGCGGGGGCCTCGACGGTGCGGTGGCGGAGTGCGGCGGACGGCTCGGGCTGCATGGGGTCTTCCCTCGGTTCGCGGGTGGACGCGGGTACGCGTCGATCATGCGGCGCGGCGACCGTCCACCGCGAAGACCCTTGCCACTTCGGCAACGTCGCGGATCGCGCGGGCCGGGCGGTGGCGGGACTCCCGCTCGGTAAGGCGCCGTTCCTGCGTGCGGGCACGCGGCGGATACGGAGGGAACCCGGGGCCCCGCGCGGGCCCGACCGTGCCGGCAGGGCCGTGGAGCGGGCGGACGGCGCGCGGGCCCGACGGCACCCGCGGCCCGGGTCCCGACGAGGCGCGGGGCGGCGGTGGGGCGAGGGCGGACCGTGCACCCGCCCACGTAGCGGCCTCCGGCCGGCCCGCGGGTCGCCCTCGCCGCCGGCCTGCCGGGGAACCTCCGCCGCCACTGATCTGCCCGCCGGTCCCGGCCGGCTCGTGGTGCTCAAGACCGACGCCAAGACCGGACGGCGGCTGCCCGGCGCGGTCTTCCAGCCCTGGCGGGAGACCAACGGCGTCGCGGGGCTCCCGACCGCGGGGACCGATCCGGACACGAAGGCGGGCCCCGCGTGTGCCACGGACGCCCGCGGCACCTGCACGTTCGACGACCTCGACGCGGGCGCCTACTACCTCCAGGAGACGGACGTCCCCGAGGGGTACGTCCTGCCCCGGAACCCGGTGACCGGCCCGTACGCGATCGACGGTGACGACCGCGCGGTCACGATCGAGCCGGCCGACGAGCGCGCTGAACCCGGCAAGGGCGGCAAGGGCGCCGAGTAGCGGCGCCCCGGGACGGTTCGGGGCCTCGGGCGCGGACTCGCCCGGGGGCGGGGCCGCCGCGGCCGGCCCCCCGGCGAGCCCCGCCCCGCACCCGCCCCGCACCCGCCCCGCACCCGCCCCGCACCCGGCGCGGGCCGGTGGCGGGCCGGGGGCGGGCCGGGGGCGGCGTGAGCCGCTCAGCAGCAGGCGGAGGCCGCTTCGGGGGACGGCGCGCCGGCCGCGTCCGGCCCGGCGCAGCACACGGTCCCGTCCGGGGCGGGAGTCCGGGCGAGCCGGTCGGCGTCGGCCTTGACGACGTACACCTCCCAGGGCTCCCGACCGGGGCCGTGGACCCAGACCTTGTCCTGGACGGCGTAGCAGCAGGACGTGTCGTCCTCCTCGAAGGTGGCCAGGCCCGCGTCCTTGAGCCGGCCGGCGGCGGCCGAGACCTCCTCCGTGGACCCCACCTCGACGCCGAGGTGGTCCAGACGGGTGTCCTCGCCGGGCTCGCCCTCGATGAGCACGAGCTTGAGCGGGGGCTCGGCGACGGCGAAGTTGGCGTAGCCCGGGCGCCGCTTGGCGGGCTCGGTGCCGAAGAGCTTCGTGTAGAAGGCGACCGACGCTTCGAGGTCGCCGACGCGGAGGGCGAGTTGGGCGCGGGACATGGCGGTTCTCCCATCGTGTTGCATTGATGTCTGTCGATACAAGCTTGCGCCCTGAAGAGAAGCCTGTCAATATAGAAAAATGTCGAAGCAAGGGAATGTGCGGGGGGAGCGGCCCGCCGGGGCCGAGGGCTGCTGCCCGGGACTGCCGGCCTCCCCGCCGGCCGAGGAGCAGGCCGCGGAACTGGCCCGGGTCTTCAAGGCGCTGGGCGATCCGGTCAGGCTCCGCCTGCTGTCGATGATCGCCTCGCAGGCGGGCGGGGAGGTGTGCGTCTGCGACCTGACCCCGGCCTTCGACCTGTCGCAGCCGACGATCTCGCATCACCTCAAGCTGCTGCGGCAGGCGGGCCTCATCGACTGCGAGCGGCGCGGCACCTGGGTCTACTACCGGCTGCTCCCCGAGACGACCGGCCGTCCAACGGTCCGTCCCCTCCGCGACGGGATCGAGCGCCGCATCCGGGGCCTGATCGAGGAGATCGCCCCGGCGGCGCGGCCGTGACACCGGCCGGCGCACTGCGGCTCGCGCCCATGACGGCGGCCCACGCGGACCAGGTCCTGGCGATCTACCGACTCGGCATCGACGAGGGGAACGCCACCTTCGAGACCGCTGCTCCCGACTGGGAGCACTTCGACGCCGTCCGGCTGCCCGGACACCGGCACCTGGCCCTCGACGACGCGGGCCGGGTGCTGGGCTGGGTGGCGGCCGTGCCGGTCTCCGACCGCTGCGCCTACGCGGGTGTCGTCGAGCACTCGGTGTACGTCCACCCCGCGGCCCGCGGCCGGGGTGTCGGCGCCGCGCTGCTGGCCCGGCTCGTCGCGTCGACCGAGGCGGCCGGAATCTGGACGATCCAGTCCGGCGTCTTCCCGGAGAACACCGCCGGCCTCGCCCTGCACCGCGCCGCCGGCTTCCGCGTCGTCGGCACCCGGGAGCGCATCGGGCGGCTGCACGGGGTCTGGCGGGACGTCGTCCTGATCGAGCGTCGCAGCCGCACCGCCGGCTCGTCCTGAGGCCGCCGCGGGCGGTCGCCGCGCGCCCGGCACGGCGGCGCCCCCGCTCGGGGCCGCCGCAGGCCCGGGTCAGACGGGGCGGGCCGGCCAGTCCAGCAGCCGGGCGCCGATCACCGCCGTCTGGAGCATGTAACGGTGCGCGGGATCGGCGGGGTTGGCGCCGGTCAGCTTGTGGATGCGCTCCAGACGGTACGTCAGGGCGCGCACGCTCAGCGTCAGACGGCGGGCCGCCTCCGCCGCGACGCACCCGCTGTCGAAATAGGCGGTCAGGGTGTCCAGCAGCACCTGGGCGCCGCCGCGGGCCCCGGTCAGCGGGCCGAGGGCGTCGAGCACGAGGTCGGCCATGGCCTGCCGGTCGCGCGTCAGGACCGGGTAGACCAGCAGGTCGGCGGCGCGCAGCACCGGATCGTCCAGGCCCAGGCGCTCGGCCAGTTCCAGCGCGTTCAGCCCCTCCTCGTAGGACTGGACGACCCCGCCGGGGCCCGGCTGCGGGCGGCCGATGGCGACCCGGCCGCCGTCGGTCGCCGCGTACGCCTGCTTGGCGAAGTAGGCGAGCACGTCGTCCTGGTGGCCCGGTGCGATGCACAGCAGCCGCCCGTCCTTGGTGGTGACCAGGATGTCGCGGTCGCCGAACCGGCCGATCAGCGCGCGCTCCACCTGCCGGGGCACCGGGTCGCCCTCGTCGTAGGCCACCGGACCCTGGGCGACGGCGACCGCGTGGGCGTGGGAGAGGCGCAGACCGAACCGCTCGGCGCGCTCGGCGAGCCGGCCCAGGTCGCTGCGGCCGTAGAGCAGGTCGTCGATGAACTCGCGGCGTGCGGCCTCCTCCTGACGCACCGCGTGCCGCTGGGCCCGCTCGTAGCCCTCCGCGAAGGCGTCTATCACCTGCTGCACGGCGGCGAGGGCCGTCTCGCTGGAGCCGTGCGCGTGCGGCCAGGACGACCGCGCCCCGGTCAGGTGGGCGCTGACGAGCGCGCGCAGGCCGTGGCCCGCGTCGGCCGCCTGTTCCCCCAGCGCGCGCCGCGACTCGATCTCCTCGCGCGTGAGGCGCCGACCGGTGGCGGACACCTCTGCCAGGATCTCGGCGTAGCCGTGCAGATAGTGCTCCGGGTTCTCCCGGTCGGTCACGTCGTCCTCCGTGTCATTGACGCGCCGATGACGGCTTCTTGGCGGGGCACCGGCATGCAGACCTTAGTGAACGCTGCCGGGAATCGGCAATGCGTGCGAGGGCTCCCGCCGTGCACCATGACGTCAGGGGAGCACTGCGGAGGTCCTGGTGCCGGACACCGGCAGACGGTGTCCGGCACCGGACCCGGAGGGGAGCAGTGCGCCGTCGAGGTGCCGTGAACGGGGGAGGGGGGCCGCGGATGACGACGTACGGGGGATCGTCCGGCCTTCCGCCCTCCGTCGCGGCGGCCTCGGCGCCCGCCGGCGTACGGCCGCCCGCCCGGCCGCCGCTTCCGGCGCCGCGGGCCGCCCGGCGGTGCGCCGGGCCGCGGCACCGCCTCACGTCGGCGCTGCCCTGACCCGGACGACGTGCCGCCGCGCCGCACGCGCCCGCCGCCCCTAACGGCGCCCGGACCGCCGCGTCCGCCGCACCCGTCCGCGTCCCCGCGCGCCGGACCGCCGCCCGCCGGGCGGGTCCGCCGCGCCCGGACCGGTGTTCCGGCGCGCCCGGTCCGACCGCGGGGGCCCCGGCCCCCGCCCTCACGCTTCGACTCCCGCCACCTCACAAGGACTTATGCCATGGTTGCCATCGGCGTGCTCGCCGCCGCCCTGCTGTTCGCCGTCCTCGTCGTGCTGCTCGTCTGCTCCCGGCTCTTCCGCAAGGTGGAGCAGGGCAAGGCGCTGATCGTCTCCCGGACCCGCAAGGTCGACGTGACCTTCACCGGCCAGATCGTGCTGCCGGTGCTGCACAAGGCCGAGGTCATGGACATCTCGGTGAAGACCATCGAGATCACGCGCACCGGCCGCGAGGGGCTCATCTGCCGGGACAACATCCGCGCGGACATCCGGATCTCCTTCTTCGTCCGGGTCAACAAGACGGTCCAGGACGTCATCAAGGTCGCCCAGGCCGTCGGCACCGCGCGCGCCAGCGACCGCGACACCCTCCAGGAACTGTTCCACGCCAAGTTCTCCGAGGCGCTGAAGACCGTCGGCAAGCAGATGGACTTCACCGACCTGTACACCAAGCGCGAGGAACTCCGTTACCAGATCATCGAGTTGATCGGCGTCGACCTGAACGGCTACCACCTGGAGGACGCGGCGATCGACTACCTGGAGCAGACGCCGCTGACCCAGCTGGACCCCGCCAACGTCCTCGACGCCCAGGGCATCCGCAAGATCACCGAACTGACGGCGGTCGAGCACGTCCGCACCAACGAGGCGCAGCGCAACGAGCAGAAGGAGATCACCCGGCAGGACGTCGACGCGCGCGAGGCCATCCTCGAACTGGAGCGCCGCCAGGCCGACGCCGAGATCAAGCAGCGGCGCGAGATCGACACCGTGCGCGCCCGCGAGGAGGCCGAGACCGCCCGGGTGGTGGAGGAGGAGCGGCTGCGCGCCCAGGGCGCGTTCCTGCGCACCGAGGAGCAGTTGGGCGTGCAGCGGGAGAACCAGGCCCGTGAGGTCGCCGTCGCGGCGAAGAACCGCGAGCGGGTGATCGCCATCGAGAACGAGCGCATCGAGAAGGACCGGCTCCTGGAGGTCATCGGCCGCGAGCGGGAGACCGAACTCACCCGGATCGCCGCGGAGAAGGAGGTGGAGGCGGAGAAGCGGGACATCGCCGAGGTCATCCGCGAGCGCGTCGCCGTGGACCGCACGGTCGCCGAGCAGGAGGAGTCCATCAGGCGGCTGCGTGCCGTGGAGGCGGCCGAACGCGACCGCCAGGCCGTCGTCATCGCCGCCGAGGCCGAGGCACAGGAGCAGCTCGTCAAGGACATCAAGGCCGCGGAGGCCGCCGAGCAGGCGGCGACCCACCGCGCCGCCGAGCAGGTCACCCTCGCCGAGGCCCGGCTGACCTCCGCCGACCTGGAGGCGAAGGCCAGACTGCGCATCGCCGAGGGCGTCCAGGCCGAGACGGCGGCCGAGGGGCTCGCCGCCGTCCAGGTCCGCGACAGGGAGGCCGAGGTCATCGAGAAGGCCGGCCGCGCCGAGGCCGTCGCCACCGAGACCCGGCTCCGCGCCGAGGCCGAGGGCGCGCAGGCCAAGGCGCTCGCGGAGGCCAAGGCCATCGGCGAGAAGCTGAAGGCGGAGGCGGCCGGTCTCACCGAGAAGGCCGCCGCGATGGCCGCCCTCGACGACGCCTCGCGCGGGCACGAGGAGTACCGGCTGCGCCTCCAGGCCGAGAAGGAGATCCGGCTCGCCGGGCTCGACGCGCAGCGCCAGGTCGCCGAGGCCCAGGCCACCGTGCTCGCCACCGGCCTGGAGAACGCCGACATCGACATCGTCGGCGGCGAGTCGGTCTTCTTCGACCGGCTGATGTCCTCCATCGCGCTCGGCAAGGGCGTCGACGGCTTCGTCGAGCACTCGCAGACCGCCCAGGCGCTGGCCAAGCCGTGGCTGGACGGCACGTCGAACCTCACCGACGACCTGAGCCGCGTCCTCGGCTCGGTCTCGACGGCGGACGTGCAGAACCTGACGGTCTCCGCGCTGCTGATGAAGCTCATGTCCTCGGAGGGCTCGCTCGCCGGCCCCGTGCAGAAGCTGCTCGACCAGGCCGGCGAACTCGGCATCGCCGACACCCCGCTGCGCGCGCTTGACGGCGCCGCGAGGATCTGACGGCCCCACGACCGCCGGAGCCGCCGCACAGGGGACGGCGGCTCCGGCTCCCACCTTCCGAAGGGACGCACGCATCATGGCAACCGGCCGCACGCCCGGGACGACGCCCGGGACCGCGGCGCACGGCGCCGTCGACACCGGCACCTACGAGGTGCTGCGGGACAGACTCGCCGCGCAGGCCGCCGAACTGGCCCGCCGCGCGGAGGCGCTCAACGCCCGCCGCACCGAGGAGTTCGGCTCCTCCCGGCTGGAGCTGGCCACCACCGGGCGGCTGCGCACCGAGCACCCGGCCGTGCCCGGTGACATCGTCGCCGTCGGCGCCTTCCTGCTCCTCGGCCGCACCCCGGGGCCGGGCATCGCCCGCGACACGGCGGTGGCCGACGTGTTCGCCCTGTACGACCAGGACCTCGAACCGCTGCCCGAGGACACGGTGCCGGGCCTGCTGGACGATCCGGCGTTCGTCGGGGAGTTCGCGGCGCTCCACCGCTACTACCGGCAGGCCCGCCTCCTGCGGCTGCGGCGCGTCGACGGCCGGCTGCTGGCGGTCTTCCGGACCGGAGAGAAGGCCGACGACATCCGGGTGCTGCGCTGGGCGCTCGCAGCGGACGGGCAGGTGTCCTTCCTGGACGCGCGCGGGGACCGCGACCACGTCGTCCCGCCCGCCCACGACGTCGCGTGGGTTCCCGCGACGCGCGAGGACCACGTCCTCGGCAGCCGTCCGCACGTCCGCGTGCGCGGCGAGGTCCTCGTCTCCACGGTCGGGGGCACGCTCACCGTCCGGGCCGACGGCGACACCGGGACCGGCGAGCCCCTCCACTCCGAGCCGGTCGACGAGCCGCTCCAGGCGCTCGCCGACGCCGACATCGCGCACGCCCGGGTGGGCGCCCTGGTCCTGCTGCGGATCCGCCCCTACAAGGAGGACGCCGACCGCCACCTGGTGTTCAACACCCTCACCCGCTCCGTCGTCCGCCTCGACGGCATCGGCCGGGCGTGCAGGCGGCTGCCCGACGACCAGGGCATCGTGTTCCCCGGCGGCTACTGCCTCGCCTCCGGGCCGCACAAGACCTACGACGTGGACACCGGCGGCCTGGAGTTCGAGCGCGAGGTGCGCGCGCCGAACGGCGAGGACGTGCTGTACGTCTTCCACGCACGGGCCGGGGGCCGCGGTCTGCTGCTCTCCTACAACACGATCCGCAAGGAGGTCGCCACCCCGCTGACCTGCCACGGATCGGCGCTGTTCGACGACGGCACCCTCACGGTGCTGCGCACCGGCGGCGAGGAGCCGGCCCGCGTCCACCCCGTGCGGGTGTGGCGGTCGCCCTACGTCGCCGACGCCTTCGCCGCCGGCGCCCCCGCCGGATCGGGGCCGCTGGCCCGCATCGGCAACGCCGACCTCGTCCGCGCGATCTCCGACTGCCTCTCCGTCTCCCGGTCCGCCGCCGGCACCACCCCCACGCCCGAGGTCTACGAGGCGCTCCGCGCCGACTGCGTCCGCGTCGCCGACGCCCACCACTGGCTCGGCGACGACGAGGCGGGCGACCTGCTCTCCCCCCTGGAGGCGGTGCGCGGCACCGCCGAACAGGTGGCAGCCGAGTTCGAGGCCGTCCGCGCATCGACCCGGCGGGCGGCGGAGGCGTTCGACGAGGCGGCGGAGCGTGCCGCGGCGGTGCTGCGCCGCCTGCGCGGCGAGGCCCCGCGCGAGGCGACGGCCTGGGTGACCGGGCTGACCGAACTGCGGCACGCGCACGGGCACATCCTCACCCTCAAGGAGATGCGCCACTGCGACACGGCCCGGATCGACGACCTGGCCGCGGGCGTGGCGGCGGACATCGACGCCTTCGGCCGCCGCGCCGTGACCTTCCTGGCCGGCGAGGACGCCTTCGCCGGACATCACAGGCTCCTCGGACGGCTCACCGCCGACGCCGGGGCGATCGCCACCGTAGCCGAGGCCGCTCCCCTCACCGCCCGACTGGACGAACTGGCCGACGGGCTGCGCACGGTGACCGAGGTGGCCGCCGGCAGCGACACGGCCGACACCACGGTCCGCACCCGGGTGCTGGAACGGGTGGCCGAGGCGCTGGGCGGCGTCAACCGCGCCCGCGCCGTCCTCGACGCGCGCCGTGCCGCCCTCGTCGAGCAGGAGGGCCGCGCGGAGTTCACCGCCGGCCTCGCCCTGCTGGGCCAGGCCGTCACCGCGGCGCTCGCCGTGAGCGACGCCCCCGAGCGGTGCGACGAGCAGCTCGCGGGCCTGCTGGTGCGGCTGGAGAACCTGGAGAGCCGCTTCTCCGAGTCCGACGCACACGTGGCCGAACTGGCCGACCGGCGCACCGAGATCACCGAGGTGTTCGCCGCCCGCCGGCAGACGCTCGCCGACGACCGCGCCCGCCGGGCCGAGCGGCTGGCCACGTCCGCCGCCCGCGTCCTGGAGACGGTCGCCCGCCGCTCGGCCTCGCTCGCCGACGCCGACGCCGTGTCCGCGTTCTTCGCCTCCGACCCGATGGTCGCCAAGGTCCGGCGCACCGCCGACGACCTGCGCGACCTCGGCGACGGCGTCCGGGCACAGGAACTGGACGGCCGCCTGAAGGCCGCCCGGCAGCACGCCGTGCGCACCCTCCGCGACCGGACCGACCTCTACGCGGACGACGGCCGCACCCTCCGTCTGGGCCGCCACCGCTTCACCGTCGACACCCGGCCGCACGAGCTCACCCTGGTGCAGCACGACGGCGCCCCGGCCTTCGCCGTCACGGGCACCGACTACCGAGCACCCGTCAGGGACCCGGAGTTCGCCGCCTCCGGGGCGTACGGGGACCGGCACCTGCCCTCCGAGTCCCCCGAGGTCTACCGCGCCGAGCACCTCGCCGCCCGGCTGCTGGCCGAGCACGGCCCCGAGGCGCTCGCCGAGGCGGACCTGGCGGCCCTGGTCCGCACGGCCGCCGAGGAGGCGTACGACGAGGGCCACGAACGCGGCGTGCACGACCACGACGCGACGGTGATCCTCACCGCGCTGCTTCCGCTCCACCGGCGGGCCGGGGCGCTGCTGCACGAGCCGGCGGCCCGCGCGCTCGCGGTGCTGTTCTGGGCGCACGGCGTCCCGGCCGACGCACGGGCCGACTGGCACCGCCGCGCCCTGTCCCTCGCCCGGGCCCGGGACGCCTTCGGCCCGACGCCCGCCATCGCCGCACTGGAACGCGAGCTCGCGGACTCCCTCACCGGCTGGTCCGAGCCGGCACCCGACACGAGCACCGCGTCGGCCGCCGCGGCCTACCTCGTGGAGGAACTGGCCGGGGGACCGGACGGCTTCGCGCTCAGCGCCGGGGCCCGGGCCCTGCTCGACGCGTTCCGCGACACCACGGGCACCTCCGCGTACGACGACGACCTCGACCGGCTCGACGGCCTCGCCGCGCGGCGCCAGGTGGTCGAGGCGTGGCTGGCCGCGTACGTCCGTGCCACCGGCGCCGACCCCGGAGACCTCGCCGAGGCCGTGGCCGCCGAACTCTGCCCCTCGCTGCCCCGCTACGCCGCGGACGCCCCGCTGACGACCACCGCGGAGAACCTGCTCGGCTCGCATCCGCGTGTCACCGGCGGGCGTCTGCCGCTGCGCCTCGACGAGTTCCTCGCCCGGACGAAGAGGTTCCGCGAGCAGGAGGTCCCGGCCTTCCGCGCCCACGTGCGCCTGCGCACCGCCCTGGTGGCCGCCGAACGCTCCCGGCTGCGCCTGGACGACCACACCCCCCGCCCCATGGCGTCCTTCGTCCGCGGCCGGCTCGTCGACGAGGTGTACCTCCCGCTGATCGGCGACAGCCTCGCCCGGCAGCTCGGCACGGCGGACGAGACACGGACCACCGACACCGGCGGCCTCCTGCTGCTGGTGTCCCCGCCGGGCTACGGCAAGACGACCCTCGTGGAATACGTCGCCCACCGCCTCGGCCTGCTGTTCGTCAAGATCAGCGGCCCGGCGCTCGGCCACGCGGTCACCTCGCTCGACCCGGCCGAGGCGCCGAACGCCACCGCACGCCACGAGGTCGAGAAGATCAACTTCGCTCTCGCGGCGGGCAGCAACACCCTGCTGTACCTCGACGACATCCAGCACACCTCGCCGGAGCTGCTCCAGAAGTTCATCCCGCTGTGCGACACCACCCGCCGCGTGGACGGCGTCCGCGACGGCGCGGCCCACACCTACGACCTGCGGGGCAAGCGCTTCGCGGTGTGCATGGCCGGCAATCCCTACACCGAGTCCGGCAGCCGCTTCCGCGTGCCCGACATGCTCGCCAACCGCGCCGACGTCCGCAACCTCGGAGAGGTCCTGACGGGCAAGGACGAGGCGTTCGCGCTGAGTTTCGTCGAGAACGCCCTGACCGCCCACCCCGTCCTGGCCCCGCTGGCCGGCCGCGGGCACGCCGACCTCGACCTGTTCCTCCGCCTGGCCGCCGGCGACCCGACCGCCCACGCCGACCGGCTCGACCACCCCTACGCCCCCGCGGAGACGGAGCGCGTCGTCGCCGTGCTGCGCCACGTCCTCACCGTCCGCGAGACGGTCCTCGCCGTGAACGCCGCCTACATCGCCTCCGCCGCCCGGTCCGACGACGCCCGCACCGAGCCGCCGTTCCGGCTCCAGGGCTCCTACCGCAACATGAACAAGATCGTCCAGCGGGTCCAGCCCGTCATGAACGAGGCGGAGTTGTCCGCCGTCATCGACGACCACTACGCCGCCGAGGCCCAGACCCTGACCACCGGCGCCGAGGCCAACCTCCTGAAACTCGCCGAACTGCGCGGCACCCTCACGGCCGAGCAGTCCGCCCGCTGGGCCGAGGTGCGAGCGGCCCACGTCAGGACCCGCACGCTCGGCGGCCCCGGCGAGGACCCGCTGGTCCGGGCGGTCGCGGCCCTCGGGCTGCTGGCCGACCGGGTCGCCGCCGTCGAGTCGGCCATCACCCGCGTCGCCGACCCCCGCCGCCCGGCCGCCGACACCGGAGCCCGGCACGCCGTGCGGCGGGTGACCTCGTGACGGCCCGTCCGCCGGCGCGGCTGCGCACCGCCGGAGCGAGCGCGCCGCACGGCGGCCGCCCCCTCCGCGGCGGCGTGTGCGCGGGGCACCGCCGAGGGGGACCGTGTCGCGTGCGCACCGGGCACCGCCCGGGGGAGCGGGGACGGCCGGCCGGCCCGGACGCCCCGCGCCGGCTGGTTGTATCGTGCTCGTGCGACCAGATGGTCCGGGCCGAACGCCGCACCGGCGCGGGGCCCGTGGGTGCTGCGGGGATCGAGACGGGAGCAGGGCGTGCGTGCACGTGACTTGGCGGAGCGCTACGAGACGGTCGACCTGGAGAGCGACGCCCTCGACGCCGCCCGCCTCATGGCCGAACACCGGCTCCCCGCCCTGCTGGTACTCGACGAGCGGGGTGCCCCGAGGGCGATCCTCCCCGCCTCGCAGATGATCAAGATCCTGGTGCCGGGGTACGTGATCGAGGACCCGACCCTGGCCGCGGTCATCGACGAGCGCCACGCCGACCGGCTGTGCGCGGCCCTGGCGGGCCGCAAGGTGCGGGACTGCCTGTCGAAGACCATCCCGCCGCCCGTCGTCGCGGCCCCGGACGACACCGCGCTGGAGATCGCCGCGCAGATGGCGCAGGCCCGCAGCCCGCTGGTGGCCGTGGTCGACAAGGACAAGGCGGACCCGCTGCTCCTCGGCGTCATCACCGCCTCGCACCTGCTGGAGCGGCTCCTCGCCGCCGGCTCGGCCTGACCGCCGGTCAGGCGGAGCCGGCGTCCGGCAGACGCCCGCGCAGGGTGGCCGCGAAGTCCTCCGCGCGGGCCAGCTGGACCCGCAGTTTCTCGACCTGCTCGGTCGCCTCGCGCTCGTAGGCCCGCACCCGCGCCAGCAGGGCCCGGCCCTCGGCGGACGCGGGGTCGGCGCCCGCGTCGAGACGGCCGACGACGTCGAGCAGTTCCCGCATCTGCTCCAGGGTGAAGCCGAGGGGCTTCATCCGCCGGATGACCATGAGGCGGGCGACGTCGCTCTCGGTGTAGAGGCGGAAGCCGCCCCGGGAGCGGGCCGAGGGGACGACCAGGCCGGTCTCCTCGTAGTGCCGGATGGTGCGCAGGGACAGCTCGGTCCGCGTGGCCACCTCGCCGATCTGCATGTGCCTGCCGTCCACGCCTGCGGTCCTCCGACCTCTCTCGCCCGCGCCGGAGCCCGCCCCGGGCGGGCGTCACCGATCTCTACCCTAACGTTAGGGTAGAGTTGCGGTCGGCGGTGCGGCGTGAAGCCGCCCGACCGTGCCGCGCCGGGGCCGACGCCGCCCCCGGCGAAGACCCGATTCTCGCAGGAGACCAGCGTGCGCGAGCCCGTGACGCCCGGCGCCGCAGCCTGCCCGCCCTGACACACCGCTCCCGGACATGACCCCGGCGCCGCCGCACGGGCTCCGTCCGGTCCCTCGGCCGTCGCCCGGCTCCGCTCGCGGAGCCGCCCGCGGGCGCCGGACCGCTCCCGCCGCACCCTCTCGCACCCCTCCCGCCGACGCATGGGCGTGCCCGACGACAGGTTCCTGATCCCTTGTCCTCCGCTGCTACCGCTGTCTCCCCCGCCGCCCGGCTGCGCGGCCTGAAGCCGGACTGGCTGTCCGACCCCAAGGTCTGGCGCACCGAGGTCCTCGCGGGCCTGGTGGTCGCCCTCGCGCTGATCCCCGAGGCGATCTCCTTCTCGATCATCGCCGGCGTCGATCCCGCGATCGGCCTGTTCGCCTCCTTCACCATGGCCGTCACGATCTCCGTCGTCGGCGGCCGGCGGGCCATGATCTCCGCCGCGACCGGAGCCGTGGCCCTGGTCATCGCACCGCTGAACCGCGAGCACGGATTCGGCTACCTGGTCGCCGCCGTCATCCTGGCCGGGGTCATCCAGATCGCCCTCGGCGCCCTCGGTGTCGCGAAGCTGATGCGGTTCGTGCCCCGCAGTGTGATGGTCGGCTTCGTCAACGCCCTCGCCATCCTGATCTTCGTCGCCCAGGTCCCCGAGATGCACGACGTCCCGTGGCCGGTCTACCCGCTGATCGCCGGCGGCCTCGCCCTGATGGTGCTCTTCCCGCGTGTCACCAAGGTGGTCCCGGCCCCGCTCGTGTCGATCGTCGTCCTCACCGTCATCACCGTGGCCGCGGCCATCGCGGTCCCGACCGTCGGCGACAAGGGCGAACTGCCGTCCTCGCTTCCCGTGCCGGGCCTGCCGGACGTGCCGTTCACGATCGACACCCTGACCACCGTCGCGCCCTACGCGCTGGCCATGGCGCTGGTCGGCCTGATGGAGTCGCTGATGACGGCCAAGCTGGTCGACGAGATCACCGACACGCGCTCCTCCAAGACCCGCGAGTCCGTCGGCCAGGGCATCGCCAACATCGTCACCGGCCTCTTCGGCGGCATGGGCGGCTGCGCCATGATCGGCCAGACCATGATCAACGTTCGGGTGTCCGGGGCCCGCACCCGGCTGTCCACGTTCCTCGCCGGCTCGTTCCTGATGGTGCTGTGCATCGTCTTCGGCCCGGTCGTCTCCGACATCCCGATGGCCGCGCTGGTCGCCGTCATGGTGATGGTGTCCTTCGCCACCTTCGACTGGCACTCCATCGCGCCGAGGACGCTCCGGCGGATGCCGGCCGGCGAGATCGCCGTCATGCTCGTCACGGTCGTCGTCGTGGTCGCCACCAGCAACCTCGCGATCGGCGTCGTCGTCGGCTCCGTCACGGCCATGGTCGTCTTCGCGCGGCGGGTGGCCCGGCTCGCCGACGTGACGGCGGTCTGCGACCCCGACGGCACGACGGTCGTCTACTCCGTGAGCGGGGAGCTCTTCTTCGCCTCGTCCAACGAACTGGTCGGCCGGTTCGACTACGCGGGCGATCCGGACCGGGTCGTCATCGACCTGAGCGCCGCCCACGTCTGGGACGCCTCCTCCGTCGCCGCCCTCGACGCCGTCGAGACGAAGTACCGGCAGCGCGGGAAGAGCGTCGAGATCACCGGCCTGAACGATCCGAGCGCCGATCTGCACCGGAAGCTCAGCGGCGAGTTCGCCGGCCACTGAGGCCACCGAGGCCGCCGGGACGCGCCTGCGGGACCGAGGCGGTGTGTCCCCGGTCCGCCGGGCCGGCGGACCGGGCGCCCGGTCCGGGGACGGGGGGCGGGTGCGGAGCCGGAACAGCGGGCCCGGCCGCACGCCGGCGCCCGGTGGCCCGCGCCGCCGCCCCGCGACACTCCCACCAGCCGCCCGGCGCGGCGGCCGGGAGGGCGGTACGGTCCGGCAGGCGCCTCACCCGTTGCCGGGAACCGGCAATCCCCGCCCGCTCGGGGTGCCCGCCGGCAGCCTGTCGAAGACGCGTCACGACCCGGTAGGGTTCCCAGCGGTGTGCCGGGAAGCCTGGTCGGCGAGCAGGGGATGACTCTCTCTTCCGATCGAGGTGTTCGGCATGGTCCTGGTGATGGTGTTCGGCGTGGCACTGCTGGTGGCGGTGTCGCTGTCGGGCCTGGCGGCACGGACGGTGCTGTCCACCTCCTTCCTCTTCCTCGTCGGCGGCGCGCTGGTGAGCGACGGTTTCCTCGGCCTCATCCACATCACACCGGGCAGCGAGATCGTCTCCGTGACGGCGGATCTCGCCCTCTTCGCGGTGCTGTTCACCGACGGCATGCACGTCTCCCTGCCCACCCTGCGCGCCAACTGGCGCAACCCGGTGCGCGCCCTCGGGCTCGGCATGCCGCTCGCCTTCGCCTTCATGGCCCTGGTCACCCACTACCTGGTGGGCCTGGACTGGACAACGTCCTTCCTGGTGGGCGCCGTGCTCGCGCCGACCGACCCGGTGTTCGCCTCGGCGATCGTCGGACGCCGGGAGGTGCCCGCCAAACTCCGGCAACTGCTGAACGTGGAGAGCGGGGTCAACGACGGCCTCGCCCTGCCCGTCGTCCTGATCCTGATCGCGGCGGCCGGGCCGACGGCCGGCACGATCGAGGCGTCGCCGGGCAGGATCGGTCTGGAGCTGCTCCTCGGCCTGGTCTTCGGCATCGTGCTCCCGCTGCTGGTCAACGGCCTGGTACGGCTCCCGCTGCTCGGCGCCGAGCCGAAGCTCCAGCCCCTGCTGCCGCTGGCGACCGGGATCATCCTGTACGCGACCTGCCACCTCACCCACGCCAACCCCTACCTGGCGGCGTTCTCCGCGGGTGCCGTGCTCGCGCACGTCTCCCCGGAGGCCGGTTCGTCCTTCGAGCCGCTCGGCGAGGCGCTCGCGGAGCTGGCGAAGTTCGCCGCCCTGCTGGTCTTCGGGGCGCTGCTGACCCCGGGGCTGTTCGGCGACCTGTCGTGGGGCGGGTACGTCGCGGTGATCCTGGCCATCGTGCTGATCCGCCCGGCGTCGCTGCTGATCTCGCTGGTCGGCACGACCATCCCCCGCAAGGAGCGGCTGGTGGCGGCGTGGTTCGGCCCGAAGGGCTTCGCGTCCGTGGTCTACGGGCTGCTGGTGCTGCAGTCGGGCATCCCGCACGCCGAGCAGGCGTTCACCCTGATCGCGGTGTGCATCGCGTTCTCGATCATCGCGCACAGCTCGACCGACGTACCGATCGCCAGGGCCTTCGACGTCGACGAGCTGGTGGGCATCCCGGACGGCGACGAGGCCGGCGGCACGACCCTGACACCCACCGGAGGAACTGGAGCACCGTGAACGACTGGCACAGCTGGGCGGCGATCGTCGTATTCGTCGGCGCGTACGCCCTGATCATCAGCGAGAAGATCCACCGCGTCGCCGTGGCCCTGGGCGGCGCGGGCCTGATGCTGGCGATCGGGGCGACCGACGACGTCTCGGCGTTCTACTCCGAGGACTCCGGGGTCGACTGGAACGTCATCTTCCTGCTCATGGGCATGATGATGATCGTCGGCGTTCTCAAGAAGACCGGCATGTTCGAGTACCTGGCCATCTGGTCGGTGAAACGGGCCAGAGCCCGCCCCTTCCGGGTGATGACCATGCTCATCGTCATCACGGCCGTGGCCTCCGCGCTGCTCGACAACGTCACCACGGTGCTGCTGATCGCCCCGGTGACGCTGCTGGTCTGCGAGCGCCTGGCGCTCCCCGCCGCCCCGTTCCTGATCGCCGAGGTCTTCGCCTCCAACGTCGGCGGGACCGCGACCCTCGTCGGTGACCCGCCCAACATCATCATCGCCAGCCGGGCGGGCCTGACCTTCAACGACTTCCTGGTCCACCTCGCCCCGCTGGCCGCGGTGCTCGTGGTCGTCCTGATCGCGTTGTGCCGGGTGATGTTCCGCAGCGCCTTCGTCTACGACGAGGAGCGGGCCGCCGAGGTGATGGCGCTGGAGGAGCGGGAGGCCATCAGGGACCCCCGGCTGCTGGTCCAGGGCCTGATCGTGCTGGCCCTGGTCGTGGCCGGTTTCGTGCTGCACCCGGTGCTGCACTACGAGCCCAGCATCGTCGCGCTGCTCGGCGCGGGCCTGCTCATCGCGATCTCGACGGCCCAGACGGGCGAGGTCCTCTCCGAGGTCGAGTGGCCCACGCTCGCGTTCTTCGCGGGCCTGTTCATCATGATCGGCGGCCTCATCGACACCGGGGTCATCGACGAGGTCTCCCGCGCGCTGGCGGACGTCATCGGCACCAACGAGCTGGGCGGTTCCCTGACGCTGCTCGGCGCCTCGGCGGTCCTGTCCGGAGTCGTCGACAACATCCCCTACGTGGCCACCATGGCGCCGATCACCAGCGACCTCGTCCACACCATGGGCGGCGGCAGCGACCACGTGATGTGGTGGGCGCTGGCCCTCGGCGCCGACCTGGGCGGCAACGCCACGGCCATCGGCGCCTCGGCGAACGTGGTCGTCCTCGGCATCGCGGAGCGCAACCGCCAGCCCATCACCTTCTGGCAGTTCACCAAGTACGGCCTCGTCGTGACGGCCGTGACGGTGGTGATCTCCCTCGGATACGTGTGGCTGCGCTACTTCGCCCTGGCCTGATACGGGCGCCGCGGCGCGGCCGGCCGCGCCGCGGTCACGGGCCGGCCGCGTGGAGGGCGATGTCGGCGACGACCCGCTTGCCGAGGGGGGTCCGCTCGACGGTGACGGTGCGGGCCAGCGCGGCGACGATCTCCAGGCCGTGCTGGCCCACCCGCCCGGGGTCGGGAGCCCTGACCGTGGGCGGGAGGGGATTGCTGTCCCAGAGTTCGACCCGCAGCACGTCGAGGGTGATCCGCAGCCGCAGCAGGGCCGGACCCGGCGCGTACTTGCGGGCGTTGGTGACCAGTTCGCTGACGATCAGCTGGGCGTTCTCCACCGTGACGGCCGACAGTGCGATCCCGTGGTCCTCGCCGGCCCGGGTCAGGAAGCCCACGGCCAGTCGGCGTGCCTGCGCGGTGCGGGACTCGCCGTCCAGCGCCAGCGACGTCTCCAGGACGAGGGACGCCTCGCCGTCCCCGCCGGCCGAGGCCGCGCGGTCGTTCGCCTCGTTCACCGGTGGACGCATCCCTCCGCGCGGTCCCGCGCGTCCGCCGTGCCCCGCGTGCGCACCCCGTCGCCCCCGGTTCCTCAGCCCAGCCGCGCGACGGGCGCGGCCGTGGCCGCGGACGCCGGGGCGGACGGCAGGGCGGTGGCCGTGGGCAGCGCCTCGGGCGCGTCCTCGGACTGCTGGGTGCCGGTGTCCCCGGCACGGCCGGCGGGGCCGCCGGAGGCGACCGGCCAGGTCGTGACGGCGCCGACGAGCACGATCGTCGCGGCGGCGGTCCCCAGGGCCCGCCCGACACGGCGCCGTCGCGCCACGCCGTCCAGGTCCCGCCAGGCCCGGCGCGGGCGCGGCTCGGCGGGGTACCACAGGTCGCCGACGGACACCGGGGACGGCGGCACCGGGGCGGCGTCGCCCGCGGCGCGGGCGGGACGCGGGGCCGGCGCCGTGCGCTCGGCCGCGGAGGGTTCCCGCGGCGCGGTGGCCCGGATGGCGCCCTCGTGGTCGTGGAGGAACCGCTGCCAGAGTTCGTCGAGGGCGGAGGCGGCGGCTGCCTCCTCGTCCGGCCGTCCGTCCTCGCCGGGCGCGCGATCTGCCACTGCGCTCACTTTCCCTGTCCCGTCGTTCTTGTTCCGGCCCGGTGTGCCGGCCCCCGTCGCCGCACAATCCCGCGGCCCGGCACGGCCGGGCCCGCGTCGCGTGCGGGAGGCCGGCAGTCCGCTGGTGGGGGCCTGCCGACGACCGGCGCTTGTGCTCGTGCCGGACACTGTGCCGTCGTCACTCCTGGGCGCCGAGCGGCTGCCGGTCGCCGGATCGGCCCCCACTACAGATCATTGCACAATGCAAAATGAGATCGCCAGGGCTTGGGGCCCCTTTGCGTCCCCGGAGCGCGGCGACGGTGACGTTCGGTGCCGCCGGGGCCCCGCCCGGTCACGGGCGGGGCGGGCCGGCGTCGTCGAGCCGGACGAACGGGACGGCCCGGCCCGCCGCCAGCAGCGAGGCCCGGTCGCCGTCCGCCGGCAGGCGCAGGAACGCGCAGATCCGGCGGGCGGCCCGCGGATGGCGCCGCCCGTAGTCGGCCATGACGAGCGCGCCTTCCTCCGGTTCGAGGAAGCGGGCGGTCACGGCGTGGTGGCGGTTGCCGAACTGGATGACCGTCTTCGGCTCGGCGAGCAGGTTGCGGTACCAGTCCGATCGCGGTCCGAAGCCCGAGGCCACGATCCAGTGGACGGGATGGCGCCCGCGGGCGACGACCTCCAGTGCCACCCGGCGGTCGAGCCCGGTGACCCGCCCCCGGTGGTGCAGTACCAGCAGCCGCCGCCCGAACAGCGGCCCGAGTCCCACGCGGAAGAGGAACACGGGCAGCCGTGCGAGCCGGCGGCGCCATCCGGTGGGCGGCGGCGGTCGCCCGGGGACCTGCGGCATCGTCGCCCCTCCCGAAGGGAATGTCTGATCCCGGCCTCGATTGGGTAAAGGGTCGGGCCGAGAGTCGCTTCGCCGGATAAACCTTTGCATAGTCTAAACGAGGGGGCTTCTGCCGCAACCGTGGAGGGCGGCTCTCGATCGTCGCGACACCGATGGAGACCGTCATGACCGAGAGCACGCCGACACCCAGCTTCACGGGGCTGTCGTGGATGCCGATCGCGGCGATGGCCGTGGTCGCGGCAGCCGACATCGTCGCGGGCCCCGGCGTGGGCTTCCTGCCGCTGGTGTCGCTCGGACCGGCCTTCGCCGGACTCGTCGGCAGCTGGCGGCGGACGGCGCTGATCGGCGCCGTCGCCCTCGTCCTGTGCGTGACGCTCGGCCTGTACGACGGGCTGTTCGAGGAGAGGCGCGGCTTCACCGCGATGATCTCGGTGGCCGGCGTCACCTGCGCGGGCATCGCGGCCGCCGTGATGCGCGGGCGCCGCGAGGCCGAACTGGCCAGCGTGCGGTCGATCGCGGAGGTGGCGCAGCGGGTGCTGCTGCGCCCGGTGCCGCAGACGGCCGGACCCCTCCAGACGGCGGTGTCCTACACCTCCGCGGTGGCCGAGGCGCGCATCGGCGGGGATCTGTACGAGGTGGTCGCGTCCCCCAGGGCGTGCGGGTGATCGTCGGCGACGTGCAGGGCAAGGGGCTCGCCGCCGTGGAGACGGCGGCGGTCGTGCTCGGCGCGTTCCGCGAGGCGGCGCACGACGAGGCGAGCCTGGTCGGTCTCGGCGAGCGGCTGGAGCGCAGTGTCGCGCGCGAGCTGGAGGGCGAGAAGTTCGTCACCGCCGTGCTCGCCGAGATCGGCTCGGACCGGCAGGCCGTCCTCCTCAACTACGGGCATCCCGCCCCCATGCTCGTCCGGCAGGACGGGAGCGTGGACTTCCCGCAGCCTCCCTCCTACGCCCTTCCGCTGGGGCTGGGGGCGCACGGGGGCGAGGGGCCGCTGCCGCACCGGGTGCCCTTCGCTCCCGGGGAGCAGCTGCTGCTGTTCACCGACGGGGTCACCGAGGCGCGCGACGCGGACGACGTCTTCTATCCGCTCGGCGACCGGGCGCACCTGCTCAAGGACCCGGACGCGCGGAGCGCCCTGGGCGCCCTGCGCGAGGACCTGGTGCGGCACACCCAGGGGCCGCCGCACGACGACGCCGCGATGCTCCTGCTGAGGTACCACGACCACGGCGAAGGTAAATCTGTCCCCATCGAGTGAGGGGTTGGCGGGTCCGGCACGGTAGAAAGGACCTATGCCGGAGCACGAGACCCCAGCCGGGACGATGGACGACGTAGATGCCGTGACGAGGGCGGTCCTGACCGCCTCGCGCCTGCTGGTGGCGGTGTCCGCCCGCTCCCTGGCCGAGGTCGAGGACCGCGTCACCCTGCCGCAGTTCCGCATGCTGGTGGTGCTGTCCACCCGCGGCGCCACCAAGCTGGTGGCGCTGGCCGAACTGCTCCAGGTCGCGCCCTCCACCGCCATGCGGATGGTGGACCGGCTCATCGCCGCGGGGCTGGCCGACCGCCAGACCAACCCCGAGAACCGGCGCGAGACCCTGCTGCGGCTCACGGACGAGGGCCGGCGGACCGTCGGCGACGTCACCGCCCGGCGCCGGGTCGAGATCGCGGCCATCGTCGAGCGGCTGGCCCCGCAGCAGCGGGCCGCCCTGGTCGGTGCGCTCGGCGCCTTCAACGAGGCGGGCGGCGAGCCTCCGGCGCCCGCCGCGGACACCCCGGAGCCGCATCCGCTCGGCTGGGCGACCGAGCCCCAGGTCTCGCAGGGCTCCTGAACCTCCCCGCCGCCGGGACGGCCGGACGGCACCGCCGCGGCACCGTTTTGCATAATGCAACAGAACGACTTCGGGCGATCCCGGCTGCCGGAGTCCGGCAGCGCCGCCGGGCGACCCGGCGGCGCCGGTGCGGGGCGAAGCCCCGGCCCGGCGGCCTGATCGGCCCCTTCACGAACGACGACGAGCAGCACAGGGGGGACCGGGCATGCGCCGACCGCGCCGCCGCGCCGTGTCCCGGGCGTCGGAGCCGACCCTGATGGCCCACGTGCGGTCCGTGGTGTGGGGTCCGGCGGAGTTCGTCGGGCTGCCGCCCTGGTGGCTGGTCGGCGAGGGCCTGCTCGCCGGGCTCCTCGGCGTCGCGGCGATCATCGGCGCGGGAGCCGTCGGCGCCTGGTCCGGGCTGCCCCCGCTGGCCGACGGCGAGGGGGGCCTGGTGGCCGCCGGGGCGCTCGCGCTGTACCTGGCCCTCGTGCGCGCGGGGCGGGCCCTGATCGGGATCGTCGCCCTGCTCGGCATGTGCCTGGCGCTGCACGCCCCGCAGGCCGCGGCGGGCGTGGTGCTCGCCGACCGGGGGCGCCTGCGGTCCGTCGTGGTCACGGACGTCGACCACGGCGCGTACGCCGGCCGGGACCGCCGTCTCTGCTCGGTGGCGGACGAGGACGGTGTGCCGCTCACGGTGCGCATCTGGCGCGGCTGCGACCGCGCCACCCGGCCGGGGGACGCGCTCCCCGTGGTCTACGACCCGAAGGGGCGGGTGCCGCCCCGCGGTGTCGCGGAGGGATCGGTGGCGGAGCCGCTGATCGGCGTCGGTGCGCTGGCGGCGGCCCTGGTCACCGGGTGCGTGGTGGCCGTCGTACGGTCCTACCGCCTCACCCACGTCGTCCCCGCGCCGCCGGGCGGACGCGGCCCGGCGGACCCTCCGCAGGACGGCGGCGCGGAGAGCGGCTGATCAGCCGACCGTCGGGGCCGAGGCGGGGGAGGGGGTGGCCGTCGGGGCCGCCGTGTGGACGTCCAGGTCCGGGCGCGCCTTGAGCACGAGGACCGGGGACCCGGGCTGCGGCGGCGGCGGGGTGACCTGGCCCTGGGGGAGCTTGGGCGGCGTCGTCTGCTGGAAGTTGACCTGGTCGAAGTTGACCAGGCCGGTCTTCTCCAGCACGGTGATGTGGTCGAGCACGGTGTCGTTGGCGAGGTCGGCCAGCTGGCGCACCAGGGTGTTCTCCGTGGTCGCACGGATCTTGGCGATGGCCGGGAAGATCTGCCCGTGGGTCACGCGCATGATGTTGACCGCGGTGGAGTCGAACTCCTTGCCCTTCTTGGAGTCGGCGGTCACCACGAACTGCTGCTGCTGCGGGGTCGCCTGGTTGGGCAGCGTGATGTTCAGCTCGGGGGCGATCTTCCGGCACAACTCGTCCAGCCCCGCGTGCCCGACGACCAGGTGCTCGCCCGCCTCCCGCATCGCCGGCGTGGTGCCCCGCTTCATCGCGATCTCGCCGAGCGGGTACTCCCAGAGCCCGGCCGAACGGACCTTGACCACGAAGTCCCGGTCGGCCTCGGTCAGCGGCCCGAAGGTGGTGTTGGAGATGATCCGCGACGTGTTGGTCGAGGCGTTCTGCACGCCGAGCATCGCCGGGTAGGCGAGAGCGGTGAGCGTCAGGGCGAGCGCGCCGCCCACGAAGGCGGTTCCGAGCCAATTGCGGGAGATGGGCATGCTGCCTCCAGGCGCGAGCTGTTCCTTACGTCAGGAGGTACGGAACAGTACGGCTGTTTCATCATTGCCCTGGGCAAAAATTGCACTCTGCCATGTGGTGTGCATCACGTGGGTGCGCGGCGCGGGCGGCGTGCGCGCTGCCGGGCGCCGACGTTCCCACGGGCCCGGCGAACCGTTCGCGACGGCCCGGCGGCGGCTGGTCCGCCGATCCGCGGCCCGCGTCCGGCCCGGCCGTGCCCGCGCGGACCGGTGGCCGGCGACGGACTGCCCGTGGGTTCCCGGCGGGCGGGTGCGGCGATCCTCCGGCACCCGGCCCGCGCCGGGCCGGTGCTCGGGTGCCTGTGCGGGCGTCGCCGCCGGGGCGGCGGGCCGTCGCCCCGGACGCGCTCCGCCCGGCGCGACCCGCCGGGGTGTCCGCCGCGCGGAAGGTGCGGTCGGCCGGTTCCGGCGGTGTGCTCCGCGGTCCGCTCGCACCGAGCCCTCCGTGTGACGTGCCACGGGTGCGGCGTGTGCGGCGGTCGTGGGGCGTGTTCGGTGTCGGTGGGCGGTTCCGGGGCCGGCGCGACCCGGACGGTCGCGCCGCGGCACCGCGGCGGGGGTGCGGGGCGGGAAGGGGTGTCGGGCTCCGCCGCGGCCGGGCGGCGGGCGGAGCGCGGTCGGGGTACGCCGTCCCGCCGGTCGGTTGCCCGCTCGGCGCCGGGTGTCCCACGGCTTCCCCGGGCCGCCGCGTTCCGGGCACGGACCCGTTCACGTCCTGCCGGACCCCCGGCCCCGGATGCGCGCCGGTGCTCCGCTCACGTCTCGTGGAGGCGGGCGGAGGAGACGCGGCCCGGACGCATGATGCGGATCTTCCGGCTCTCGCACTCCGGGCAGCTCGGGGACATCAGGGGGGACGGGACCCGCCGGCCCTCGACCTCGTAGACGGCGGAGATCCGGGCGTGCTCGTCCACCGTCACGTCGATGTCGTAGTCGCCCTCCCAGCCGTTACCGCAGTCCAGGCAGGCGAAGGAGTACGCGCGACGAACGTGTGAGTGCATGGTCCACCTCTCTCGGTCGGGCTCTGTTCACGACATCTCCACTACCCATATTTGCACAGTGCAAAATGGCTTGTCGGTCCCACGTCTCGGACGCGGGCGCCGGCCGGGGCCGGACCCTGTCATACTTTGCACAATGCAAAAGTAAGGAAGGGGAAGAGATGGGGACCACCCAGGTGATCCGGCACAGCGAACGGACCGGCCGCCCTGCCGAGGGGGCCGGAGGGCTCCCGGGACGGCCCACCGGGCTGCGTACCGCTCCCTGGGGGCTGATGGCGCTGGCGGTCGCGGTCGGCGCCGGAGCCGGACTGGGCTCGATCGTCTTCCGCTGGTGCATCGAGACCTTCACGCACCTCTTCTCCGGTCACGCCGACTACGCGGCGTCGCCGGGTGCCTCCCATCCGCACCTGCCCTGGCTCGGCCCCTTCTTCGTGCTCCTGGCCCCGGTCGTCGGCGGCCTGCTCTACGGCCCGCTCGTCAACCGGTTCGCGAAGGAGGCCCGCGGCCACGGTGTGCCCGAGGTGATGCTGGCCGTCGCGCAGCGCGGCGGACGCATCAGCCCCAAGGTCGCGGTCGTCAAGACGCTCGCCTCCGCCCTGACCATCGGCTCGGGCGGCTCGGTGGGACGCGAGGGCCCGATCGTCCAGATCGGCTCCGCGCTCGGCTCCACCCTCGGCCGGATGACCAGGCTCACCGAGGCCCGGCTGAAGCTCCTCGTGGCCTGCGGCGCGGCCGGCGGCATCGCCGCCACGTTCAACGCCCCGCTCGCCGGTGTCTTCTTCGCCATGGAACTCATCCTCGGCACCTTCAGCGCCGAGGCGTTCGGCGCGACCGTCCTCGCCAGCGTGACCGCGTCCGTCATCGGGCGGGCCGCCTTCGGCGACGTGGCCTTCCTGCACCTGCCCGCCTTCCACGTCGACCACGTCTCCCAGTACGGCCTGTTCGCGCTGCTCGGCGTCGTCGCGGCGCTCGTCGGCGTGGGCTTCTCCCGCGTCCTGTACCTGATCGAGGACGCGTGCGACTGGCTCTGGCGCGGACCGGAGTGGCTGCGTCCCGCCGTGGGCGGCCTCGCCCTCGGACTCGTCCTGCTCGCCCTGCCCGAGATGTACGGGGTCGGCTACCCGGTGCTCCAGCACGCCACGGAGGGCGGCTACGCGGTCGGATTCCTGCTGCTCCTGCTGGTCGGCAAGGTGATCGCGACCAGCCTCACCATCGGCATCGGCGGCTCGGGCGGCGTGTTCGCGCCCAGCCTGTTCATCGGCGCCATGCTGGGCTCCGCGTACGGCGCCGCCGCGCACGCGGTGTTCCCGCACACGGCGGGCGCCGTCGGAGCGTACGCACTGGTCGGCATGGGTGCCGTGTTCGCGGGGTCCTCCCGCGCGCCGATCACCGCCGTGGTGATCCTCTTCGAGCTGACCGGCGAGTACTCGATCATCCTGCCGCTGATGCTCGCGATCGTGCTGGCCACCGTCACCAGCCGGCTGCTCTCCCGCGACACGATCTACACGCTCAAGCTGCGCCGGCGGGGCGTCGACCTGGAGGGAGCGGCCCAGGGAGCCCCCATCGGCACCCAGCGCGTCGGCTCGGTCATGGAGCCGCTCCCCGCACCGCTGCCCGCCACCACGGCACTCCTCGACGCCGCCGAGACGCTGAGCCTCTCCGGCCACGGCGCCCTCCCCGTCGTCGACGCCGCCGGGCGGTACCTGGGCACGGTCACCGCGCAGTCGGTCGGCGAGGCACTCGCGGAGGAACCCGACGCGGCGCCCACTCGCGTGGGCGAGCTGGCCGAGCCGCCCGCCGCCGTCCTGAGCGACGAGCCGCTCGCCCAGGCCCTGCACGGGCTGCTCTCGGCGGGCGGGACCGGGGTCCCGGTGCTCGACGCCGAGGACGGCACACCGGTCGGCTGGCTCAGCCACCAGAGCGCGCTGCGCGCCGTGCACGCCGTCGCCTGACGGACCGGACCGGACCGGCCCGTGAAGGGCCGGGCCGGGATCAGCCCCGATTGCGGCGGACGATGGCGGCGTTCAGGACGGTGGCGAACCCGCACCACCCCGCGTAGGGGAGCAGGGCGCGGGCCGCCACCCGGTCGACGGCGGCGGTCCGGCGGATGAGCTGGATGGTGCCGGCGTCGATGAGCAGGGTGCCGACGAGCCCGGCCCGGGGGCTGCGGCGGCCGAAGAACAGCCAGTTCCACGACGCGTTCAGGACCAGGTTCGCCCCGAGCGAGAACGCCAGCGCGGAGCGGGACCCCTCCGCGGCGCGGCTCAGCGCCCGCCCGCCGGCCCACGCCAGGGAGGCGTACAGCGGCGTCCACACGGCGCCGAACGCCCACGAGGGCGGCTGGAAGGCCGGTTTGTCGAGGCGCCGGTACCAGGTGCTGTCCGGATCCACCGCCGCCGCTCCGGCCAGCGCGGCGGCGGCCACGGCCGTCGCGGTGACCGCGTAGGGCAGCGCGGAGCCGGGCCGGGTGCGTCCCTCGCTCAGGAGTCTCATGGCAGGTCGGGTCCCCTTTCCGAGGCGTCCCACACCGGGGACGGACCGGTGGTGCGGCGGACCGGCCGCGGGGGCGAGAGCCCGCCCGTCCCGCCTCCGCGGTCCGGGGCGCGGTCGGCGCAGCCGCCGCCTCTGCCCGTGTTCCCGGGCCGGGCGGCGAACGGATGCACCCGCCCGGGCGGCCGGTACCGCGACGGGCTGCGTTCACCCCGTCGCGATGCCCGGCAGACCCGCTCACCGCACCGGCCGGCCAGGCCGGCGGGTCGGCCCGCGGCACCGCGCGGCGTGGTCGCGCGATCGGGGGCCGGATCGCGGGGGCGGACACGGGCGGCGGGCATCCGGGGCCGGGGCGCGGCGCCGGAAACCCCCGGCGCCGCGCCGGGTGCGGGGCCGCCGGCGCCCGGGCCCGGCGTCGCGGTCGGCCCCGGGCTCCGGGGGAGCGTCAGCCGGCCGCGAGCATGCCGGCGCGCAGCTTGGCCAGGGTGCGGTTGAGCAGCCGCGAGACGTGCATCTGGGAGACGCCGAGCTGCTCGCCGATCTGCGCCTGGGTCAGCTCGTCGACGAACCGCAGGTGGATGATGCGGCGTTCCCGCTCGTCGAGCCCGGCGATCATCGGGGCGAGGGCGTTGAAGTCCTCCACCAGTTCCAGGGCGTGATCGTCCGCGCCGATGAAGTCGGCGAGCGCGGCCTCTCCGTCACTGGCGGCGTTGATGGTGGCGTCGAGGGAGGACGAGGTGTAGCCGTTGGAGGCGAGCCGCGCCTCGATGACCTCCTCCTCGCTCAGGCACATCAGCGCGGACAGTTCCTTCACCGTGGGCGTCCGGCCGAGCCGGCTGCGCAGTTCCTCGGTGGCCTTGGCGAGCTGGACGCGCGCTTCCTGGAGACGGCGCGGGACGTGCACGGCCCAGCTGGTGTCGCGGAAGAAGCGCTTGATCTCGCCGACGATGTACGGCACGGCGAAGGAGGTGAACTCGACCTCGCGGCTCAGCTCGAACCGGTCGATCGCCTTGATCAGGCCGATGGTGCCGACCTGGACGATGTCCTCCATCTCGCCCTGGCTGCGGCTGCGGAAGCGCGCCGCCGCGTACCGGACCAGGGTGATGTTCATCTCGATGAGGGTGTTGCGCGCGTACTGGTACTCGGGCGTGCCCTCCTCCAGAACGGCGAGCTGGTCGAAGAACAGCCGCGACAGCTCGCGGGCGTCCTTCGGCGCGACCTGCGCGGGGTCGGCTATGGCCGGCAAGGCCACCGTCGGTGCTGCCGCCGTCTCGAGCGCGGTCATCTCAGAGCCCCTCCCTGTGGATCTGTCCCCGCCGCACGGCGCGGCGGGGATCGGGCGGCGCACGTGTACCCCCTTCCCGCGACGGCACGCACGGCGGTGTGGAGAGTCCCGCCTCCTTCGCCCCGCACCGCTCCGACGTCCGCGGGAGCCGTCGGCGGCGCCTCCCCTCAGTCGGAGGCGGAGACGCCGGAGACGTCCGATCCGTCGGAGAGGTCCGAGACGGCGGAGAGGAGGACCATCCCGGAGTCGCCGTAGTCGGGCAGGGTCGGATCGGCGTCGATCCGGCTCACGCTCAAGTGCCGCGTGAGGGGCTCGAACACCGACGCGACGATGTCGGTGTCCACCGGGCACCCGGGCCAGGACACGCCGGACCCGATGCGGTAGGTCGGCATGTTCTCCATGAAGGCCGCGACCAGGCGCCCGCCCGGCACGACCGAGCGGACGAACAGCCGGCAGAACGCCCTGAACTCGGCGAAGTCCTCCGTGACGCCCTCGGCGACGAAGTGCATGGAGGCCAGCCCGTACCGCCCCGGGACGAGCGCCCGGACGTCGCCGTGGACCACGTGGACCTTCGACAGCGCGCCGGGGAGCGTCGCGGGGACGGCGGGGTTCAGCCGCCGGCACAGGGCGTGGAAGGGCAGCCAGCTCGCGTCCGGCCCGTCCGCCACCTGGCCGCGCAGGTAGGCGACGTTCGCGGCGCCGGCCTCGACCGCGTCGACGCGGCGGCTCGCTCCGGTCGCGAGGATCAGCGGATAGAGGTTGGGACCGGCCCCGATCTCGACGGAGCGCCCGATGCCGCCGGGCGGGATCTCCCGGTAGAACGCCGAGTGGTGGGCGATGACCGCCGCGTCGCACGGGTGCAGCGTCCGGTAGTTCTCGGCGAGGTAGTCCTCCAGTGGCCAGCCGTCCCAGTCCACGTCGTCGTTGAGCGTCGTCACCTCGGGTGTCACCTCCTGAGCCGCAGCGCGCGACGGTCGTGCAGGGCCGTCAGCGTGGCGGTGAGCCGGTCGATGTCGGCGTCGGAGTTGAGCGCCGTGAGCTGGATGCGGAAGCCGACCCGGTCGCGGGGGACCAGCGGGTAGGCGGCCAGCGTGACGTAGATGCCCTGGTCCCACAGGTACGCCCCGACCGCGTCCAGACCGGCCGGGTCGGCCAGCGGGATCTCCACGATCGGGAACCGGTCGCTGTTGAGGGTGTCGACGCCGAGCGTGTCCAGATGGCCGAGCACCCGCATGGTCTTGCGGTACAGGTCGGCGCGTATGCCGTCGCCCCGGCGCTCGTTGACGTCGAGCCCGGCGAGGACGGTGGCCAGCGACGCCGTCGGGGACGGGCCCGAGTACAGGTACGGTGCCGCGCTGGTCTTGAGCCGGTCCTTCAGCCGGGTGGGCAGCGCGAGGAACGCCAGCAGCGACGAGTACGCCTTGGAGAAGCCGCCGACGAGCACCACGTGGTCGTAACTCTCGCCCAGGTGGCGCACCACGCTGTTGCCGCGCGAGCCGTACGGGCACGTCTCCTGCGGCCCGCGCTCGCCGATCACCCCGAAACCGTGCGTGTCGTCCACGTACAGCGTCGCGTCGTGCGCGCGGCACACGGCGGCCAGGCGCGGCAGGTCCGGCAGGTTCCCGCTCATGCTGTTGACCCCGTCCAGGCACACCAGCCGGGGAGCCCCGCGGGGCGCCGCACGCAGCAGGGCGCTCAGCTCGTCGGGCCGCTCGGCGTGGAACCGCCGCAGGGTCGCACCCTGCCCCCGGGCCACGACGCAGCCGTCGTACACCGTGCGGTGCGCCGTCGCCTCGACGAAGACCTGGCCCCGGTCGGCGAGGACGGGGATCACGGAGGCGTGGATCAGGGTCGCGGTCGGCAGCAGCAGGGTGTCCGGTGCCCCGAGCAGGTCCGCGAGGCGCTCCTCGATGTCCGGGTACAGCCGCGGACTGCCCAGCAGCCGCGACCAGCTGGGATGCGTGCCCCAGCGGCGCACGGCGGGTTCGATCGCGGCGATGATCTCCGGATCGCCGTCGAAACCCAGGTAGTTGCAGGAGGCGAAGTCGATGAGCCAGTGGTCGCCGCTGCGGATGTGCCGGCCGCGCACCTCGTCGAGCACCGCGTCGCTCATCGCGCTCGTCCGCCGCAGGCGCTCCAGTTCGGCCGTGTGCGGATCGTCCCGCCCTGCGGCGGCCCCGGCACCGGACCCCGCCGGGGCCTTCGCGGGCGCCGGCGCCCGGGCGGCCCGGGTGCTGCTGCGCGGGGGCCGGTTCACCCGCGGGAAGTCGGGACGGCCGCTCCGCCCGCGCAGCAGGGACGCCCCGCGCTGCGCCGTCATCGGCCGCGCGAAGAGGAACCCCTGCCCGAACCGGCAGCCCATCCCGGCCAGCATGTCGCGCTGCCCGGCATCCTCGATCCCCTCGGCGATCACCTGGATGCCCAGGGTGTCGGCGATGTTGACGATCCCTTCGACCAGGGCGATCTGGCGGCTGTCCACGGCGAGGTCGTCGATGAACGTCTTGTCGATCTTCAGGACGTCGACGGGGAAGTCGCGCAGGTAGCCCAGGGAGGAGAATCCGGTGCCGAAGTCGTCGACGGCGATGTGCACCCCCAGCTCGCGCAGGGACCGCAGCACCCGTTTGATCTGGGCGTCCCGGCGCATGAGCACGGTCTCGGTCAGCTCCAGCTGCAACGACCCGGGAGCGAGCCCCGGTGTCGCGAGCGCCTCGCGCACCTCGTCCAGGAACCCCACGTCGCGGAACTGCCGGGCGGAGACGTTGACGCTCACGTACGGGGTACGGTCCGGCCCGGACACCCGTTGCAGGCCGGCGGCGTCGGTGGCCGCGTTCCTCAGCACCCAGGCCCCGAGCTGGCTGATGGCTCCGCTCTCCTCCGCCAGTGAGATGAACTCCTGCGGTTTGACCGGAGCGTGGCGTTCCTGCGGCCAGCGGGCCAGCGCCTCGAAACCGACGACGTCGCCCGCGGCCATGTCCACCACCGGCTGGTAGCGCAGCGTGAACTCCTCGCCGGCGATGGCCCGGTCGAGCCGCTCGCGCAGCTGGTGCCGCTCCAGCATGTGGACGCGCAGCCGGGGACGGAACCGCCGCCACTGGCGTTTGCCCGCCGCCTTCGCCGCGTAGAGGGCCAGGTCGGCGTGGCCGAGGAGTTCCTCGGCGTCGGCGCTGTCCCGGGCCGTCGCCACCCCGACGCTCGCCGACACGCTCACCGAGCCCTCGGGCAGGGTGAACGGCCGGCTGAGTGCCTGGATCACCTGGGCGGCCAGCAGTTCGGCGTCGAGCGGCTGCTTCGCGCCCTCCATGAGGACGGCGAACTCGTCTCCGCCGAGACGGGCCGCGGTGTCGGAGCGGCGCAGGGTCGCCGAGAGCCGCTCGGCCACCGCGGTCAGCAGCTGGTCCCCCGTCGAGTGCCCGCTGGTGTCGTTGACCACCTTGAAGTCGTCGAGGTCGATGAAGAGCAGGCAGGTGAGCTTCGACTCGCGCCGGCTGCGCAGCAGGGCGCGTTCGACGCGCTCCAGCAGCAGGGTGCGGTTGGGGAGTCCGGTGAGCGGGTCGTGGAAGGCCCGCTGGGTCAGTTCGTGCTCCAGCCTGCGTTGCTCCGTCACGTCGTGCAGGGTGACCACCAGGCCGCCCACGGTGCGTTCCCGGCGCAGGTCGCGGCAGCGCGCCTCGACCTCGATGCCGTCACCGCCGCCCGGCACGCGCCAGTTGTCGTGCGCGGTCGGCGGCCCGCCCTCGCGCATCGCGGCCAGCCGGTTGCGGACCCGGTCCCGGTCCCGGGGGTCCACCAGGTCCGGCAGCGGTGTCCCGACCAGCGCGGCGGTCCCGAACACGGCCTGCGCGGAGGGGCTCGCGTAACGCACCGTGTCGTCGTCCTCGACGATGAGGATGACGTCGGAGGCGTTGCGCACCAGGGTGCGGAAGTACGCCTCGCTCTCCTGCCGGATGATCCGCTGCCGCAGGGCGGTGCGTTCCATGGCGAGACCGGCGTGCGAGGCGAGGATCTCCAGCGAGCCGCGGATCTCGCCGAGGACGCCTTCCGGTCCGGCGGCCAGCAGCACGCCGGCCAGCTTGTGCGCCGGCCGGTCCGGCGGGATCACCGGGCAGACCAGGGTGGCGGGCAGGCCGTCCAGCCCGGCCGCGAGCTCCGGGCCGAGTTCGGCGGTCGGCACCAGGTGGGCGCGGTGCCGGTTGAGTCCGCTCGCCCGCTCCGAGGTGAGCAGCAGACTCCGGTGCGCGACCCCCGGGCCGAACAGTGTGGTCACCGCGGTGTCGCAGCACCTCTCGATCTCGTCCTGCCGGACGGCGCTGACGAGGGAGGCGGCGGCGGTGCGCAGGGTCTGCTCGCGGGCCACGGCCCTGCGCTGGGCCACGACCATGTCCGCGAGGCGGAGGATCACGAGCAGGAACAGCGCGCCCGAGAAGACGGCGATCACGGCCGCGTCCCGGGCGCCGTGGGTCAGGTCCTCGAACAGCAGGATCGCGGGGGCGATCAGGGTCGCCAGGGTCAGCACGAGCAGCCGTCCCGGCGCCGGGACGGGCGATTCCGTTTCGGTCGCGGACGAGGTCAGCTCGACCATCGAGGGGTGCAGCGCGGCCATTCCCCAGGCGGTGTAGAAGAGGATCCAGCCGACGTCGAGCAGGGTGCCCGCCTGCCACATGTAGTTCAGCTGCAGAATCCCGTACGTGATGTCGAAGCCGAGCAGGGTCAGGGTGCCGACCACGAGGAACTGGATCGACCAGTTGTGCCCGGAGACGGGGCTCGGCACCAGGAGGCGGACGAGGAGGGACAGCACGAGCACGTCGCCGAGCGGGTACGCGATGCTGATGGCGCGCTGCTGCCAGGTGAGGCCGCTCAGCTCGGTGAGGGGCTGGACGAGGAACACCCACACCGGGAGCGCGAGGCCCGCCGTGACGATCAGCGCGTCGAGCAGGCTGGGCAGGTCGCGGCCTCTCCAGCGGAACCGCACGAGGCCGAACAGCCCGGCGGCGAAGAGCAGATAGCTGGCGAGGTAGCAGGCGTCGGCGGGGGAGGGGAACGGATTGGAGGCGTGGAAGTACTGCTCCTGCGCGTTGTAGTACGTGTCACCGGCGGCGAAGGCGACGAGGCCGCCGGCGAGCAGCCACCACGGACCGGGATGGGAGGGGCGGTGGATGCGCACCCCGGTGACCAGGGCGGCGGCGCCGCCGAGCCCGATGAGGGCCCAGACCGGGGTGCGCGCCGCCGGTACCGTCAGGTACACGATGGTGGCGACCGCCACCAGTGCCGCGTAGGCCGTCATCAGCCGTGCTGCCCGTTGCAATGCCAAGCGCCTCCCCGCACGGGCCGGCTGAGCCGTCGGCCGGGGTCCTGAGCCGTATCGATCGTAGGCTCGGACGGCACCCGCTGCATCTCGTGGCGAGGATCAGGGCTGCGCCGCCCCCACGTTCGGCGGGGTCCCGACCGGGCGGCCGAAGTAGTCGGTGCTCCCCGGGTCGACGCCGAAGAGTTTCCGCAGGTCGAGGCCGGCGCGCGGGCAGTCCGGGACGACCCGGCGGGCATCGCCGGGAGCGCCGATCCGGGGCGTGTCGCCGCCGGCGAAGCACGGGTCGGCGGACAGGCCGGCCGGCTTCCCGGCCGCCGTCTCCTGCCCGGTGGCGTCCCGCCAGGAGGCGAGGTCGGTGAACCGGCGGCCGCCCCACTCGATCGTCCACCGCCCGCCGGGAGCGCTGTAGAGGTTGCCCTGGAGCAAGGCGCGCGCGGTCGGCAGTCCGGTGTCGGCGGTGACCAGCGGGTCGCCCGTGGTGGCCAGCACGTTGTTGCGCAGCCGCACTCCGGTGTTGCCGGGCCGGAGCAGCACCGCGGGGCCCTCGCCCGCGGACGCGCGGGACAGCACCACGGTGTTCTGGTAGACGTCGAGGTCGCGGATGTCCTTGCCGTAGATGGTCAGCGCACCGTGGCGCGGCAGCTTGTGGGCGTCGTCGTCGCTGATGTTGTAGCGGATCGTGTTGTCGGTGTGCGTGCCGTCGCGGTTGCGGGAGAACACGTAGTAGCCCGAGCCGTCGTTCCGGAACGCCAGGTTGTACTGGAGGGTCGAGTCCGACACGTTGGAGTCGAAACCGAAGCCGGCGCCGTCCACCGCGGATCCGGTGTGGTTGCGGTAGGACGAGCTGTGCTGGATCAGCACGTCGGCGGCGTCGTAGGCCCAGATCCCCACCGGCCCGGCGGTCGCGTCGGTCGCCGACCGGCCCCCGTTGTCGTGGGCGGTGGAGCCGGTCAGCGTGGCGTGGCGGACCGCTCCCAGCACGATCCCGTCGCCGGTGTGCCGGTCGGAGGCGGTCGGATCGCCCTCGTTGTGGTAGGCCCGCACGTCCTTGACGGAGAGGTCGCGGTGCGGGTAGGCGGGCCGCCGGTGGTCGAAGTCCGGCCCGTAGGTGAGCAGCCCGGCGTCCTTGTTGTCGTGCAGCGCGGCCCGTTCCACGCTCACGTTCTCGAAGCCGTTGTCCGCCTTCGTGGCGCCGACGGCGAGACCCACGCTGAAGCCGGAGACGTCGACACCGAAGACGCCCACCCCGTCGTGCCGCCCGCCGCTCGCACGGTCCGCGTAGAGGTTGATCCCGGCGTCCTTCGTCCGTGCCGTGCCCCCGCCCACCAGGGTGAGGTCGCGGACCTGCACGCCCGCGGTGTTGTACACCGAGACGGCCGGGGAGCCGGTGGACGAGATCGTGGCACGCCCGGAGCCGTACGAGCCGACGACCACCGGCCGTTTCGCGTCCCCCGCCTCGCCGGCGCCGACGGTGACGGCGCCCGCGAAGCGCGAGCCGCCCTCCAGCAGCAGCCGGTCGCCCGGCTTCAACGGCACCCGCTCGGCGCGGGCCAGGGTGCGCCAGGCCCGGGAGGGCGAGGTGCCCGCGCGGGCGTCGTCGCCGCGGGCGCTCACGTAGTACGTGGTCGTCTTGTCCTGCGGGGCGTAGTGCGGCGTGGCGGCGCAGGCCCCGCCCACCGTGATCAGCAGGGCGGTCGCGCAGACGACGCAGAGGGTGCGCGGCATGGCTCAGGCCTCCACGGGCTCACCGGCGGTCCGGTCCCCCTGCCGCCGGCCCGCGACGGCCCAGGCGACCGTGCGCCGCAGGCCGGCGTCGAGACCGACACGCGGGGACCAGCCGAGCAGTTCCCGGGCCCGGGTGATGTCCGGGCGCCGCCGGGTGGGATCGTCGACGGGCAGCGGCCGGTGTTCGACCACCGAGGGCGAACCGGTCGCCTCGATCACCAGCCGCGCCAGTTCGTCCACCGTGCACTCGTCCGGGTTGCCCAGGTTCACCGGCCCGCCGTGCCCGCTGTCCAGCATGGCGACCAGACCCCGGACGAGATCCTCGACGTAGCAGAAGCTGCGGGTCTGGCTGCCGTCGCCGTACTCGGTCAGCGGCTCGCCCGCCAGGGCCTGCCGGATGAACGTGGACACCACCCGGCCGTCGTGGGGGCGCATCCGCGGACCGTAGGTGTTGAAGATCCGCACGATGCCGGTGTTCACTCCGCGGCTGCGCCGGTACGCCATCGTCAGGGCCTCCGCGTACCGCTTGGCCTCGTCGTAGACGCTGCGCGGACCCACCGGGTTGACGTTGCCCCAGTACGACTCCGCCTGGGGGTGCAGGACCGGGTCGCCGTAGACCTCGCTGGTCGACGTCAGCAGGAACCGCGCCCCGTGCCGCTCGGCGAGCCGCAGCGCGTTCTCGGTGCCCCGGCTGCCCGCCGAGAGCGTTTCGAGGGGAAGCCGGCCGTAGTCCGGCGGTGAGGCGGGGCTCGCCAGGTGCGCCACCGCGTCCACCCGCCCGGGCACGTCGAAGTCGGCGGTCAGGCCGCTCACGTCGGCGCGGATGAGCTGGAAGCGGGGATCACCGTGCAGCGGGGCCACGTTCAGTGGCTCGCCGGTGCAGTAGTTGTCCAGGCACCAGACCGTGTCGCCCCGGGCGAGCAGCGCCTCACACAGGTGGGAGCCCAGGAAGCCCCCGCCACCGGTGACCAGGACCCTCATGACGCCTCCTCCTGGTCGAACGCGGCCTCGTGGCGACGGGGACGGCCCAGCGCCTGGACGGTCCATCCGGCGGCGCGCCAGGCGGCGCCGTCGAGCGCGTTGCGGGCGTCGAGCAGGACCGGGCGGCGGGTCACCGCGGCGAGGACGGCCGGGTCGAGCCGGCCGTATTCGGGCCACTGCGTCAGGTGGAGCACCAGGTCCGCCCCCTCGCAGGCCTTCGGCACGTCGAGGGCGTAGGAGAGGTCCGGGTGCGCGGCGCGCGCGTTGTCCAGCGCCTGCGGGTCGTGGACGCGGACGGTGGCGCCCCGCTCCCGCAGGGCCTGCGCCACCGCCAGGGCCGGCGAGTCGCGCACGTCGTCGCTGCCGGGCTTGAAGGCGGCGCCGAGCACCCCGACGCGGCGTCCGGCGCAGGAACCGCCGAGCAGCCGTTCCGCGAGATCCACCGTGCGCTGCCGCTGGCGGGTGTTGATCCGGTCCACCTCGTGCAGGAACACCACGGCCGGGCCCGCGCCGAGCTCCTCGGCCCGCGCGGCGAAGGCGCGGATGTCCTTGGGGAAGCAGCTCCCGCCGAAGCCCAGCCCCGGCTCCAGGAACAGCGGCCCGATCCGGGAGTCGGCGCCGATGGCGGCGGCCAGCAGGGCCGGGTCGGCGCCCGCCGCCTCGCACACCTCCGACATGGCGTTGATGAACGAGATCTTGGTCGCGAGGAAGGAGTTCGCCGCGACCTTCACCAGTTCCGCGGTGGCGGGGTCGGTGCTGAAGTAGGGGACCCCCTCGCGCAGCAGCGGCGCGTACACCTCGCGCAGGACGGTGTCGGCCCGCTCCGAGCCCACCCCGACCACCAGGCGCTCGGGGTGCAGGGTGTCCTGGACCGCCGACCCCTCGCGCAGGAACTCCGGGTTCCAGGCGACCTCGCAGCCGGCCGCCGCCGTCGCCCACAGCCGCCGGCCGATCCGGGCGGCGGTGCCGACGGGGACCGTCGACTTGCCCACGATGAGGCCGGCGGGCCGCAGATGCGGTGCGAGGTCGTCCACGACGGCGTCGACGAAGCGCAGGTCGGCGGCCTTGCTGTCGGGCCGTTGGGGGGTGCCCACGCAGACGAAGTGGGTGCTGGCGAACGCGGCCCCCTCGGCGAGCGAACTGCTGAATCTCAGGCGCCCCGAGGCCATGGTCCGGCCGAGGAGTTCGGCCAGCCCGGCCTCGTGGATCGGCGGCCGTCCCGCCGACAGGGAGGCGATCCGCTCGGGATCGGTGTCGATGCCGAGGACCTCGTGGCCCAGGTCCGCCATACAGGCGGCATGCACCGTCCCCACGTATCCGGTGCCGATGACGGTCAAGCGCATGACGTCACTCCTTTCTGCCGGTCCGCCGGGCGGAACCGGCGTAGCCGTGGGGGTTGAGCTGCTGGAAGCGCCAGGAGTCCCGGCACATGTCGGCGAGGTCCCGGGTGGGGCGCCAGCCCCAGGCCCGGGCCACCGCGCTCGCGTCGGCGACGAGTTCGGGCACGTCGCCCGGCCGCCGCCCGACGACGTCGTACGGAACGGGCCCGCCGGACGCCTCGGCGAACGCGGAGATCACGTCGAGCACCGAACTCCCGCGCCCCACACCGAGGTTGAACACCCGCATACCGGGGCCGTCGGCGAAGTGGTCGAGCGCGACCCGGTGCGCCTCGACGGTGTCCATGACGTGCAGGTAGTCGCGGACGGCGGTGCCGTCGGGCGTCGGGTAGTCGTCGCCGAACACCGGCAGCCGGGCCCGGCGGCCGACGGCCACCTGGGCGACGTAGGGCATCAGGTTGTCCGGGGTGCCGTGCGGATCCTCGCCGAGCAGCCCGCTGGGGTGCGCGCCGGTGGGGTTGAAGTAGCGCAGGCAGAGCACGGTGAACTCCGGGCACCGGCGGCAGACGTCGGAGAGGATCTGCTCGCAGAGCCACTTGGAGGCCGCGTAGGGGTTGGTGGGCCGCGCGGGCGTCGCCTCGTCCAGCCGCCCGCCGCCCGCGTCGCCGTAGAGCGAGCACGAGGAGGAGAAGACCAGCTGGTGCACCCCGTGCGCCCGCATCACGGACAGCAGCGCGGTGGTGCCGCCCACGTTGGTGTCGTAGTACTCGACGGGCATCCGGGTCGACTCGCCCACCGCCTTGCGCGCGGCGAAGTGCACCACGGCGTCCACGGAGTGCCGGTCGAAGACGGCCGAGAGGGCGCTCCGGTCGCGGATGTCCAGTTCGTAGACGGCCCCGACGAAGCGGCCCGCGACCCGCTCCACCCGGGAGTACACCTGCGGTGTGCCGTTGGAGTAGTCGTCAACGGCTATCAACTCGTATCCGTGGTCGAGGAGTTCGACGCACGCGTGGCTGCCGATGAAGCCGGCCGCTCCCGTCACCAGGACGGTCGAGGGCACACGTGGGCGCCGCGCCGATTCGTCGGTCCGCTTCTGGTACACGGTCCTCACCAGCTCAGCACGGCGGCGGCGTACGCCGGGTAGAAGACGACGGCGACGGCGGCGGGCACGCACGCCAGCAGCCCGAGGGCCAGCGGCAGACGTGCCGTCGGCACGGCGGCGCGGAAGGCCGTCCCCGAGGCGCGGGCCGACTCCCTGACGTGCAGCATTGGGACGGCGAGCCCGACGGTCGCGTAGGCCACCGCCGCGAGCAGGCACAGGAAGACGTAGCCGGCCGAGGGGCTGGTCAGCTCGCCCGCGATGCAGACGCCGGAGAGGGCGAGCGTGAGGACCACGAAGGGGAGGGCCAGCCGGGTGAGCAGTGGCTGCGGGCCCGCCGCGGCCTTGGGCGTGACCTTGAACGTGATCGGGTGCGGGCTCATCCGCTGTGCGAGGGCGCCGAACAGCCCCCAGACCACGAACGGCCAGCGGGAGAGCGCGAACAGCCAGGTCTCCCAGCTGATCAGCGGCGCGTTCCGCGGGCGCAGCAGCCCCCGCCTGCGCATCAGGAGCAGAGTCAGCATCAGCCACACCGGCATCGACCAGAAGTGCAGCAGGAAGTCGAAGTAGTTGACGTTCATCCAGGCCAGCCCGGTCAGGACGGCGACGGGAGGGAGCGCGAGACCCGCCATGACCGTCAGGCCGAGGAGCGGGTAGTACGCCAGGGCGTACGTGAAACGCAGGCGCAGCAGCGGAGGCAGCCGCCGCACGTGCCGGGGCAGCAGGTCCAGCAGCATGGCCGTCAGGCTGCGCGACCACTGGTACTCCTGGGTCGCCATGTCGGCGAAGGTCAGCGGTCCGTCGCCGTGCGCCTCCGCGTCGATGGCGAACGCGCCGTTCCAGCCCGCCGAGTTCAGCAGGTAGGTCGTGGAGAAGTCCTCGGCCAGTTCGGGGCCGAGCCCGCCGATGTCGCGCAGGGCCCGCGTGCGCACCGCGTAGTGGGAACCGATGCACATGGGTGCCAGGCCGTCCGAGTGGCCGAGCTGCACGGCACCGTGCCAGACCGCCTCGCGGTGCACCCGGCCGCGGGCCGCCCAGGACCGGCCGTCGTTGGCGTCGCACATGCTGGGCGCCGCGACGTAACCGATGGCGGGGTCGGCGAAGGGCCGCACCATCTCGGCCAGATAGCCGGCGGCCGGTACGTGGTCGCAGTCGAGCTGCGCCACCACCTCGTAGCCGTCGTAGCCCCAATGGTCGTAGAAGTAGGCGAGGTTGCCTTCCTTGCAGCGGGTGCGGCGCGGCCAGTCGGTGCGGTGGTACGCGGTGACCCCCAGCCGCGAGGACATGCGGACCCGGTGCTCGCGGCACCACCGCTCGCTCTCCTCGGTCGGCCGCTCCTCGCACAGCCACACGTCGTAGGGGTGCGGGAAGTCCTGGCCGAGCATCGCCTCCAGGGTGCGCCGCGCGGTGGCCCAGGGCTCCGAGGGCGCGCGCGTGACGGCGAAGGCGACCGGCAGCCGGGGAACGGCCAGCGCCGGGTTGACCCGGCGCAGCCGCAGCGCGGTGACGAAGAAGTAGGCGGGCAGGATCGTGAGGTAGAGCAGCAGCGCGCTGTTGACCAGGAGGCCGGCCCATCCCGCCCGGTGCTCCGGCTGGAGCCACCAGGTCCAGAACCAGACGAAGCCCGCCGCCCAGCCGGTGGCGATGGCCCACAGCAGGGTGTGGTCGCGGCGGCCCAGCAGCGGGACGAAGGTGGCGGGCCGGACGGTCCGGGAGGTGTACGGGTGCACGAAGTCGGGGCCGCCGGCGGTCACCCGCACGACGTTCCCGCCGGAGATCCTCGCGAGATGGCGTTCCACCTGGACGAGGTCGGCCGAAGCCGGAGTCGGCTCTCTGCGCGCCATGACGCGACGCTCCTGACCTTCGAATACCGGGGATCGGGTGCTGGACCCTGTACGCTGACATCGTATGTTTACGACGTATATGTACGACTCTGCGCCTTCTGTCCGGATGCGTCAAGCGGAGTCACCGACGGCGAGGGGACGACCGGCATGACGAGCGAACCGACGGGCGGGCGCGGGCGCCGCGCGAGCGACCGGGGCCGGTACGGGCGGCTGAGCAGGGAACGGGTCCTCGCCTCGGCCCTGGAAGTGGTGGACCGGGACGGGCTCTCCGGCCTGAGCATGCGCCGGCTGGGCGCCGAGCTGGGCGTGGAGGCGATGGCCCTGTACCGCTACGCCTCCGGCAAGGACGCCCTGCTCGACGGGCTGGTCGAGGCGTTCTGCCAGGAGCTGGAAACGGAGCTGGCGGGCACGCAGGCGCGGCCGGAAGCGGGGCCGGGCGGGGCGGACCCCGCGGCCCCGCCCGGCCTGCCGGACGCCGCCGAGGCCGTCGAAGGTGCCGGCGCCGGGGAGGGCGCCGTCGCCTCCGAGGGCGGCGGCGCACGGGAGGCCGCGGGCGGTCGCGGGGGAGAGGCCGGCGGCGAGCCCGGGGGCGGCGATCACGGCGCGGGGCGGGGCGCGCCCGCCTGGCAGCGGGAACTCCACCGCACGGCACGGGCCGCCTACGAGGTCGCGCTGCGGCACCCCAACGTCGTTCCGCTGCTGGCCACCCGGCTGCTCTCCACACCGCTCGCCCGGCGGGCGCCCGCGGTGCTGCGCACCGACGAGCGGGTGCTCGCCCTGCTGCGGGACGCGGGCCTCGACGAGAGCCGCAGCGTGCGGGTCCACCGGGCCTTCACCGCGTGGCTGCTCGGCTACCTGATCGTCGAACTGCGGGCGATGGACGACGATCCCGCCGAGCCGGAACCCGCCTTCCGGCTCGGGCTCCACCGCCTGTCGGCGGACGAGTTCCCGCGGCTGCGGTCCACGGCCCCCGCGCTGGCCGGGCGCGGAGGGCCCGCGGAGCTCGACGCCGGTCTCGACGCCCTGCTCGCGGCCCTGGCCTGAGAGCCCGCCGTCCGGCCGGACGGCGGGCTCCGCCGGTGTGCCGCATCCCGGCCGGGCCCGGCGCGCGTCCTTCGGCACGCGACGGGAAATGCGGTCATTCGTCCCGTAGTGTTCCTGCCCGGTCGGAACGTCGGAGGGGCAGCAGCGTGAGCCAGCGCATCGCCGTGGACGCCCACAGCGTCCAGGCGTTCCGGGACGTGGAGACGGACCCCCACGTCAACGTGGTGGTCTACCGGCTCGCCGACGCCACGGACTCCTGCACGGTCGAACGGCGGGGCAACCTGCGCCACGAGGAACTGGTGCGGGCGCTGCCGCCGGACGAACCGCGCATCGTGGCCTACGACCTGGCGTTCGCGACCGTGGACGGCGCGCGACGGCACCGTGTCCTGCTCATCTCGTGGATCCCCGGCACCGTCCCACCGCGACGGACGGTCCGGTACCTGGAGGGCTACGCCGCCGTGCGCGCGGCGGTGGACGGCGACCCCGTGCCGATCGCGGCGAGCCGGGGGGACGACCTCGACTACCACCGGCTGGTCTCGCTCGCCCGCCGCCGGCGCCGCGACCGGCCCGGCGGACCGTGAGGGGGCCGACCGGCGGCGCCGTGCGGTCGGGCCCGGGCCCGCGGCGAGGCGGTGACCCGGTGACCCGGTGGGGGAGGGGGCGTGCGCGTCCGGCCGAAGAGGCGGGCCCGGGCCGAGTGCCAGGCGAACGGACCGTGCCGACGACCGGCCCACTCCGGCGAGGACGTGCCGGGCCGGAGCGCCACCGAACCGGAGGAATCAGAGCCAGTCGCGCCGTTTGAAGATCACGTACAGGCTGACGCAGACGATCCCCATCAGCCCGATCGCGAACGGATACCCGAAGCTCCAGCCCAACTCGGGCATGTCCTCGAAGTTCATCCCGTAGACGGTCCCCACGAGAGTCGGGGCGAACAGGATCGCCGCCCACGACGAGATCTTCTTGATCTCCTCGTTCTGCTCGAAACCCGCCTCCGCCAGCGCCCGCATCTCCGCGTTCTGCTGCTGGGTCACCAGCGTCGCGTTGACCGTGAGGATGTCCGTGAGGGCCTGGCGGAATCCGTCGACGCGTTCACTGGTGTGCGTGACGTGGTCGGCCACGTCGCGCAGGTAGCGCTGGAGTTCGTCGTCCGTGCCGTACTTGGCGAACCCCGCCATGAGGCCGTGCAGCATGCCGACCAGCGGACGGGTGGCCCGCTGGAACTCGACCATCTCGCGGGAGAGTTCGTAGATGCGGCGGGACACCGCGGGATCGCCGCGGAACACCTCGGTCTCGATCTCGTCGATGTCGTTCTGCACCCCGGCCACCACCGGGACGTAGCCGTCCACGACCGAGTCGAGGATCGCGTACAGGACGGCCTCCGGTCCGAGCCGCAGCAGCTCGGGGCTGTCCTCCATGCGGCGGCGCACCGCGGAGAGGTCGGGTGCCGCGCCGTGCCGGACGGTGATCACGAAGTCGGGCCCGACGAACACGTGCAGCTCGCCGAAGTCGACCTCCTCGACCGCGTCGAGATAGCGCGCGGCGCTGAGCACCACGAAGAGCGTCTCGCCGTACCGTTCCAGTTTCGGCCGCTGGTGCGCCTCCATCGCGTCCTCGACGGCGAGTGGATGCAGGTCGAACTCCTCGGCGAGGGAGAGGAGTTCGGCCTCGGTGGGGCGGGCCAGGCCGATCCACGCCATGCCGTCCGGCTGCTCGCGCAGCTGGCGGAAGGTGTCGGCGAGGGACTCCGGCGTGGAGACGCGCACCCCGTCGCGGTACAGCGCGGCCTGCACGACGCTCGCGACCTCCGTCTGCTCGGGCGCGGACGGCTCGGCGTCGGGCGCGGGCGGCCGGGCGGCCGGCGCGGACGATGCGGCGAGCGCGCGGCGCCACACGGACCTCCGGGACTCCTTGGCGCCCGGGGACGCGCCCGCGTCCCCGGTGCTCCCCGGCGGGGCGCCCGGCTCCGTCCGGTCCCGCCGGTTCTTCGAGGCCGAGCGGGCGCGTCGCTCCGACATCGCGGCTGCCTCCAGGGTCGAACGTACGTCTGCGTGATCACCGGGCAGGATATACGGGGCAAACGGGCCCCGGGTGTCCGGCGGCGGCCACGACTCCCGAGGAGCCGCGGAGGGAAGGGGCCCGCGGCGCCGGTGCCGTGACCGGAAGGGTGCGCCGGACGGCTCGCGGCGTCCGGCGCGGTGTGGCGCACGGCGGAGCGTCTCCCGCGTACGGGATGTACCCAGGTGATGCGACGACGCGGCGAGGTGCCGTGGCGGGCGTCGCGAGCCGGTGAAGCCTTCCGGTCGGGGCGCTAGCGTGCGGGCCATGACGAAGACGACCGCGCCGGCCCCGCTGCTCGGCACCCGCGCCCTCAACCGCGCGACCCTCGACCGTCAGCTCCTGCTGCGCCGCTCGCCGCTGTCCGCGACGGACGCCGTCGAGCACCTCGTCGGTCTCCAGGCGCAGAACGTCAAGCCGCCCTACTACGCCCTCGCCGCTCGCCTGGAGGGGTTCCGGCCCGCCGCGCTCGCCGCCGCGATGGAGGCGCGCGACGTCGTCCGGATCGTCACCCTGCGCTCCACGATCCACACGCACACCGCCGAGGACGCCCTCACCCTGCGCCCGCTGGTGCAGCCCGCCCGGGACCGGGAACTCGGCCGGTTCCGCGCGGGGCTCGCCGGTGTCGACCTGGACCGTCTCGCGGCGATCGGCCGCGCGGCGGTGGAGGCGGAACCGCGCACCGTGGGACAGCTGCGTGAGGAACTGCTCGGCACCTGGCCGGACGCCGACCCCTTCGCCCTGTCCGTCGCCGCGCGCTGCCTGCTGCCCCTGGTGCAGGTCACGCCGCGCGGGATATGGGGACGCAGCGGCCAGGTCGTGCTCACCACGGCCGAGCACTGGCTGGGCCGCTCCGCCGAGCCGGCCCCCGCCCCCGACGCGACCGTGCTGCGCTACCTCGCCGCGTTCGGGCCCGCCTCGGTGAAGGACATGCAGACCTGGGCCGGACTGACCCGCCTGCGCGAGGTCTTCGAGCGGCTCCGGCCCGGTCTGCTGGTCTTCCGCGACGAGCACGGGGCGGAACTCTTCGACCTCCCGGACGCGGCCCGCCCGGACCCCGACGTGCCGGCCCCACCGCGCTTCCTGCCCGAGTTCGACAACCTGCTGCTCGCGCACGCCGACCGCACCCGGGTCGTGCCGGCCGGCCTGAAGGGCCGCACCTGGCGGGGCAACCAGGCCTACCGCACCCTGCTCGTGGACGGGTTCCTCGCCGGCCTCTGGCGGACGGATCAGGACGCGCTCGTCGTGGAACCCCTCGGGCGGCTGACCAAGGGGCAGCGGGCGGAGGTGGTCGCGGAGGGGGAGCGCCTGCTCGCGGTCATGCACCCCGGTGAGGCGCGCGACGTCCGGTTCGGGACGGTGGCCGGCGGCTGACCGCACCGGACGGCGGCCGACCGCACCGGACGAGGGGCCGCGGGTGCCGGCCGAGCGGTCCCGGGCCGCCCGCGGCCCGGCGGCGGGCGGGGCCCCGCCGTTCCGGTGCCGGCGTCGGCGGCCGGCGGGGCCGGCGAACGGGGCGAGTGCCGTGGGGGAAGTCGTCCGCCGGCACGTGCTCGGCCGGGAGGTGGATGGGGAGCGTTGCGGGCCGCTCGTGGAGGCCCGCAACGCTCCCCGGCTGCTACCTGAGGGGTACTCAGGAAGTGTTGGGGGAACGGGAGTCGCATCCGTGCGCCGGGCCGGCGCGGTGACCGGGCCGGGACGCTCGGGCGGGAGCCGGAAGGCTCAGCAGGTGACGGTCGGGCCGGGAAGGGCGGTGGTCCTCGGTGCGCGGGCGGGCCCGGACATGGGTCTCCTTGCGGTTGCCGGTGGGGGGACGCGCGGGGGTGGGGGGTGGGGCACGGTGTCCGTGGCCGGGACGCCGTGTGCCCGGGCGAGCGGCACGGCCACACGCTAGGGCGCGCGGTCGCCCGACCCCAAGGAGGGAACCCCCTAGCCGGCCCGGCGCAGGGAAAACCCTCGAACGGGCTCGACGAGGTTTGACGGGCCGGCCGCCCGGTCGCCGCAGGTCGGGGCGGGGACGAGGCGCGCGCCGCGGCCCGCGTACGGCGGATTCCGGCGTTCCGGCCGGTTCGCCGGCCGGGCGCCGCGGAACGTCACGGGCCGCCCGGCAGGGTGTCCCGCGCGCTCCGGTACCCGGCCGCGCCGGGTTCAGTCGGCCCGGCGGCCCGCCGCCAGCCGGACGATGTCGACCCGAGAGCGTATCCCCAGCTTCCGGTACACCCGGGTGAGGGTCGCCTCCACCGTCTTGACGCTGATGAACAGACGTCCCGCTATCTCGCGGTTGGTGGCGCCCTCCATGACGAGCGCGGCGACCTGGCGCTCGGTCGTGGCGAGGGTGTCGAGCGCGGCCGGGGCGAGCGGCGGCTTGGCGGGACGGTGCGCGGCGGCCGCCTTCTCGACCTCCCGGAGCCAGGGCAGCGCCCGGCACCTGCGGAAGAGGCGGGCCGCCTCGTCGTACAGGGTGGGCCCCGGGAGGCCCGCCCCGGCCGGCCGCGGCGGTCCGGGCGCCCGCGGCAGGGCGCGCAGCCCGGCCAGGGCGAACGCGGCGCGGGCCTCCTCCAGGCCGTGCCCCAGCTTTCCCAGCCGCTCCTGGGCGGAGGCCGACTGCCGCTCCGCGAAGCCTTGTTCGCCGCGCGCGGCCCGGACCAGGGACTCGGCGCGGTCGAGCACCGCGAGGACGCTCTCGCGCTCCAGCCGCAGCGCGCGCTGCCGGGTCACGTCGATGACGTCCTGCGCCTCGGCGACCTCGCCGATCCGCACCAGCGCCTCCGCGAGGTCCCCCTGCCAGCGCCCGCGTGCGGGGTCGACGACGCCGAGGTCCTCCTCCAACTCCCGCACGCGCCGCAGCGACCGCACGCAGGCCGCCGCGTCCCCCGCGACGAGCTGGGCGTGCCCGAGGGCGCCGAGGGCGCGGGAGAGGTAGACCAGGTCGCCGTCCTCCTCGGCGCGGTCCACGGCCTCCCGCGCGAGCGCGAGCGCCCGGTCCACGTCGCCGCCCGCCGCCTCGGCGAGCGAGGTGAGCATGGCGCCGGCGGCCTCGCCGAGGCCCGTGTCGCGGGCCAGCCGGAGACTCTCCCGCGCCAGGTCGAGGGCACGACCGCAGTGGCCGGAGCGCAGTTCGGTCTCGGCGAGCCCGCGCAGGAAGTGCAGTTCGCTCTCGACCATGCCGCGCCGCCGGGCCTCGCGCAGCAGGGCGGTGACGGCCGTACGGGCCTCGGTGAGCCGGTCTCCCATGACCAGCCAGCGGAAGCGGGCGGCCCCGGCGCCGTTGTGGTCGCACGCCACCCGCGGGTCCTGCGGTTCCCGCATCGCCCGCCGGATGGTCGCGGGCGCGTCCGGGTGCCCCATCAGCGTCTCCATCTGCGCCTGGAAGCCGAGCGCGAGGAGTTCGGTGCGGCGGTCCCCGGCGCGTGCCGCGAGCCGCGCCGCGTGCGCCGCCTCCTCGCGCGCCGTTTCCGTCTCGCCGTCCATGAGCAGGGCGCGCCAGGCGAGTTGGTAGCGGACGCGGGCCACCAGTCCGGGGTCGTCCCCGGCGTCCGCGAGGGCCTGCGGGAAGACGGCGTCGATCTCGGCCATCGCCTGCCCGGCGGAGTCCACGACGACCATCCAGGCTCGTACCCGGTCGGCGGCGGCGGTGGCCCGGTCGAGCACCTGCCGGGCGATGTCCCGGGCGAGATCCGTCTCCCCGGCCGTCAGCGCGTCCTCGGCCGCCTGCAGCCGCCGTTCGTCCGGACCGGGCCGGGCGTCGGCGGGAGTGTGCCGGGCGGCGAGCAGCCCGAGCCCGGCGGCGACCGACGGCGCGCCGCGGTCGCGGGCCGCCGTCGCCGCCTCCGCGAGCCGGGCGGCGACCGCCGGGTCGGTGCCCGTGGTGGACAGTGCCAGGTGGCGGGCCCGTTCGATCGGTTCGGAGGCGGCCTCGGACAGCGCCGCGTGCGCGGCCCGCCGCTCCTGGGCGTCCGCCTCGGCGTACAGCGCGGCCGACACCAGGGGGTGGGCGAAGCGGACGGCGGGGGTCTCGCGGTCGGTGGCGAGCAGGCCCAGCGAGGCGGCGGAGGCCGTCTCCGCCTCGGCGTTCTCCCGGCCCGCGGCGTGCAGCAGGGCGAGGGTCGGGCGGGCTCCGGCGCTCGCCACCAGCAGGGTGCGGCGCGCCTCGGGGGAGAGCATGTCCAGCCGGCTGAGCACGAGCGCCCGCAGGGACGTCGGGACCGGCAGCGGCTCGCCCGGACTCGGCGGGGTGGGCGACTCCGCGAGCGCGCGCCCGAGTTCCAGCGCGAACAGCGGATTGCCCCCACTGGTGCGGTGGATGTCGCGCACGGTCGACCGGGACAGACCGGTGTAGCCGCGCCGGCCGAGGAGTTCGGTCACCTGGGCCCGGGACAGCGGGGAGACCCGGACGGTCAGGGTGTCCGGCGGGGACGCGCGTAGATACCGGTCGTGCCCCTGGGCCCGCGGCTCGGGGTCCGTGCGCACGGCGCAGAGCATCCGCACCGGCATGCCGCCGAGCCGGCGGGCGGCGAACCCCAGCAGCTCGGCGCTGGCCGGGTCGAGCCACTGGAGGTCGTCGGCGACGATCAGCACCGGGCCGCGCGCCGCGAGCGCGCGGAACGCGGACAGGACGGCGAGGCGCAGCGCGAGACCGTCGCGCTGGAGGGTGGACTCGCCGCGGCCGGTGAGCGCCGACTCCAGCGCGGTGCGCTGCGGAGCGGGCAGGCCGTCGGCGATCTCGTCCACGACCAGACCCAGGAGATCGGCGAGTGCCAGGAAGGGAAGATGGGATTCGGACTCGGTCGAGGAGCAGCGCAGCACGGTGCGGACCGATGGGGCGCATTCCGCGGCCAGTGCCCGCAGGACGGTCGACTTTCCTATTCCGGCGGGGCCGTGCACCAGCACACTGCCCCCGCCGGCGAGCTGCTCGCGAGCCCCCGCCATCAGGTCCTCCCGGCCGATGACCAGCTCGGGGCGCGGTCTCGCAGGTTCCTGGAAGTCCCCTCGCACGGTCGCCGCTCCCCTCACGTGTCGTGTCCGGGCCAATGTTAGGCATTGTCTCTTTGAATTTCGGACAGCCGGGGTGGTGAGGGAAATAACAGCGGTCCCGCACCGTCCAATTCAGGCCGGGACGGTGCTCCGCCCGGGAGCCCCCCCGGGAGCGGACACCGCCCGCCCGCGCGGCGGGTGCGCGGCGGGCGGCGGAGACCGTCGTCACGGCAGCAGTCCCGCCCGGCGCGCCGCGACGACCGCCTCCAGGCGGGTGTGCGCGCCGAGTTTGCGCATCGCGGAGCGCAGGTAGCCCTTCACCGTCTCCGGACGGAGCCCCAGCCGGGCCGCGGCGACCGCGTTCGTCGCACCGGCCGCCACACACGACAGGACGTCCACTTCACGGGGCGTGAGGTCCGCGTGCCGCGCGGGCGACCCCTCGTGCGGATCGGCGGCGTCGGCCAGCCGGCCGCACACCGCGAGCAGTTCGGCCCGCAGCCGGGCGTCGGCGATACGCGGTGCCAGCGCCCGCAGCGCACCGTGCGCCTCCCGCACCTCCTCCTCCCACGCCGCGCCGCCGGCACCGCGGTCGCCGTCCGCCGCCGGATCCGGCGCCCGCACGACGCCGAGCAGGCCGCGCACCTCGTCCCGCACGACCAGCGCCTGCTCCACGTCCCGGGCCGCCGCGACGGCCGCGCCGAGCGTGCGGTCGCCCAGGGCGTGCGGCGACCGCAGCGCCCCGTACAGCACCCCGCGCACCCGACGGCGGACGACCACCGGAACGGCCAGGACGGAGCACAGTCCCTCGGTCGCCACCGCCACGTCGTACTCGTGGCTGATCTGCCGGGACGCCGAGTAGTCCGTCACCGCGCACGGCCGGGCGAGGGCCACCGCCTTGCCGCCCAGGCCGTTGCCCGAGGAGACGCCCAGCGCGCTCAGCGCCGCCGTCGCCGTGCCGCTCAGCTCGCTGATCCGCACCAGACGGCCGCCCGGGTCGACCAGGCCGCCGAAGGCGACGGGCAGTCCCGTCGCGCGGCGCAGCCGCACCAGCGCGCCCCGCACCTCCGCAGCCTCGGTGTCTGCTGCCACCTGCTCGCCCCCTCGACGCGGGCCACCCCCGTTCGGGGGTGGTGAGACCTGCATCACGGCATACACGATGGTAGGCGGCGGTCCGGCAACGAGGAGGAAACATGACGGCGACGAACGCCGCGACGGGGGAGTTCCGCGCCGCGCGGGACTTCCTGCTGAAGCACCGCGCGGACTACCGGACGGCCTACGACGGCTTCCGCTGGCCCCGCCCGGAGCGGTTCAACTGGGCTCTCGACTGGTTCGACGTCATCGCGCGCGACAACGAACGCACCGCCCTGCACATCGTGGAGGAGAACGGCGACCGTGCCGAGGTCTCCTTCGCCGCGATGGCGGAGCGCTCCGACCGCGTCGCGAACTGGCTGCGCGACCGGGGGGTGCGCGCCGAGGACCGCATCCTCGTCATGCTCGGCAACCAGGTCGAGCTGTGGGAGACCGCTCTCGCCGCGATGAAACTGCGGGCCGTCGTCATCCCGGCCACCCCGCTCCTGGGCCCCGCCGACCTGCTCGACCGGGTCGAGCGCGGCCGGGTCCGGCACGTGATCGCCCGGGCCGAGGACGCGGGCAAGTTCGCCGGCGTGCCGGGCCGCTACACCCGGATCGCCGTCGGCGGCGCACCCCCCGGCTGGCAGCCCTACGAGGAGGCAGAGGCCGCCGGCGCCCTCTTCGAGCCCGACGGCCCCACCCACGCGGACGACCCGCTGATGCTGTACTTCACCTCCGGCACCACCGCCCGCCCCAAGCTGGTGGAGCACACCCACGTCTCCTATCCGGTCGGGCACCTGTCCACCATGTACTGGATCGGGCTCCGTCCCGGCGACGTGCACCTCAACATCTCCTCACCCGGCTGGGCGAAGCACGCCTGGTCGAACCTGTTCGCCCCGTGGAACGCCGAGGCCACCGTCTTCCTGCACAACTACACGCGCTTCGACGCGGGCCGCCTGATGGCGGAGATGGACCGTGCGGGCGTCACCACCTTCTGCGCCCCGCCCACCGTGTGGCGCATGCTCATCCAGGCCGACCTGACCCAGCTGCGCACCCCGCCGCGCGAGGTGGTCGCCGCCGGCGAGCCGCTGAACCCGGAGGTCGTCGAACAGGTCCGGCGCGCCTGGGGCGTCACCGTCCGGGACGGCTTCGGCCAGACGGAGACCGCCGTCCAGGTGTCCAACAGCCCCGGCCAGCGGCTCAAGACCGGCTCCATGGGGCGGCCCAGTCCCGGTTTCCGGGTCGAGCTCCTCGACCCGGTGTCGGGCGCCCCCGGGGCCGTCGAGGGCGAGATCTCCCTCGACCTGTCCGACCGCCCGGTGGGCGTGATGACCGGGTACCACGGCGACCCGGACCGGACGGCCGAGGCGATGGCGGGCGGCTACTACCGCACCGGCGACATCGGCTCCCGGGACGCCGACGGCTACATCACCTACGTCGGCCGGGCCGACGACGTGTTCAAGGCGTCCGACTACAAGATCTCGCCGTTCGAGCTGGAGAGCGCCCTCCTGGAGCACGAGGCGGTCGCCGAGGCCGCCGTCGTCCCCGCCCCCGACGACCTGCGCCTCGCCGTCCCGAAGGCGTACGTCGTCCTCGCGGCCGGCTACGAGCCGGGGCCCGACACCGCCAAACTGCTCTTCGAGCACGCCCGTTCGGTCCTCGCGCCCTACAAGCGCGTCCGCCGGCTGGAGTTCGGCGAGCTGCCCAAGACCGTCTCCGGCAAGATCCGCCGGATCGAGCTGCGCGAGGCCACGGCCGCCGGCTCGGACGCCGAGTACCGCGAGGAGGACTTCCGGTGACCGCACCGTCGTACACCCACGGGACGGGCAGCACCCCGCTGCTCGGCGACACGATCGGGGCCGACCTGGACCGGGCGGTCGCCGCCTGGCCGGAGCGCGAGGCGCTCGTCGACGTGCCGTCCGGACGGCGCTGGACCTACGCCGAGTTCGGCGCCGCCGTGGAGGAGCTGGCGTACGCGCTGCTCGCCTCCGGCGTCGCCCAGGGCGACCGGGTGGGCATCTGGGCCGTCAACTGCCCCGAGTGGGTGCTCGTCCAGTACGCCACCGCCCGGGTCGGCGCCGTCATGGTGAACATCAACCCGGCCTACCGCACCCACGAGGTCGAGTACGTCCTGCGGCAGGCCGGGATCTCCCTGCTGTTCGCCTCGCTCCGCCACAAGGGCAGCGACTACCGGGCGATGGTCGACGACGTGCGCGGCAGGTGCCCGCGGTTGACGGAGACCGTCTACTTCGGCGACCCGAGCTGGAGCGCGCTGCTCGGCCGCGGGACGCCGGACCGGGCGGAGGAACTCGGCCTCCGCGAGGGCGCGTTGTCCTGCGACGACCCCATCAACATCCAGTACACCTCGGGCACCACGGGCTTCCCCAAGGGGGCCACCCTCTCCCACCACAACATCCTCAACAACGGCTATTTCGTGGGCGAGTTGGTCGGCTACACCGAGCAGGACCGGGTGTGCGTCCCGGTGCCCTTCTACCACTGCTTCGGCATGGTGATGGGGAACCTGGCCGCCACCTCGCACGGTGCGTGCATCGTCATCCCGGCCCCGTCGTTCGACGCCGCGGCGACCCTGGAGGCCGTACAGCGGGAGCGGTGCACCTCGCTCTACGGCGTTCCCACCATGTTCATCGCGGAGCTGAACCTCCCCGGCTTCGCGTCGTACGACCTGTCCACCCTGCGCACCGGCATCATGGCGGGCTCGCCGTGCCCGGTCGAGGTGATGAAGCGGGTGGTCGCCGAGATGCACATGGCGGAGGTGTCCATCTGCTACGGCATGACCGAGACCTCGCCGGTCTCCCTCCAGACGCGCCGGGACGACGACCTGGAGCACCGCACGGGCACCGTAGGGCGGGTCCTGCCGCATCTGGAGGTGAAGGTCGTCGACGCGGCCGGCGTCACCGTGCCGCGCGGTACGGCCGGGGAGCTGTGCACCCGCGGCTACAGCGTCATGCTCGGCTACTGGGAGGAGCCCGAGCGGACCGCCGAGGCCGTCGACGCCGGGCGCTGGATGCACACCGGGGACCTCGCGGCGATGCGGGAGGACGGCTACGTCGAGATCGTCGGCCGCATCAAGGACATGATCATCCGTGGTGGGGAGAACATCTATCCGCGCGAGATCGAGGAGTTCCTCTACACCCACCCCAAGATCGCCGACGTCCAGGTCGTGGGCGTCCCGCACGAGCGGTACGGCGAGGAGGTGCTCGCCTGCGTCATCCCGCGGGACCCGGCGGCCCCGCCCACACTGGAGGACCTGCGGTCCTTCTGCGAGGGCCGGCTCGCGCACTACAAGATCCCCAGCAGGCTGCGCGTCCTGGACTCCTTCCCGATGACGGTGTCGGGCAAGGTGCGGAAGATCGAACTGCGCGAGACCTACGCGGAGTAGCCGCGGGCGGCGGAGGCCGATCGGCCCTCTCCGGTGCCCGCGGCCTGCTCCGGCCCGTCACGGTTCACCCGGCCCGTCACGGTTCACCCCGCCCGCCCGCCCGGCCTGCGTGCGGTCGGGTGGGTCGGCGGGACCGAGGGCCGGAGCGCTCGGGTGGTCGGGCGCGGCGCGTCTGCGGGCGGGCGCCGCCGGACCTCAGCCGGTCACCGCGAGCAGGTCGTCGGCCGGGCTGTTCACCGGCTGCGGGGTGCCGGTGAGGTCCAGGACGAACAGTGCGACGCCGAGGTCGTCGGCGCGGGTGAGGGCGTCCTCCGCGTAGCCGGCCAGTGAGAAGTACACGCAGCCCGCCGACTCCGTCATGGCCGTCAGCCACAGGCACTCCACGTCGCGCAGCGAGGCGGGCCGCACGCCGGGGTCCACCTGGGCCACGATGCCGCGTGCGGCGAGCCCGATCCCCGACGTGGGCCGCTGATCGGCACGCCGCACGTCGGGGTGGCCCAGCCAGCGCAGGTAGAGCGCGGCGGAGGTGACCGCGTCCCGCGCGGTCCGGATGGCGACGGGCCGGAACGGGGCCCGCCCGTCCGGCGCCCCCTGCGTCCGCGCACCGCTGCCGCGGGCCCCCTCCCGGCCGGCGGCGGAGGTCCCGGTGGCGTCGCCTTCCGCGCGGTGGCCGGGAAAGCCGCCGACTTCGTGCCCCGGTTGGCCACCCCCGCCCTCGCCCTCGGCTCCGTCCCTCTCACTCCTCCCGGCCCTGCCCCCGGACGTCTCCCCGCTCCCGTCCGCGTCGCCGTCGGTGCCACCGTCACCGGCTCCGCCGCTGCCGTGGTCCGGGTCGGGCGATGCCGCGTCGGACCGCGGCCCGCCGCGGCCCGGGCCGCGTCGGGCCGCGGTGCCGCACACCGTGCCGCCGGCATCGCGGGCGTTCCCCGCGGTGCGATCCGTGCCCGGGCCGGACCCGGCCGCGCCGCCGGTGCCGGACCGCGCGACGGTGCCGACGGCCCCGTCGGTGCCCGGGCCGGCCGGTGCCGACGGGCCCGCGCCGGGGGTGTCGGAGGGGGTCGCGGCCGGACCGGTCGCCGACGGTCGGGAGGGCACGCCGGGGCGGCCGTCGCCCGGAGCGCCCGCCCGGCGGCCCGCTCCGCCGCCGCCCGCACCGCTCCGGCGCGCCTCGCCCGGCGCCGGGCGGACCGGAATCCGCAGCATGGTCCCGCAGTCGCAGCCCAGTTCCGGGTGCGGCCACTGGGTCTCCCGGGAGCAGGCCGCGCAGCGCACGGTGGCCCATTCGTCGTCCCAGGCGCGCACCGTCACGACGGACGGCTCCGCCCGGGCGTCCAGCGACGGCGCCACCGGCGCCCCGCACACGCACGGATAGGACTGCGCCGCGTAGCGGTGCTCGCGGCGGCAGGCCGGGCAGCACACCGGCACGCTCTCGGACATGGCCCACTCCAGGACGTCACGTCGGGTCAGCGCGTCCATCGTCCTCCTGCCGGGGTGCCTTCGGCAGCGAAACGGCCCGACGGCCCCGAACCCGGGCCCGATCCGGCGGCCGACCCTTGACGCTCTCCCCGCCGCCGCCTACATTGCTTCCAGATAGTAGAAGTTAGTTTCCGCAATACGGAATCTAAAGCTCTCCGCGGGGCGCGACGGGAGCGGGAGAATCCGACATCCGAAGCAGGAGAACCCCATGGCTCGTATGACCGCTGCCCGCGCGGCAGTCGAGATCCTCAAGCGCGAGGGCGTCGGCAACGCGTTCGGCGTCCCGGGTGCGGCGATCAACCCCTTCTACGCGGCGCTCAAGGCGTCCGGCGGCATCAACCACACCCTCGCCCGCCACGTCGAGGGCGCCTCCCACATGGCCGAGGGCTACACCCGCACGCACCCCGGCAACATCGGCGTCTGCATCGGCACCTCGGGCCCGGCGGGCACCGACATGATCACCGGCCTGTACTCCGCGACCGGCGACTCGATCCCGATCCTGTGCATCACCGGGCAGGCTCCGACCGCGGTCATCCACAAAGAGGACTTCCAGGCCGTCGACATCGCCTCGATCGCGGCCCCGGTCACCAAGATGGCGGTCACCGTCCTGGAGGCCGCGCAGGTCCCCGGCGTGTTCCAGCAGGCGTTCCACCTGATGCGCTCCGGCCGGCCCGGGCCGGTCCTGATCGACCTGCCCATCGACGTGCAGCTCACCGAGATCGAGTTCGACCCCGAGACGTACGAGCCGCTCCAGGCCTACAAGCCGGCCGCGACCCGCGCGCAGATCGAGAAGGCGATCGGGCTGCTGAACGCCTCCGAGCGCCCCCTGATCGTGGCCGGCGGCGGTGTCGTCAACGCCGATGCCTGCGAACTCCTGGTCGAGTTCGCGGAGTTGACCGGAACCCCGGTCGTCCCCACCCTCATGGGCTGGGGCGTCCTGCCCGACGACCACGAGCTGAACGCCGGCATGGTGGGTCTGCAGACCTCGCACCGCTACGGCAACGCGACCTTCCTGGAGTCCGACTTCGTCCTCGGCATCGGCAACCGGTGGGCCAACCGCCACACCGGCAACCTGGACGTCTACACGGCCGGCCGTACCTTCGTGCACGTCGACATCGAGCCCACCCAGATCGGCAGGATCTTCGCCCCCGAGTACGGCATCGCCTCCGACGCGAAGGCCGCGCTGGAACTCTTCGTCGAGGTGGCGCGCGAGCTGAAGGCGGCCGGCCGGCTGCCCGACCGGTCCGCCTGGGCCGCCTCCGCACAGGAGAAGCGCGCCACCCTCCAGCGCCGTACGCACTTCGACGACATCCCCATCAAGCCGCAGCGGGTCTACGAGGAGATGAACAAGGCGTTCGGCCCGGAGACCCGGTACGTCTCCACCATCGGCCTCTCGCAGATCGCCGGCGCCCAGATGCTGCACGTCTACCGGCCGCGCCACTGGATCAACTGCGGTCAGGCGGGCCCGCTCGGCTGGACCGTCCCGGCCGCCCTCGGCGTCGCCAAGGCCGACCCGGACGCCCAGGTCGTCGCCCTGTCCGGCGACTACGACTTCCAGTTCATGATCGAGGAACTGGCCGTCGGCGCCCAGCACCGCATTCCCTACGTCCACGTCCTCGTCAACAACGCCTACCTGGGCCTGATCCGGCAGGCGCAGATCGGGCTGGACATCAACTTCCAGGTCAACCTGGAGTTCGAGAACATCAACTCGCCCGAGCTGGGCGTCTACGGCGTCGACCACGTCAAGGTGGTCGAGGGGCTCGGCTGCAAGGCCATCCGCGTCACCGACCCGAGCGAACTCGGCGCGGCCTTCGAGCAGGCCAGGAAGCTCGCCGCGGAGTTCCGGGTCCCCGTCGTCGTCGAGGCGATCCTGGAGCGTGTCACCAACATCGCCATGAGCAAGACCAACGACATCGGCGCCGTCGTGGAGTTCGAGGAGGTCGCCACCGAGCCGGGGCACACGCCCACCGCGATCCGGACCCTCAAGGTCTGACCCGGCACCCGCCGCGCGTGAGGGCGGCCCGTCCCCGCGGGGACGGGCCGCCCTCACGCGTACCGCCGCATCCGCGCGTTGTTCCCAGGAGCGCACCCGTCCGGCATGCTCGCCCCATGCGGATGACCGTCCCCACCCCCCTCGGCGACATCGCCGTGCGCTGCCTCGCGGAGCCCGTCGGCCCCACCCGGACGCGGCGGGTCCCCTCCCGGGAGCAGGCGCCCGCGCTGCTCCTGCTGCACGCCAATCCGGGAGACGGGCGGGACTTCGACGCCGTGCTGCCCGCACTGGCCGACCGGCACCGCACCTACGTGGTCGACTGGCCCGGCTACGGCGGCTCCACCGCGCGCGACCCGGAACGGGTCACCCCCGAAGGGCTGGTGGAGGTGGCGCGGCGGGTGGTCCGCGTGCTGGCCGAGCGGCACGGCGTGCGCCGGATCGCCGTCCTCGGCAACAGCGTCGGCGGGTACGTCGCCTGCCGCCTCGCCCAGCGCCCGTGCGCCGCCACCGTCTCCGCCCTGGTCCTGGTCGCCCCGGCCGGCTTCACCCGGCACTCCGCCGCCACCCGCTGGTTCTGCCGCGAGGTGATGGGCCGCCCGGCCCGGGCCCGCCGGCTGGCCGCTCCGCTGGCACGGGCCTGCCTCGGCCGGCTGGGCACCCCCAGCTCACGCCAGACGTACGCCCGGGCGTGCCGGCTCCCGCACGAGGAGCGGCGGCTGGCCGTGCACTGCGCCCTCTGGCGCGCCCTCGCCGACCCCGGCGCCGAACTCACCGGCCTCGCCGCGCTCGACCTGCCGGTCCTGCTGCTGTGGGGGAGACGCGACCCGGTCGTCCCCGCCCTCCTCGACGGACGCCGTGCCCTGCGGCGGCTCCCGGCGACGACGTCGAGCGTGCTGCTGCCCACGGGGCACGAGCCGTACAACGAACGTCCGGGACTCTTCCTGCGGCACGTCCTGCCGTTCCTCGACGACCCGGGGGCCGCCGGTCCGTCCCGGGTCAGGAGCCCGAGCCGCCGGCGGGGCCGCTGAGGTCCCGACCGTGAGCGGGGGGCCGGTTCCCTCCGGCGGCCCCGTGCGGCTCCCGGCTCGCCGGCGCCGAGCGGAGTCCCTGCCGGGACACCGCGCCCTCCGCGCGGCCGGAGCACACGACGGCGCGGCGGCCCCGTGTCCGTGGCCGCCGCGCCGCCCGATGGTGCTTCCCCGTTCCCCCGTGTACCCCCGTGAGGGACCCGCCGCCCCCGTGCCGGCGGGCCCCTTGTGCTGAGAATGTGCCTCATCCGCGGGGAGTTGAAGCCCCCGCGGCGGTGTTCAGAGCTTGATTTGAGGGTTCCGTAGGAGGCGTACGACCGCTGGTGTACCCCCGGGGCCCGAACGCGGTCCGTTCGCGTGCCCGGGTCTTCCCCGGCTCCGGGAACTCCGGTACCGCGTGCCGTCCGGCCCTCTCACTCCCCGGGGACCGCGTCCTCGGGGTACTCGGAGAGTCCGGGCCAGTCGTCGGGGCCGCCGCCCAGCCACTCGATGATGTCGGTCTTCTCGACCTCGATCGCGTCCAGGTCGACGTCCGCCCGGCGCAGGATCTCCACCACGTCGTCCAGGTGGTACGCGATGCCGAGCAGCCGGTCGCCCTCGGTGACCCGCCGCGATCCGTCCAGGCCGGGCGGGTGCACCACGGTCGGGGGAATGTCCATGCCGTCAGCCTCCATGGTCCCAGGCTGCTGCGCGCGGCCCGGTTCCGCACCCGGAGCCGGAGGGAACCGGCCCGGCCCGGGGAGCGCACGCGCGGACGGGCGCCGGCACGGGAGATCCGTACCGGCGCCCGTCGTCGGCGGTGCGCGTGGTTGCCGTCCGACGGCGCGAGGCTGGGCGCGACAGGACGTTCGCGCCGCCGGACGGGGCATTGGGCCCGTGAGGGCGGGATGGCGGACGGGTGTGGCTGGGACCGCGGCGGATGCGACGGAACCGTGAGACCTCTCCCCTCAGGTCGAGAAGGGGCTCCCGGGACCTTGACCACCGCACTGGCTCGTATGCCGCCGCGGTCCTCGCCTTGCCCGCGGCGGGTCCTGCGGCCACCCCTCATCCGGGCCGCATGGTCTCCGCGGGCTACGCGTACCGCCCCGACCTCCCGTCGGAGGCGGTACGCGAGTCGTGTCCTCAGTCCTCGCGCAGGGCGCGGACCGCTTCCTCCACGCGCCGGCCGTACTCCGGGTCGGCGGCGTGGAAGTGGGCGAGGTTCTTGTCGATGACGTCGTCGCGGGAGACCTGTGCGAGGCCGCCGGCGATGTTCGCCACCAGGCGCGAGCGCTCGTCGGCCGACATCAGCCGATAGAGCTCGCCCGCCTGGAAGAAGTGGTCGTCCTTGGTGTGCAGCGGGGCCTCGTGGGTGCCCGTGTGCCCGTGCACGGCGAGCGGCGCCGAGAGCGGGCGGCCGGTCTCGGCGGGACCGTCGTAGGAGTTGGGCTCGTAGTTCTTCGCGCCGCGGCCCTGCGCGTTGGACGCCATGAGACCGTCGCGGCCGTAGTTGTGGGCGGTGGTGGCCCTGGGCGCGTTCACGGCGAGCTGGGTGTGGTTGACGCCCAGGCGGTAGCGGTGCGCGTCCGCGTAGGCGAACAGGCGGCCCTGGAGCATCTTGTCGGGCGACGGGCCGATGCCCGGAACGAAGTTGTTCGGGGAGAACGCCGCCTGTTCGACCTCGGCGAAGACGTTGTCGGGGTTGCGGTCCAGGACCAGCCGGCCGACGCGCCGGAGCGGGTAGTCCTTGTGCGGCCACACCTTGGTGACGTCGAACGGGTTGAAGCGGTACTCGGCGGCCTCGGCGGCCGGCATGAGCTGCACGTGCAGCGTCCACGAGGGGTTCACGCCGCGCTCGATGGCCTGGAGCAGGTCCGTCTGGTGCGAGTCGGCGTCCTTGCCCGCGAGGTCCTGGGCCTGCTCGGTGGAGAGGCTGCGGACCCCCTGGTTGGTCTTGAAGTGGTACTTGACGAAGAAGGCCTCGCCCTCGGCGTTCGTCCACTGGTAGGTGTGCGAGCCGTAGCCGTTCATGTGGCGGTACGAGGCGGGGATGCCGCGGTCGCCCATCAGCCAGGTCACCTGGTGCGTGGCCTCGGGGGCGTGCGCCCAGAAGTCCCAGACGTTGTCCGGCTCCTGCCTGCCCGTGAACGGGTCGCGCTTCTGGGAGTGGATGAAGTCGGGGAACTTGACGGGGTCCTTGACGAAGAAGACCGGGGTGTTGTTGCCGACGAGGTCGTAGTTGCCCTCCTCGGTGTAGAACTTCACCGCGAAGCCGCGGGGGTCGCGGACCGCGTCGGCGCCGCCCAGGCTGTCGGCGACGGTCGAGAAGCGCAGGAAGACCTCGGTGCGCTTGCCCACCGTGTCCAGGAAGTCGGCGTGCGTGAAGCCGGTGACGTCGTCGGTGACCTCGAAGTAGCCGTACGCGCCGGAGCCGCGGGCGTGCACCACGCGCTCCGGGATGCGCTCGCGGTTGAACCGGGCGAGCTTCTCCAGAAGGTGCTGGTCCTGGAGGAGGAGCGGGCCACCGACGCCGGCGGTGGCGGAGTTCTGGTTGTCGGCGACTGGGGCGCCGGACTCGGTCGTGAGCACGCGCTTCGACATCGTGGACCTTCCGTACGTGTGGGCAGCGGGGTCAGCGGAAACCTTCTTCCGCTATGTGGACCACTTCCGCTTCGTGGAGCCTAGGTTCGGGGCGAACGAGACGTCAACAGTTTGTTGAAGTGGATCCGGGCCGCGGTGGCGCCTGGGCGCGACAGGACAGGTGTCGGCGCCACCGCGGCCCGGAGGTTCGGGGAGCCCGCTCGGGTGTTCGGCCGGCTCTCGCCGCGAAGTGCCGGAGCGGGGTGGGTCAGATCCGGGCGCCGGAGAGGCGCTCGACGGCACGCAGCAGCGCGGAGTGGTCCAGGCCCCCGTCGCCCTGCGCGCGCAGGCCGGCGACGAGCTGCGCGACCACGGCGCCCACGGGCAGGGCGGCACCGACGGTGCGGGCGGCGTCCGTGACGATGCCCATGTCCTTGTGGTGCAGGTCGATGCGGAAGCCCGGCTTGAAGTCGCGGCTGAGGAAGTTGTCCTTCTTGCGCGCCAGCACGGTGGAGCCGGCGAGACCGCCGCCGAGCACGTCGAGCGCGGCCTTGAGGTCCACGCCGGACTTCTCCAGGAAGACCACGGCCTCGGCGCACGCCTGGATGTTCACGGCCACGATGAGCTGGTTGGCGGCCTTCACCGTCTGGCCCGAGCCGTGCGGACCGCACAGCACGATGGTCTTGCCGAGCGCCTCGAAGAGCGGCTCGGCCGCGTCGAAGTCGGCCTGCTCGCCGCCCACCATGATGGACAGGACGGCCTCGATCGCGCCGGCCTCGCCGCCGGACACCGGGGCGTCCAGGACGCGGATGCCCTTGTCCTTCGCCGCCTTCGCGAGGTCCACCGAGGTCTGCGGGGTGATGGAGGACATGTCGATCAGCAGCGCGCCGGACCGGGCGTTCTCCAGGATGCCGTCCGGCCCGTAGGCGATGGCCTCGACCTGCGGGGAGGCCGGCACCATCGTGACGACCACGTCGGCGTCCCGGACGGCCTCGGCGATCGACCCCGCGGCGGTGCCGCCGGCGGCGGACAGGCGCTCCAGCTTGTCCGCCTCCAGGGTGAAGCCGGTGACGTCGTAGCCGGCCTTGATCAGGTTCTCCGACATGGGCGAGCCCATGATGCCGAGACCGATCCAAGCGACCTTGGGCAGATTGGTGTTGCTCATGAGGGTGCCTCTCTGAAATCTCTGCTGCGTCTTCGGGGTGCCGCTCAGCGGGCGGGGCGGGCGGCGGCGGGCAGCCAGTCGAAGGACTCCGCGCTCGGCCGGTCGCCCGGCTTGTACTCCAGCCCGACGAAGCCCTCGTAACCGGCCTTGGCCAGCTGGTCGAGGAGCTCCTCCAGCGGGAGGGTGCCGGTGCCCGGGGCGCCGCGGCCGGGGTTGTCGGCGATCTGCACGTGACCGGTCCGGTCGGCGTAGGCGGCGATCACCTGCGGCAGGTCCTCGCCGTTCATGGACAGGTGGTAGAGGTCCATGAGGAACCTGGCGTTGCCGAGGCCCGTCGCCGCGTTGACCTTGTCGACGATCGCGACACCGGCCGGGGCGCTCACCAGCGGGTAGCGCGGCGACTCCGGCTCGTTGAGCGTCTCGATCAGCAGGACCGCGCCGATCCGGTCGGCGGCCCGGGCCGCGAGGACCAGGTTCTCCAGCGCGAGCGCGTCCTGCTCGGCCGGGTCCACGCCCTCGACGCGGTTGCCGTACAGCGCGTTGAGCGCCGTGCAGCCGAGCGACCGGGCGAAGCCGGCGGCCACGTCGATGTTGGCGCGGAACCGCTGCGACTCCTCGCCGGGGACCGACAGGGCGCCCCGGTCCGGGCCGGGCAGCTGCCCGGCGTAGAAGTTCAGCCCCGTGAGCCGGACGCCCGCGTCCTCGATCGCCGTCCGGAGGGCGTCGAGTTCGGACTGCTCGGGGGTGGGGGAGTCGACCCAGGGCCACCACAGCTCGACCGCGGTGAAGCCCGCCGCGGCGGCGGCCGCGGGGCGCTCCAGGAGCGGGAGTTCCGTGAAGAGGATCGACAGGTTGACGTTGAAGCGCTGGTCTGCGAATCCCATGGGGGTCGGCGCTCCCTTCCGTACTGGCGGCCGTGCTGTCGGCCGGGCCGGCTGTCCGTATCGGTTCCGTGTTCCGGATTCCGTATAGCGGAACTTCGTTTCTGCTTAATGGAAGATTGCCGTCGAGTGTTCGGGCTTGTCAAGGGGGTGCCCGCGAAAGCGCTCGCGCTCCGCGGCCCGTCCGCCGTGCCCGGCGGGGTGTCCGCGAGGGGGTGCGAGGGCCGTTCCGCTCCGGAGGGGGCTGCCCGCGGCGCGGCGCCGCGCAGTAGGTTGAGCCCGTGCGATTGAGAGTGGAGTTCACGACCGAGCCCTTCGATCTCGAGGAAGCGCCCCGCCACGCGCTGGTCGCCCGCGAGGTCATCGAGGCCGCCGAACTGGAGGCCGTGGACGTCGGCCCGTTCGGCAACACCGCGGAGGGCGGCGCGGACTCCGTGCTGACCGCGGTCGACGCGCTGCTGCGCAGAGCCCTGGAGGCCGGTGCCACCCGGGTCTCGCTCCAGGTCAACGTCGTGGGTGCCGTCGGGGAGGGCGATAAGTGACCGGAATCGGGGACGACCCCTTCGTCACGGCGGTCAAGCCGCTGGTCGACGCGATGGGGGGCGAGATGCTGCCGCCCGGGCAGGCCGGCGCCGACGACGTCGTGCTGTCCTGGGAGGGGGTCGACGTCGTCGCGGTGCGCCTGCCGCAGCTCGCCGACTCGCTCGACCACATCCTGGCCGCCCTGGAGCGCAAGCAGGGCAAGCCGCTCGCGGACCTCGACCGGCGCGCCAAGCAGGAGGTGGTGCGCATCCTGGAGGCGCGCGGGGCCTTCGCGGTGCGGCACGGCGTCGAGACCGTCGCCGGCGCCCTCGGCGTCAGCCGCTTCACCGTCTACAACTACCTGAACCGCGAGAAGGGCTCCTGAGGGGCTCCTGACCTGCGAGATCATCGCGTGAGGCGGCGGGGTGCGCCCCACCGCCGGCCACCGCCGCCCGGAACGTCCGGGCGGCGGTTTTTGTTACCCGAAGTTTTCAACAAAGTGTTGACGTGGTGTTTCCGAGGGCGTTAGCTATCCGCAGCCCGTCCAGCACCAGGCCACGGAGGCTTCCCGTGACTTCGAGTACGACACCAGGCGGCCTCGCCCGGTTCAACGCACTGGAGGAGCACGCGGCCCGCGCCGCTCTCCACGAGGCGTGCGCCTCCCGAGCGTGGGGCGAGCGGCTGCTCGCCGACCGCCCCTACGCCACCGCCGACGCCCTGTACGCCGCGAGCGACGCCGCCATGGCCGACCTGACCGCGGCTGACCTGGCCGAGGCGATGGCCGGGCATCCGCCCATCGGGCGGCCGAAGCCCGGTGACCCGACGTCCTCCCGGGAGCAGCGCGGGATGGCCGGCGCCTCCGAGGAGCTCAAGGAGGAGATGCTCGAACTGAACCTGGCCTACCAGGAGAGGTTCGGCCACGTCTTCCTCATCTGCGCCACCGGCCGGACCGGCGAGCAGATGCGCGACGCGGTCAGGGAGCGGCTCGGCAACCCGGCCGGGCGGGAGCGCGAGATCGTCCGCGGCGAACTGGGGAAGATCAACCGCATCCGGCTCGGCAATCTCGTACAGGAAGAAGAGGCATGAGCACCGACACCACCGCCTCCGTGTCCACCCACATCCTGGACACCAGCGTCGGCCGCCCCGCCGAGGGCGTCGCCGTCCGGCTCGCCGCCCGTGCCGGGCGCGCGGGCGACTGGCGGGCGCTCGGCGGCTCCGCGACCGACGCGGACGGCCGGTGCAAGGACCTTCCGGACCTGCCGGAGGGCACGACCCACGTACGGCTCGACTTCGCGGTCGAGGCGTACTTCGAGCCGACATCAGCGACACAGCAAGCCGATGCGCAGCAGGACGCCCCCGCGAATCGGGACAGCGAGACGTTCTTCCCCGAGGTGACCATCACCTTCGCCGTCAGGCCGGGCGAGCACTACCACGTACCGCTGCTGCTCAACCCGTTCGGCTACTCCGTTTACCGAGGGAGCTAGCAGACATGCCCACGATTCTGGGACAGAACCAGTACGGCAAGGCCGAGAACCGCGTCGTCAAGATCACCCGCGACGGCGCCACGCACCACATCAAGGACCTGAACGTCTCCGTCGCGCTGAGCGGCGACATGCAGGACGTCCACCTCTCCGGCTCCAACGCCAACGTCCTGCCGACGGACACCACCAAGAACACGGTGTTCGCCTTCGCCAAGGAGCACGGCATCGAGTCCGCCGAGCAGTTCGGCATCCACCTGGCCCGGCACTTCGTGACCAGCCAGGAGCCGATCAAGCGGGCGCGCATCCGCATCGAGGAGTACGCCTGGGAGCGGATCGAGAGCTCCGACGCCAACTCCCGGTTCATCGGCGCCGACGAGGTCAAGCACTCCTTCGTCCGCAAGGGCCAGGAGACCCGGGTCAGCCAGATCACCTTCGACGGCGAGAACTGGGAGGTCGTCTCGGGCCTCAAGGACCTCGTCGTGATGAACTCGACCAACTCCGAGTTCTGGGGCTACGTCAAGGACAAGTACACGACGCTCCAGGAGGCCTACGACCGCATCCTGGCCACCGAGGTCTCCGCCCGCTGGCGCTTCAACTGGACCGGCGACGAGCAGAAGGCGCCCAACTGGGAGAAGTCCTACGACCAGGTCCGCAAGCACATGCTCCAGGCCTTCGCGGAGACCTACTCCCTCTCGCTCCAGCAGACGCTCTACCAGATGGGCGCGCGGATCATCAACAACCGCAGCGAGATCGACGAGGTGCGCTTCTCGCTGCCGAACAAGCACCACTTCCTCGTGGACCTGGAGCCCTTCGGCCTGGAGAACGACAACGAGGTCTACTTCGCGGCCGACCGCCCGTACGGGCTGATCGAGGGCACCGTCCTGCGGGACGGCTGCGAGCCGCGCATCCCGGTGGACCTCACCGGCGTGTAGTACTGCACGGGCGGCCCGCGACGGACGGGCCGCCCCCGCGGTACTGCCGCCCTGCCCCGACGCGTGCGCCGGCGTCACGTCCCAGGGGAGAGCGGGGGCATCTGCGCAACCACAGCACCACGGACCCGGTCGTCACCCCGCTCGGCCCCCGGATCCGTCCACCAATGGGAAGATTGAGGAACCGTCGTGGCAGTCCAGCGCATCGTCATCGAGAACTGCGCCATCGCGACCGTGGACGCGGACGACACCGAGTACGCCTCGGGTCACGTCGTCGTGGCCGACAACAGGATCGAGTCGGTGGGCGCCGGGAAGGCCCCCGCGAACCTGGAGAACGTGGTCCGCCGCATCGACGGCACCGGACACCTGGCCACCCCCGGCCTGGTCAACACCCACCACCACTTCTACCAGTGGATCACCCGCGGCCTGGCCACGGACCACAACCTCTTCGACTGGCTCGTCGCGCTGTACCCGACCTGGGCGCGCATCGACGAGCCGATGGCCTACGCGGCGGCCCAGGGCTCGCTGGCCATGATGGCCCGCGGCGGGGTCACCACCGCCATGGACCACCACTACGTCTTCCCCCAGGGCTCCGGCGACCTGTCCGGCGCCATCATCCGGGCCGCCCGCGAGACCGGCGTGCGCTTCACCCTCGCCCGCGGCTCGATGGACCGCAGCGAGAAGGACGGCGGACTGCCGCCGGACTTCGCCGTCGAGACCCTCGACGGGGCGCTCGCCGCCACCGAGCAGACCGTGGACGAGCACCACGACCCCTCCTTCGACGCCATGACCCAGGTGGCCGTCGCCCCCTGCTCGCCCTTCTCCGTCTCCACCGAACTCATGAAGCAAGGCGCCGAGCTGGCCCGCCGCAAGGGCGTACGGCTGCACACGCACGGCTCGGAGACCGTCGAGGAGGAGCAGTTCTGCAAGGAGCTGTTCGGCATGGGTCCGACCGACTACTTCGAGTCGACCGGCTGGCTCGGCGAGGACGTGTGGATGGCGCACTGCGTCCACATGAACGACTCCGACATCGCCGCCTTCGCCCGGACCGGGACGGGCGTCGCCCACTGCCCGTCCTCCAACGCCCGCCTCGCCGCCGGCATCGCCCGGGTCCCCGACATGCTCGCGGCCGGCGTCCCGGTCGGCCTCGGCGTCGACGGCACCGCGTCCAACGAGTCCGGCGAACTCCACACGGAACTGCGCAACGCGCTCCTGATCAACCGTCTCGGCGCCCACCGCGAGGCCGCCCTGAACGCCCGCCAGGCGCTGCGCCTCGGCACCTTCGGCGGTGCCCGGGTCCTCGGCCGCGCGAGCCAGATCGGTTCCCTGGAGGCGGGCAAGCTCGCCGACCTCGTGCTGTGGAACCTCGACACGCTGGCGCACGCCTCGATCGCCGACCCGGTGACGGCGCTCGTCTTCGGAGCGGCGGCGCCCGTCACCCTCTCCCTCGTCAACGGTAGGCCGGTCGTCGAGGACGGCCGGCTCCTCACCGTCGACGAGGACGCCATCGCCCGCTCCACGCGGGCGGAGGCGCAGCGCCTCGCGCGGATCGCCGCGGGGGCCTGACCAACCGAAGATCTCCGGCCGAGGGGGACGGCCCTCGGCCGGTGGCCGTGGACCCGAGCGGGGTCCATGGCGGCCGTGTCCGGGGCGCGCATGGACGTGCGCGCCCCGGAACGGTCCCCGCCTCGTGGACACCGCGTCCGCGCGACGGTCGTCGTCCCGGTCCCGCACGACCGCGCATCACCTCCCTGACACCCACGTCGACGGCGACGTGTACCCGACCGGAGGAGCCGCCGTGGCCGCCCAGCCCGAGCCCAGCACCGATGCACGACCCACCGGAGCAACTGGAGCACCAGGCCAGTCGAAGCACCCGGTTGACGAGAAACTGCCCGCCCTCAAGATGGCGACGAGCGGGCTGCAGCACGTGGCCGCCATGTACGCCGGCGTCGTCGCCCCGCCCCTGATCGTGGGCGCGGCCGTCGGCCTCTCCGCCACCGACCTCACCTTCCTCACCGGCGCCTGCCTGTTCACCGCGGGCCTGGCCACCTTCCTCCAGACGCTCGGCTTCTGGAAGATCGGAGCGCGCCTGCCGTTCGTCAACGGCGTCACGTTCGCCGGCGTCGCCCCGATGACCGCCGTCGTCGCCGCGGCCAAGGACAAGAGCGACGCCCTGCCGATCATCTACGGCGCGGTCGTCGTCGCGGGTGTGCTCGGCTTCCTCGCCGCCCCCTTCTTCAGCAAGGCCGTCCGCTTCTTCCCGCCCGTCGTCACCGGCACCGTCATCACACTGATCGGCGTCTCCCTGCTGCCGGTCGCCTTCGGCTGGGCGCAGGGACCCGATCCCGCCGCGCACGACTACGGTTCGCAGACCTACCTCGGTCTCGCGGCGGTGACCCTCGTCATCGTGCTGCTGCTGCGCCGCTTCACCCGCGGCTTCGTCAAGCAGATCGCGGTGCTGCTCGGCCTCGTGGCGGGCACGCTCGTCGCGATCCCGTTCGGGGTCACGGACTTCGGCCCGGTGGCCGACGCCGACGTCGTCGGCTTCCCCACGCCGTTCCACTTCGGCGCCCCGCAGTTCCACCTCGCCGCGATCCTCTCGCTGTGCGTGGTCATGGTCGTCTCGATGACCGAGTCGACCGCGGACATGCTGGCGCTCGGCGAGATAGTCGAGCGGCCCGCCGACGAGCGGACGATCGCGGCCGGACTGCGCGCCGACACCCTCGGCTCGGCGCTGAGCCCGCTGTTCAACGGGTTCATGTGCAGCGCCTTCGCGCAGAACATCGGCCTGGTCGCGATGACGCGCATCCGCAGCCGGTACGTGGTCGCCACCGGCGGCGGCTTCCTCGTCCTGATGGGCCTGTGCCCGATGGCCGCGTCCCTGATCGCCGTGGTGCCGCGCCCGGTGCTCGGCGGCGCGGGGGTCGTGCTGTTCGGCTCGGTGGCCGCCAGCGGCATCCAGACCCTGGTCAGGGCCGGCCTGGAGAAGGACAACAACGTCCTGATCGTCGCCGTCTCGCTGGCGGTCGGCATCATCCCGATCACCGCGCCCGGCTTCTACCACGCGTTCCCGGAGACCGCGCGGATCGTCCTCGACTCCGGCATCTCCACGGGCTGCGTCGCGGCCGTGGTCCTCAACCTCGTCTTCAACCACCTCGGCCGAGGACGCGAGGACGCGGGCGAGGTCACCCACCCCATGGAGGCGGGGGAGGACCTGACCGCGGTACCGGCGCACTGACCCGCGCGGCCCGGTGGGCACGCGCACGGCGGACACGGGGCGCGGCACGGGTGACCGTGCCGCGCCCCGAGCCGTCCGCCCGCGGGTCAGCCGATGTGGTAGCTGTCGCCGTAGACCTTCCAGTCCAGCGGCGTGTGCAGGTCGAGGTTGCCCTGGCGCAGGAAGACCCGCTGCGCGGTGTCGACCCGGCTGGTGTCCGAGTGGGCCTCCTCCTGCTCCATGGCCCACACCCGCGCGTCCAGGAAGGCGTCCAGGTAGGTCACCTCGTCGCCGCCCTGCGCGGGGGTCCGGGCGGTGTTCAGCGCGCGGCGGCGGATGCTGCCGAAGCCGGTGGCGTCGCCGCCGTCGCCGTGCATCACGATGGCGTCGTAGTAGGCGAACTGGCCGAGCACGCCGATGCCGTCGGCCTTGCCCTGCCGGACGGCGGGGTCGAAGTAGACCCGGTCGCGTTCGTCGTCCTGGGCCTGCCGGAACGCGGGGTCCCCGGCCGCCGTGCGCCAGTCGGCGGGGAAGCGGGGGTCGAGTCCCTCGTGGGAGTCGCTCCCGTCCACCCGGCGCAGGGCGGGCAGGTAGCGGGCGAGCACGTTGCCGGGCACGCGCCGCGTGTACAGCTCGACGAGGTCCAGCATGTCGCCGGTGCCCGAGCAGAAGCCGATGATCCCGGCCGTGTAGCCGCGGCCGTCGCCGATGTCCTCGATGTAGCGGTACTGGGCCTTCCAGTCCAGCGAGGAGTTCTCCGCGCTGGAGACCAGCCGCATGGCTATCTCCTTCTTCGCCGGGTCGTCCAGCCCGGTCGGCGCGGCGGACGCGCTCCGGGCGGCGAGGAGCGGCCCGGCCACGACCGACGCCCCGAACAGGGCGAGCAGGGCGCGGCGCGAGGTACCCGTGTGGGGGGTGTTCACGGTGCCTCCGGTAGGGGAGTGGGGGGTGCTGCATATTGTTAGGAAGGTTTCCTACCAGAGATGCGTCAGGACGTACACCCGTTCGGCACGGTGAGGGGAGGCGCGCCGCCGGAGGGCGACGCGGCATCGTCGCCGGGCCCCGCGCCGGCGGAGCACCGGCCGCGGCGGCCGGATGCGCTGCCCGCGGTCGGCGGGCGGGACCGGAGGGGCCGTAGGGCCCCTCCGGGCGGGTCACAGGCCCAGTGGGCCGGGATCGGTGGCGAGCGCCGTGAACGCGTCCCGCGGGCCGGACACCAGCCGGCGCTCCGCGAGGTCCATCAGGCCGCCGACCGCCGAGATCTCGGCGGCCACCGTGCCGTCCGTCTTCCGGATCGTCTGCTCGATGCGGAAGCTCTTGCCCTCGCCCCACAGGAAGACGCAGGTCACCTCGACCTCGTCGCCGGCCCGCAACTCCCGGCGGTAGCGGATGGTGGTCTCCAGGGCGACCGGGCCGACCCCCCGCGCCGCCAGCACCGCCTGGCTGATCCCGGCCGCCTGGAGCACCGACCAGCGCGCGTGCTCGGCGTACTGGAGGTAGACGGCCTGATTGAGGTGGCCCTGCACATCGGTCTCGTACCCACGCACGGTCACGGGCACGGAAAACGGCTCTGCCACGAGCTTCCCTTCGACGACTCCGGCGCGACGGTTCGGCCGGTGCTGCGAGACTCGCACGACGGCGGGGGCCCGGCGTACCGGAAGGGGCCCGATCCCGTGCATGTCACAGCGGTTCGGGCCCGCGCGGCAGGGGGCGGCTCAGGCCCGCCGGGGCGAGGCGAGCACATAGCGGGCGCCCGTGCGCGGTTCGGCGTGCTCGCTCGTCTGCCAGCCCGCCGCCTCCAGGGTGTCCGCACAGGCCCGCAGGACCGCCGGGTCGGCCTCGTGCACGGCGACCGCCTCCGGCTGGGGCGTCGCCCGCACCCGGTAGCCCTCGCCGCGCGCCACCGCGGGCCGGTGACCCGCCGCCTCCAGGGCGAGCGCGGCGGCCTGCACCAGATGCGCGCGCTCCCAGTCGCACGGGAGGTCGGTGGCGCCGTCCCCCCGGGTCATCCGGCGCAGTTCCAGCAGGCCCGCGAAGGCGCCGCGCGCCTCCCGCAGCCGCGCGGGCCCCGGATCGGCGCCCTCCTCGCCGCCGATCCGCGCGGAGAACACCCCGGGCCGCTCCCCGGGGGGCGGCTCCCCGGGCGGCGGGCCGCCGGGCACCGGGGCCGGGTCCGCGGGCGCCTCCCGGAGCCGGTGCCCGGCGGGGGTCAGGAAGTGCTCGCGCGGGGGACGCGGATGACGGAACGCCAGGCCGCGCCGCACCAGGGCGGCCAGCTGCGCCTCGGTGCCCCGCAGCCGCCCGGTGACGGGGTCGGCGGCGTCGATCAGGCGCCGCTGCGCGGCGGTCGGCGGTCGTGTCACGGCGGGCTCCCTCCACCCGGTGCGGCCGGGGTGCTCCGCCCGCCCCGGGTCACCGCTGCCCGGGCTGGTTCCCGTCGGCGACGAGCGGACCATGGGAACAGTACGCGTCGGGTCGGACGTTCCACCCGGCCACCACGTGCCGCCGGTGCTCGGTGCTGAGCCGGCTCATCGTCCCGGTGCCGAGCTGGAACAGCGCCCCGGACTGGGCGGGCAGTCCGAGCCGTCGCGCGGTCAGCACCCGCAGGAAGTGGCCGTGCGACACGACGACCACGCTGCCCTCCGACTCGGCGAGGGCCGCGTCGATCCGCGCCAGCATCCGCTCGGCACGCGCGCCCACCTGGTCCGGGCTCTCGCCGGGGTGCTCCGGCGGTCCCTGTGCCACGCCGTCGGTGAACAGGAACCAGTCGGGCCGTTCGCGGTGGATCTCCACGGTGGTGATGCCCTCGTACCCGCCGTAGTCCCACTCGGAGAGGTCGGCGTCCACCCGGGCGCCGCCGACCCCGGCCAGCTCGGCCGTCTCGCGGGCCCTGCGCATCGGGCTGACGAACGCCGCCGCGATGTGGTGCCGGGCGATCAGCGGGGCGAGCCGCCGCGCCTGCTCCCGGCCGTTGTCGGTCAGCGGGACATCGGTCGACCCCGTGTGCCGTCCCGACATCGACCACTCGGTCTCGCCGTGCCGTACGAGGAGCAGGTCACCCATCGCCGCACCCTTTCCGTCCTGCCTCGGATACCGTCCCCCGTACGGTGTCACCCGCCGCACGGGGGCGCAGCACCGGGTCCTCCGGTCGGCCCTACCGGCCGCCTCCGCCGGGCCCGGCCTCCTGCCGGTACCCGCTCAGGAACCGGCCGATCCTGCTGATCGCGGCGTCCAGGTCGTCGGCGTGCGGCAGGGTGAGGATGCGGAAGTGGTCCGGGCGCGGCCAGTTGAAGCCGGTGCCCTGGACGACCTGGATCTTCTCGCGCAGCAGCAGGTCGAGGACGAACCGCTCGTCGTCGTGGATCGGATGCACCGCCGGATCGATGCGCGGGAACGCGTACAGCGCGCCCTTGGGCTTGACGCAGGAGATGCCGGGGATCTCGTTCAGCTTCTCCCACGCGCGGTCGCGCTGCTCGCGCAGCCGGCCGCCGGGCCCGGTCAGTTCGTGGATGGACTGCCGGCCGCCCAGCGCGGCCTGGATGGCGTACTGCGCGGGGGCGTTGGCGCACAGCCGCATCGAGGCGAGCATGGTCAGCCCCTCCAGGTAGCTGCGGGCGTGCTGCCGGGGCCCGGTGACCACCAGCCAGCCGGAGCGGAAGCCCGCGACGCGGTAGGTCTTCGACAGGCCGCAGAAGGTGAGGACGACGAGGTCGGGGGCGAGCGCGGCGGCCGAGTGGTGCACCTCGTCGTCGTACAGGATCTGGTCGTAGATCTCGTCCGCGAAGACCATCAGGCCGTGCCGGCGGGCGAGGTCGAGGATGCCCTCGACGATCTCCCGCGGATAGACCGCGCCCGTCGGGTTGTTGGGGTTGATGACGACGACCGCGCGGGTCCGGTCGGTGATCTTCGCCGCCATGTCGTCCAGGTCCGGGTACCAGTCGGCCTGCTCGTCGCACAGGTAGTGCACCGCGGTGCCGCCGGCGAGCGTGGTGACGGCCGTCCACAGCGGGAAGTCCGGTGCGGGGATGAGTACTTCGTCCCCGTCCTCGACCAGCGCCTGGACCGCCATGGAGACCAGCTCGGACACCCCGTTGCCGAGGAAGACGTCGTCCACGCCGACCTCCAGGCCCCGGTCCTGGTAGCGCTGGGCGACCGCGCGGCGGGCGGACAGGATGCCCCGGGAGTCCGTGTAGCCGTGCGCCCGCGGCAGCATCCGGATCATGTCCTGGAGGATCTCCTCGGGTGCCTCGAAGCCGAAGAGCGCCGGGTTGCCGGTGTTCAGGCGCAGCACGCTGTGGCCCGCCGCCTCCAGTGCGTCGGCCTGCTCGATCACCGGGCCGCGGATCTCGTAACAGACCTCGCTGAGCTTGCTCGACTGCCGGAACTCCATGCGCTGCGCCCTCCGGTTGTGGTGTTGCTTGGTTTTACCAAGTGAGAGCTTGGAAAGTCCAACAAGATGGCTAGACTGCCTCCCATGCCACCGCGCCGAAGCTACGACCAGTACTGTTCCGCCGCCCGCGCCCTGGACGCCGTCGGCGACCGGTGGACCCTCCTGATCGTCCGCGAACTGCTCGGCGGGCCGCGCCGGTACACCGACCTGCACGCCGACCTGCCGGGGGTCAGCACCGACGTCCTCGCCTCCCGGCTGAAGGACATGGAACGCGACGGCCTGGCCACCCGCCGCCGCCTCCCGCCGCCGGCCGGCGCCCAGGTCTACGAACTCACCGAGCGGGGAGCGGAGTTGCTGCCGGTCCTCCAGGCGCTCGGCGCGTGGGGCGCGCCCGCGCTCGCGGCCCGGCGGCCCACCGACGCCGTGCGCGCGCACTGGTTCGCGCTGCCGCTGCTGCGCGCGCTGCACGCCCTCGGTGCGGGGCGGGGACTGCTCGAAGTCCGGCTGGACGAGGGCTGCTTCCACGTACGGCTCGGCAGCCCGCAGGCGCCGCCGTACGGGGACGGGCCGGCCCCCGGCGAGCCCGACGCCCGGCTCACGCTGGACACGGCGGCGTGCGAGGAGATCAGCCGGGGCGGGGCGGCGCTGCCCGACCTGCTGCGGCGCGGCCGGGCCGAGGTGACCGGGGACGGGCCGCTGGCCGGGGAGCTGCGCGCCGTGTGACGGCGGCACCGGCCGGGGGCGTGCCGAACCGGCCGGGCGACGTGCGGGACCGCCGTCGGGACGCGCACGGCCCGCCGCGTCCCCCGGACGGGGGACGCGGCGGGCCGTGGGACGGGCGGGCGGGTCAGGCGCCCGGCGGGACCCGGTTCGGGCGTCCGCGGCCCCGCGTGAGCGCGTAGCCGCCGATCCCCGCGAGCGCCGCGAGGACGCCGCCGATCCCGGTCCACACCCAGCGGTCGGACCACCAGCCGGACGTCCAGCCGTCGTCGGGTTCGAGCGAGGACAGTGCCGCGGCGGGCGAACCCGAGTCCTCCCCGGACTCGCCCGACTCGCCGGAGTCCCCGGGCTCCCCGGTCACCGCGACGCCCGGGACGAGCGGCTGGGCGAGCGAGCCGTCCACCGCGGCCGAACCGCCGATGTCCTTGGAGTCCACCCGCAGTCCGGCGCTCACCGGCTGTCCGAGGTCGCCCGTGCCGAGCCCGGTCGCGGTGAGCCGGACGTAGTACGTGCCCGGCAGCGGGTCGTTCGCCCACGTCTCCGACCAGGCGCGGACGGTACGCAGGGTGCAGGCCAGCTCCACCTCGGACGCGTCCGCCGGCACCGTCCGGGTCTGCGCCCCGTACTGGCACGCCTGACGGCGCCGCAGACCGTCGTACACGTCGATCTGCCAGGTCTGCGCACCGGCGGGCCGGGACGCCTCCGGCAGCTTCACGCTCGCCTTCACGGTGGGCCGCTGCCCGGCGTCCGCGGGAAACGACCAGTACAGGTAGTCGCCCGTCGAGCCGTTCGCGGTGGCGTCGACGCCCTGCTCGACCTCGGTCGCCGTACGGAACGACGTACCGGCCCGGGTGGGGGCGGCGCCGTCGCCGGACGGGCTCGCCGAGGGCGAGGGGCCGGCGGCGGCGGGGGAGGCGGCGGCGGTGAGCAGCACGGGCGCCATGGCGACCCCCAGCAGCGCCGCCGTGTTCAGCACTCGTCGGACACGCATCAGTTGGTCCTCCAGACCGCGAACCGCCAGCGTGAGATCCAGCCCCACAGGACACCGGCGAGGAAGCCGGCGATCACCAGGGCGCCGAGCAGCCACCAGCCGCGGCCGAGGCCGAACGAGGCCACGTCCGCGGCCTGGTCGGGACCGTCGACGACGTCGACGGTCAGCTCCAGCGGCAGTCCGGGCGTGGTCTTCACCCCGGACGCGGCGGAGAAGGAGTGGGTGACCTGGAGGCACACGACCTCGGCGGGCGCGTCCTCGTCGTCCTCCTCGGCCTTCGGATAGCGCAGACCGGTCGACACCACGTCGGTGCGGCCGTGTCCGGACGCCTCGCCGCGCACGATCTCCCGGCCGTGCACGGTGACCGCTCGCAGCAGCACCCCGTAGTCCGGGTCGACCCGGCGGTCGGCGGCGATGCTCACCGAGGCGCGCAGCTCCTTGCCGGGCTCCAACTCCACCCGGTACCAGCGCTGCTGCGCGAACTCCTCGCGGTCGGTGTACAGGCCCGACGTGACGGCGGGGGCCCCGGTGCAGGAGGAGGCGCCCTCCACGGCCACCGGCTTCACCACCGGGTCGGCGGCCCGGTCGACCAACTGGTTCACGCGGTCGCTGAGTTGTTCCTTGTGCTCGACCGAGGTGTAGGTGCCGCCCGTCGCCTCGGCGATGCAGCTCAGCTGCTTGCGCAACTTCGCGTTCGGGACCAGGCCGAGGGTGTCGATGGTGAGGTCGACGCCCTTGGCGGCGATCTCGCGGGCCACCTCGCACGGGTCGAGGGGGCGGCAGGTGTCCTCGCCGTCGCTGATCAGCACGATCCGCCGGGTCCCCTCACCGCCCTGGAGGTCGTCGGCCGCCTTCAGCAGGGCGGGGCCTATCGGGGTCCAGCCGGTCGGGTTCAGGGTCGCGACGGCGGTCTTGGCCTCCGTGCGGTCCAGCGTCCCCACCGGGTAGAGCTGGGCGGTGTCCTTGCAGCCCGTCTTGCGGTCGTCGCCGGGATAGTCGGCCCCGAGCGTGCGGATGCCGAGCTGCACCTCCTCCGGCGTGGCGTCGAGCACCTCGTTGAACGCCTGCTTGGCCGCGGACATCCGCGACTGGCCGTCGATGTCGCGGGCACGCATCGAACCGCTGACGTCCAGCAGGAGTTCGACCTTGGGCGCGGTCGCCGTCGTCTCGTCGGCGACCGCGCCGGCCGGGAACGCGATCCCCGCGGTCAGGGCGGCGAGCAGGGCGCAGACGCCCGCCGCCAGCCGTTGTCTTGTGATCATCGGCGGATCCTATTGATCAAAGGTGCCCCGCTTCAAAACGAGGGGCGCCCGATCTCACAACGGCCGTGGTCCGCAGCGCGGTTGGGGCAGCAGTGTCCACTGGTCACCGGGGGTGCCGGGGGACAGGCGCATCACGGTGAGCGCCTTTGCGGGAAGGGGCTCGTCCAGGAGCGCGCGCAGGTCCGCCGTGCGCGGCAGGTCCGGTGCCGCGTTCTCCAGCGCCTCGGCCAGGGCCGCCGCCGAACCGGTCACCGCACCCAGCGCCCCCGCCACGAGCGAGCCGAACAGCTTGCGCCGCAGGGCGCTCTCGTCGTCGGTGACGATCCGGCCGGACAGGCGGGGGACCGGGACGCCGTGGCGGGCCAGCCGGTCCGGACCGAGCCGGATGTCGGCCAGGTCGCGGTAGACGAGCCGGACCGGGGTGTCCGACGCGTCCAGGACCACCAGCAGGTTCTGCCCGTGCGCCTCCAGGGCCACGCCCGCCTCCAGCAGCCGCAGCCCCGTTCCGAGGGCGAGCCGGGCGAACGCGGCCGACCAGCCGGGCCGCCCGGGCAGCCCGGTGAGCGGCAGGGCGGCCACCGGCACGCACCGCTCACCCGGACCGGCGTGGGCGTCGGGCGGCTCCCGCAGCACCGCGGCGAGGTCGGGGGTTCCCGCGCCGGCCGCGCCGAGCGTGCGCGTGACGCGCAACGGCAGCCCCAGCCGTTCCACCAGGTCCGCCAGGAAGGCGGAGACCGTCTGCGCCGTCCGCACCGAGTACGCCGAGATGTCCCGCACGGACGAGGTCAGCCGGGTGCTCAACGCCGTCTTCACGTGCGGCCCGTCCGGTACCGCGAGCGTGCGCAGCGACATCAGCGGCTGCGCCGCGAAGCCCGGCCGGACCTCCGCGTCCAGCACGTGCGCGGCCTGCCAGGGGTGTACCGGGATCAGCGTCCGCTCCCCGTCCCGCAGCCACGCCGGCCACGCTCCGCTCACCAGGGCGTCCCGCACCGCCACCAGCCCCAGCCGGACCTCGGGCCGGTGCTCCGGTCCGTAGGCGAACTGCTCGGCCACCGAGAAGCCGGGCCGGGCGCGGCAGCAGGGGTGGTACGGATGCCCGTCCACGATCCGCCGCTCCCACTCCCCGCTGTCCGCGCCGGCCCCCGGTCCGCCGGGCGCCCGGTCGGCCCGCGACAGCGCCGACGAGGCCGTGCTGTGCGCGAGTTCGGCCGCGAAGGAGCCGCCGTGCGGGACGCCGAGAGCCCTCACCAGCGCCTCCGGACGGGTGTACGGCCGCCCCTCCAGCAGCACCTCGGTGACGTACGCGTCCGTCGCGTACGGGTCCGCGCACGGCCCCCGGAGCCGCCGCCCGTCCCGCAGCAGCACCGTCAGGCCGTCACTGGACACCTCCCGGCCGGCGATCCACGGCAGCGGCTCGTGACCCAGCGCGCGCCACAACCGGGTCAGTACCGCCGCCCGCGCGCCGGGCAGCGCCGCCGCGTACGGCGCCGACAGCTCGGGGCGCACACCGTTCAGTTCCCCGGCGAACGCGGCCTCGGTGTCGTACGGGCGGGGACGGGGCACGGGCGGGCTCCTCGGGTACGGGGACGGCGTCGCGGGCGTCCGCCGGGGCAGACATACTGATCACCAGTGCACCGTACGGATCGAACGGACCGGATGGACCGCGTGGACGTGAAGCCGACCGTGTTCGCCGCGCTCACCGGGGGTGACGCGGACGAGGCGGCCGAGGCGTACGCCATCGCGCCGCTGCTCAACTGCCTCCTGCGCGAAGTGGCGCGCCCCGCGCCGGAACCGGGCCTGCACCGGCTGCCCGCCGGGGGCGCGCTGCTGCGGGTGCGCGGCACCCGGCGCCCCGCGGGACCCGAGGTGCACACCGGCGGCGCCTGGCGCCGGATCGGCCACCGGGAGCTGGTCCGGCTGACCGCCGACGAACTGCGGTCCGCCACCGGTGTCGCCAACACCGCGCTGGCACGGGAGATGACCCGCAGCCGGGAGACCGTCGCCGCGCTGCTGCGCGCCCGCGCCCGGGCGCGGGTGCCCGAGGACGCCTACCGCCGCTCCGAGCAGTCCCTGCTCCTGGGCCACCCGCATCATCCGGCCCCCAAGGTCCGCGGCTTCGGCGCCCCCGCCGAGTGGCTCCCCTACGCCCCCGAGGCCTACGCCTCCTTCCCGCTGGAGCTGCTCGCGGTGCGGGAGGACGCCGTCGCCGAGGACGGCGACACGAGCGCGCTCGACGCGCTGGGTCAGGCCCCTCCCGGCTACCGGCTGCTGCCCGCCCACCCCTGGCAGCTCGCCCTCACCCGGACCTCGCCGGCGATCCGCGCGGCGCGCGCGGACGGCCGGCTGCTGCGTCTGGGGCGCACCGGCCGCGCCCTGTGGCCCACCGCCGCCGTCCGCACCCTGTACGCCCCGCAGGACGACCTGTTCGTCAAGTTCAGCCTCGACGTGCGCATCACCAACGACGTCCGCCGGCTGTGGCGCCACGACCTGCTGGCGACCCGCGCCAGGGACGCGGCGACCGCCGCCGCCTTCGCCGCGCACGACGGACCGGCCGCCTGGCTCAGCGACCGCGGCTACCGCACCGCCGACTTCGCCTTCGAGGAACTCGCCGTCCTGGTCCGCGACGGCTTCGCCCGCCACCTCGTGCCCGGCGCCGGCCCGCTGCTCGCCGCCGCCCTGGTGGAGGGGTTCGACGGCAGCCCGCTGGACCGGCTCACCGACCCCGCGCCCTGGTGGGCCGCCTACCTCCGGCAGGTGGTGCCCCCGGTCCTGGACGCCTTCGCGCGCCACGGCGTCGTCGTCGAGGCGCACCTGCAGAACACGCTCGTGGCCGTGGACCGGGCGGGACTGCCCGTGCAGGCGCTCTTCCGGGACGCCGAGGGCGTGAAGCTGCTGCCCGGCGTGACCCGCGCGGCCGGCTGGGAGCGGCTCGTGTACTGCCTGGTCGTCAACCATCTCGCCGAGCTGGCCGCGCTCCTCGCCGAGCGCTTCCCCGGAAGCGAGCCGTGGGCGGCGGTCCGGGCCGAACTCCTGCGCCACGACCGGGCCGGGCTGCTGCCCGAGATCGCCGCCCTGCTCGCCTCGCCCACCCTGCCGGGCAAGGCCAACCTGCTGCTGCGCTGGACCGGCGCCGACGGCGCGGACGCCCGCTACCTCCCGGTGCCCAACCCGCTGGCCGCCTCCTGACCCGGGAGGCGGGGGCGAGCGGCTGTTCTACAGTGGCGGGTGTGCTGCGCGACGTGACCGCTGTCCGATACGTGACCCCGCTGACGGCCGGCGGCTCCGTGCCCGGGGTCGTCGAGGCCGACGACCTGGGGACCTACGTCGTGAAGTTCACCGGTGCCGCGCAGGGCCGCAAGGCGCTCGTCGCGGAGATCGTCGTCGGGGAGCTGGCCCGCGCCCTCGGCCTGCGCTTCCCCGAGCTGGTCCTCGTCCACTTCGACCCGGCCGTCGGCGGGCACGAACCCCACAGGGAGGTTCAGGACCTGCTGCGGGCCAGCGCCGGGCTCAACCTCGGCATGGACCACCTGCCGGGCGCCCGGGACTTCACCCCCGAGGTCGCGCGGACCTTCCCCGTCGACCCGCTGGAGGCGGGACGGGTGGTCTGGCTGGACGCCCTCACGGTCAACGTGGACCGCACCGTGCACAGCTCGAACCTCATGGTGTGGCCCACCCTCGGCGTGGCGCCGCCCCGCCTGTGGCTCATCGACCACGGGGCCGCCCTCGTCTTCCACCACCGCTGGGACACCTCCGCACCCGAACGGGCGTACGACTTCCGCAGTCACGCGCTCGGCGGCCACGGGCCCGACACCCGGGCCGCCGACGCCGAGCTCGCCCCGAAGGTCACCGAGGAGCTGCTGCGCTCGGTGCTGGCGCAGGTGCCCGACGTCTGGCTGGCCGGCGAACCGGGCTTCGCGGGCCCGGGCGCGGTCCGGGACGCCTACGTCGGCTACCTGCTCGCCCGCGTGGCGGCCTCCGCGGCCTGGCTCCCCACGGACTTCCCGAGCCGCGAGCAGCTCGCCGCGGAGGACGCCGACCGGGTGGAACGGACCCGGCAGGACCGCCCCGACTGGCTCAAACGCGTCCCCGACCTGCATGGCAAACCGGCGGCGGAACAGGACTGGTCGGTGCACCTGGGATGACGCAGACACCAGCGACGGAGGCACCCCCGATGGAGACACCCGCGACGAGGACCCCGAAGACGGACGCACAGCCCGGGGACGGCCGGCCGACGGGCGGTCGGCGCGTGCAGATCGAGTACTGCACGCAGTGCCGCTGGCTGCCCCGGGCGGCCTGGCTGGCCCAGGAACTCCTCACCACCTTCGAGGCGGAGCTGGAGGAGCTGTCCCTGAAGCCGGGCACCGGCGGCGTGTTCGTGGTCCGGGTCGGCGGCGAGGTGGTGTGGGACCGCCGGGACCAGGGCTTCCCCGAGCCCACGGCGGTCAAGCGCGTCGTCCGCGACCGCCTGGCCCCGGGCATGTCCCTGGGCCACGCGGACCGCTCGGCGGGCTGACGCGGTCAGCCGGCCAGCTGCTCGTAGGCCGGCAGGGTGAGGAAGTCCGCGTAGTCCTCGTCCAGGGCGACCTTGAGGAGCAGGTCGTGCGCCTGCTGCCAGGAACCGGCCGCGAACGCCTCCTCGCCGATCTCGGCGCGGACGGCCGCGAGCTCCTCGGCGGCGATCTCGCGGGCCAGCTCGGGGGTGGCCGCCACGGTGCGCCCGTCGTGCTCGAAGACGACACCGGCGTTGATCCACTGCCAGATCTGCGAGCGGGAGATCTCGGCGGTGGCGGCGTCCTCCATCAGGTTGAAGATCGCCACCGCGCCCAGCCCGCGCAGCCATGCCTCGATGTAGCGGATGCCGACCTGCACGGCGTTGACCAGGCCGTCGTAGGTCGGGCGGGCGTCCAGCGAGTCGACGGCGATCAGGTCGCCTGCCGCGACGGACACGTCCTCGCGCAGCCGCTCCTTCTGGTTCGGCCGGTCGCCGAGCACCGCGTCGAAGGAGGCCATCGCGATCGGGACCAGGTCGGGGTGGGCCACCCACGAACCGTCGAAGCCGTCGCCCGCCTCGCGGTCCTTGTCGGCCTTGACCTTCTCGAAGGCGATCCGGTTGACCTCCTCGTCGCGGCGCGAGGGGATGAACGCGGCCATGCCGCCGATCGCGTGCGCGCCCCGCTTGTGGCAGGTGCGGACGAGGAGTTCGGTGTAGGCGCGCATGAACGGCGCCGTCATCGTGACCGCGTTGCGGTCCGGCAGGACGAACTTGGCGCCGCCGTCACGGAAGTTCTTGACGATGGAGAACAGGTAGTCCCAGCGGCCGGCGTTCAGCCCGGCCGCGTGGTCGCGGAGTTCGTAGAGGATCTCGTCCATCTCGTAGGCGGCGGTGATCGTCTCGATCAGGACGGTCGCGCGGACCGTGCCCTGCGGGATGCCCACGTAGTCCTGGGCGAAGACGAACACGTCGTTCCACAGCCGGGCCTCAAGGTGCGACTCGGTCTTCGGCAGGTAGAAGTAGGGGCCCTTGCCGAGGTCGATGAGCCGCTGCGCGTTGTGGAAGAAGTACAGGCCGAAGTCGACCAGCGCGCCGGGCACCGGCGTGCCGTCCGCGTCGACCAGGTGGCGCTCGTCCAGGTGCCAGCCGCGCGGGCGCATGACGACCGTGGCGAGTTCCTCGTCGGCCTTGAGCGCGTAGGACTTGCCCGACCGCGGGTCGGTGAAGTCGATGTTCCGGGTGTAGGCGTCGATCAGGTTGACCTGACCGGAGACGACGTTCTCCCAGGTGGGAGCGGAGGCGTCCTCGAAGTCCGCGAGCCACACGCGGGCGCCGGAGTTGAGGGCGTTGACGGTCATCTTGCGGTCGGTGGGGCCGGTGATCTCGACCCGGCGGTCGTTCAGCGCGGCCGGGGCGGGAGCGACCCGCCAGGAGTCGTCCGCGCGGATGGCGGCGGTCTCCGGCAGGAAGTCGAGGGTGCAGGTGCGGGCGATCTCGGCGCGGCGCTCGGCGCGGCGGGCGAGGAGCTCCTCACGCCGGGGCGTGAACAGCCGGTGCAGCTCGGCCACGAAGGCGAGGGCCGCACCGGTGAGGACCTCATCCTGCCGGGGCAGGGGCTCGGCGTCGACGATGGCCAGCGGGGACGGCGCTGGTGCGGACATGAGCTGTCACTTCCTTCAGCGAACTACGTGCGGGCTGCTACGGACTGTCCGGACGGACCGGTACGGCGTCGACGCGCCGTGGCACCCGGTGCCAGGGCGCGAGGGGACGGCGCCGGGCGCCCTCGACACGGCGGGGCGCTTCTGATCAGTGGATACTAGTTTCCTCATGGTGGAAGTTCAATGGTTTGTTGATGTCGAGATTCTCTGAGTCGACACAAGGTGGCGCTGGGTGCCATCCCGTTCACTCCAGGTGGACCAGGTCGGCCTCCGTGTCGATGTCGAAGGCCCGCGCGACGTCGCCGCACTCCACGAGTGTGATCGCGTCCCGGTGGGCCGCGAGGTAGGCGCGCGCACCCCGGTCCCCGGTCGCCGTCGCCGTGATCCCCGCCCAGTGGTCCGCGCCGAACAGCACCGGATGGCCGCGCCGCCCGCCGTAGGCCGCGGCGGCCAGCGACCGGGGCGAGGTGTGGGCACCGAGCACCCGCGCCACCGCCTCCGCGCCGATCCCGGGCTGGTCCACCAGCGATACCAGCGCCGCGGTCGCCCCCGAGCCGGCCAGCGACCGCAGACCCGCCCGCAGGGAGGAGCCCATGCCCTCCTCCCAGTCCGCGTTGTCCACCACCACGCAGCCGGACAGATCGGCCCGCTCCCGCACCTGTGCCGCCCGCGCGCCGAGCACCACGTGGACGCGCGCACAGCCGCCGGCCCGCAGCACCCCGACCGCGTGCTCGACGAGGGGCCGCCCGCGGTGGGGCAGCAGGGCCTTGGGGCGGTTGCCGAGCCGGCGGCCGCCTCCGGCCGCCAGCAGCAGCCCGGTCACCTGGTCCGTGTTCTGCGTCATGCCCCCTGCATACCGGACCGGCCCGCGCGGCGCTCCGCGACCCCGGTTCGCGGTCGACGCGCCCCCGGGCCGGATTTCGGTCCGCGCGGTGGCGCCCGGCGCACCGGGTGGCGTTTACTGGCCCGCGCCCCGCGGCCCGGCCGCCGGTGCGGGGCCGGTAGGGGAGGGGCCGACGCACGACGGCGTGCGAGGGGGAGAACGGGGTGCGGAGCTTGGGGCGGAGACCGGTGACGGGCGGCGACGAGGACCCGAGGGTGGCGGAACTGAGGGCGGCCGTCTCCCGGCTGCGCCGCGGACTCGCCGCGCATCCCGCCGACTTCCCCGACCGCGCCATCGCCGAGGACGAACTCGCCGCCCTCGCCGCGATGGCCGCGGGCGGCGTTCCCGAGACGCCCCGGCTGCGCCGCTCCCTGCTGCTGATCGCCGGTTCCCTCGGCTCGGTCAGCGCGCTCTCCCGGCGCCTCGCCGACGTCCGCAGCGCGGTCGACCTCTTCGGCGACCCTCCGCGCCCGAGCCCTCGTTGACCGGGAGGCCCCGCCGCCGGCCCGGTCCCGGCCGCCGCGTCCGCCCCGCCCCCGCTCACGGCGCGCCCCGTCCGCCGCCCGCGGCGCGACTCGCCCTCCGGTCGGAGGCCGCCCCCGTTCACCGGCCGCGGTCCGCGTCCGCCGCCCGGGCCGGGCGGCCACCGGCGAAACGGCGACCGGCCGGGGGGCTCAGCCACGCCGGCGCACGATGCCGCGCTCGGTGGCCGCCGCCACCGCCGCGGTACGGGAGTCCACGCCCAGCTTGGCGTAGATGTGCACCAGGTGGGACTTGACGGTGGCCTGGCTCAGGAACAGCTCCTTGCTGATCCGCTGGTTCGACAGACCGTCCCTGACCAGTTCCAGCACCTCCAGCTCGCGGCGGCTCAACGAGGCCGCCGGCGTGCGCATCCGGTCCATCAGCCGGTCCGCGACCGCGGGCGCGAGCGCGGAATGCCCCGAGGCGGCGGTGCGCACCGCCGCCGACAGTTCCTCGGGCGGGGCGTCCTTGAGCAGGTAGCCGCAGGCACCCGCCTCGACCGCGGCGAGGATGTCCGCGTCGGTGTCGTACGTGGTCAGCACGAGCACCCGCGGGGCGCCGGGCCGTTCCGTGATCGCCGCGGTGGCCCACGCGCCGTCCGGACCGCCGCCGAACTGGAGGTCCATGAGGACCACGTCGACCCCGCCCGCCCGGGCACGCTCCACCGCGGCCTGTGCCGTCGGCGCCTCGGCGACGACCTCGAAGTCCGGCTCCGCGGACAGCACGGCGCGCAGGCCGGCGCGGACGACGGGGTGGTCGTCGGCGAGCAGCAGGCGGACGCTCACGCGGCGCTCCCCACGGCGGGCGGCCCGGGGAGCCGGCCGTGCGGCCCGGCCTCGGGCCGCGGGTCCGCGACCGCGGGCAGCGGCAGCGTGACCGCGACCGCCGTGCCCTGTCCGGGCGCCGACTCGACGGTGAGGGTGCCGCCCAGCGACCGGGCGCGGGAGCGCATGGCGGGCAGCCCGAAGCCTCCGTCGGCCCGGTCCGCGTCCGGCGCACCGCGCCCGGTGCCCCGGCCGTCCGGGCCGCCGCCGTGCGGGCCCGCGGCCCGGGGGGTGAAACCGGTGCCGTCGTCGACGACGTCCAGGGCGACCGCGGTGTCCATGAAACTCAGGGTGATCTCCACACGGTCGGCGCGCGCGTGCCGCAGGGTGTTGCCGAGCGCGGACTGCGCGATCCGCAGCAGCGCGACCTCGTAGGGGGTCGGCAGCGCCACCGGCGGTCCGCTGACCGTGCAGCGCACCACGGGCGCGTCCACGGCGGCCGGCCGGCACAGGCGCTCCAGGGCCGCCCCGAGCGACCCCCCGTCGAGACCGGGAGGTGTCAGCGCGCGGACGAAGCGGCGGGCCTCGGCGAGGTTGTCCTGCGCGGTCGTGCGGGCCTGTTCCAGGTGCGGGGCCGCCGGCGAGTCCGCGGGCAGCAGCCGCTGGGCGGCCCGCAGCAGCAGCTGGATGCTGGACAGCCCCTGCGCCAGCGTGTCGTGGATCTCGTGCGCGAGTCGCTCCCGCTCGGCGAGCGTCCCCGCGGCGCGCTCGGCCTCGGCCAGTTCCGCGCGGGTGGCCACCAGCTCCTCGATCAGGTTCCGCCGCCGCTCGCTCTCCCGGTACAGCGCCTCGTAGCCGAACACCGTCGCCGTCGCGACCGCCGCCCCGAGGAGCGGGCCGATGAACGCGCCCGGGGTCGGCGGCGCTCCGTGCGCCACGAAGCCGGCGATGGCCGCGCCCGCGGTCAGCACCACGGCGGGCGCGCCCCACCGGGCGGGCAGCAGGTGCAGTTGGAGGAAGTAGAGGGGAAAGGCCACCCACAGCGCGTCCGGGGACAGCACGAGGAGGACCAGCCAGCCCGCGCTCAGCGCGGCCAGCCAGCCGGCCGCCGCCCGCCGCGACCGCCGCACCGCCGGGCCGAACGCGCCCGCGGCGAGCACCGCGCCGGTGGCCAGAGCCGCCAGGACGACGGCCCAGGGGCGGGCGGTGTCCCCGGAACGGACGGCGGTCAGCGCGAGGAGCCCGGCGAGCAGGGCGTACAGGCATCTGCGCAGGGTGGCGACGACGGGGGAGCGGCGGGGGTCGTTCATGGTCGTTCCAGGGTAGGCGGGTCCCGGCCGGCCGCGGTCAACCGAAAGGTGGAAAACGGCCTCCACCCCGCCGCTCCCGGCGGTCCTCCGTCCGGCCGCTGCCGCTCCGCCCTCCGGCGCCGGTCGACCATGCCGCCGCGCGATGCCCCGGACGGCCGCCCGGCCGCAGGGTGGGAGCCATGTTCGTCGCATGGAGAGACCTCCGGTCCGCCACGGGACGGTTCGCCCTCATGGGAGCCGTCGTCGTCCTGATCACCCTGCTCGTGGGCCTGCTGTCCGGACTCACGGCCGGCCTCGCCGAGGAGAACACCTCGGCCGTCACCGGGCTGCCCGCCGACCACCTCGCCTTCGCCGCGCCGCCCGCCGGCCGGCCCGTGTCCTTCACGGGCTCCGCGATCGGCCCGGCGGCGGTGCGGGACTGGGCGGGGCGGCCGGGCGTCGACTCCGCCGAGCCGATCGGCGTGCGCACCCTGAACGCCTCCGCGGGCCACCGGACGGCCGCGGTGTCGGCGTTCGCCGTCCGGCCGGAGGCCGGCATCGCACCGGCCGGGGTCGGCGCGGGACGGGTCGTGCTGTCGGGGAAGGCCGCCGCCGCGCTCGACGCGGGCCCGGGGGACCGGGTGCGGTTCGGCGGGAAGGGGTGGACGGTCGCCGCGGTGTCCGGCGACGCCGCGTTCAGCCACACGCCGGTGGTGTGGACCGGGCCGTCCGGGCCGGCGACGGTGATCGCGCTGCGGACCGACGGCGCCGATCTGGCGGCCGCGGACCGGGCCGCGGGGACGCGGACCCTCACCCGGGACGCCGCGCTCACCGCCATCGGCTCCTACCGCGCCGAGAACGGTTCGCTCCAGCTCATGCGCGGCTTCCTCTTCGTCATCTCCGCGCTCGTCGTCGGGGCGTTCTTCACGGTCTGGACGATCCAGCGGTCCCCCGACATCGCCGTGCTCAAGGCCCTCGGCGCCTCGACCCCCTACCTGCTGCGGGACGCGCTCGGCCAGGCGGCGCTGGTCCTGGTCGCCGGCACCGCGCTGGGCACCGCCCTGGCGACCGGGGCCGGGGTCCTCGTACGCGGCGGCGACGTGCCGTTCGTGCTGGACGGCCCGACCGTGCTGGTGCCCGCCGGTGTGCTGATCGTCCTCGGCACGGCCGGCGCGGCCCTCTCGGTCCGGCGGATCACCGCCGTCGACCCGCTGACCGCGCTGGGCAGCGTCCGCTGAACACGCCGGCACCCACCGACCGACCACAGAAAGCACTTCCATGAGCCTGACCCTCGACACCGTCACCCTCACCTATCCGGACGGCGACGGCCGGCTGACCGCGCTGGACGAGGTCGGCCTCGTCGTGCCGGCCGGCACCACCACCGCGCTCGTCGGCCCCTCGGGGTCCGGCAAGTCCAGCCTCCTCGCGGTCGCGGCGACCCTGGTCACCCCCGACCGCGGGCGGATCCTCGTCGGCGGGACGGACACGGTGGCGCTGCGCCCCGCGGAGCGGGCCGTGCTGCGGCGGCGGGAGATCGGGATCGTGTTCCAGCAGCCCAACCTGCTGCCGTCGCTGACGGCCCTGGAGCAGCTGGAGCTGATGGGACGGCTGGACGGGGGGCGGCGGGTGACCGGCCGGGCGCGTGACCTGCTCGGCGCGGTCGGTCTCGGCGACCTGGCGCACCGCCGCCCCCACCAGCTGTCCGGCGGGCAGCGGCAGCGGGTGAACATCGCCCGCGCGCTGGTCAACGAACCGTCGGTGCTGCTCGTCGACGAACCGACCAGCGCCCTCGACCACGAGCGCGGCGCGGCGGTCCTCGGCCTGCTGTTCCGGCTCACCCGCGAACGCGGTACCGCCACGGTCCTCGTGACGCACGACCGCGCCCGCCTCGACGAGGCGGACGCGGTCGGGGAGATGCACGACGGCCGGCTGGCCGCGCCCGCCGCGACGACCGCCGGCTGAGCGGTCCACCGGCGTACCACCCGGACCCGCGCGGGGCCGACGCCCTCGGCACCGCGCCGATCGGCGGGGAGCACGGCCGGGGCATCCTCCACGGCGACCCGTCGCGCCCGGGCGCGAGCGCGCGGTGGGGCGCTGGGCGACCTCCCGGAAGGAGTCGTGGTGCCGGCGGGCAGCGGTGCCCCCGGACGGCAGCGGGCCGGTCGCCTCCCGCCGCGTCGTCCCGCCGGTCCGCGCCACGCACGGTGGGACGACGGGGCGGTGCGGGAGCCCGGGCCGCCGCGCGTCTGCGACGGCGGTCGGACGCGGTGCCGCCGAGTCGGGGACGCGCTCTGCCGGGGGCCGGGAGGGTCAGGCGCCGCCCGGTCCCGAGCTGGCCAGGGCCTCCGACAGCTCCGCCGCCACCTGCTGGAGCACCGGCACGATCTTCTCCGTGGCGGCCTCGGTGACCCGGCCCGCCGGACCGGAGATGGAGATGGCCGCCGCGGTGGGGGAGTCGGGTACCGGGACGGCCAGGCAGCGGACGCCGATCTCCTGCTCGTTGTCGTCCACCGCGTACCCGGTGCGGCGCACGTCCTCCAGCGCGGCGAGGAAACCGTCCGGCGTGGTGATCGTCTTCTCGGTCGCGGCGGGCATCCCGGTCCGGGAGAGCAGCGCGCGCACCTCGTCCGCCGGGGTGTGGGCCAGCAGTGCCTTGCCCACCCCCGTGGAGTGGGGCAGCACCCGGCGGCCCACCTCGGTGAACATGCGCATCGAGTGCTTGGAGGGCACCTGGGCGACGTAGACGATCTCGTCCCCGTCCAGCAGCGCCATGTTCGCGGTCTCGCCGGTCTCCTCCACGAGCCGGGCGAGATAAGGGCGGGCCCAGGTGCCGAGCAGCCGGGACGCCGACTCGCCGAGCCGGATCAGCCGCGGGCCGAGCGCGTAGCGGCGGTTGGCCTGCTGGCGTACGTAGCCGCAGGCGACCAGGGTGCGCATCAGGCGGTGGATGGTGGGCAGCGGCAGTCCGCTGCTCGCGGACAGCTCGCTCAGGCCGACCTCGCCGCCGGCGTCCGCCATGCGCTCCAGCAGGTCGAAGGCGCGCTCCAGGGACTGGACGCCACCACTGGGAGCGGGCGATTTGGCGGCGTCGGTGGTGCTGGCGCTGGAGGGCGGCACGGCGGCGGTCCTTTCAGGGCGCAGAATCGAGAGACGGGAGCCGAGGTTCTCGATCAGGGCGTGGCCGGTGGCGGACGGGCAGGCACGCAGCCTACCCGGCAGTCGGTCGACTCCCTGGTTGTACGTCACTACGTTCTGCCTGTCGGAATCTTACTTCCGTCTTGTGGAAACCTCTAGAGAAGGGGTCGCGAGCGGGTGCGACGCGCGGCGCCCCCTTGACGGGGCGGGGGCCGGAGTGAAGACTCCTTCAACAGAACGTTGAATTCTGTTACGCGGACGTGAACCCGCGTCGGCGCGGGTCAACGGCGGCAGAGAGAGAGGTCCGGGTGTCCGACGTCGAACTGGTGCTGCGCTCGACGCGCGTCATCACCCCCGAGGGAACGCGTGCCGCTTCGGTCGCGGTCGCCGCCGGGAAGATCACGGCCGTGCTCCCGCACGACGCCGAGGTGCCGGCCGGTGCCCGGTCGGAGGACTTCGGCGACGACGTCCTGATGCCCGGACTGGTCGACACCCACGTCCATGTGAACGACCCCGGACGCACCGAGTGGGAGGGGTTCTGGACCGCGACCCGTGCCGCCGCCGCGGGCGGCATCACCACGCTCGTCGACATGCCCCTCAACTCCCTCCCGCCGACGACGACGGTCGGCAACCTGAGCACGAAGCAGGACGTCGCCCGGTCCAAGGCGCACATCGACGTCGGATTCTGGGGCGGCGCCCTGCCCGACAACGTCAAGGACCTGCGGCCCCTGCACGAAGCGGGCGTCTTCGGGTTCAAGGCGTTCCTGTCGCCCTCCGGAGTCGAGGAGTTCCCCGAACTCGACCAGGAGCAGCTCACCCGGTCCCTCGCCGAGATCGCCGGCTTCGGCGGTCTGCTCATCGTCCACGCCGAGGACCCGCACCACCTGGCCGCCGCCCCGCAGAAGGCCGGCCGCAAGTACGCCGACTTCCTCGCCTCGCGCCCCCGGGACGCCGAGGACACCGCCGTCGAGAGCCTCGTCGCGCAGGCCCGCCGGCTCGACGCGCGAGTGCACGTGCTGCACCTGTCGTCGAGCGACGCGCTCCCGCTGATCGCCGCCGCCAAGGCCGACGGCGTCCGGCTCACCGTGGAGACCTGCCCGCACTACCTCACCCTGACCGCCGAGGAGGTCCCGGACGGCGCCAGCGAGTTCAAGTGCTGCCCGCCCATCCGCGAGGCGGCCAACCGGGACCTGCTCTGGCAGGCACTGGCCGACGGCACCATCGACTGCGTCGTCACCGACCACTCGCCCTCGACCGCCGACCTCAAGACGGACGACTTCGCCACCGCCTGGGGCGGCATCTCCGGCCTCCAGCTCAGCCTGTCCGCCGTCTGGACCGAGGCCCGCACCCGCGGCCACGGACTGGAGGACGTGGTCCGCTGGATGTCCTCCCGCACGGCCGAACTCGTGGGCCTCGGCGACCGCAAGGGCTCCATCGCACCGGGCCGGGACGCCGACTTCGCCGTCCTCGCCCCCGACGAGACCTTCACCGTCGACCCCGCGGCCCTCCAGCACCGCAACCGGGTCACGGCCTACGCGGGCAAGACGCTCCACGGTGTCGTCAAGTCGACCTGGCTGCGCGGCGAACGCATCGTCCTCGGCGGCGAGTTCACCGAGCCCACCGGACAGCTCCTCACCCGCACCCCCTGAAACCGCGGCCCGCAGGCCCACGGGCGGCGGCCCCTCCCTCCCGACGCGGCCGGCACACCCTCGCCGGCACCCCGGCCCGCCGGCCCCACACCGCAGCACCGACCGCCGCACCGCACTCCGGCACCCGCATCCGCATCCCCAACGGCCGACCCCGAAAGGCAGATCGATCATCGTGACGGCGCAGCGCCCACCCGTTTTGGCCACCTTCACCGGAGACGCGAACCCCTACGGAGGCGGCGACCCGTACGCGGACTACCGCACCGCCGACTTCCCCTTCACCCGGTACGCCAACCTCGCCGACCGGCAGCTCGGCGCCGGCGTGGTGGCCGCCAACGACGAGTTCTTCGCCCAGCGGGAGAACCTCCTCGTGCCCGGCGCCGCCGAGTTCGACCCCGAGCACTTCGGCCACAAGGGCAAGATCATGGACGGCTGGGAGACCCGGCGCCGCCGCGGCGTCTCCGCCGAGCACCCGTGGCCCACCGCCGAGGACCACGACTGGGCGCTGGTGCGCCTCGGCGCGCCGGGCGTCGTGCGCGGCATCGTGGTGGACACGGCCCATTTCCGCGGCAACTACCCGCAGGCGGTGTCCGTCGAGGGCACCTCGGTGGCCGGCTCGCCCTCCCCGGAGGAACTCCTCGCGGACGACGTGAAGTGGACGACCCTCGTACCGCGCACGGCGGTCGGCGGGCACGCGGCCAACGGGTTCGCCGTCGAGGCCGAGCAGCGCTTCACCCACCTGCGCGTCAACCAGCACCCCGACGGCGGCATCGCCCGGCTGCGGGTCTACGGCGAGGTCGTGCCCGATCCGCGGTGGCTGTCCGCCCTCGGAACCTTCGACGTGGTGGCGCTGGAGAACGGCGGCCGGGTCGAGGACGCCTCGGACCTGTTCTACTCCCCGGCCACGAACACCATCCAGCCGGGCCGCTCCCGCAAGATGGACGACGGCTGGGAGACCCGCCGCCGCCGCGACGACGGCAACGACTGGATCCGCTACCGGCTCGCCGGGCGGTCCGCGATCCGCGCCGTCGAGATCGACACGGCGTACCTGAAGGGCAACAGCGCCGGCTGGGCCTCGGTGTCGGTCCGCGACGGCGAGACGGGGGAGTGGACCGAGGCGCTGCCCCGCACCCGCCTCCAGCCCGACACCAACCACCGCTTCACGCTCGACACCCCGGTCGTCGGGACGCACGCGCGCGTGGACATCTTCCCGGACGGCGGCATCTCCCGCCTGCGCCTGTTCGGCTCCCTGACGCAGGACGGCGAGGCGCGGCTGGCCGCCCGCCACCAGGAGCTGGGCGGCTGAACCGCCGTCCCTCCGGTCGGTGCGGCGCCGGCCCGGCCCCGTGCCGCGCCATTCGCCGGGCCGGCCCCGGCGAACGACGCGGCCGGCCCGCGGGCGCTCGTCCCAAAGTCCCCCATGCCACCGACTTCGGATGGTGAAAGCGCTCGCGGGGAGGTGCCGGCGGTCCCGGCTGCGTAGATTTGTCGACCGTGATGGATGACGAACCGGTCCGGGGGCCGCGCGACGTCCCGGCGCCGGCCCTGCCCGCCCGGCGCTGGCTGCTGCCGTCCGCCGTGGCGGCGGAACTGGGCCCCGACGCCGGTGAGGACCGGCGCGCGGGGCGGCCCCGGCGCACGGTGCGGGACTGGATCGTCGACGTCGGCTGCTTCCTGCTCGCCGTCGCGGTGGGCATGGCGGCGGCGAGCACCCTGGCCGACGACCCCGGCACCCCGCACGCCCTGGCCGTCGCCGACCAGCTGCTCGGCGGGCTCGCCTGCCTGGCGGTCTGGCTCCGCCGTCGTTGGCCGCTCGGGCTCGCCGTCGCGCTGATCCCCGTCGGGCTCGTCTCGACCACCTCGGGCGGTGCCGGACTCGTCGCCCTGTTCACCCTCGCCGTCCACCGGCCCTTCCGCTACGTCGCCTGGATCGCCGGCGCGGAGATCGCCCTGCTCCCGGCCTACCTGCTGGTGCGGCCCGACCCCGACCTCTCCTATCCCGTCGCCCTGGCCGTCAGCGCGCTGCTCACCTCGGCGGTCGTCGGCTGGGGCATGTTCGTGCGCTCCAAGCGGCAGCTCGTGCTGAGCCTGCGCGACCGGGCCCGGCGGGCCGAGACCGAGGCGGAGCTGCGCGCCGAGCAGGCGCAGCGGCTCGCCCGGGAGGCCATCGCGCGGGAGATGCACGACGTGCTGGCGCACCGGCTCACGCTGCTGAGCGTGCACGCCGGGGCCCTGGAGTTCCGGCCCGACGCGCCCCGGGAGGAGGTCGCCCGGGCCGCCGGCGTCGTCCGCGAGAGCGCCCACGAGGCCCTCCAGGACCTGCGGGAGATCATCGGCGTGCTGCGGGCCGCCGACGCCGAGGACGCCGGACGGCCGCAGCCGACCCTGGCGGCGCTCGACGGCCTCGTCGCCGAGTCGCGGTCGGCGGGCATGAAGGTGGCCCTCGACAGCCGGGTCGCCGACGCGGGCGCCGTGCCCGCCTCCGTCGGGCGCACCGCGTACCGCATCGTGCAGGAGGGGCTGACCAACGCGCGCAAGCACGCGCCCGGCGCGGAGGTCGCCGTGTCGGTGCTGGGAGCGGCCGGGGACGGCCTGACCGTGTCCGTGGCCCATCCCGCGCCGCCGGGCGAGGTGCCCGTCGTCCCGGGGTCCGGGCAGGGGCTGATCGGCCTGCGGGAGCGGACCTCGCTCGCGGGCGGGCGGATCGAGCACGGCGCCGGGCCGGACGGGGGCTTCCGGGTGGACGCGTGGCTGCCGTGGGGCACGCCGGGTCCGTGAGGGCGGGCGCCCGAGCGGTGGCGTCCGGCCCCGGCCCGGTGCCACCCGGGAGGGGCCCGGGCGCGACCCTCGGGAGCCGTGACGGCACGGGCCCTCGTCCGCGACCGCGTCCGGACGCACCCCGAGGGCGCCGCCTGCCCCGCCCTCTCCCGCCCGGAGGCCGCGTTTCTCGGCGTTCGGCGAGCCGCGGACGGCGGCGCCGCCCCCGGCCGGGACGGCGTCAGCCCGAGGAGCCGGGGGAGCGGGCCGCGGCGGCGGGACGGGAGGAGCGGAGCAAGGCGGCGGGACCTGGTTGGGTGGGGGGATGACTGCGATGCGACTGCTCCTCGTCGACGACGACCCCCTGGTGCGGGCGGGACTGTCCCTGATGCTGGGCGGAGCGGAGGACGTCGAGATCGTCGGCGAGGCGGCCGACGGCGCCGAGGCCGAGCACCTGGTGGAGCGCACCCGGCCCGACGTCGTCCTGATGGACATCCGGATGCCGAACGTCGACGGGCTCACCGCCACCGAACGGCTGCGCGCCCGCGAGAACCCGCCGCAGATCGTGGTCCTGACCACCTTTCACGCCGACGAGCAGGTGCTGCGCGCCCTGCGCGCGGGAGCGGCCGGATTCGTGCTGAAGGACACGCCGCCGGCCGAGATCCTGGACGCGGTGCGCCGGGTGGCGGCCGGGGATCCGGTGCTGTCGCCCGCGGTGACACGCCGGTTGATGGAACACGCCGCCGGGTCCACCGCGGACGCCCGCCGGTCCGCGGCCCGCGGGCGGATCGCCGCGCTCAACGAGCGGGAGCGCGAGGTCGCCGTCGCGGTGGGCCGGGGCGGTTCCAACGCCGAGATCGCCGCCGAACTGTTCCTGAGCGTCGCCACCGTCAAGAGCCACGTCTCCCGCATCCTCGCCAAGCTCGGCCTGAACAACCGCGTCCAGGTCGCGTTGCTGACGTACGACGCCGGACTCCTGGACGGCGACGGGCACTGAGCGTCCGCCCCGCGCGTTGGGCGATGTGAGAGCGGAGGGGGAGGACATGATCGATCTGGGGGAGTACGGGGCGGGCTTCACCGAGGACCCGCACCCGGTCTATGCCGCGCTGCGCGCGCTCGGCCCGGTGCACCGGGTGCGGCTGCCGCCGCCGGACGCGGGCCACGAGACCTGGCTCGTCGTCGGCCACGCCGAGGCGCGGGCCGCGCTGGCCGACCCGCGGCTGGCCAAGGACGCGCGGAAGATCGGCATCAGCTTCCTCGACGAGGAGCTGATCGGCCCGTATCTGCTGGCCGCCGACCCGCCCGTGCACACCCGGCTGCGCGGCCTGATCGCCCGCGGGTTCACCGGCCGGCGGATCGCGGCGCTGCGCCCGAGGATCCAGGCGATCACCGACGAACTGCTCGACGCGATGCTGCCGCGCGGCCGGGCCGACCTGGTCGAGTCGTTCGCCTACCCGCTTCCGCTCACCGTCATCTGCGAGCTGCTGGGGGTGCCGGGGCCGGACCGGGCCGCCTTCCGCGCGCTGTCCACGGAGGCGGTCGCTCCCGCGGACGCCGCGAGCGAGTACGCCGCCTTCGAGGGCCTCGCCGCCTACCTGGACGGGCTGATCGAGGACAAGCGGCGCTCCGGCCCGGCGGACGACCTGCTGAGCGGGCTGATCCGCACGACCGCGGAGGACGGTGACCGCCTCTCGCCGCTGGAACTGCGCGGCATGGCCTTCGTGCTGCTCGTCGCCGGCCACGAGACGACGGTCAACCTGATCGCCGGCGCGGTCCGCGCGCTGCTCGCCCATCCCGCCCAACTGGCCGCCCTGCGTGCCGACATGACGCTGCTGGACGCCGCGATCGAGGAAACCCTGCGCTACGAGGGCCCGGTGGAGAACGCCACCTTCCGCTACGCCGCGGAGCCCCTCGACATCGGCGGCACGGCGATCGCCTCGGGCGAGGCGGTGATGATCGGCCTCACCGCCGCCGACCGCGACGGGACGCGCTATCCGGCACCCGACCGATTCGACATCCGGCGCGAGACCCGGGGCCATGTGGCCTTCGGCCACGGCATCCACTACTGCCTGGGCGCACCGCTGGCCCGGCTCGAAGCCCGGGTCGCGCTCGGCTCCCTGCTGGAGCGCTGCCCGGACCTGGCCCCCGACGGCCCGCCGGGCGGCTGGCTGCCCGGCATGCTGATGCGCGGGGCCCGCCGGGTGCCGGTGCGGTGGTGACACCGGCCGCGGCGGGAGGGGACGGGGTGTCCGTCCGCCGCGGACCGCGTCAGTTCCGGCCGCCCGGGATCTCCGCCGGCGACACCGGGCGGCGTTCACGGCGGGACAGCTCGCACGCCTCGGCGATGCGCAGCGCCTCCAGCGCCTCGCGGCCGTCGCAGGGGTTGGCCCGCTCGCCGCGCACCACCTCCACGAAGGCGGCCAGCTCCATCTGGTAGGCGGGACCGAAGCGCTCCAGGAACCCCGTCCAGGGCTTGTCGGCGGCCGGAGGGCCGGCCGGTTCGGTCGAGGCGATGGGTGTGCGGTCGTCCAGGCCGACGCCGATCTGGTCGCGTTCGCCGGCCAGCTCCATGCGGACGTCGTAGCCGGCGCCGTTGAGCCGGGTGGCCGTCGCCGTGGCGAGCAGGCCGTCGTCGAAGGTGAGGACCGCCGCCGCGGTGTCGACGTCGCCCGCCTCCCGGAACATGGCGGGCCCCGCGTCGGACCCCACCGCGTACACCTGGACGACCTCCCGGCCGGTGACCCAGCGCAGCATGTCGAAGTCGTGGATCAGGCAGTCGCGGTAGAGGCCGCCGGACAGCGGCAGATAGCCGGCCGGGGGCGGCGACTGGTCGGAGGTGATCGCCCGGGCGGTGTGCAGCCGCCCCAGCCGGCCGGAGCGCACCGCCTCCCGGGCGGCGGTGTAGCCGACGTCGAAACGGCGTTGGAACCCCATCTGCAGAACCGTTCCCGCGGCGTCGACCTCGGCGAGCGCGTTCAGGGTGCCCGCCAGGTCGAGCGCTATGGGCTTCTCGCAGAAGACCGGCAGCCCGGAGCGGGCCGCCCGGCCGATCAGCTCGGCGTGCGCCGCCGTGGCCGCGGTGATGACCACGGCGTCCACACCCCAGGTGAAGATCTCGTCCACACTCGGCGCCGCCGTCGCGCCGAGGCGGTCCGCCAGCCGCTGGGCCCGCGCCGGGTCCGCGTCCGTGACGATGAGGGAGCCGCCGACCTCGCGGTGGCGGCTGAGCGTCGCGGCGTGGAACGTCCCGATACGCCCCGCTCCGATCAGTCCGATGCGCATGGGAACAAAGTGAGGCTCCACCCGCCACCCTGTCAATGCTTTGTCCGGACAACCGAACCTCACAACTTCCCGTCAACATCTCACGGAGCTACGCTCGGGGCCGTGCCGAAACCAGATGCGCACCCGACCGCGTCGCTCCAGCTCAGCGTCGACCGCAGCAGTCCGGTCCCGCTGTATTTCCAGCTGTCCCGGCAGCTGGAGGCGGCCATCGAGCGCGGAGCGCTCACCCCGGGAAGCCTCCTCGGCAACGAGATCGACCTCGCCGGACGGCTCGGCCTGTCCCGTCCCACCGTCCGCCAGGCCATCCAGGCCCTCGTCGACAAGGGCCTGCTCGTCCGCCGCCGCGGCGTCGGCACCCAGGTCGTCCACAGCCAGGTCAAACGGCCCCTGGAGCTGAGCAGCCTCTACGACGACCTGGAATCGGCGGGCCTGCGTCCCGCCACCCGGGTGACGGTCAACACCGTCGAGCCGGCCTCCCCCGAGGTCGCCGCCGCCCTCGGGGTCGCCGAGGGCGGCGACGTCCACCGCGTCGAGCGGCTGCGCCTCGCGCGCGGCGAGCCCATCGCGTACCTGTGCAACCACCTGCCCCCCGGCCTGCTGGACCTGGACGGCGAGCGGATGGAGACGACCGGCCTCTACCGGCTCCTGCGCGCGGCGGGCATCACCCTCCACAGCGCCCGCCAGACCGTCGGGGCCCGCGCCGCCACCGAGGAGGAGGGCCGGCGGCTCGGCGAACCGGCCGGCGCGCCGCTGCTCACCATGGAGCGCACCACCTTCGACGACACCGGCCGCGCCGTGGAGTTCGCCGGCCACGTCTACCGCGCCTCGCGCTACTCCTTCGAGTTCCAGCTCCTCGTGCGGCCGTGAGGCGCCCGCCCGCGCTCCGGTGACGGCCGCCGGGCCGCGAGGACGCACCGCCGGGACCGCACGGCCCGGCCGCCCGAACACACCGCGTCCGGGACCCACTGTTCCCGTGGCGGCCCCCGTGTTCGATACTGGGGCGTTTGGGCCGGTGCACCACCGGTCCGACTGGGCCTGCGGAACGGCCCCCGGGCAGGACCGCAGGGCCCGGCACCAAGACGCACGCAAGAAGGGGCACGGCCTCGTGGCACGGACTCGGACCTGGGTAGGCATCGCGCTCGCGGGAGCGCTGAGCTTGACCCTCGCGGGATGCAGCAGCACCGGCGGGAAGCGGGCCGAGGACGCCCGCAAGGCCGCCGCGGCCCAGGGCAGGGCCGCGGTGAACACGCCCCGCTGGACCTTCGCCATGATCACCCACTCGGGCGACGGCGACACCTTCTGGGACATCGTCCAGAGCGGCGCCAAGCAGGCCGCCGTCAAGGACAACATCAACTTCCTCTACTCGCACGACGACGAGGCCCAGCAGCAGGCCCAGCTCGTGGACGCCGCGATCGACAAGAAGGTCGACGGCATCATCGTCACCCTGGCCAAGCCCGACGCCATGAAGGCGGCCGTCGCCCGCGCCCGGAAGGCCGGCATCCCGGTCGTCACGGTGAACTCCGGCTCCGCCGAGTCCACGTCCTTCGGCGCGCTCACCCACATCGGCCAGGACGAGACCGTCGCCGGCGAGGCCGTCGGCGACGAACTGAACAAGCGCGGCCGCAAGAAGGTCCTGTGCGTCCTGCACGAGCAGGGCAACGTCGGCCACGAGCAGCGCTGCGCCGGCGTCAAGAAGACCTTCCACGGCACGGTGCAGAACATCTACGTCCAGGGCACGAGCATGCCGGACGTGCAGTCCTCCATCGGTGCCAAGCTGCAGGCCGACCACTCCATCGACGCGGTCGTCACGCTCGGCGCCCCCTTCGCCGACACCGCCGTCAAGGCCAGGAAGGACGCCGGCAGCAAGGCCGAGATCGACACCTTCGACCTCAACGCCAAGGTGGCCGCCGAACTGCAGGACGGCACCCTCGGCTTCGCCGTCGACCAGCAGCCCTACCTCCAGGGATACGAGGCCGTGGACCTGCTCTGGCTGTACAAGTACAACGCGGACGTCCTCGGCGGCGGCAAGCCGGTCCTCACCGGGCCGCAGATCATCACCAAGGACCAGGCCCCGGAACTGGCGCAGTACACGGACCGGGGGACCCGATGACCGCCACCGCCCCGGCGCCCGGCCCCGGCACCGACGAGCGCCTGCTGAGAACCTCGCCGCTGCGCCGGCTGCTGAGCCGCCCCGAGCTGGGCTCCGTGGTCGGCGCGGTCGCCGTCTTCGTCTTCTTCGCCGTCTTCGCCGACAGCTTCGTCCGCGCCTCCAGCCTCAGCACCGTCCTCTACGCCGCCTCGACCATCGGCATCATGGCCGTCCCGGTCGCCCTGCTCATGATCGGCGGCGAGTTCGACCTGTCCGCGGGCGTCATGGTCACCAGTTCCGCGCTGATCTCGTCGATGTTCAGCTACCAGATGACGGCCAACGTCTGGGTCGGCGTCCTCGTGTCGCTCCTGGTCACCCTGGCCATCGGCGTCTTCAACGGCGTCATGCTGACCCGGACCGACCCGCCGAGCTTCATCATCACCCTCGGCACGTTCCTCATGCTGACCGGCATGAACCTCGGCTTCACCAAGCTGATCAGCGGCACCGTCTCCACCAAGTCGATCTCCGACATGGAGGGGTTCTCCTCCGCCAAGGACGTCTTCGCCTCCACGCTCACCGTCGGCGGAGTCGACTTCAAGATCACCATCGTGTGGTGGCTGCTCCTGGTGGCGGTCGCCACCTGGATTCTGCTGCGCACCCGCGTCGGCAACTGGATCTATGCCGTCGGCGGCGGCGAGGAGGCCGCCCGCGCCGTCGGCGTCCCCGTCGACAAGACCAAGATCGGCCTCTACATGGGTGTCGCCTTCGGCGCCTGGATCTCCGGCCAGCACCTGCTGTTCTCGTTCGACGTCGTCCAGTCCGGCGAGGGCGTCGGCAACGAACTCATCTACATCATCGCGGCCGTCATCGGCGGCTGCCTGATCACCGGCGGCTACGGCTCCGCGGTCGGCGCGGCCGTCGGCGCCCTCATCTTCGGCATGGTCAGCAAGGGCATCGTCTTCGCCGAGTGGAACCCGGACTGGTTCAAGTTCTTCCTCGGCGTGATGCTGCTCCTCGCGACCCTGCTCAACCACTGGGTCCGCAAGCGCGCGGAGGCGACGAAGTGACCACCGACACGCCCACCACCGGCAAAGCCGCCGCCGCGGACCGGACGCCGCTCGTCGAACTCGACGACGTCGGCAAGTACTACGGCAACATCCGCGCCCTCGCAGGCGTGTCGCTGGAGGTCCACGCGGGCGAGATCACCTGCGTCCTCGGCGACAACGGCGCGGGCAAGTCCACCCTCATCAAGATCATCGCCGGCCGGCACCGGCACGACGCGGGCACCCTGCGCATCGAGGGCGAGGACACCCGCCTCGCCTCCCCGCGCGAGGCCCTCGACCTCGGCATCGCCACGGTCTACCAGGACCTGGCCGTCGTCCCGCTGATGCCCGTCTGGCGGAACTTCTTCCTCGGCTCCGAGCCCCGCAAGGGCGTCGGCCCCTTCAAGCACCTCGACGTCGACCACATGCGCCGCACCACCCACGCGGAACTCCTGCGCATGGGGATCGACCTGCGCGACGTCGACCAGCCGATCGGCACCCTCTCCGGCGGCGAGCGGCAGTGCGTGGCGATCGCCCGAGCGGTCCACTTCGGCGCCAAGGTCCTCGTCCTCGACGAGCCGACGGCCGCGCTCGGGGTGAAGCAGTCCGGCGTGGTCCTCAAGTACGTGGCCGCCGCCCGCGACGCCGGACTGGGTGTGGTCCTGATCACCCACAACCCGCACCACGCGTACCTGGTCGGCGACCGCTTCGTCCTCCTCAAGCGCGGCGCCATGGCCGGCAGCCACACCCGCGAGGAGATCACCCTCGACGAGCTGACACGCCAGATGGCGGGCGGCAGCGAACTCGACGACCTGCGGCACGAACTGGAGAACCGCACCCCGTGACGGTCCGGGGCGGCCCCGCGGCCGGCCGCCCCGAACCGCCCGCCCCGGACCCGCGCGGCCCCCGGGCTCCCTCCGCGTCCGCCGCCCCCACGACCGGCGGCCGGTGCCCGCGGCGGACGCGGAGTGACCCGCCCGCCACTGCGGCACCGGCGTTCCTGCGATGCGGCCGGGGCGCGGCGTAAGGCAGAATCGGCGCGATGAGCACCTACCGCGACCTCGCGCTCCCCCGGGCTCTCGGCTCCGCTCGGGCGGGGGGCACCTCGATGGGCTCCGCGCGGGCCACCGTCCTGCGGACCGTCGGCACCCGCGAGCGCCGTTCCCATCTGACGGCGCCCCGCGTGCCCACCGTCGGCATCGACATCGGCGGCACGAAGGTGATGGCGGGCGTCGTGGACGCCGACGGCAACATCCTGGAGAAGGTCCGCGCCGAGACGCCGGACAAGTCCAAGAGCCCCAAGGTCGTCGAGGACACCATCCTCGAACTGGTCCTCGACCTGTCCGACCGGCACGACGTGCACGCCGTCGGCATCGGCGCGGCCGGCTGGGTGGACGCCGACCGCAACCGCATCCTCTTCGCCCCGCACCTGTCCTGGCGCAACGAGCCGCTGCGCGACCGCCTCGCCGGCCGCCTCGCCGTGCCCGTGCTCGTCGACAACGACGCGAACGCTGCGGCCTGGGCCGAGTGGCGCTTCGGCGCCGGCCGGGGCGAGGACCACCTCGTCATGATCACCCTCGGCACCGGCATCGGCGGCGCGATCCTGGAGGACGGCCAGGTCAAGCGCGGCAAGTTCGGCGTCGCCGGAGAGTTCGGCCACATGCAGGTCGTGCCCGGCGGCCACCGCTGCCCGTGCGGCAACCGCGGCTGCTGGGAGCAGTACAGCTCCGGCAACGCGCTCGTCCGCGAGGCCCGCGAGCTCGCCGCCGCCGACTCCCCGGTGGCCTACGGGATCATCGAGCACGTCAAGGGCAGCATCGGCGACATCACCGGCCCGATGATCACCGAGCTGGCCCGCGAGGGCGACGCCATGTGCATCGAACTCCTCCAGGACATCGGCCAGTGGCTCGGCGTCGGCATCGCGAACCTGGCCGCCGCCCTCGACCCCTCCTGCTTCGTCGTCGGCGGCGGCGTCAGCGCCGCCGACGACCTGCTCATCGGACCCGCCCGGGACGCCTTCCGGCGCCACCTCACCGGCCGCGGCTACCGCCCCGAGGCCCGCATCGCCCGCGCCCAGCTCGGGCCCGAGGCCGGCATGGTCGGCGCCGCGGACCTCGCCCGCCTGGTCGCCCGCCGCTTCCGGCGCGCCAACCGCCGCCGTGTGGAACGCCACGAGCGGTACGAGCGCTACGCCGCCGCCCGCCGCACGACCGGCGGGGAGTCGATGTGACGGCCTCGCTGCCCCGCCAGGCGACCTCCCCCGACGGCCCCGGAGGCACCCCGGAGGACCCGCGGCACCGGTTCCGCCGCCGCGCCCTGACGCTGCTCATCATCGTCGTCCTCATCGGCGTGCCGGCCGGCTATCTGGTCATCTCCGCCAACCAGAGCCGCGACAGCGGCAAGGACAAGGAGGAGAAGTACTCGGCGACCGGCCTCACCGCCGGCTGGCCCTCCCGCGTCCAGCGCCGCCTCTACCAGATCCCGGTCCCGGGCAGCTCCACCGACGTCGCGTACTACGAGACCAACAACTGGAAGACCAGCCGCCTCTACGTCCAGTTCAAGACCACCGACGCCGACCTCGACGACTTCCTCAAGAACGTCGGCACGACCGGCACGGACCTCAAGAGCGGTGACATCACCATCAGCCACCGCGACCAGAAGGTCGTGGGCTGGGAGTTCACCGGCCCCGGCCCCTGGTCGGGCCTCGTCCACCACCAGAAGGACCCCGCTCCCACCCGCGACATCGTCGTGAACCGCTCCGAGCCGGGACACCCCATGGTCTACGTCGTGTCGCGCACCATCCCCTGACCCCCGCCGGACGCCGCCCGCCGGACGCCCCCGCCGAACGACACGATGCCCAGCGCCTCGCCGTCGCGCTCGCCTCGCGCCGTGCTCGCGTCGCGGTGCGGCCGGGCGGTCGATCGGCCCGTCGGCTCCGGAGCCCGCCCCGCGGCCCGGGAGGCCCCGGCTCCCCGGAGAATTCCGGCGCCGGGAGGCCCGGGCCCCGGGCGGAGTGCCGAGTGCCGCGGGCCCGAAACAGCCCCCCTTGGACGCGCGTCGCCGCGCACGCCGTGCGCCCCGCAGGTGGTGGCCCGGGACGGAGGTCCTCGCGCCCCCGCGCCCCGGGTGCCCGTACCGGCACCGCTGCGCGCGGCGCGTTCGCGGGGTTCCCCGCACCGCGATCCGCCGGACCGCCCGGACCACGGCGCGACCCGGCCCGGCCCCGCACGGTCGCGGGAGCCGATTGTCCGACCCCGCCCGTAGAGTCGAGGACGAATGACACGACCGAGGGGCGGGAGGTGACCGGACGTATGCGTGACGCCGTGGAAGCGGTGGACGAGCGGGTGGCGGAGGTCCGGACCGCACCGGCTGCGGCGCCCTCACCGCCCCTCCGCCCCGACCGACCCCCGGCCGCCGGCCCGGCCCCCTCCGTGCGGCTGGCGGCCGTCTACCTCCCCGCCTCTCCGCCCCGGCGGGGGCGGATCGCGTTCTGGGACCCGGACGGCGCCCCGGCGGCCTCCGCCGCGGCTTTGGACCCGGGCACCCCCTCCGAGCGGGACGACGAGGCCGCGCCCGCCGCGGACGCGCGGCCCGAGGTCCCGGACCGGGCCGTGCTCACCGTCGTCCGTCCGCACGGGAGCGGGGTCCGCCGCGCCACCGTGCCCGCGCGCACCCTCTCCGTCGCCGAGGCCCTGCCCCTGCTCGCGGCCGCCCGACGCGACCCCGCCGCCCATCCCGCCACCGCCTGCTGGGGCGCCGCCGCACTGCACGCACTCCACCTGGCCGCCCGCGGACGGCTGCTCCCCGGGCTCACCCCGGACGGCCTCGACTCCTGGCGCGCCGGCCCACTCGACCAGGACGACATCGCCCACCTGCGGGCCGTCGCCGGGGCCCTGCCCCCCGAGGGACACGCCGTACCGCTCACCGGCAGCGGACCCCTTCGGCTGCCCGAGCCGGAAGCGCTCGTCCGGTCCTTCCTGGACGCGGTTGCCGACACCCTGCCCCGCACCCCCGCCGCCCCCCACGTCACCGGCCCGGCGTTCGCCGCCCGGGGACCCCAGCGCCTGCCCGGCGCCCACGCCTGGGCCGCGGAGGTCGCCGCCGGCATGGACGCGGGCGTCCGGATCTCCCTCCGCCTGGATTTGTCGGCCCACCAGCTCTTCGACGACGGCGAGGGAGCCCGCCGCGCCGGCGCCGCCGTCGTCCAGGTCCACAGCCTCGCCGACCCCACGCTCGTCGTCGACGCCGCGGCCCTGTGGGCGGGCGAGGCCGCCGACGCCTTCGGGCCCCGCACGCAGGTCGACGCCGCCCTCGCCGTCCGCCGCGCCGCCCGCGTCTGGCCCCCGCTGGACCGCTTGGCGGAGCAGCCCGTCCCGGACGTCCTCGCGCTCGCCGAGGACGAGCTGTCCGACCTCCTCGGCGTCGCCGCGGCCCGGCTCGGCGCGGCCGGCGTCGCCGTCCACTGGCCGCGGGACCTCGCCCAGGACCTCAGCGCCGCCGCCGTGGTCAGCCCCGCGCCCGGCTCGGCGACGGACGGGACCGGCTTCTTCGAGAGCGAGGACCTGCTGCGGTTCCGCTGGCAGCTCGCCCTCGGCGGCGACCCGCTCAGCGAGGCCGAGATGGATGCGCTGGCCGAGGCCCACCGGCCCGTTGTCCGGCTGCGCGACCAGTGGGTGCTCGTCGACCCCGCGCTCGTCCGCAAGGCACGCAAGCGCGAACTGGGCCTGCTCGACCCCGTCGACGCGCTCTCCGTCGCCCTCACCGGCACCGCCGAGGTGGACGGCGAGACCGTCGAGGCCGTTCCCGTCGGAGCCCTCGCCACCCTGCGCGACCGCCTCACCGCCGGGCTCGCCCCGGCCGACCCTCCTCCCGGTCTCCAGGCCCGCCTCAGGGACTACCAGCTGCGCGGCCTGGCCTGGCTGGACCTCATGACCTCCCTGGGCCTCGGCGGCTGTCTGGCCGACGACATGGGACTCGGCAAGACGATCACACTCATCGCCCTCCACCTGCGGCGCGCCCACAGCGCCCCGACGCTGGTGGTCTGCCCCGCCTCCCTGCTCGGCAACTGGCAGCGGGAGATCACCCGCTTCGCCCCCGGCACCCCCGTGCGCCGCTTCCACGGACCCGAACGCACCCTCGCCGGTCTCGACACCGGTTTCGTCCTCACCACCTACGGGACCATGCGCTCGGCCGCGGCCCGGCTCGCCGAGCAGCCCTGGGGCATGGTCGTCGCCGACGAGGCGCAGCACGTGAAGAACCCCTACTCGGCGACCGCGAAGGCGCTGCGGACCATCCCGGCCCCCGCCCGGGTCGCCCTCACCGGCACCCCGGTGGAGAACAACCTCTCCGAGCTGTGGGCCCTGCTGGACTGGACCACCCCCGGCCTGCTCGGCCCCCTCAAGTCCTTCCGCGCCCGCCACGCCCGAGCCGTGGAGAACGGCGAGGACGACGAGGCCGCGCAGCGGCTGGCCCGGCTCGTCCGCCCGTTCCTGCTCCGCCGCAGGAAGTCCGACCCGGGCATCGTCCCCGAGCTCCCGCCCAAGACGGAGACCGACCACCCCGTCCCGCTCACCCGTGAACAGGCGTCCCTGTACGAGGCGGTGGTCCGCGAGTCGCTGCTCGCCATCCAGACCAGCGCCGGCATCGCCCGCAGGGGACTCGTGCTGAAGCTGCTGACCTCCCTCAAGCAGATCTGCGATCACCCCGCGCTCTACCTGAAGGAGGCCCCGGGGGACGCCGCCCGCGGCCCCTCCGACCGTTCCGGCAAGCTGGCCCTGCTGGACGAACTGCTGGACACCCTGCTCGCCGAGGACGGTTCCGCCCTCGTCTTCACGCAGTACGTCGGCATGGCCCGCCTCATCACCGCCCACCTCGCCGCCCGCGCCGTCCCGGTCGAGCTGCTGCACGGCGGCACCCCGGTCGCCGACCGCGAACGCATGGTGGACCGCTTCCAGAGCGGTGAGACCCCGATCCTGGTGCTGTCCCTCAAGGCCGCGGGCACCGGCCTCAACCTCACCCGCGCCGGACACGTCGTCCACTTCGACCGCTGGTGGAACCCCGCGGTCGAGGAACAGGCCACCGACCGGGCCTACCGCATCGGCCAGACCCAGCCCGTGCAGGTCCACCGCCTCGTCACCGAGGGAACGGTGGAGGACCGCATCGCCGAGATGCTCGAAGCCAAGCGGGCGCTCGCGGACGCGATCCTCGGCTCCGGCGAGGCCTCGCTGACGGAACTGACCGACCGCGAACTCACCGACCTCGTCTCCCTCCGGAGGCAGGCATGAGCGCGGCCGAGGGGGAGGAGCGCACCACGGCGGCCACCGGTTCCGGCGCACCGGACGAGTCGACCGGAGCGGCCGGGAACGCCGACCCGCCCCGCCCGGCGCCAGGCGACCGTCCGGCCGACGCGGCCCGCCGGGCGCTGCGGGCCGCACGGGCACGGGACCGCGCGCGGGACGGCGGGGCACCGTCCCGCCCGGGGGCGGACACCTCCGGCGAAGCCGCCGCCTCCGGCGCTGCCGCCGGCCCGACGGGAGCGGCCGGGGGACCGGCCGGTGACGCCGCCGGTCCCGCAGGCGAGACCGGCGGTCCGTCCGAGGCGACCGGACCGGCCGGCGAGCGTACCCGGGCGCGCCCCGGCGACGCGGCGCGGGAGGCGCTGCGCCGGGCCACCGAGGCGGCCCGCGCCACGGCCGCCCGCTCGGCCGCACCCGGACCGGCCGAGGGCGCCTCCGCTGCCGCCGCCCGGGAGGCGCCCACGCCCGGCGCGCGCGGACGGGCACTGCCGCCCGGACACAGCACGCGGGCCTCCGACGCGCCTGCCGGGCCGAACGGGGAGCCGACGCAGCCGACCCAGCCGAGACAGCGGGCCGAGGCGCCGCGGACGACCGGCTCGGCAGGCGCGCCGGAGCCGTCACAGCCGACCGAGCCGACGGACGTGACGGGGCCGGCCGAGCCCACGCGTCCGACGGACCCGGCCGTCCCGCCGACCCGCGTGAGCCCGCCGCGCACCCCTGGCCCGGTGGCTCCCTCCGTCGGCGCCTCCGGCGCCGAGGAGGGGGCTCCCCGGCCGGTCGGGCCGCATGACCGGGGCGTCCCGGTCACCGGTTCCGGCGGCGGGGGAACGCCAGTGACCGATCCGGGCCCGCCGGTACGCGGGGACGCCGGGACCGGGGAGGGCGAGCCTCCTGCCGCCCCGCAGGGAGACGCGTCGGGTCGGGACGTGCCCGCGGGCCGGCGGGGAGACGGCGATGCCGGGGGAGGGACCGCGAAGGACGCCGAGACCGCGGAGGCCGGTCCCCTCCCCGCCCCGACGGCCGGAGGAACGCGGCCCGGTGACGTCGCCCGCGAGGCCCTCCGGGCGGCCCGGGACGAGGCGATGCGGGCTCGAACGCCGGGACCGGACGGAGACGGCCGCGCGCGCGGGGGCCGCGGAGGCACGGCGTCGGGGCGGGGTGCGCGAGCCCGCTCCGACAGGAAGGCAACCGCGGGCACTACACGGCGCCGGGGTGCCGCGGACCCGGTGGACCCGGAGACGGCGGCCCGCGCCCGGGAGCTGAGGGACCTGCTCGCCGGTGCCTTCCGGCTTCCCTCCGACGAACCCGACGCGCCCGACGCCGGGCCCGTGCGGGAGGCCGTCGACGACGCGGCCGGACGGGAGCCGCGTGAACGCCGTCCCGCTCCGCCGGAGGGCGCGAGCACCGCGGGTGGCGGGACGGCGACGGCCGCCGACTCCCCCTCGGCGGCGGGGCGACCGTCCGACTCCCGCGCCACGCCGGCCGATGCCCTCGGCGTTCCGGAACCCGGCAGCCACGCCACGGACGATCCGGACCATCCAGGTGGGTCTGGTGGGTCTGGTGGGTCTGGTGGGTCCAGTGAGTCAGGTGGGTCCGGCGAGTCCGGTGGCTCTGGTGGCTCTGGTGGGTCCGGCGGACGCGTACGGTCCGGTGACTCCGCGCGGTCCGGCGACTCCACGCGGTCTGGTGACTTCGCGCGGGCCGGTGGTTCCGCGGGGTTGGCCGGGTCCGCTGATCCGGGCGGATCGGACGCCGGCGGCCGGCACGACCCGGCGGGCCCGGTCGCCGGTGAGCGCCTGCCACGTTCCATGGCGGCTCCGGGCCGGGACGGGGAGACGCGGCGTACCTTCGCGAGGCTCCCGGCGCGCGACGCGGGGCGGGGGCCCTTCGCGCAGACGTGGTGGGGAGACGCCTGGGTCACGGCGCTGGAGGAAGGCGCCCTCGACGCGGCCCGGCTGGCCCGCGGCCGGGCCTACGCGGGACAGGGGCACGTCGACGCCATCACCGTGACCCCCGGTCTCGTCCTGGCCTACGTCCACGGCAGCCGGCCACGCCCGTACCGCGTCCAGATCAGGGTGCGGACGCTGCCCGACGAGGACTGGGACCGGTTCCTGGACGCGGCGGCCGAGCAGCCCGGACACATCGCGGCGCTCCTGGACAAGGAGATGCCCAAGTCGTTGGCCGCCTGCGGAGTCGATCTGCTTCCCGGGCCGGGCGAACTCGAACCGCACTGCACCTGCCCCGACTTCGGGCACCCCTGCAAGCACGCGGCCGCCCTCTGCTACCAGACGGCCCGGCTGCTGGACCAGGACCCGTTCGTGCTGCTTCTGCTGCGCGGCCGGGGGGAGCGCGACCTGCTCGACGCACTGTCCCGGCGCAACGCCACCCGGGCGGCCCGGGCGTCGCGGGAACGGGAACCGGCACCGCTGCCCGGAGTCCGGGCCCGGGACGCCCTCGCGCGGCGCGCGCTGCCCCCGCTTCCGGCACCGCTGCCGCCGCCCGCGCACCCCGAGCAGCCGCCGGCGTATCCCGGCGTCCCCGGGGGCCCGGACCCGTTCGCGCTGGACCAGTTGGCGACGGACGCGGCGGCCCGCGCGCACGCCCTGCTCACCGCGGGCCGTGATCCGGTGGCGGAGCTGACCCTCTGGCAGGACGCGGTGCGGCTCGCCGCGGCGCGCCCGGGGTCGGGTCTCACCGCCGCCACCCGGTCCCTGTACGCCGCGCTCGCGTCGGCGACGGGGCGGACGCCCGCGGACCTGGCCCGCGCGGTGGCCGCCTGGCGGCAGGGCGGCTTCGACGCCCTCGCCGTCCTGGAGGAGCCCTGGGATCCGCCCGCCGGCCGCTTCGACCGCGCGCGGCCGCTTCTGCTGGCCGCCGACCTTCCGGCGTTCCGGCCGTGGCGCAACCACCTGACCCACCCGGGCGGTCACGCCCAGCTCCGCCTGGGCCGCAACGGCCTCTGGTACGCCTTCGAGTCCGAGCCGGGCGACGACGACTGGTGGCCGCGCGGCACACCGGACTCCGACCCCGTCGGCGCCTTGACCGGCCTCGGCGCGCCGGACGACCTCTGACGCGGTCCGCCTCCGGTCCCACGACGGCGTCCCGGTCCGGACCGGGACGGGACCCGCTCCGCCGACCCGGCCGGCAGCCCAGCGGCGGAGCAGGCCCGGCGGCCCGGCCGAGACCGCGGGGCGGTCGGCCCCGTGTGGCGGGGCCGGGAGTGCGAGATGGCCGGCCCGAGGGGTTGGGTCCAGAGCGTGAGGCGGTCGGCCCGCGTGCGGGGTCGGGAGTGCGAGGTGGTCGGCTCGTGCGGTGGGGTCGGGACCGCAAGGTGGTCGGCTCGTGCGGCACGGTCGGGAGCGTGACGGTGGTCGGCTCGTGTGGTGGGGCCGGGACCGCGGGGCGGTCGGCCCGTGCGGCGGGGCCGGCGCGGGGCGGGGAGCAGTGCGGCGGGGAGCGGACCGGGGCGGGGACCGGTGTCGGCCGGCCGCCTCGCTACGTCCTTCCGTGCGGCAGGACCGGCAGGGCGGCCAGCCGGCGGTGCAGGTAGCCGCCGCCCCAGGCCAGCCGGTCCGGCGGGACCGCGGGTTCCAGCCGGTCCCACCGGCCCAGCAGGGCCCGTAGCGCGACCGCGAGTTCCAGGCGCGCGAGCGCCGATCCGGGGCAGTAGTGCGGCCCCAGGCCGAAACTCAGGTGACGGCCGGCGCTCCGGCGCTCCGGGTCCAGCGTCGCGGGATCGGCGTGGCAGCGCGGGTCGTGATTCGCCGACGCCACCGACAGCAGCACACCGCTGCCCGCCGGAATCACCGTGTCGCCGAACCGGACGTCCTCCAGTGCCACGCGCTTCGTGGCGAACGGGCCGGGGGTGTCCCAGCGCAGCAACTCGTCCACCGCGCGCGGTATCCGCTCCGGCTCCGCTCGCAGGGACGCCTGCACCGCGGGGTGGTGGAGGAGCGCGACCACGCCCATGCCGATCGCCTGCACCGTGCTGTCGAATCCGGCCAGCAGCAGCATCGCGAGGAGGGAGGCGACCTCGTCCTCGCTCGCGCCGCCCTGCTCGTGCCAGGCCGCGAGAACGCGGGAGACGACGTCCTCGCCGGGTGCCGTCTCGCGGCGAGCCATCTCCCCGCGCACGAAGGCGTCGATGCGGGCCACGCTCTCCTCGACGGCCCGGGCGGTGTGGCCCGTCTTGTCCGCGAGGAGCGCCACCGGCTCGTACAGCGCGGCCCGTTCCTCCTCCCGCACCTCGAACACCTCGCACAACGAGCGGAAGGCGAAGGGCCGTGCGAAGGCGTCCATCAGCTCCAGCGGTCCCTGTCCGCGCCCCGCGTCGGCCGCGTCGAGGAGGTCCAGCGCGGTCTGTTCGATGCGTTCCCGGTGGGCCGCCATGCGGCCCGGGGTGAGGGCGGGTGTCGCCAGGCGGCGGATACGGGTGTGGTCCGGGGGGTCGTAGTTGACGAGCGTCACGTCCAGGGCGCGGCGCCGGACGTCCGGGTCCGGAACACGGCCGCCGCTCAGGGACAGGCGCGGATCGAGGAAGCCGGACCGCACGTCCTCGGCGCGGGTCACCAGCCAGGCCGGGCGGCCGGCGGGCGTCCTGATCCGGGTGACGGGACAGGTCTCCCGGATGCCGCCGAGCGTCCGCTCCGGCTCGGCCAGGAACCCGGCGCCCAGCGGCTCCGGCAGGCGCCGACGGCCGGCCGGTGGGGGAGGGGCGGCCGTGACGGCGGGGTCGGTGTCCATACGGAGGCGTCCTCTCGCGGTCGCGGAGCGTGCGCCGGTCACGGTAGGAGGGACCGGTTGACGTCCGGTTCGGACCGGGTCCGTTTCCGGTATGGCGCGGCCCCGTCGGGCCACCACCGTTGCGCCACCGCCCTCGTCGCACCGCGGCCCCACGTCCCGACCGGCTCGCCCGAGTTCCGCGGCCGTCCGCCAGACGCGGCCCGGCCGCCGGCCGGTTCGGCACGGCCCGCTGCGGCCTCGGCTCCCGGCCGTACCGCGCCCACCAGGGGCATTCACCGCGGCCGAACCGGCGCCGAACCGGTGCCGAACCCCGTGCTCCTAGCTTCCTGCCGGTCGGCGCAGTGCCGCCGTCCGTCGTCCCGAACGCCCGTCGTATGGAGGACCATCATGGCCGAGAACGTCGAGCCCACCGAGACCCCCGCGGAGGAGACTCCCGAGGTCGTCGCCCACTCCGCCTCGAACGTGGCGTGGTGCGGCGTGCACCAGGAGTCCGTGGACGAGCCCGAGGTGGTCGCCCACGCCGCGTCGAACGTGGCGTGGTGCGGCGTGCACCAGGAGTCCGTCGACGAGCCCGAGGTCGTCGCGCACTCCGAGGAGGGCGAGGACACCCCGTGGTGCGGCGTCCACCAGGAGCACAACGCCTGATCGGCTCACCACCGGCGCGGTCCTCCCGGTCGCGGCGGCTCCTGACGCCGCCGCGACCGGGCCCGCGCCCGCCCTCCAACTCCCGCCCCCGCTCCGGAGGTTGCCGTGCCCGGTACGCAGTCCGTCGCCGTCCCCACCGCCGGGGCCCGTCTCATCCGCGCACGCAGGGGGTGGTGGTTCCTCGGAGCGGGCGGATACGCCCTGATGCGGCCCGGCCAGGTGGAACCCGACGGCACCCTGCGGCCCTCGGCCGAGCGCTACCTCCGCGACGCCGGCCTCTACGCGGCCAAGCCGTACACCTCGTACTCGCTGACCGTGCTGACCAGCACCGACTGCAACCTCGGCTGCGGATACTGCTTCCAGAACACCGCCCAGGACCCCAAGGGAGGCAGCCGGCCGCCGCGGATCAGCCACGCCCGGCTGACCCCCGAAGGCGTGGGCCAGGTCGTGGAGTTCACCCGTGAGCGGATGGCCGCCGCGGGCATGGACCGGCTGTCGCTGCTGCTGTTCGGCGGGGAGCCGCTGCTCAACCCGCGAGGCTGCCGCGACCTGCTCACCCGGGCCGGCCGGCTCGGCTCCCTCACCGCGTCGATGACCTCCAACGGGACGCTGCTCACGCCGCTGATCGCCAAGGAACTGAACGCGGCCGGCCTCGGCTCCGTGCAGGTGACCTTCGACGGCGACCGCGCCGACCACGACGCCATCCGCGTCCGGCGCTCCGGCGGCGGCACCTTCGACGTCATCGTCTCCAACATCGCGCGGGCCATCGAGAAGACCTCCCTGCGCTGGATGCTGCGGGTCAACGTCTCGCACCTGAACCGAGGCGGCGTGGACGAACTCGTCGAGCGGCTCGGCACGCAGCTCGATCCGGCGCGCTGCGGCATCCACTTCGCCCGTGTCGGCGACGTCGGCGTCGGCTACGCCAACAACCTCCTGCACGAGAACGGCCTCGTCGACGACTTCGTCCGCTGGCACGCCCGCGCCCTCGAACTCGGCTTCACCGTCACCCGTCCGCGCGCCCATGTCCCCTGCCAGGCATGCTCCTTCACCGACGGACGCTACGGCGCGGTGATCAACGCCGACGGTGTCCTGGCCAGTTGCTGGGAGACCGCGGGCAAGCCCGGCATGGAGGTCGGCACCCTCGCCGACGGGTACCTCGACGCCGAGCAGACCGAAGGCCGCTGGGTCAGCTGCCACGACCACTACCAGTACGACGAGGAGGCGGCCGTCCGCGCCGTCTTCCAGGACCGCGTCGACGCCGGTGTCCTGGACTGCCTCGACGCCGCCGGACGGCTGGGATGAACCGCGCCGGCATCCTGCGCACCAACCCCGACTTCCGCCGGTTCTGGCTCAGTTCGACCCTCTCCACCCTCGGCTCCCAGCTCTCGCTGCTCGCCTTCCCACTGCTCGTCCTGTCCATCGGCGGCAGCGCGGCCCAGGCCGGAACGGTCGCGACCTGCTCGCTGGTGACCCGGACCCTGCTGCGCCTGCCGGCGGGCCACCTCGCCGACCGGCTGGACCGACGCATGATCATGGTCGGCACCGACCTGGTCCGGCTCGTGGCACTGGCCAGCATCCCGCTGGCGTCCGCCCTCGCGGACCTCGGGCAGGCGCATCTGCTCGGGGTCGCCGTCGTCGAGGGTGCGGCGACCGCGCTGTTCGCGCCCGCCGCCACCATCGCCGTGCGCGACGTGGTGCCGGAGAAGGACCTCACGGACGCGCTGAGCCGCAGTCAGGCGGCCATGGCGACGAGTTCGCTCGTCGGCCCGTTCCTCGGCGGCTGGCTGTTCACCCTCGACCCGATCCTGCCGTTCGCCGCCGACGCGCTGTCCTACGGGGTGTCCGCCGTGCTGCTGCTGCGAATCGTCACCCGGCCGCCGCGCCCCGTCGCGCGGGCCGACCGCGACGACCGCCTCACGGCCGGCCTGCGCTGGCTGACGCACCAACGGGCGCTGCTCGCCGCGCTGCTGTTCGCCGCCGGCATCAACGTCGTCTCCGCGGCCGCACAGACCACCATGGTCGTCTCCCTGCGGCAGAGCGGCGCCGGCGGCACGGCCATCGGAGCGGTGATGGCCTGCGCGGGCGTCGGCGCGATGCTCGGCGCCGCCGCCGCGCCCCGGCTGATCAAGCGGGTCCCGGCCGCCCGGCTGTTCCTGCTCATCGGCGCGGTCTGGGCGATCGGCCTCGCCGTCTTCGCCGGCACCACCCACCCCTGGATCATCGGGCCCGTGCTGGTCCTGGTCGTCTTCTTCAGCCCGCCGGCCGGCATCGTCGTCGGCCGCGCCATGCTGGTGCTCGCCCCGCGTGACCTGCTCGGCAGGGTCAGCACGGCGACCGGCCTGCTCATGGCCGGCCTCGCCTCCCTCGGGCCGCTCGTGGCCGGCTCCTTCGTGGACTCCCTGGGCGCCGGCCGCACCTGGCTGGCGCTCGCCGGGACCGCGGCCGTCGTCACCGTGGTGTCGTCGGTGCCGCTGCTGCGCGAGACCAGCCTGGACGCGGTGGCGGACGAGGCCGGGAACGCCGCGTCCGCGGGCCGCGTCCCGGCGGCCTCCGCGGGCACCGCCGGCGCCACCTGCACGGACCCGGATGCCCCGCGGCCCGTCGACGTCCCGGACCCCGCGCACGCCCTCGGGGCGGATCGCGAGGAGCGGGCGGACGTCGTCGCGCATGGCGAGCGGGCCCCCCGGACCGACGGCGACGGGCACCCCGCAGCCGCCTCGAACACCCCGCGCCGCGCCCCCGGCGCCGAGCCCGGACCCGACGCCGCGCCCCCCGAACCTCCGTTGCCGCCCCGCCCCGCGTCCGGCGACGGCCCCGCGTCGCCTCCCGGCACCGGCGCCCCGGACGCCCCCGTCTGACACCGGGACCCGCACCGGACGCGAGGGCGCTCGTCCCGTCGACGCTCGCCCCGTCCCCCGATACCCGCACCCCGCGTCGGCCGGCCACCCCGCCCCCGCGCGGCGGAGCACCCGCGCCCCCCACCGGCCGGGCGCGCCGTCCCGTCCCTCACGGCGCGCGGTCGGGCGTCGCGCCTCCCGACCCCCGCGCCTGCATCCCCGCGCCCCTGCATCCCCGCGCCGCCGCACCGGCGGTGAGCCGATCCGTCCGTCCGTTCGCTGATCCACCCCGATCCCTCTCTGGAGCGCCGCGATGACCCAGTCCCCGCCCCGCGACGCGGGGCCGAGGTCCGCCCGGTACGCCTACCCCGACGCTCCGCGCAGCGGACCGGAGGAGACCCTCCACGGACTGAGGGTGGCCGACCCCTACCGCTGGCTGGAGAATCCCGAGGACCCCGCCACCGTCGCCTGGTCCGCCGCCCAGGACCTCCTCTACGCCCGCGAGGAGGCCCGCTGGACGGACCGCGACGCGTGGCGGTCGCGGATGACCGGCCTGCTCGCCACCGGCGGCGTCCGCCCGCCCGTGCCGCGCGGTGGCCGGGAGTTCCACCTGCGCAGGGAGCCGGGGCGCGAGGTCGCGGCACTGGCCGTCCACGAGGCGGGCGCGACCCGCGTCCTCCTCGACCCGCTGGACGCCGACCCGTCCGGCACCACGGTGCTCGACGCCTGGGAACCCTCCTGGGAGGGCGACCTCGTGGCCGTCCAGCTGTCCTCCGGCGGCACGGAGCGGTCGGTGCTGCACGTCCTCGACACCGCATCGGGCGGCACCGTCGGCGGACCCGTGGACCGGGTCCGCCGTTCCCCCGTGGCCTGGCTGCCCGGCGGCCGGGCCTTCTACTACGTGCGCGGCCTGCCCCCGGAGCCCGGCGCGCCCGCCCGCGCCCCCCGCCGCCGCGTCTACCTGCACCGCGTCGGCACACCCGCGGACCAGGACACGGAGATCTTCGGCGCCGGACGCTCCGACACCCAGTACTACACCGTCGCCACCACCCCCGACGGCCGCCGCCTCGCCGTCGGCGCCACCGAGGGCACCGCACCCGCCACCGACCTGTGGATCGCCGACCTCGCCGAGAGCAGCCCCGGCCGGCCCCGGCTGCGCCGCCTCCAGCACGCCGCCGACGGCCGCACCGCCGTCCGCCTCCGCCCCGGCACGGGTCCGCTGCTCCTGAGGACGACGCACGGCGCCCCGCGCGGCCGGATCGCCGCCGCCGGCCGCACGGCAGCCGGCCCCGACGGGTGGCACACCCTGGTCCCCGAGGAACCCGGCACCGTACTGGAGGACTTCGCCGTCCTGGACGGACCGGCACTGGACCGGCCGCTGCTGGCGGTGTTACGCACCCGGCACGCCGTGGCCGAGCTGGCCCTGCACGACGCCCGGACCGGTGCCCGGACCGCGACCGTCCCGCTCCCGGGACACGGCACCGTGACGCAGATGACGACACGTCAAGAACCAGGTCACGAACTCTGGTTCACCTACACCGACCACATCACGCCCGGCGTCGTCCTGCACCACGACGCGGTCACCGGCCTGCTGCGGCCGTGGCCCGGCGGCCCCCCGGCCCCCGCCCCGGCCCACGGCGTGCACGTCACCCAGGAGGTCGCCCGCTCCCGCGACGGCACCCGCGTCCGCGTGTTCGTCATGTCCCCCACGGGCCGCCCCGACCGGCCCCGCCCGGCCATCCTCACCGGCTACGGGGGCTTCGGCGCCTCGATGTCACCGGGCTTCACCCCGCAGGCCGTGCCCTGGGTCCGCGCGGGCGGCGTCTACGCGGTGGCCTGCGTGCGCGGCGGGGGAGAGGAGGGCGAGGAGTGGCACCGCGCCGGCCGCCGCGCACACAAGCACAACACCTTCGACGACTTCGACGCCGCGGCGGACCACCTGCTCGACGCGGGCCACGCCGCACCCGGCCGCCTCGGCCTCCTCGGCAGCTCCAACGGCGGCCTCCTCGCCGCCACCGCGCTGACCCGCCGCCCGGAGACCTACGCGGCCGCCGTCTGCGCGGCACCCCTGCTCGACATGGCACGCTACGAGCGGTCCGGGATGGGCGCCGTCTGGCGCGACGAATACGGCAGCGCCTCCGACCCCGAGGACCTCGCGCGGCTGCTCGCGTACTCGCCGTACCACCACGTGCGCGAAGGCACCCGCTACCCGGCGGTGCTGCTCGCCGTCTTCGACGGCGACACCCGCGTCGACCCCGCGCACGCCCGGAAGATGTGCGCCGCCCTCCAGTGGGCCGGCACCGGCACCGGCGCCGGACCCGTGGTGCTGCGCACCGAGCGCGGCGTCGGCCACGCCACGCGCGGCGCCTCGCGCAGCGCCCGCCTCTACGCGGACGTCATGGCCTTCCTCGCCCACCACCTGGGCCTCGCTCTGCCGGAGGGCGGCTGACATGAAGGTGCTCCTGTGCCCGCTCAACGACCCGGGCTACCTGTACCCCGCGATCGCGGCCGGCCGTGAACTGCGCCGCCGCGCGCACACGGTGCACGTCCTCGCCGGCCCGCACGCCGCACCGGCGGCCGGCGCGGCCGGCCTGGAGGTGACGCCCCTCACCGACCCCACCGCGCTGTCGGTGGCCCACTGGACGGTCCGCGGCCCCGAGCAGTACGCGGCCGTGGCACGGGCGGTCGAGCGGCTGCGGCCGGACGTCCTGGTCACCTCCGTGCTCTGCCACGGCGCGCTCGTGGCGGCCGAGGCCGCCGGCCTTCCGGTCGTCGTCCTCGGCCTCGCGGCACACCTGTGGCCCTACCGCGGCGGCCCCGGTCCCGCGGACGCCCACGACCGGGTCTGGCGCCTGACGGAGACCCTGAAGCACTACACGGCGGTCCGCGCGGCGGCCGGTCTCGCCCCCCGCCGCGACCGCTTCCCCGACACCCCGCTGCTCGGCACGGCCTTCCTGCTGCGCGGCCACCCCGACCTGGAGCCTCCCGGCCACGAACTGCCCCCGGCCGTGACACACGTGGGTCCCTGCTGGTGGGAACCGGACCCTCCGGCGGCGCCCGAGCCCCTCCCGGGCCCGGGGCCCCTGGTCTACGTCCATCTCGGGCGCACCTTCGGCGGCGCCTCCCTCTGGCCGCGCCTCAACGCGGCCTTCACCGGCGGCACCCACGGGGCCGTCGTGGAACTGGGCCGCTCCGGCGCCTCGGAGGCCGCCGCGGGCGCCCGCATCGTCGTCGGCCGGCGCCCTTGGATGGGCCCGCTCGTCGACCGCGCCGACCTCGTCCTGACCAACGCGACCTCCGCCCCGGTCCTCGCCGCACTCCTGCGCGGCAAGCCGCTGCTCGTCGCCCCCAACGGGTCCGAGCAGCAGGTCCTGGCCGCCGCCTGCCTGCGCGCCGGCGTCGCCCGCGCGCTGCCGGGGCCCGCGGCCACCGCCGAGGCTCTGCGCGACGCGATCACACGGACCGCCCGGGACGCCGGGCCGCGCTCGCGCGCGCGGCGGATCGGCGCTCTCCTCGCCGACGCCAAGAGCGAGACCCGCGCGGCCGACGCGGTGGAGGCCGCGACCCGCTGACGCGAGGCTCGCCCCGGCGGCGCTTCCCCGTCGCCCCGCGGTGCCGCGGTGCCGTGCGCTGCCGTGCCGTGTCGCCCACCTGCCGCGTCGTGTCGTGTCGTGTCGAGGTTCACGCGTGCCGCGGTACCGCGCCGGGCGGTGCTCCACCCCGCGCACCCGCCGCACCGCGCCGCGGTGTTGCGCCCTGCGGTGCCGCGCCGGGCGCTGGAGTGCCGACCGCGCGGTGCCTCCCCGCGCGGCGGTGTGCCCTGCCCTCGCCGTGCGGTGCGCGGTGCCGTGCCGGGCAGTGCTCTACCCCGGGCTGCGCCGTGCCGCCCACCCGCCGTTCCGTGCCGCGGTGTTGCGCCCTGCGGTGCCGTGCCGGGTACAGGGACGCCGTACTGCGCGGTGCCTTACCCGCGCACGGCCGTGCCCTGCGCCCGCCGTTCCGCGCCGCCGCGTCGCCTGCCGCGGTGCCGCGCCGGGCGCTGGAGTGCCGACCGCGCGGTGCCTCCCCGCGCGGCGGTGTGCCCTGCCCTCGCCGTGCGGTGCGCGGTGCCGTGCCGGGCAGTGCTCCTCCCCGCGCTGCGCCGTGCCGCGCACCCGCCGTACCGTGCCGGATGCATGGATGTCCTGCCGCGCGGTGCCTTACCCGCGCGATGCCGCCTCGCGCAGCCGCGGTGCCGTGCAGCGCCATGCGGTGCCTACCCCGCGCCGCCTCGTGGTGGGACCTGCCTCGCCTGTCGTCGTGTTCCTCCCCGCCCGGTCCCGCTCCGCCCGCGCAGCACCCCGGCACCGTGGCACGACGCCACGCGGGGCGGACCCCGCCTCGCGTACCCCGGACCCCGGACCCACGCCGGCGGCACCCTCCGGCGATGGGACCGGAGGGTGCCGGCCGGTGTCGAAGCCGGTGCGGATGCCGCCCGAACTGGACGGAACCCGACCGGAGTTCACCGGTCGTGCGCCGCCTGCGGGGGCACGCCGTCGAGCAGGACGTCGCGCAGCGCGGCCAGCAGCTCCAGGCCGCGCGCGCGGACCGCCGCCGGCGTCTCCTCCCGGCGCCGGTCGGCGATGACGGCGAGGGCCGCCGCGGCCTGGCGGGCGAAGAGGGCGAGCAGGTCCAGTTCGCCGAGGCTGGAGCGGGACTGCTCCGCGGGGTCGAGCACCTCCAGGACGCCGAGCACCCGGTCGTGGTGGGCGAGCGGCGCCGCCATCAGCGCGTCGGGCACGTACCCGGTCGACTTGGCGACGTCCCGGGCGAACATGCCCTGCTGCCGCAGATCGTCCGCGATCATCGGCTCGCCCGAGACGAGCACCCAGCCGGCGAGCCCGCGGTCGGCCGGGAACCGCGAGCCCACCAGGGACTTCTCGCCCTCCCCGGCGACGGCCTGGAAGACCAGCTCGCCGGCGTCCCGGTCGTGCAGCAGGACGGAACTGGCCGCGGCGCCGAAGATGGCCCGCGCGGTGTCGACGACGGACTGCAGCAGGTCGTGCTCCGCGCTGCCCGGGCGGGTCGCGGGGTCCACGCCGGCGGCGGGGACGAGGCCGGGGGGCTGGCTCATGATTCACCTCGGGTTCCTGGGTCGCCGATGCGCACGTTCGCGGCGGAGAGGTAGAGCGCGTGCTTGATCTGAAACGGGGTCAACTTCCGGTGCGTGCCGAGCAGCCGAGCGCACATCCCGCTGATGAACGGGGTGGCGAAGCTGTTGCCCGTGGTGCGGATCGTCGTGCCGCCCGTCCAGGCCACCCGCACGTTCTGACCGGGGGCGAAGAACTCCACGGGAGGCGCGGGGTTGTACAGGAACAGCCCGGCGTCGTCCTCGCGGTGGGTGCCGACCGAGATGACCGACGAGAACCGCCAGGGAAAGCTCTCCACCGGCGTGTTGTGCGCGGACGCCACCAGCGTGGTCCCCGTGAAGAACGCCTGGTCGGCCAGCGACCGCAGGGTCTCCAGGAACTTCGGCCGGGTCGTCGACAGACTGAGGTTCACCACGTCGAACCCCTGGTCGACCGCCCACCGCAACCCGGTGAGCAGCGCCTCGCCGCTGCCCGTGAACCCCTCGCCCAGTACCCGCACGCTGTACAGCTCGCAGTCCGGTGCCACGCGCCGCACGATGCCCGCGCACGCCGTGCCGTGGCCGCACCCGTCACCGGAACCGTCCGGCAGCCGCCCGCTGTCGACGACCCGCAGACCGCCGCCGGGGACGGGCGCCACCTCGTAGGAGCCCTGGACCGCGCCCACTTCGGGATGACCGCATTCGACCCCGGTGTCGACGACGCACACCCGCACCCCGCCGCCGTCCGACCACGCCGAGGGGTCGGCCGGCAGGTCCGGCACGGTGTCGGCGAGCATCGCGAGATCGTCGGGGGAGCGGTCCCGCAGGCTCCAGGTGAGCCCTCCCGCCGTTCCTGTGGTCATCCGGTCCTGCCTTCCCGTGCGGCCGGGCGGTCCTCGTCCCGGGCCGTGGCCGTCGTCTCCTCGGCGAACGCGGACGCGCGGTCCGCGCCCGGCCGGTGCCCCTTCGCGGCGAAGTACCCCCGCGCGGTCCGCGCCTCCCGCGCCGCCCGCCCGGGGAACCCGAGCGCCCGCAGCGTGTACGCCAGGTCGAGGGCGGCCGTGCCGCGGACGACGGGGGAGTCGGTGCCACCCGCCGCGGCCACGGCCCGGCGCGCGCAGCGCAGCGCGTGCCGCGGGTCCCCGCCGGCGGCCAGGGCGCGCCCCCGCAGCCCGTAGGCGTCGGCCGCCTCGGCCGGAGGCAGCACCGCCCGCCCCGGGTCCGGCAGCGCCAGCGCCTGCGCCGGGTCACCGCCGTCCAGCAGGATGCGCGCCCGCTCCCGGGCGATGCCGGGCAGCGCCCCGGTGGCGCCGAGCGCACGGCCCGCGCGCTCCGCCTCCTCCAGCAGGGGCAGGCGTTCGGCCGGCGCGCCCGCCGGCGCCTCGACCTCCGCGGCGAACAGCGGGACGAACAACGCGCTCTCGGCGTACCCGAGACCGCGGGCCAGTCGCGCCGCCTCGGCCAGCCGCTCACGGGCCTCCTCGTGCCGGCCCGACAGCGCCAGCAGCACGGCCAGCGGGCAGCACAGCGTCGCCCGGACGGTCGGCCGGCCCGCGCCGTGGGCCGCCAGGAGTTCCTCGCAGCGGTCCACGGCCACCGCGACCGGCGTCGGTCCCCGCCACAGGGAGATCCCCACGGCACCGAGCGCCAGCGCCCGTTCGCCCTCGGCGTCCGCCCGGCCGGCGTGCTCCAGGGCCCGGTGCAGCAGCGCCTCCGCCTCGGCGTGCCGTCCGCGCCGCTGCCGGTCCTGCGCGATCCGCACGCAGGCACGGGCGACGCCCTGGTCGTCGCCCGCCCGCGTGAACAGCGGCAGCGCCGCCTCGGCCACCTCCGCCACCGCCCCGTGCCGGGGATCGAGCGCGGTCAGCGCGAGCCGCGCGTGGGCGGCGCCCAGCGGATCGCCGGCCCGCTCCGCTGCGTCGAGGGCGTCGCTCAGCAGCTCCCGGCCGCGTTCCGGCTCGCCGCGCGCGACCTTCGTCTCGCCGAGCCGCCGCGCGGCCTCCCCGGCGGCCGGCTCCCCGGGGCCGGCCAGCGCCAGGGCCTCGGTCAGCAGGTCGTCGGCCCACGGAAGGTCGGACCGGGACAGGGCCGCCGCCCCGGCCCGGGTGAGCAGAGCCGCCGCGCGGCCCCGCAGGGCGTCCGCGTCACCGCCCTGCACGCCGAGTTCGGTGAGCAGGCGGTGCGCGCGGGCCAGATGCGATCCGACCGCCGCGTCACCACCCCCGTGCCGCACGAGCACCTCCGCGGCGTGCTCGTGACGCCGGGCACGCACCTTCTTCGCCATCCCCCGGTAGGCGGTCTCCTGCACCAGCGCGCTGCCGAAACGCAGCACCGACCGCGCCGCGGCGGTCCGGCCCGCGGCCTCGATGAGCCGCCGCCGCAGCAGCCCCGGCAGCAGCCCCGCGGCGGACGGCGCGGGGCCCTCCGGGTCCTCGGCGCCGGCCAGCTCGGTCAGGTCGGCCCGCCCGAACTCCCGCCCCAGGACGGCGGCCACCTGCAACAGGGTCCGCTCCCGCGGCGGCAGCGCGTCGATCCGGGCACCCAGCAGGGCGTGCACGCCCAGCGGCAGATCGTCGCACTCGGCCGCCACGGCCGTCAGGTGCTCCAGGTACAGCGGATTGCCCTCGGCGCGGTCCAGGGCGCCCTCCAGCACCCCCTGCCGGTGGGCCGCCACCTCCACGAGCTCGCCGGCCAGCGCGGCGGACTCCTCCCGGCTGAGCGGCGACAGCAGCAGCGACGCCGCACGCATCCGCCCGCTGCCCCAGCCCGGACGCCTCTCCAGCAGCTCGGGGCGCGCCACGCACACCAGCGCGACCGGGCAGCGGTCCAGCTCGTCCAGCAGCCGGTCCGCCATGTCCAGCAGCGGCCCGGACGCCCAGTGGCAGTCGTCCAGCACCAGCACCACCGGCCGTTCGCGCGACAGCCACTCCAGCAGGCACGCCAGCGCCATCAGCGTGTCGTCCGCCGAGGGACTGGGCGTGCCGTCGGCGAGCAGCCCCGCCCGCAGCAACTCCAGCGCCTGAACGGTCTCCGTGGCCTCGCACGCGGGAAGACCCGCCCGCGCCGCGTCCCCTTCGACGGCGGCGAGGACCTGGCGGACGGCCTCGCCGAGCGGCGCCAGCGTGCCGCTCTCCCCGTAGGGCCGGCACCGGCCCTCCCCGTACGCGGGACAGTCCCGCAGCCACTCGCGCAGCAGCCGCGTCTTGCCCAGCCCCGCCTCCCCGTACACCGTCACCAGGTGCGACCGCGGGTCCCTCTCCAACTTGGCCAGCAGCAGCCGCAGTTCGGCGAGTTCCTGGGTCCGCCCGATGAACGGGGTGTCGAAGCGGCGCACCCGCTCGGGGTCGTCCTCGTGCAGGGCGAGCAGGCGGTGCGCCGGGACGGGGGCCGCGACGCCCTTCAGCGACAGGTCCCCCGCGGGCTCGGTGACCGCGGACGGGCCGGCCGCGCGCAGGGTGGCCGGCCCGATCAGGACCTCGCCCGCGCCCGCGTGCTGTTCCAGCCGGGCACCGATGTTGACGACCTCGCCCGAGACCAGGGCCTGCCGGGCGGAGGGGTCGACGTTCACCACCACCTCGCCGGTGTTCACCCCGATCCGGACGGCCAGCCGCACACCGTGCTCCCGCTCCAGCTCGGCGTTGAGCCCGTCGAGAGCGCCCACCATGCCGAGCGCGGCGGCCAGCGCCCGGTGGACGTCGTCCTCGTGCCGCACGGGCACCCCGAACACCGCCATCACGGCATCCCCGATGAACTTCTCCACCGTCCCGCCGTGCTCATCGATCCGCGCCCGCATCGCCGCGAAGTACCGCAGGGTCACCGTGCGCAGCGTCTCCGGGTCGAGCCGCCCGGACAGCGCCGTCGAGCCGACGAGATCGCAGAACAGCACGGTCACCACCCGGCGCTCCTCCGCCGCGGCCACCTCATTAGCCACCTCGCAGGCGCTGCCGCAGCGCGGGCAGAACGCCGCCCCGGCCGGCGGGGGTTCGGGGCACCGCGGACACGCCGCAGAAGCGCCGCCGCCCATCAGAACAGTGCTCCGCCGGCGATCTCGCTGTGCGCCTGCACCTCCGGCTCGGCCGCGTCCAGCCGCTCCTTCAGCCCCAGCAGCAGCGCCAGTTCCTCCGCACTGAGGTCCTGGAGCACCTCCCGCTGCTCGGTGGAGAGACTGTGCAGCGGGAACCCGGCGTCCTCCAGCGCGCGGAGCCGGTCGCGATCGGGTGCGGGGTCAGTCATGGGCGCTCTCCCATCCGGTTGGTGCCGCGGCGATGCGGTCGAACAGCTCGGCGAGGAGGGAGACCGTGTGCAGCGCGCTCACGGCGACCAGGGAACGCTGCGCGGCATCCAGCGCCAGCCCCTCGATCAGCCGGTCCAGGTCCGCGCTGTGCCCGCCGTCGAGATCGGCGTGCAGGCGCAACGTCGCGAACGCGGCCGGCGGCAGCCCCGTCAGCCGCGCCAGCCGGCCGGCCAGCCCCGGCGCGGGAGCGTTGCCCTCCAGGACCGCGATGTACCCGAGCAGGGCCACCGGATGGCCGTGCTCCAGCCAGTAGTACTGCGCCCCCACCAGGGCCGCCACGAGCGCCGGCGGGACCGCGCCCGCCACCTCGCCCGGCGCCGCCCCGGCCACCGCCGCGTCGGCGAGCAGCCAGCCGTCGTGGCCGCGCTCCTCCTCCGCGTGCGCCCGCAGGTACCGTGCGAGCGGCGCGGCCACCGCATCCCCCGGCATCGCCTCGCACCGGGCGGCGGCCCGCTCCATCAGCGGCACGGAGGCCCGGATCACCTGGTGCATGGCCCGCAGGTAGTGCCGGTACCGCACCGCCAACGCCTCGTCCGCACACCACATCCGGGCGGCGGCCGACCGCAGCACCGGTTCCACCAGGGACAGTTCGAGCCGCAGGCTCGCGACGGCCGACAGACTCACCCCGAGCCCCCCTCGCCACCGCCGGCGCCGCACGCGGTGCACGCACCACCGGGCGCACCCCGCCCGCCGGGACCGCCGAGCAGCACGAGCGGCGCGTACCGGCCGCTCCCGTAGCGCCGCAGCAGTGAAGCCGCGCCCGCCTCGCGCTGGAGCCGGGCGCCGAGCTCGTCCATCACGCCGGCCGCCGGACGCGAGCCCGCGCGTTCGGCCGCCTCCAGCGCACCGGGTCGCCCGGGCAGGCCACGGCAGTCCGCGCACGACCCGACCCCGGCGGTGCGCACGGTGCGCAGCACCGGCGAGGTACGGCAGCGGCGCACCACCGCGGCCCAGTCGTCGTGCGCGATGTGCCCGAGCCGCAGATGCTCCGGGACGGGCCGGCCGTCCACCACACGCTGGTTGCAGCAGGCCACCACGGTGCCGTCGAAGGCCACCACCGGCCAGGCCGCCATCGCGCACGGCGCCGCCGGCACCCCCGGCGCACCCTCGGCCCCGCCGCCGAGCGGGACCGGCCGGGCCGCCGCCCAGCCCGCCGCCCGGCCCGCCGGGCGGACCCGATTGACGAGGACGGCGGCCTGGTCGCGGAATTCCCGGCGAATGGCGGCGGTGACGTCGGCGACATACCCGTCGTCCCCGGCGGCGCCCACCACATGGAAACTCACCTCGATTCCGCTGTCCATCACGCGGTGCATCGCACGGAAGACATCCGCGCGCGCCACCTCGCGTTCGTGGAACACATCGAGGCTCGCCGAGAAATGGGCGACGTCCCGCAGCGCCCGCAGGACCCGGTCCGGTACCCGGCCCCCGGCCGCGAAGAACATCCCGCTCAGCACCGACGTCCGCGTCCCGGCCTCCGCCGCGAGCGCGGCGAGGTCCGCGACGAGCGCCGGCCGCAGCAACGGCTCACCGCCCGTCAGCAGCAGGACCTCCGGACGGTCCGCCGGCGTGAACCCGCCGACGAAGCGGCGCAGCGCGTCCCCCGGCGTGTCCTCGCCGCGCGGCCCCGACGACGTGGAGCAGTGCGCGCAGCTCAGCGGACAGCGCCTGGTGAGCGTGGCGAGCAGCCCGGCGGCCGGCACCGGCCGCAACTCGATGATCTCCGCCAGCCGCACCGCGTCACCTCCGTCGCTCGCCGGGACCTGCGCCGCCAGCGTGCCGGGCACCGGTTCGGCGGCGGTTGGCGGGCGGTTCGGTGCCGGTTGGCGACACGGCCCCGGCCGCCGCCCCCCGGACCCGCCCCTTCTCTCCGGTATGCGGCCGAACGCACCCTTCGTCCCGGCGGGTCGGTTGCTGCATGCACCTTGAGCCATCCCCGTGTCCATGGCCCCCGCACCGGCCCGTGCCCATGCTGTGAAGACCGCGGGAATTCCACCGAATTCCCCGCGCGGACCACAGCTCCCCGCGGATCACCTCACCCCCTGCCGCACCACCGGAGGCTTTCGTGTACGGAATGTTTTCCCTCGCCCAGAACCCCGACGACACCGGTTGGGGAAGGGGCTGACGGAAGATGGTCGATTCGCTCACGGAACACCGCGGCGCCGACACGCGATCCGCCCTTCCCCGCGAACCCGCCACCGCACGCGACGCCGAGCAGCCCACCACCCCGCTCCGCACCGGGCCACCACCGGCCGGCCCGGACGACGACGGCGTGAGCGCCGACCACCCGGCCGCCACCCTGCGACTGACCCTCCTCGGCCCGCTCCGCGCCTCACGCGCCGGACGCCCCCTGGAACTCGGCCCCCTCAAACAACGCCTCGTCCTCGCCGTCCTCCTCACCCGCCCCAACACCCCCGTCTCCCTCGCGGAACTCACCGACGCCCTCTGGCCCGACGCACCACCCCGCACCGCCCGCAAGAACCTCCAGGTCTACGTCTCCACCCTGCGCCGCGTCCTCGACCCCGACGACCTCGGACGGCTGCGCCACGGACCCGGCGGCTACGTCCTGCACCTCACCCCGCACGAGTGCGACACCCTGCACTTCGAGGAACTGGCCCGGCGCGGCGACGCCGAACTGCGCGCCGGCTCCCCGAGCCGCGCGGCCCGGACCTACCGCCGCGCCCTGGACCTGTGGCGGCACGACCCCTTCAGCGACCTCGCCGCCCACGCCGACGTCCTGCGCGCCGCCGTCGAACGCCAGCGCGCCCGCCGCCTGGCCGTCTACGAGGCGTGGGCCGAAGCCCAGCTGGACATCGGCGACCCCGGGCCGGTCGCCGACACCGTCGACGAGATGGTGAGCCGGCATCCGCTGCGCGAACGGCTGCGCGCCGTCCAGGTCACCGCGCTCCACCAGGTCGGCCGCAGGACCGAGGCCCTCGCCGCCTACGACGACTGCCGCCAGCAGCTCTCCCGCGAACTGGGCCTCGAACCCGGCGCCGCCCTGCGCGCCGCCCACCGCTCCCTGCTGAACGACCTGTCCGCGCCCCGGCCGCCCCGCACCCACACCGGCTCGCGCCTGCTCCCCCCGGATCCGGCCGACTTCACCGGACGCAGCAGCGAACTCGACCGGACCGCGGCACTGCTGGAGGCCGACGGCGGCCCCCCGGTCCTGGTGACCGGCGCCGCCGGCATCGGCAAGACCGCCTTCGCCGTCCACCTCGCGCACCGTCTCGCCGCGCGCTTCCCGGACGGCGTCGTCGCCACCCGGCTGAGCGCCGAGGACGGCTCACCCCGCCCCCGGGCATCGGTGCTGGCCGAGCTGGCCCGCTCCCTGGGCTGCACCGAACGCCTGCCCGCCGACCGGGAGGAGGCGGCGACCGCATGGCGCTCCTGGCTGTGCGGCCGCACGGTCCTGCTCCTCCTGGACGACGTGCCCGACGCCTTCCCCCTCGACCCCCTGCTGCCGCCGTCCGGCACCGCCACCGCCCTGCTCACCTCCCGCGGCCGGCTGCCCCGCCTGGAGTGCGCGCACCGCGTGGAACTGCCCCCGCTCACCGACCCCGAGGCCCGCGACCTGCTCGGCGGGATCATCGGACACGGCCGGCTCGCCGCCGAGAACGCCGCCGCCGCCCGGATCGCCGCCGCCACCGGCCACCTCCCCTTCGCCCTGCGGGCGGCCGGCAACCGCCTGTCCGTGCTGCGCCACATGCCCCTCGCCCAGTACGCCGACCGCCTCGAACACCCCGCCGAGGCACTGGACGAACTCGCCTCCGGCGGCCTCGGGGTCCGCACCCGCCTCGCCCGCACCTGGGACCGGCTGCCCGCCCCGGCCCGCGACACCCTCCGCGCCCTCGCCGCGCTCCCCGGCACCGCCTTCACCCTCGCCGCCGCCGCCCGCGCGCTCGGCCGGGACGGACGGACCACCCAGCGAGCCCTGGAGGAACTGATCGACGTCGGCGTGCTGCCCCCGCCGTCTGCGCCCGACGTGAGCGCCCACACGACCGCCGCCCCGGACGGCCTGCGCTACGAACTGCCCTGGCTCACCCTGCTGTTCGCGCGGGAACAGGCGACCGCGCCGGGACACCGGTGCTGACCACTCCACCCCGACGAGCCGCGCGACGCGAACCGGGAGCCCCGCCATGCCGGCCGCGGCCGGCCGCGGCCGGTGAACGGGCCGCCGCGGACGGCCCGTTCACACCACGGCCCGAAGCGGAGAACCCCTCCCGCGGCCCCACCGAGACGGCAGGCACCGCCGGGGCGGGCGCCCGCACCGCCGGCCCCCCGGCGTGACCCGGCCGCGGGCGCCCCGCGCGCACACCCCGCCCGGCCGCGCCACGCCACCGGCCCGCGGCGCGGGAACCGCCGCACCGGGCGTCGCCCCCGCGGACCGCTCAGGTCCCGCCCGCCGCCGCGGACGCCGGCCCCGAGGACTGCACACGGGCCAGATACCCGGCCTGGAAACGACTGGCCGCACCGAGCTGCTCCATGATCTCGGCGATGTGCTTGCGGCAGGTCCGCAGCGACATGCCCAGCCGCCGGGCCACCATCTCGTCCTTCATGCCCTCCGCCAGCAGCCGCACGATGGCCTGCTTGACCTCGTCCCGCGCGGAACTCTCCGTCCACGCCGGCTGGTAGGGCTCCGCCAGCGACCAGGCGTGATCGAAGGTCGCGCACAGATACGACACCGTCGACGGCTCCTGGATCACGATGGCCGCGTCCAGATCGTCCTGGTGCGGAATGAACACCGTCTCCGTGTCGAACGCCACCATGCGGCCGAACAGTTCGCTCAGCGTCCTGATCTCGGCGCCCTCGTCGGTCATCCGGCGCGCGTACTCCTGCGTCGGCAGGTGGTAGCGCGCCGTGTGCTGGTACAGCGTCCGCATCCGCACACCCCGGCGCAGCATGTCCCGGTCCTGCACGAACGCCTGCTCCAGCAGCGCGGGGGAGCGGCCACCCCCCGGATGACAGGTGCGGACCTCCTGACGGCACCGCATCGTCGCCTCGGTGATCATCCCCACGACGGTCTCCAGATCGGTGACCTCCGTCAGCGGCGCCCGCCCGCGCCGCTGCCGCCGCCCCTCCGCGTAGAAGGGCGCCAGCACCGACAACTCCGCCCGCAGCCGGTCGATCTCGGCGAGCTGCCGGCGCAGCCCCGCCTCCCTCGGCGCCACCAGCGCCGACAGCGCCGCGTCCGGCGCCACCGCCACCAACTCGTCCGAACGCCCCGGCGGATGGCGCAACAGCAGCAGCTCCGTCAGCGTCCTCACCGCCGAGGCCGCGCGGCTCTCCGGCAGCCCCAGCGTCGCCCCCAGCGTCCGGGCGTCGCACGAACCCTGGTCGCTGACCCATCGGAACACCCGCACGGCGTCCTCCGACAACCGGCTCTCCTGCGACGCCGGCCCGGCCACCTCCCGAAGGTCCGACGTACCGCCGTCCCCACCGATGCCGCCCACTCAACCCCCTCATCAGCCGGAAGACCCCAACAGCCCTTGTCGTGTCCATTGTTCAGATGTGCGACGGAATTCCCAGACCCTCTCGGAGAGAAACCGGCATGAAACCCATCAAAAACCCATTCATCCTGCTCCTCCGGCGCCTGGGCGTCCTCGGCCGCCGGCCCCGCCCCCACCCGCACCGCACCGACGACCCGGGAACATGCGCCCGCGAAGTCCTCGGCCAGCCACCCCGGCCCCTCCGCGACAACGACGACGACACCCCCACCGTCCCCACCCCCCACTGGTGACCCCGCGACCACCGCCTACCCGCCCAGCGAAGGCCCCCGCCCGCACCGCCCCGCGGCGGCGCTCCATCCGGACGAACACCGGTGGTGGGCGCGGGACCACCGCCCCACAGTGAGAGGGAGTCAACGGCCCGACAGCAAGGAGAGCGGCACCATGTCCGAAACCGGCGGGATGAGGCTTGTCATCGGCCTCGCCGACATGGAGAACACCATCCAGGGAACGGTGACGACCACCGACCGCATCCTCAAACTCACCCCACCCCCGTCGTTCGACGCCGAGCACATCAGCCTCGCCACGAACGACCTCCAGGCCATCCTCGCCTCGCTGAAACAGAACCCGAAGGCCCACGTCGACCTGCAGAACGCCCTGCTGAACAAGGACCTCCCCACCGCGCTCGGCCTCACCCGCTCCCTCGGGCTCACCGAGGACGACCTCCGGGCGGCCGGAGGCGGCCTGTGGGGCGTCGTGGTCGTCGTCGCCGTCCTGTGCGCCGTCATGCTCGCCTCCGACAGCGGCACCTCGGGCGGCGAAGCGCCCCCGAGCGACGGCGGCGCCGACGCGGGAACCGGCTGACCCCCCCATCCCGCCCCCTGCGGCGCCGCACCCCACCGTGCACCGCGACCGGCACCCGCAGCCCCCGGCGGCCACCCGGCGCACCCGCACCCCGCCCCCCTCGCGCCGAGGCCCGATGCCTCCGCACCACCCCCACCCCGCGCACAGCCGACCGCACAAGCCCCCAGGGCAGCCAGCAGAACAGGAGCCGAACATGCCGGACGTCGAGGGACTACGGGTGACCGTGCAGGGCGACCTGCCGCGCCCCGTCATGGAACGCATCGCCGCCACCGTCCGCCAGGCCGTCCTCGAAGAGGTCGCGACCCTCGACATCGCACCCCGGCTGCGCGAATGGCCCCTCGCCGAGCCGGAGACCCCCGCCCCCGACGCGGGCGACCCGTTCGGCGGTGAACAGGACTCCTGGGCCGGCGGACTCGGCATCCTCCTCGGCATCGTCCTCAAGCCCGAGTCCCTGGAGTGAGCGACGCCGAACCCGAGGCGACCTGCCCGAGCAGTTCGTGCAGCCCCGGACACCTCCTCCTCGGCATCGTCCGCCCCGACGGAACCCTCGCCGCACTGCGCCCGCCCCCCGCCGTGGACGCCGCCTTCGTCGAACGCGCCACCGCCGCGGGAAGCCGGCCCCCCGAGGCACGCTTCCGCTTCGCCGGCCCCTGCGTCACGGGCGCCTGCCACCACTGGTCCGACCAGCGCTGCCGCCTCGGCGACGCCGTCGCCCGGGCCGCACCGCTCGACGCCGACGACGCCCCACCGCCCCCCTGCGCCATCCGCTCCACCTGCCGCTGGTGGTCCCAGACCGGCCGGGCCGCCTGCCGGGTCTGCCCACGCGTCGTCCACACACCGGCGCCCGCCCCCGCCGGCACCCGCACCCTCGCCGACGGACCGCACCCCACCGCGGACGACTCGCACCCCGCCGCCGACGGGCCCCGCCCGCCCGCGTGAACCACACGGCCGCCGGCCCGATGGTGACCAGAGGGTGCGGCCGGCGCCGACCGGCATACCGCCTCGTTCCCGCTCGGCCCGCCGGCCGCAGCACGACACGACCGCCCCGACCCGCGCCCGGCGACGCCGCCTGCGTCCCACGAGCCGCCTCCCGCGACATCACCCAGCACACCCCGAACCCCCCCCCGCCACCCGGGGCCGAGGGACCCGAAATCCACCCCGACGACGTGACAGAACGTGACGGGTGAGAGGGCCGGGCGGGTGAGCGAGACACCGAGGAACACCCTGCAATACCGCTGTGACGGGCCGGAAGAGGCACCCGTCCTCATCCTGGGACCCTCACTGGGCACCACCTGGCACAGGTTGTAGAGACCGTCCAGGGGCGTCTGCGGCAGTCCAGCGCAGGCAGGAAAATGCAGGTCAGACCGTCTTGGTTCGGGACCGTCTGCCCAGTTGGTGATTGCGGTGTGACACGAGGGTGATACGGCGAGACCCCACGGAGGTCCGTCCTGACGGGATCTCTGCGCGGATCCGTGAGACGGCGAAGCCGCATCGGAGCACTCACCGGGGTGCGACGCGCGTCGCCGACCGGGTTGTCGCGAAGATTGCCTCCCGGGCGGCTCGTGAGGCACTGCGCGGATTCAGGGAGTCCCCCCATCTCGTACCTCCCGACCACGTGATGCCACACGCGACGGTATCGGTTCTCCCCGCGCCTGAACGCGAAACCGCCGTACGGGACGCTGCCGACGCCGGCGTTGCCGGGCGGAGGGCCGTGCTCGGCCAGGCACGGGTGCACATGGCTGTGGAACTGGGCTACCCCTCCGACATCGGCGCGCAGTGCGTCGCGCGGTCGCCCAGGAATTGAGCGCCCTGGCAGGCATGGACGTGCACACAGTCGTGGTCTCGGTCGAACATCTGCATTCGGCGCACACGCGGGGCATGAGGCGGGGCAGGACGAGATGAGCGAACAGGAGCCGGAGTCGGCAACCCAGCCTGTGCCGGCCGTCAACCCCGACAGCCCTTCCGGAATCGGACGCTCGTCCACCGCGGCGGGCACGCCCGGACCGGGCACTGCGGCAGGTGACGACTCCGACCTGCACGTACACCGCTTCTGGTCCACGCGACGCGTGCCCGCGACGATCGTGGCCATGCTCGGGGTAGCGGGCACGGGGCTCTTCCTGCACGACGTGGCCGCCGTACGGGACGGCCGGTCCGCGATGCGCTGGCGGCGAACACTCGCCGACGAACTGGCGACCCGGCCCCTCGATGACCTGTGGCTGATCGCCGGCGCCGCGCTGGCGATAGCCCTTGGCCTGTGGCTGATGATCCTCGCGGTCCCCCCCCGGGTCTGCGCGGACTGCTGCCGATGTGGCCCCCCGCTGAGGCTGCTGACGTACACGCGGGGCTGGACTGCTCCGCTGCCGCGCTCGTGTTGCGCGAACGGGTCATGGAAGTGGCGGGCATTCAGTCCGCCCGGATCAACGTCGGCCGTCGCAAGATCAGGGCAAGGCCACGGTCCCACTTCCGCGAGCTCGACGAGGTCCGGGCCGACCTGGAAGCGGCACTGCAGGACGGCGTACGCCAGCTCGGACTGGCCCGCCCACCCGCCTTGTCCGTGGTTGTCCGCCGCCCGAAGAAGGGGTGAGACCCGACAGGCTCAGGACTGTCAGCCGGGTGCTGTTGGGTTTGATCGGGCTGGGTTCGTTCGCCCTGGGCGGCGCTGTGTTGCTCGGCGGTCTCGACCTTCAGTGCCGCTGGGACTTCCAAGCGCCAGGCTGATGGCCTTTCAGGGGGCCGGCCGACGTGATCCTCGGAGACGAGGGGCGGACCCGGTTTCGGGGCCAGGGGTGGTGGTGGCCGGTCGTCTTCGCGGTCCTCGGCGTGCTGTTGGTCCTCCTGCTGTGGTGGCTGTGGGCTCAACTGCGCAGACACCGCCTCGCTACCGTGCGGTGACGGGACAGAAGCGCGGCTACGGGGCCGGGCACTCGAAGACGCCCTGACCGCTGAGGGGAAGCGATGAAGGGCGTCGCGCGGGCGCACGTACGGCTGACGGGCCGGTCCACGGCCCCTCCTTGTTCGTCTCCCCTCCGACTCGTCCTGGCACCCCTCTGAACCGCTCCGGCACTGATCGACGGTGCCCGGTGGCCCAGCTGCCGCGACCTGACGGCGGAGCTTCCGGCAGTCATCGCGGTCCTCGACCCACTGCGGGGCCGGATCACCCGGGTAACGGTGAATCTCACGTTCTGGCCCGTCATCCCGCGGAAGATGCCCGTTCACGGGCACGTGGTGCGCGTCGGCTGGTTCGAGGCCGAGCAGGACCCGCACAAGTTGCTGCTGCTCCCCTACACCGTCGGCCGCTGGGACCTGCTGGTCATCCCGCCGGACACAAAACCGGCCACCGCGGCCCGGCTCATGGCCACGGCCACCGACCCGTCGCGGACCCTCACGGCGACCGGCCTGATCCATGAGGGCGAGCGCTTCCGGACCGTGGCAGCGGAAGCGGCCGACCGGGACTCGCTCCGGGAGGCGGTCTGGGATGCGGAAGGCGGACATGCCGCACGTACCCCTGCCGCAGAGGTCATCGAGCACGTGCCCACCCCGGTAGTAGGGATGTGACAGGCAGGGAGAACGTCACCACGGTGGGCATGCTGCGGATGCGGCTGCTCACCACGCACAGATATCCGCCCTAGTGGACTCCGTCCGATTGCCGGCGCATCCCCCGAGGTGACCGGCCGACCCTGCGCCTGGAACAAGGGCTTCTGAACCGGCCGTTCGCCTCTCCGCACGCGAGTACGACCGTGTACCGAGCGCAGGATGAGCCGCGTGTCCGGTCCTTCGCGCGCCAGGCCCGTCTTCTGAACCGAGGTGCAGAACGGCATTGCTGACCAGTCCGCTCAGCAGGACCGCCGACTCCGCACTGTCCTCGGACACCGCCCATGCCCTCAAGACGGCCTGCGGCCGACAGCAGGTGCCACGGACGTTCTCCGGGTGGCCGGCGAGCAGCATGCGAGTCTGCCTAGCGTTCCAGGGGCGGGGGCCGTCGGCGGGCTTCCTGCCCGGTGCGGCGTCGGCCGCGACGGCGGATGCCGGTCACGAGTGGGCGAGAAGCCGACTCCGCGTCAGCCCCGTCCAGTCCAGGTTGAGCCCGGCGTTCATGAGGCTGTCTCACATGCCGATGATCAGGCGGCTGACGTCACCGGCCTTTGCCGGTACCGCTGCGGACGTCACGCAGGTACCGCCCTCGTACTCCCAAGCCTCGTCCGGATCGAGTGGCCGGTCGGCCGTGGAGACTGCGTGCCCGGCTCGGTCCGCGGCGATGAGTGCGCTCGCGGTCAGCGGCGGGCCGTCGTAGTCGGATGCGGCCGCCATCAGGCGGGCCGCCGACTGCGCCCCGGTCTCGGGTGGGATGACGAGCAGATCCCAGCGTCCGGTGCCGTAGGAGAGCAGCAGCAGCTTGTGCGGGTCGATCTCCGGCGTGAACCAGCCGACCTTCACGACATGGCCGTTGACGGGCACCTTGCGCGGGATGACCGGCCAGTGCTCGGGGTTGACGGCGATACGGGTGATGCGGCCCCAGACGGGGTCCAGCGCGTCGGTCAGTGCTGGTAGTTCGCGCAGCAGGTCGCGCGAGCGCGGCCACCAGGCGCCGTCCAGGAGTCCACGGGAGGGGCCGTCCGTCTTCAGTACGAGGCGGGCGGGAGGGGCTGCGACGGGTGCGGGCCGCGGCAGGGTCGCTTCGAAGGTCGCGGTCATGATGCGGACCCGTCTCCGGGCCGCCCCTGGGGTTACGGCCCGGGTTTCATCTCTCGCCGAGAACGACCCGGCATGGAAGCCGGTGTGCGAAATGCCCTCGGTGCCTTCACCCTACTCCTTCCGGCAGGCTGCGGTGGCCGTCGCACCGGCAGGAGTGGGCCGACAGAACCAGGGGCCGTCGCAGGTGATCAGACCGGTCTCGCTGTACCATCCGAGCGCGCCAGGGGGCGCCCGCCGATCGCACCCACCCAGGGCGGCCTGACGACTCCGCCGTCCACCTCTGTCGTCGCAGCCGGTCGTCAGCGGGACTCCCCGGGCTGCCAACACGACAGACGGCCAACGGTGTGGCTGGCGTCGGAGTCACGTCGTCGTTCTGGGAGCTGTTCATGATCGACCGACCCGTCATCCCGTCATCCCGTCATCGGGCGTCGGCCGGTGGCTTCGGCGGCCACCGCACCACTTCAGATGTGCCGGAGCGGCTGTCCCGAGCAGGAGTAGGCTGAAAACGTCGAGGGCACGTCGTACGCCGGTGTCCGGACCGGTCTCGTCCTCGTCGCAAGAGAGATGTGGACCGCTCAGGTCCGGGCCAGGTTCCGCCCTATGACATCCGAAGCCCCGCATCGCCCACCGCGTCCCGAAGCGGAGCACGAGCCGAGCGGACAGGGCCGGGTGGAGGTCCGCCTGGCCTCCGCGGACCCCGAAGCGGCCCGAGGCGTCGCGGACGCGCTCCGTATGCTGTTCGCCGGCGATGAACAGCGCAGCTATCCCGGCGCCTCGGGAACGGGGACGCGGCTGCACCTCGCGCTGGACGCCTCGCGTGCCGCCGATCCGCTCACCTCCCGGCTCGACTCGAGCAGATCGGCCGCCGATCGCACCCACCAGGGCGAGACCGCCTGACGGCCCCGCCGCCCACTCTCCACGTCCTCACCAGCCCAAGCCCCTGTAGCTCCCGTAGCCACCGTCCGTGCGACTCGCATCCGCTCTCAGCGATGCCGTTGCGCACCCACGTCGAAGAGGCGCAGCCCAAGACCCCGGCCGCACTGTCGTCACCGAGGTCAAGGACCGCGCATGTCTCTCCATATCCTCCGCTCCCCCTCAGCCAGCCCGCCGTCCCCGGAGTACGACGGGAGGGCAGCCTTCCCGAGCGAGGGAACGGCTGCCGGGCGCACCGGCAGCGAGCGGCTGTCGCTGGCGATCACGGCGTTGATCGTCCTTCTCCCGTTCCTGGCACTCGGTCTGGCCGTCTGGCTGCTGTGGGGGCGCCTGATCCATCCCGCCGATGTCCTGCTCGCCGCGGCGCTCTACATCGTCACGGGCCTCGGCGTCACGGTCGGCTTCCACCGTGGGTTGACCCACGGCAGCTACCGGGCCGTACGGCCGCTGCGCACCGCGCTCGCGGTGGCCGGGTCCATGAGCTTCCAGGGAGACGTGATCGGCTGGGTCGCCATCCATCGCCGCCATCACGCCTTCACCGACCGGCCGGGCGATCCTCACTCTCCGTATCGCTACGGCACTTCTGTATACGGCCAGTTGCGCGGACTGATGGATGCCCACGTCGGCTGGTTGTTCCGCAACGACCCCACGTCCGCCACGCGTTACGCTCCCGATCTGCTGGCCGACCGTGACATCCGGGCCGTGTCCCGGGCCTTCCCGGCTCTGTGTGTGCTCACCCTCGCCCTGCCCTTCGCCGTGGGGTGGCTGATCGGCGGCAGCTGGGTGTCCGCCCTGACCGCCCTGCTGTGGGCGGGACTTGTTCGCATCGCCCTGCTCCACCACGTCACGTGGAGCGTGAACTCCCTCTGCCATGTGATCGGTGAGCGCCCGTTCCGTACCCGTCGCCACGACCGCGCCACCAACCTGTGGCCCCTGGCCCTGGTCTCGTTCGGCGAGAGCTGGCACAACCTGCACCATGCCGACCCCACCTGCGCCCGGCACGGCGTCGACCGCGGCCAGCTCGACCCGTCCGCCGCCGTGATCCGCCTCTTCGAACGCCTCGGCTGGGCCAGAGACGTGCGCTGGCCCACCCCGGAGCGTATCGCCGCCCGCCGCGTGTGAACCCGAGCGACCGCATCCCCTTCAGGAGTTCCCATGACACTCGCCCCACCGCCCCCGCTCTCCGCGTCGTCCGCCGTTCGCCTGCGCCTGGTGTCCCAGCCGGCACAGGGCCACATGGCCCGGCGCATCGACGGCGCCTGGTGGCCCCACTCGCCCGATCTGGCGTCCGAACTGCCCAGGCTGCTGGGCGGCCTGCCGCACGCCTGGGGACAGGTCACCAGCGCCCTCGTGGATGAGGCCGTATGGTCCCCGTTCCCGGGTCGGCTGCTCGTCGCCAACCAGGTCGTACGCCTGCGCCGGACGGCCACCCAGCGCTCCCCGTCCACCGTCTGCCTGCTGGCGCCCGGCCGCGGCCGGTGGGACCTGCGGTTGGTGCCGCCCGCCGCCACGGACGCGGAGGCCGGGCGGCTCATGGAGAGTGTGGCCACCCTTGTGAAGGACAGCGTGGGCTTGGGAGTCGCAGTCCGTTGACGGTGGCCGTCGGACCACCCCGGGTCGGCACTCCGGGTGCGGGCCTGGGGATGTTGTCACCGGACCCGCCTGGGAGGCTCCACGCGCCCGGTCCTGGACCGGCCGTGCTGTCCGACGGGGAGTCCGCTCGGACCGTCGACGGAGTACGCTGGTGTTACCGAGGGTATTTCGTGCACCGGCTTCCATGTCGTTGTCACTTTCGGCAATTTGATTACGCCGGGCCGGTTCCGATCGGCCCGGAGCAGGGTTCGCGTCATGACTGCGACCGTTTCCCCCACGCCGATCCCCGGAAGTACGCCCTGCTCTACGTCACTCCGGATCTCTTGCGCTCCTCCCGCTTCCTCGCCGACGGCCGTGCTCGATCCGCTGTCGGGGCTGTTCACCGGGGGCCTGACGAACCGCGCGAACTGGCCGGCCGTGCCGGGTACGGGGCCCTTCGGTGGGCAGGTGCAGCCGACGCCCGTCTCGGCCCTCTGGCTGATGGCCGCCGGCCGAGGCTGTCTGCGCACCTCGCACGTGCACCGGCTGATGGTGGACGCGGCGCGCCTGCGCACGATGTCGGAGACCGACTCGGCCGTTCAGGCGGCCTGGGACTCCGAAGAAGACCACGAAGTCCGCTATCCGGCTGCACGCCCGCAGATCCCGGCCGTTTCCGCCCCGCCGACGGCGAGGTGAGGGCCATGCGCACTCCAGCGGCCACCGGGGCCACAGTCGGCGGAGCCCGGACCGGCGTACCGCAGAGTGCTCCTGGCTGAGCCGGGCCGACACACCAGAGCCTCAAAAGCAGCCCGAGACCCCGGCCGCACCGCAGACGACAGGCCGGGGTCCTCCCTGTGCCACGTGCTTCCCGGACCGCTCGGGCCCGGGACCGTCATCGACGTAAGGAAAGTGAGAACCATGGGTGTTCTGATCACCGTGCTGGCGCTGTGCGCCGCGGCCGGGCTCGTCCTGCTCGCCCTGAGTGTGCGCAACGTCCAGCAGTACGAGAAGGGCGTGGTGTTCCGCTTCGGACGGCTGCTGCCGGATATACGCGGGCCTGGCCTGCGCGTCATCCGGCCGATCGGGGACCGGATGCGGAAGGTGTCCGTCCAGACCGAGGTCCTCGGCATCCCGCCACAGGGGTCCATCACCGCCGACAACGTGACGCTCACCGTCGACGCGGTCGTCTACTTCAAGGTCATCGATCCCGTCAAGGCCCTGGTGAACGTGCGCAACTATCCCGCAGCCGTCTCCCAGATCGCACAGACGTCGCTCCGCTCGGTCATCGGAAGGGCCGACCTGGACACGCTGCTCTCCGACCGTGACCACATCAACGCGGAACTCAAGAAGGTGATGGACGCCCCGACCGAGGAGCCCTGGGGGCTACGCATCGAACGCGTCGAGATCAAGGACATCGCCCTTCCGGAGTCCATGATGCGCTCCATGTCCAAGCAGGCCGAAGCCGAGCGGGAACGCCGCGCGCGGGTCATCGCGGCCGACGGTGAATTCCAGGCGTCCCAGCGGCTGACCGACGCTGCCGCGACGATGGCCGACACCCCAGGAGCACTTCAACTGCGGCTGCTGCAGACCGTGGTGGACGTCTCCGCCGAGAAGAACAGCACTCTCGTGATGCCGTTCCCCGTGGAGATGCTCCGCTTCTTCGAGCACCAGAGCAGGGAGACCGGCGACGAGTCCGCCGGACGGCGCGTGCACCGGACCGCCAGGCGCCCCGCGCTGTCCACCAGCGCCGTGATCCCCGAGCCCGCCACCCCCGCTCCGGCCCTCACACCGTCGGTCTCCCCGACCGGGGAGCGGGCCGGCAGCCGTGCTGAGCTGGCCCGGGAGCGGCGGGACAACTGGCCGACGCGGCGGGACGCCGAGGAAGCCCTGAGCGGTTGACCGTTCCACGCCGTTCGAGACGACGCGATCGTCTCGAACGGCGTGGTGCCGCTGACGGTCCCGGTGACAGCGTGTCACCGGGACCGCAGCGGTCCGGGGTGGCTGAAGCGGCCGGCCCGCCGTTGGATGCGGTGCCGACGGGTGCGGTGGCGTACCGGCGGATGTGCGGCTCGCGCGTCGGCGCGGGCGTAGAAGACGTGCTTCGCGGCCTCGATCAGCACCAGGTAGAGCACGACCATCAGGGCCAGAGTGAGGAGGAGTCCGAGCGGCAGGGACTGGAAGCCGAGCGACTGCGCGAGCGGGGACATCGGCAGCGCGACGGCGACGGTGACGACCCCGATGGCGCTGAACAGCAGGGGGCGGCTGGGCCGGCTGCGGTAGAACGGCACCCGGCGGGTGCGGATGGCGAAGACGACCAGCGCCTGCGTGGCGAGGGACTCCACGAACCAGCCGGAACGGAACAGATCGGCGCCGGTGTGGAAGATCTGGATCATGATCGCGAAGGTGAGGAAGTCGAAGAGGGAGCTGACGGGCCCGAAGAAGAGCATGAAGCGACGGATGAAGGCGATGTCCCAGTGCGAGGGGGCACGCAGTTGCTCCGGGTCGACGTGGTCGGTGGGGATGGTCAACTGCCCGGCGTCGTAAAGGAGGTTGTTGAGCAGGATCTGCGAGGGCAGCATGGGCAGGAACGGCAGCACCAGGGAGGCTCCGGCCGCGCTGAACATGTTGCCGAAGTTGCTGGAGGTGCCCATCAGGACGTACTTGATGGTGTTGGCGAAGATCCGTCGGCCCTCGGCGACCCCGTCGGCGAGCACGCCGAGGTCCTTCTCCAGGAGGAGGACGTCGGCCGCGTCCTTGGCCACGTCGGTCGCGGTGTCCACGGACAGCCCCACGTCGGCGGCGTGCAGGGCCAGCGCGTCGTTCACGCCGTCGCCCAGGAACCCGATGTCGCGGCCCCGGCGCCGCAGCACCCGTACGACCCTTGCCTTGTCCTGGGGTGAGACGCGGGCGAAGACGGTGGTGGTCTCGGCCGCACGGGTCAGCTGGTCGTCGTCCAGCTGACCGATGTCCTGGCCGGTGAGGGCGCGGCCGGGCGGCAGGCCGAGGTCGGCGCAGACCTTCTGGGCGACGAGCGCGTTGTCGCCGGTACAGATCTTGACGGTGATGCCGAGGTCGGCGAGGCGGCGCAGTGAGGCGGCGGCGCCGGTCTTGGGCGGGTCGAGGAAGACCAGGAAGCCGGCCAGATGCAGGCGGTATTCGTCGGCGGCAGTGAGGGACGTCTGCCCGTCCGTGTCCCGGGTGGCCACGGCGACCACCCGGCTGCCCGCCGCGAAGTGCTCCTGGAGCGCCGCCGCGGCCTCCTCGGGTACGTCACCGCAGCGGGCCAGGACCGCCTCGGGCGCGCCCTTGGCGACGAGCAGGCGGCTGCCGTCCGGACGCTCGACGAGCGCGGAGCCCAGTTGCCGGTCGTGGTCGAAGGGCAGCAGCGCGAGCCGGTGGTGTACAGTCGGGGGTGTGTCCGTGGCCTGCCACAGCGCGACGTCCAGCGCGTTCCCGCCCACTTGGTCCAGGTCGCCCTCAGTGGCCAGCAGGCCCAGCTTCAGCACCGCGTCGGAGGGTGTACCGGCCGGGTCGAGGGCCGCCTCGAAACGGATGCGGCCCTCGGTGAGCGTGCCGGTCTTGTCGGTGACCAGGACGTCCATGTCGCCCAGGTCCTCGATGCACACCAGCCGTTTGACCAGGACCTTGCGCCGCGCCAGCTGCCGTGAGCCGGTGGCCAGGCTCGTGCTCACCACGGCGGGCAGCAACTGCGGGGTGATGCCCACCGCGATGGCCAGCGAGAAGAGCAGAGCGTCGAGCAGCGGCCGCTGGAGCAGGACGTTGATGACGAAGATGACGGTGGTGAGGGCGGCGGCGACCTTGAGGAGCAGCATGGAGAAGCGGCGCAGCCCCGCCTGGAAGTCGGTCTCCGGCTGCCGTTCGCCCAGCCCCAGCGCGATCCGCCCGAACTCGGCGCGGCCTCCGGTGGCGACCACCACTCCGGTCGCGCTGCCCCCGTGCACCACCGTCCCCATCAGTGCGCAGGAGGTCAGCTCGGCCAGGGCCGCCCCCGCGGCGACCGGCTCCGGGTCCTTGTCGGCGGGGGCGGACTCCCCGGTGAGGACGCTCTCGTCGCAGGCGAACGCCGTGCACTCCAGCAGGCGCAGGTCCGCGGGCACCAGTTGCCCCAGCGTCAGACGTACGACATCGCCCGGCACCAGCTCGGTCACATCGACCTCGCCGGCCGCGCCGTCCCGGACCACGACGGCCGTGTGCAGCACCCGCGAGTGCAGCGCCTGAGCCGCCTTCTCCGCCCGGTACTCGTTCACGAATCCCAGTGCCACGCTCAGGACCAGGATCCCCGCGATGATGACCGCGCCGGTCCGCTCGCCGAAGAAGTACGAGACCCCGGCCGTCACCGCCAGCAGGATCAGCAGGGCGCTGCGCAACTGCCGCCCGAGGACCGCCAGGACACGGACGTGGTGGGTGCGTACGGCGTTCGGCCCGACGGCCGCGAGTCGCTCGGCGGCCTCACCCGTCTCGCCCCCCGACAGGCCGTCGGGGCTGCTCGCGAGCGCGGCCAGCACGGCCTTCGCGTCCTCGGCGGCGGCGTCCCCCACCCGCAGCTCCGCCGCACGGGTGGTCACCGGCTCCGTGGTCACTGACTCCAGATCCATTCGGCGACCTCGGGCAGGTCCACCCCGCGGACGCGGATCCAGTCGTGATGGCGGTAGCGGGTGTCGGCCATCCGCTGCCGCAGCGCTGCCGCGCGCACCGCGAGGCCCGGCACCCGGTCGATCACGTCCATGACCAGCCGGTACCGGTCGAGGTCGTTGCGTACGACCATGTCGAACGGGGTCGTGGTCGTGCCCTCCTCCTTGTAGCCGCGCACGTGCAGGTGCGGATGGTTGGCGCGGCGGTAGGCGAGCCGGTGAATGAGCCACGGATAGCCGTGGTAGGCGAAGACGACGGGTTTGTCGGGGGTGAACAGCGCGTCGTACTCGCTGTCGGGCATCCCGTGCGGATGTTCCTCCGCGGGCAGGAGCCGGGCGATGTCGACGACGTTGACCACCCGTACCGCGAGTTCGGGCAGGTGGTGACGGAGCAGCGAGGCCGCGGCGAGTACTTCGAGGGTGGGTACGTCTCCCGCGCAGGCGAGCACCACGTCGGGCTCGCCGGGCTCGGACTCGGTGCTGGCCCAGTCCCAGATGCCGGCGCCGCGGGCGCAGTGTGCGCGGGCGGCGTCGAGGTCGAGCCAGTCGAAGCAGGGCTGCTTGCCCGCAACGACGACGTTGACGTAGTCGCGGCTGCGCAGCACGTGATCCGCCACGCACAGCAGGGTGTTGGCGTCCGGCGGATAGTAGACCCGCACGACCTCCGGCGACTTGTTCAGTACGTGGTCGACGAAACCCGGGTCCTGATGCGAGAAGCCGTTGTTGTCCTGGCGCCACACGTGCGAGGTCAGCAGGTAGTTGAGGGAGGCGATCGGGCGGCGCCAGGGGAGCCGGCGGGCGACGCGCAGCCACTTGATGTGCTGGTTCGCCATGGAGTCGACGATGTGGACGAAAGCCTCGTAACAGGAGAACAGGCCATGCCGACCGGTGAGGAGATAGCCCTCCAGCCAGCCCTGACAGGTGTGTTCGGAGAGGATCTCCACCACCCGGCCGCCGCGCTCCAGATGCTCGTCCGTCGGCAGTACCTGGGCCTCCCACGCCTTGCCGCTCGCCTCGTAGACGGCCTGCAGGCGGTTGGAGGCCGTCTCGTCGGGCCCGACCAGCCGGAAGTCGCGCCGCTCGCCCGTATCGGCCATCACCTGCGCCAGCAGGTCGCCGAGGACGCGGGTCGGCTCGTGCGCCGTCGTGCCGGGCTTGTCGACCGGGACGGCGAACCGCTCCAGGGGCGGCACGGGCAGGTCGTGCAGAAGCAGGCCGCCGTTGGTGTGCGGGCTGGCGCCCAGGCGGTGTGCGCCGTCGGGGACACAGGCGAGGACCTGTTCCCGGGGGCGTCCGTGCTCGTCGAAGAGTTCATCGGGCCGGTACGAGCGGAGCCAACGCTCCAACTGCCGCAGATGGTCCGGGTTCTCGCGTACGGCCGGCAGCGGCACCTGGTGCGCTCGCCAGGTGCCCTCCACCGGGAGGCCGTCGACCTCGGCCGGCCCGGTCCAGCCCTTGGGCGTGCGCAGCACGATCACCGGCCAGCGTGGGCGTTCGGTGATGACGGAACCGGCGCGGGCGGCGTGCTGGAAGGCGGCGACACGGTCCAGGGCCTCGTCCATGGCACGAGCCATCGTCTGGTGGACGGCGTGAGGGTCGTCCCCGGTGACATGGAGGGGCTCGTGGCCGTATCCCCTGAGCAGGGCGTCGAGTTCGGGCTCCGGTATCCGGGCCAGGACCGTCGGGTTGGCGATCTTATAGCCGTTGAGGTGCAGGATCGGCAGGACGGCACCGTCCCGTATCGGGTCGAGGAACTTGTTCGAATGCCAGGAGGCGGCCAGCGGGCCCGTCTCGGCCTCACCGTCGCCGATCACGCAGGCCACCAGGAGCCCCGGATTGTCGAACGCGGCCCCGTAGGCGTGCGAGAGGGAGTAGCCCAGCTCGCCGCCCTCGTGGATCGATCCGGGGGTCTCGGGTGCGACGTGACTGGGGATGCCGCCCGGGAAGGAGAACTGCCGGAAGAGGCGGGTCATGCCGGCCGCATCCCGCGTGATGTCCGGGTACGTCTCGGTGTAGCTGCCCTCCAGCCAGGAGTTCGCCACCACGGCCGGCCCGCCGTGACCGGGCCCCCAGACACAGATCGCGTCCAGGTTCCTCGCGTTGACGACCCTGTTGAGGTGGGTGTGGACCAGGTTCAGGCCCGGTGACGTGCCCCAGTGCCCGAGCAGTCGCGGCTTGACGTGCTCAGGCGCCAACGGCTCGGTCAGCAGAGGGTTGGCCATGAGGTAGATCTGCCCGACGGCCAGGTAGTTCGCCGCCCGCCAATGGGCATCCAGAGCGCTCAGCTCCTCCTCGTCGAGGGGGTTGGGGGTGTCCGGAGTGTCGAGGGAGGTCTCGGTGGTGGGGCCGAGCGGCATGACGAACCCTTCTCGCAGGAGGCTGATCAGGAACTTCCGGAAGTGAGACCGGGGAGGTGCTCGGTTTCGTCGACGAAGGCGCGGGCGACGTCCGCCAGGCGGCGGTTGTGGGCGCGGGCGTAGGCGCGCAGCGTCGTGAAGGCCCGCTCCATGTCCGTGTGGCGGCGTTCGGCGAGCTTTCCCTTGGCCTGTTCGATCAGGACGCGGCTGTTGAGGGCGGTCTGCAGCTGTTCGTTGAGGAGGGTGCTGCGCTCGGTGGTGCGCTGTTGCAGCAGGCTGATGGTGGCGACGTCGGCGAGGGCCTGTGCGAAGGGGGTGGCGGCGGGGCTGATGGGCGCCGGGGTGGTGTGGAAGAGGTTGAGGGCGCCGACGACCTCGTCGCGCAGGCGCATGGGCAGCGCCTGGACGGCGGTGAAGCCGAGGCGCTGCGCCTGGGCGGTGAACAGAGGCCAGCGCGCCGCTTCGTCGCGCAGGTCGGGAACGGAGACGGTGATCCCGGTGTGGAAGCAGTCCAGGCAGGGGCCTTCGTGGTTCTGGAGCTGGAAGAGTTCGAGGAGGCGCACCCGTTCGTCGGAGGTGGCCATGACGCGCAGCACTCCGTCGCGGTCGGCGAGCAGGACGCCCGCCGCACTCGCGTCGAGCAGGTCGACGCAGCGGTCGGTGAGCAGACGCAGGAAGTCCATGAGGTCGAAGTCGGCGACGAGACTGTCCGCCAGCTCGACGAACGTCCGGGCCATCAGCTGTTCCTTCATCGTGCACACCTCTGTTTGTGGGGCGTGAGCATCAGGGCTCCTCGTCGGGCGGTCGCGCATCCGGCGGTTGCGTATCGGAGGGACGCGCATCCGGCGGTCTCACGTCGGACGGTGTGGTCTCCAGGGGGAAGCGGAGCCGGTGGGCGACCACGTCGGCGGCGACCACCGAGATCCGTATCCCCCGGGCGTACGCGTGGGCGCGCAGCCGGATGAACGCTTCCTCGACGCCGACGCCGAGCTGGACCATGAGGACGCCGGTGGCCTGGTCGATCTCGGCCCGGTAACCGCCCAGGTCATCGAAGGGCGCGGGGTCCGGCCGGTCCGTGCCGGCCACGTCGGTGCCGGACGCGCCGGTTTCGGACGGGACACCCGCCTCACCGATCCCGGCGTCGAGCAGAAGCAACGTGGCAGTGTCGGCGAAGGCCATCGCGTCGGCCATCTCGTCCGCGTCCAGCTCGACCGAGGTGCTGGAGTACAGGTCGAGTACGCCGGGACTGATGGCACCGATCTGCAGGGGGAAGGCGAAGACCGCCCTGGCTCCGGCTTCCAGAGCCGCGTCGGCGAACACCATCCAACGCCACTGGAGTTCAGCGGCCAACAAGTCGGTGCAGAGGACCGAGGAGCCGAGGACAAAGGCATCCACGCACGGCCCCTCGCCCAGTGTGAGCTGGAGTTCTTCCAGCTGCTGGCTGACGGAGTCGGTGCTGCACAGCGGATGACTCGCCCGGTCGCGGGACATCGCGGACACCCCGGCCCCGCCGACCGGCAGCGCCGCCACCGCCGCCGTACACACGTCGAGGAGGCCGACCCGGGCGCCGCGCAGGGCCGCCTGCTCGGCCACGAGAACCCGGATCCGCGCCGACCGGCTGCCGGGGATCACGGTGACCACCGGATCAAAGGGGGAACTGGCGCCAAGAACACGGCACCGTCGGCCGGCCCGCGGACGTTTCCGACGTCCTTCCTGCGCCAGGAGCGGAGAGAGGCCACGCTCGGCTCGTCGGCCCGGTCCGCCAAGGCGACACCGAGTGATGCCTGGCGCTCGGAGAGGAGCGGGTCCTGCAACCGTCGGGCCACATCCCGGTGCCGCTCGTGCCGGTGAACCAGGAGCCCGGCGAAGCCGGCGCCGGTGATCCGGCCGACGGCGGGCGGGCGCACTCCGTCGAATCCCGGCCACCCGAAGCCGTCATCGCCTACGACACGGGGGGCTGGGACCGCGTGGGGGAGCCGCCGGTGCCGCCGCCCTGGGGAAGATCCGAACCCGCAGCCCTCCAGGGCTGCGGTCTCCGCGATCACCACGGCGAATCCGGGCTGCTGTACGGCGACGGCGAGACGTCCTGGACGGACTTCCGGGCTCGGCTCGAGAGCATCTTTGTCGAACGCCGCGGCGCGGGACCCCGCGACGGACCCGCGAGATCCCCGCGGGAACAGACGGCCTGCCAGCGGGCTGGACCGGCTCGGGCACATCGCTTCTACGGCGGGCTGCTCGCAACCGCCTCCGCTCCACGGCTGACCGCGGGCTGGAGAGGTGATCATGGCGCCCCCGCCCGCTGGAGGGGACGAGAGCGGCGCGAGCGGCCGCGAGCCCTCCGGCGGATGGACAGCCGCAGAATAAGGCATGACACCTCTGTTCCAGCCGTTCAGGTGTTCTCGGGACCGCTACCGGGCAACGGACGCGAGGCGCCGGGCTTCGTACCTGGCGAGGTGCGACCGAGGTCGGGGCGTACGAACACATGAGTGGGTCACCAGGTCGGAGTTCCGCGCTCCGAGGCTCGGTGCCCGACAGGGATCTCCTCGAAGACGCGACGGGTCCGGACGAGAATCCGCTCCCGTGGCATCGTGGTCAGCAGGCCGTGCGTCCACCGGGGTCCTGGGCGTCCGCACACCAGCATAGTCCCCGGCCCTTCGCCGCGGTGGGTCCGAACAGGCCGGAATCTGGCAACCGGGCGGCTGCGGAAAGGCATCGGAGAAATCCGGGGCGAGCCGAATGTGAGTGAGCAGGTAGACCAGCAGCGGGAAGTCGACGAGCAGGGCGATGGCCGGGCCCGCGAAGAACAGCAGTGCCCCGTCCCGCCCCACCCGCGATCCTGACCTTGTCGGCGGTCCAGCAGACCGCACTGATCGCGAACACGGATCTGCCCATCGCGACCAGCCCGACCACGCCGAGGCCGACCAGCACACCGGCATCCTTGAGCTTGAGCTGGGTCGGGTTTCCCGGTCCTCCTCCTTCTGCCACACCGCACACACCCCCGCAGTGCGCCGACCTGCCGATCACGAGCAGCAGCGCGCCCGCGATGAGTCCGACGCGTCCGGCATGCGCGACGAGGCCATTCACGTTCAGCAGGTCGGAAAAGCCCGGTGCCTGGGCCCCAGGCGCCTTCCCACACCGTGCACTGCGCCACGATTGGCAGGACGAGGGCATCAGGCTCGATCAGGTCGCCGTGGAGTTCGCCCCCGACAGCACATCGGAGACCGGACTCGGCGGGGGCTACGACGTACCGTCGTTCGAGTTCGCCGCCAGGTTCGGCCTGCGCCAACTACCCGGCACCGTGGATCTCGTGTGCTTGGACGGCCGACGCGCCTCCGCAGTCTTCCGCGCAGACAAGCCCTGGCGCGGCCACCTGCTCTACATGCGCCGCGATCTCGTTGAGAGTTTCGCCGGTGATCGCCGCATCATGCAGGTGGCCTGGGGCGAGCGCGAGGTGGCCGTCGACTGGCATTCTCCTCCTTCATGGGTACGCGCGGCGCAGCGCAGCCACGCGAACGTGTGGCGTCATATTCGGATACTCACGGCAGTTCAGTGCAGTACCGAGAATTAAGGGGTCGTAGGCGGCCAGGGCCCGACTTCTAGTGCCGGTAAGACGGGTCACAGGCTGTCCTCATTGCCGGTCACGAGTGGGCGGAGACGCATCTCGGCGTCAGCCTGCTCCGGCCAGGTTGGGCGCAGGTTCGGACGAAACCATCCGGCTGCGGTCGGGTCATGCCATAGCGCTGAGATCGATGGGACGGTTGTGCAGTGCCGTCCCGAACGGGGGTCTGACTCTTGAGATCTTTGACCGAAGTGTCCAGTCACGGACTTGTCGACTGTCGTTACGGGATGGTTTCTGCTGTCACCGAGCCACGAGGCGTGTCCCTATAGGGGCCTTGCCGAGTTTCAGGCGCCGTCACGGTTCAGACGGCCCGAGCGGGCCGGTGCCATCCACTCAGCATGTCACCACGCGGGAGGCGAACCACCTTGACGACCATACAGCGCAGCACTTCCTCCAGTACGGATCCTCCCGTGCGGAGAGAGGTCGTACTGGGCGTGGACACGCACGGTGAGGTGCACGTCGCCGCCGTGGTGTCCCCGCTGGGGAAGATCTTGGGCACCGAGTCCTTTCCGGCGACGGCGGCCGGCTACCGACAGTTGCTCGTGTGGGCCCGCAAGCGGGGTATGGTGCGCCGGGCCGGTGTGGAGGGCACCGGCACCTTCGGCGCGGGCCTGTCCCGCTACCTGCTGGCTCAGCAGGTCGAGGTGTATGAGGTGAACCGGCCCGACCGCTCGGCCCGCCGGCTGCTGGGGAAGTCGGACCCGCTCGATGCGCAGGCCGCCGCGCGGGCCGTGCTCAGCGGTCGTGCCCGGGCCCGGGCCAAGCCCGGCGACGGTCCGGTGCACAGCGCCCGGATGTACAAGCTCGCCAAGGACTCCGCGGTCAAGGCCCGTACCCAGGCGATCAACCAGCTCAAAGCCGTCCTGGTCATCGCCGATCCCGCACTGCGGGAACGACTGTCCAGCCTGGGCAACCGCCAGCTGTTCCGCACCTGCGCACGCCTCGGGCCAGGCGACGGCGAGGACGGCGAGAACGCGGGGGCCCAGGCCACCCACATGACCCTGAGAATGCTCGCCGAGCGCATCGAACAGCTCACCGGGCAGATCGATGAGCTGAACCAACGCCTGACCCAGCTCGTCGAACACCACGCCCCACAGCTACTCGCACCAGTGGGCATCGGCCCGGACAGCGCAGTCACCCTGCTGATCACCATGGGAGACAACCCCGAGCGGCTGAACACCGAAGCATCCTTTGCTGCCCTTTGCTGCCCTTTGCGGAGTCAGCCCAGTCGAGTATTCGTCGGGCCGTCGGAGCACGCACCGGCTCAACTACGGCGGCGACCGCCGTGCGAACGCGGCCCTGCACCGCATCGTGTTCACCCGCCTGCGCCACGAGCCGCGCACCCAGGCGTACTACGAACGCCGCACCCAGGAGGGCAAGACCCGACGCGAGATCATCCGATGCCTCAAGCGATATGCGGCCCACGAGGTCTTCAACCTGGTCAGGACGGTATCCAGCGTCCCCCTGTTATAGGGGTGTCCGTGAGACGTGAGAGGGTCTGGGGCGTGAGTGAGACACCACCGAACACCCTGCAATACCGCTTCGACGGGCCAGAAGACGCTCCGGTCCTGATCCTGGGTCCCTCACTGGGTACCACATGGCACATGTGGGACCGGCAGGTCCCCGAACTCGCCAAGACCTTCCGCGTCTTCCGCTTCGACCTCCCCGGACACGGCGGCGCCGTCGCCCACCCCGCCGGCTCGGTCGCCGAACTCGCCGGACGGCTCCTCGCCACCCTCGACCAGCTCGGCATCCACCGCTTCGGCTACGCGGGCTGCGCCCTCGGCGGCGCCCTCGGCATCGAACTCGCCCTCCGCCGGCCCGAACGCGTCGCCTCCCTCGCCCTCATCGCGTCCTCACCCCGCTACGGCACCGCCGACGAGTTCCGCCAGCGCGGCGTGATCGTCCGCTCCAACGGACTCGACCCCATCGCCCGCACCTCACCCGAACGCTGGTTCACCACCGGCTTCGCCGCCACCCAGCCCGCCATCACCGAGTGGGCCGTGCAGATGGTCCGCACCACCGACCCCGGCTGCTACATCGCCGCCTGCGAGGCCCTCGCCGCCTTCGACGTACGCGCCGAACTCCGCCACATCGGCGTGCCCACCCTCGTCCTCGTCGGCTCCGACGACCAGATCACCGGACCGGCCGAGGCCCGCACCCTCGTCGCCGGCACACCGGACGCCCGCCTCGCCGTCGTCCCCGGCGCCTCCCACCTCGTCCCCGTCGAGCAACCCGCCGCCGTCACCGACCTCCTCGTACGCCACTTCTCCACCGCCTGGCAGCCCGCGCCCTACGAGTCCGGCACCGGCCTGACGGCCATCGCCTCCGCACCCGCCCACGCCGCCCCGGCACCTCAGCCCGTCGCCCCCCACGCCGAGATCGGCCCCGCCCCCGCCCCGCCGGAGACCGCCGCACGGCCCGATCCCCTCGACGCCGGGATCAAGGTCCGCCGCGAGGTCCTCGGCGACGCCCACGTGGACCGCGCGCTGGCCTCGGCGGACGCCTTCTCCGGAGACTTCCAGGAGTTCATCACCCGCTACGCCTGGGGCGAGATCTGGAACCGGCCCGGACTCGACCGCCGCACCCGCTCCTGCGTCACCCTCACCGCCCTCGTGGCCGGCGGGCACCACGACGAACTCGCCTTCCACACCCGCGCCGCCCTGCGCAACGGCCTCACCCCCGCCGAGATCGGGGAGGTCCTCCTCCAGACGGCCGTCTACTGCGGCGTACCGGCCGCGAACACCGCCTTCAAGATCGCCCAGCAGGTCATCCGCGAGGAGACCACCCCCGAGGAGTGACACACCCCGCCGACCGGCCGGACACCCCGCCGAACCCCGGGCGGCCGTCCCCGCCACCCGGCCGGGAGGCAGGATGGAACCCATGAGACTCACGAAGAAGTCGCACGCCTGCGTCCGTCTCGAAAAGGACGGACGCACGCTCGTCATCGACCCCGGCGGTTTCAGCGAGGAGGACGCCGCCCTCGGCGCGGACGCCATCCTCGTCACCCACGAGCACCCCGACCACTTCGCCGAGGACCGCCTGCGGGCCGCCATGGAGGCCGACCCGCAGACCCGGATCTGGACGCTGCGCTCGGTGGCCGACAAGATCTCCGCCGCCTTCCCCGGCCGCGTGCACACCGTCGGCCACGGCGACACCTTCACCGCGGCCGGATTCGACGTGCAGGTGCACGGCGAACTCCACGCGGTCATCCACCCGGACATCCCCCGCATCACCAACGTCGGCTACCTGATCGACGGAGGCCGGGTCTTCCACCCCGGCGACGCCCTCACCGTCCCCGGCAGCCCCGTCGAGACGCTGATGCTCCCGGTCATGGCCCCGTGGAACAAGATCTCCGAGGTCATCGACTACGTCCGCGAGGTCAAGCCGCAGCGCGCCTACGACATCCACGACGCGCTGCTCACCGACCTCGCCCGGCCGATCTACGACACCCAGATCGGCTCCCTCGGCGGCGCCGAGCACCTGCGCCTCACCCCGGGGACGTCCGCGCAGGTCTGACCCCCGCCGCCGGGCACCGCCAGGGCGTCGCGAAAGTCCCGTCCTCCGCCCGGAGGGCGAGCCGCCCGGCAGAAGGGGACTCTCGCAACACGCCCCACCCCCGCAACACGCCCCGCCCCCGCGGGGCGGCTCCCGCCGCCCCGCGGGGGCGGCGGCGCCGTCCGCGGACCCGTTGTCACACCCGCCGGGTAGGTTGTGGGGCATGCGCATCGCCACCTGGAACGTGAACTCGGTCACCGCCCGCCTGCCGCGGCTGCTGGCCTGGCTGGAGAGCACCGGCACGGACGTGCTGTGCCTCCAGGAAGCCAAGATCGCCGCCGAGCAGTTCCCCACGGAGCAACTGCGCGAGCTCGGCTACGAGGCGGCGGTGCACGCCACCGGCCGGTGGAACGGCGTGGCGGTGCTCTCCCGCGTCGGCCTCGACGACGTCGTCAGAGGACTGCCCGGCGACCCCGGGTACGAGGGCGTCGAGGAGCCCCGCGCCGTCTCGGCGACCTGCGGCCCGGTCCGCGTCTGGTCGGTGTACGTGCCGAACGGCCGCGAGGTCGACCACCCGCACTACGCCTACAAGCTCCAGTGGCTTGAGGCCCTGCGGACGGCGGTCGCGGGCGACGCCGCCGGCGGCCGGCCGTTCGCGGTGATGGGCGACTACAACGTGGCACCCACCGACGACGACGTCTTCGACACGGCCGCCTTCGAAGGACTCACCCACGTCACCCCCGCCGAGCGCGACGCCCTCGCCGCCCTCCGCGAGACCGGCCTGACCGACGTCGTCCCCCGCCCCCTGAAGTACGACCGGCCCTTCACCTACTGGGACTACCGCCAGCTCGGCTTCCCCAAGAACCGCGGCATGCGCATCGACCTCGTCTACGGCAACGCCCCCTTCTCCGCGGCGGTCAAGGACGCCTACGTCGACCGTGACGAGCGCAAGGGCAAGGGCGCCTCCGACCACGCCCCGGTCGTCGTGGACCTCGACGTCTGACAGTACCCGGCCGCACCCCCGGCCCGGGCTCCGGCCGCCGCACACAGCACCTCCGCGGCCCGACGAGCGCCACCCCGGCCGGAGGGGCCCGCCACACGTCCGGCGGACCCTGGTGTCTCCCCACCCGGCGGACCCGGGCCGTCCGGACTCGGCGGATCTCGGCCGCTCCCGACGGCCCGCCCGGTCCAACCCGCGTGCCGACCACATGTGTTGACGGCACGCCACGTCGCGCGAAACGCCCGTGAACCGTTGTCCGCAGCGCCGGCGCCGCCGCGGTGCGATGCGTCCGATTCCGTCATCAACCGACGCAAGATAGGCTCGCGAGGGCACCGGGAACGCTGAGCCGACGGCGATCGCACCCCACGGAGAGGCCGGTCATGAACATCCCCTTCCTCGACAAATGGCGCAGGCGCCGTCCGGAGCACCGGGACCAGGCGCTCGCCGCCGCCTTCGAGGACGACCCCGAAGGTGTCGCCGAACTGCTCTCGGAGTGCGAACTGCTCCGTTCCCAGGCGGCGGCCGCCGGACTCGAACTGGACGACAGCCCGGCCTCGTTGGCGGCGCTCGACCAGCTCCTGCCGCGGTGGCGCGACGACCCCGAGGCGCTGCCCTGGCTGGGCAACGACGCCGGCCTGTACCTGGGCACCGTCGTGGTCAGGACGGTGCCCGGAGCGGCCTGGCACGTCTGGCCCGGCGGCAGCCCCGCGGTCCGGCTCGCCTCGGGCCGGGAGATCGCCGTCGTGGACGCGGGGCTCGACTGGGCCGTCCACGGCGTCCCCGAACTGTCCCAGACCTACGCCGAGGCATCCGAGGGGTAGCCACCCGCCCAGCCCGCCGGCCCCGCCCGCACCTCCACCGCACCTCGCGCCGCCGAGGCTTCCGCCGTGCCCGTGCCGCCGCGACGCCCGTGCCGCCGCGACGCCCGTGCCGCCCCGGCTCCGCCGTGGCTCCGCCCGGGCTCGCGGCGTCGCGGTTCGGCCCCGCCTGTCCCGCCGGTGCGTCGCCCGGGCCCGCCGGTCGTCCCGAGTGCCGGTCGTCCCGCGCCCGGATGCCCTGCCCCGGGTCCGCCGGGCGCGGCATCCGGGGGACCGCGCGGAGTGTCGTGACGAGCCCGTAATGCAGCCTCAAATACGGTTAATTGCTCTGCGTGCGTGTCGCCCCTTAAGTGAAGTTTCGCGTGGATAGTTTGCGGTGACCGACACAACAGAGTGTGGGCAGGAGCGCCATGTCCGTCGATCCGTTGATCGAACTGCACGACGTCAACACGCACTTCGGGGAGTTGCATGGTCCGCAGGACGTCAGACTCGCCGTCGGCACGGGGGAGGCGCGCGCCGACGCCGGCCGGTCCCGGCCGCGCGGGGGAAGGCGGACCGCACGGTGAGCCACCCACCACCGCACCCGCCCGCCACCGCGCCCCCGCCGGGCCGCCCCGGTGCCCCGGCCGTCGTCTCCCGCACCGCGCGGGCCGCGAACCACGCTCCGGGAAACCGCTCGCGTCGAACCTCGACTACGATGTGGCGTTCATCCCCGCGGTGACGGCGACCTCGCCGCACCGCACCGGGATGTACGCGCCGCTCACCCGGGCGAACCGGTTCGAGCGGCGCAGTCCCGAGACCGAGGCCGTGGACGTGGCACCGGCCGAACCAGGGACGCTGCTGCCGGGTGGGGTACCCCCCACCGCCCCGCCACCGTAGGGGAGCAGCAGCTCACAGGGCCAGGCCCGGCCGGCGGCAGCCGGAGATCACTGCTCGCGCAGGGGCACCGACACATACGACGGGTCGTGCTCCGGCGAGGAGAAGGTCAGCTGCGCGCCGGACGGGTTGTGCTCGATGTAGAGCGGGTCCACCGTGTCGACGACCAGGGCCAGTCGGTGGCCCGCCGGGACGTCGTAGGCCGTGGAGAACAACTCCAGGTCCACACCGAACGGCTTGCCGGGCGTCCGCCCGTGGAAGGTGTACGGCGCGTTGGTGACCAGCCTGCCGAGGCCGAGCGGCCCCACGTCGTACAGATAGGCGACGAGGGTGCCGCTCTCCTTGGTCGCGGTGACCGTCGTGTGCACCCGCGCGGTGCCGCGCACCTGCTGCCCGCCGCGGTACCGCTCCGACTGCCACACCGCGGCCCAGCGGCGGGGCAGCAGGGGGATCGCGGCCATCGGCGGGGTCCGGGTGAACTGGTCGAGGACGCCGGAGAGCAGGACCACGCCGCCGTCGGCCCCGGAGTCGACGTTCGTGTGGATCGTCCTGGTGCCCCCGAGGGCGATCTTCCGGCTGGTCGCGCCGACCGACTTCCAGTCCGGATAGCCTTCGTAGGCGCCGGTGGAACGGGACTTGAGCCGCACCGGCCGCTCGCGTTCCACGCCGTTGTCAGCGCCCCTCAGGTAGTGGTCGAACCAGCGTCCGGTGTCCGTCCACACGTCGTTGGGCAGACCGAACAGGCCGGTCAGTTCGGCGGTCGCGTGGTCCCCGGGCCGCATCTCCAGTCTTTTGGGGCCGGTGAGTTGCTCGTAGAACCTGCCGTACTGGTTGGGCGGGAAGATCGTGTCGCCCCACGCGTTGGCGAGGAACACGGCGGTGCCGTTGGCGTTGATGCGGTCGACGTAGGTCCGCGGGGAGCGCTTCCTGCCCCAGTCGATCAGGCTCTGCTCCTTGGCGAGGTCGGAGGAGAAGAAGTCCTTGAAGACCTGCCGGGCTTCGGGGCCGGGGCGACCGGTGAGATAGCCGGCGCCGTCGAGTAGGGCGGCGGCCTGGACGTGCTGGGTGCGCTCGGAGTAGATCGAGTCGATCAGGTCGGCCCAGCCGCTGAGCGCGGCCACCGCCTTGACCCGCGGGTCGTGCGCGGCGGCGAGCAGGCTGATGCCGGCGCCGTAGGAGACGCCCGCCATGCCCACCTCCCGCGGATCGGCGGGGGTGTTGGCGAGCGCCCAGTCGATCACCCGGGAGGCGTCGGCGGTGTCGGACGGGCCCGCCACCTCTATCGTTCCGCCCGACTGCCAGAACCCGCGGACGTTGTAGGAGACCACCACGTAGCCGGTGTCGGCGAGCTTCCGGGCCTGCGCGAGGTACTCGACCTGCGGCAGCCCCCAACTCGTCGGCAGCACGATCAGCGGATAGGCCCGGCTGCCGTCGGCTCCCGCGGGGGTGACGACGTTGGCCTTCAGGACGGTTCCTCCGTCCCCGGCGATGTCGACGAACCGGAGGCCGCCCGTGCCGCCCGCGGCCCGGGCGGCGGGGGCCGTCCCGAGGCAGGCGGCGGCGACCAGCGCCGCCGTGGCGGCACCGACGGCGGACGTGCGCAGGGCGTTGCGACCGTGTCCCACGGGTCACTCCTCACTGGTCGGCGCAAAGTGACCCGACGGTAACCGCGACGGCTTACCAGGGGTAACCCGTCGGTAAGTTACGTGCCAGTAACGATTGTTGAAGACTTGGCCGCCTCGCACCCCGGCCCGACTCGGGCGTGTGATGACCGGCGCGCCCGGTGGCAGCCCAGTCGCCCGCGCGACGCGTCGAAGTCTGCGACGGAGCCGGCCCGGCGTGTATCCCACACCCCTTCGCCGCCGCGCCGCGCCGCCTGCTTCACGGCGCTCCGTGCCGGCCTCGGAGGGTAGTGACGGCCGCGCGGCGCGCGCCCCGCCTTGCCCTGCCCCGCGGCGCGCCCTGCCCTGCGATGTGATCCGCCCTGTACGGCGGGCGCCCGGTTCCGCACGGCGCGCCCGGCTCTCGCGGCGGGCGCCGTCCGCGCCCCGCAGCGTCGTCCCGTCACGCCGACGCCCGTGGGGCGGGGGAGAGGCGGGCCGGCCGGAAGTCCGGCCCGCCCGTCCGCGACGGGCGGGTCAGATCACGGGAAGCCGGTCCACCAGCAGGTCCACTCTCCGCCCGGTGTCCTCCGGAGGCAGCCGCCCCGCCCGGGTCAAGGTGGCCAGCCCGTGCAGCGCGGCCCAGAACACCTCGGTGAAGAGCCCGTCCGGGACGGAGTCCCCGGCGACCTCGCCCAGGGTCTCCTGTAGTGCCGCGAACGCGTCCTTCAGTGGCTCCGGGGTGTCCTCCGCCGCGAAGGCCAGGCCGCCGTCGAGCCGGAAGACGGCGTCGTAGACGGCCGGGTTGGACGCGGCGAAATCCAGATAGGCGCGGGCGAGGGCGGTGACCCGGGCGCGAGGCCCCTCTGCCGCCGCGGTCGCGGCCCGCAGTGCCGCGGCCATCTCGGTGGACCCTTCGAGGGCGACGGCGCCGATGATCTCGCGCTTGCCCCGGAAGTGGCTGTAGAGGACGGGCTGGCTGTATTCGATGCGCTCCGCGAGCCGACGGGTGGTCACCGCGTCCCAGCCCTGCTGCTCGGCGAGTTCGCGGGCCGTCGCGACGATGAGGCGCTCCCGGGCCGCCCGCTCTCGCTCCTTGCGTTCCTGAACCGACATGCCTTCGATCCTAGCACCGCTAGACAAGCGAGCCATGGCAGGACTAGCGTTGCCTCATCGGCTAGCAACGCTAGATTCCGGGAGGGACGCCATGCTCGACGCACTCAAGGTCTTCACCACCGTCACCGTCGGCCTGATGGTGGGGGTGGAGTTCTCCGTCGCCTTCGTCATCAACCGCATCCTCGACGCACTCCCCGGCGACAGCGGCCAGCTCGGCCGCGCCCACGGAGGCCGGATGCTCGGCGCCGTGATGCCGGTCTGGTACATCGGCTCACTCGCCCTGAGCGCGGTCTGGGCCGTCGCCGGATGGCACGACTCCGGAGCGCGCCTGGTCGTCACCGCCGCCGCTCTGCTCATCGTCAGCGTGATCATGTCGATCCTGCTGCTCGTCCCGATCAACAACCGGGGCAAGACCTGGACCCCCGAGAACCGGCCCGACGACTGGAAGGAGCAGATGCACCGCTGGGACCGCTTCCACTACGTCCGCGTCGCGATCATCGTCGCCGCGTTCGCCCTGCTGGCCGCCGCACTCCTCTGACCCGCGGGCACCGGCCCCGCCCGCGGCGCACCACGGCGACACGGCCGACTCCGCGTCGCCGTGGTGCGCCGCGGCCCGGGCCGGGCCTCGGGCGGGGCGTCTAGGGCAGGGCTCCGCGGAACCCCGAACGCGGCGGCGACACGGGGCGGGCGAGTGGTGTGCCCGCGGCGGCGCTTGCGGCGGAGCGCGCGCCGTGCCGCCCTCCGGTCCTCGACTCGGCTACGCGGCACGGCGCGTGACGTCCCCCGCCCGCAAACCCCGGGTGGATCGGACTGGTTGACCAGCCGCCACCGGAACTCAACTGGCGGGACGGCTACTTGAGGGAGCGGGCGGGCCGCCGTACCGCACCCGCCATTCCGTCCGGCGCGGGCACCACCCCGCCCGGCACCCGCACCGGCCCGCCCGGCACACCCGCCCGCGCCTGCTGGATCGGCGCACCCGCCCTCGCTCGTTGCGAGGTCCGGAGGCCGGGCGGCCGGGGTGCCCGCCCGCCCCTCAGGACTCCGCGCGATGCCGGGAGCCCGACGCGGAGGCGGGCGCCGGTGTCGGCAGGGGGGCCTGCGCGGCGCGGGTGACGTCCGCGACGACCTCGACGACGTCGGGCCCGTACGCCTGCGAGTTCACCACCTTCAGCAGCAGGACGAAGCTGCTGCCGCCGTGCTTGCGCGCCAGTCGCGCGTGGTTGCGCGCCAGGTAGCGCGTCGCCGCCTGGTTGGTGATCGCCCGCTGCCCGCAGAACAGGAACACCGGTCTCGCCTCCCGGCTCTGACCCGCGGTGAGCCGGGCGAGGAGCACGTACTCGCTCCTGCCCGCCTCCAGGCGATAGCGCTCGCTGCCCACCTGGAAGGCGCCCCGGTCCGGCCCCGGCTCCGCCTCGACGTTGACCCGCACACCCGGCAGCAACGAGTGCAGATGCGCCGCCATCCGCCGGTTCGACGCGGGACCGCCCACACAGAACTCCGTCCGCTCGCCGAAGCCTTGCTGCGTCGCGTCGTGCGCGATGACCTGCGCGTGCGCACCGCAGTCCTTGATCAGTGCCGACAGCTCCAGCAACGCGAACACGTCGTGCCGCATCACCGTCAACTCCGGACCGCCCGCCTCGCGGTTCACCACCAGCAGCGACTCGGAGTTGTCGGGCAGCCCGAAGAACGCCTGCTTGCGCCGGAGGCGGCGCTTCCACAGATAGGTGCGGGCGAGCCAGCCCAGCGCGGCACTGAGGCCGGCCGCCAGCACGCCGAGGACGATGTTGCGCACGTCGTCAGTCATGGGCGCGCATGCTAGCGGTCCCACGGAAGCACGTTCGAGGGGGTCCTGACGCGAGCATGGCATCGACGTTACGCTGCGTGGACGGCTGTCGACTGGAGGTACCGATGCGTCGCCCTGTTGCGCGGAATCTTGCGGTCCTGGCGGTCTCCGCCACCGTCATCACGATCGCCGCCGCCGCACCCCCCACCGCACCCGCACCGCCCCCCAACGCCGCACCCTCCCACGCCAAGACACCCCTCGCCGTCGGCTACGGAGGCGCCGTCGCCAGCGTCGACCAGGACGCCTCCGCCGCCGGCATCGACATCCTGCGAAGAGGTGGCAACGCCGTGGACGCCGCCGTCGCCACCGCCGCCGCCCTCGGCGTCACCGAGCCCTACTCCGCGGGCATCGGAGGCGGCGGCTACCTCGTCTACTACGACGCCGCCTCCCGCACCGTCCACACCATCGACGGCCGCGAGACCGCCCCCCTGACCGCGGACGCCGGACTCTTCCTGGAGAACGGCGAACCCCTCCCCTTCGCCGACGCCGTCACCAGCGGCCTCGGCGTCGGCACACCCGGCACGCCCGCCACCTGGCAGACCGCACTGGACACCTGGGGCACCAAACGCCTCGCCACCGTCCTGCGCCCCGCCCAGCACATCGCCCGCCACGGCTTCACCGTCGACGACACCTTCCGCTCGCAGACCGCCGCCAACCAGGCCCGCTTCGCGAACTTCCCCGCCACCGCACGCCTGTTCCTCCCCGGCGGTGCCCCGCCCGCCGTCGGCAGCACCTTCAAGAACCCCGACCTGGCCCGCACCTACGAGGAACTCGGCAGGAAGGGAACGGACACCCTCTACCGCGGCCGCCTCGCCCGCGACATCGTCACCACCGTCCAGCACCCGCCCGTCGACCCCGCCTCCGGCTACAACGCCCGCCCCGGCCGGCTCTCCACCCGCGACCTCGCCGCCTACGAAGCGAAACGCCAGGCACCCACCACAACCGTCTACCGCGGCCTGCGCGTCCACTCCATCGCACCCTCCTCCTCCGGCGGCACCACCGTCGGCGAAGCCCTCAACATCCTGGAGAACACCGACCTCGCCCGGGCGAGCGAAACCCGCTACCTCCACCGCTTCGTCGAAGCGAGCCGCATCGCCTTCGCCGACCGCGGCCGCTGGCTGGGCGACCCCGCCTTCGAGGACGTCCCCACCAAGGCCCTCCTCACCCAGAAGTACGCCGACTCCCGCGCCTGCCTCATCAAGGACGACGCCGTACTCACCAGCCCCCTCGCCCCCGGCGACCCGAACCACCCCACCCCCTGCACCAGCCGCGGCACCGCCGCCCCGACCACCTACGAGGGCGAGAACACCACGCACCTCACGGTCGCCGACCGGTGGGGCAACGTCGTCTCCTACACCCTCACCATCGAACAGACCGGCGGCAGCGGCATCACCGTCCCCGGCCGCGGCTTCCTCCTCAACAACGAGCTGACCGACTTCTCCTTCACCCCGGCCACCCCCGGCGTCCACGACCCCAACCTGCCCGGACCCGGCAAACGGCCCCGCTCCTCCATCGCGCCGACCATCGTCCTCGACCGCCACGACCGGCCCGTCGTCGCACTCGGCTCACCCGGCGGCTCGACCATCATCACCACCGTCCTGCAGACCCTGACCGAGTTCCTCGACCGCGGCCTCCCCCTCGTCGACGCGATCGCCGCCCCCCGCGCCAGCCAGCGCAACACCGCCCAGACCGACCTCGAACCCGCCCTCTACGACAGCCCCCTCAGAGCGCGGCTGGAAGCCCTCGGCCACTCCTTCAAACCCAACCCCGAGATCGGAGCCGCCACCGGCATCCAGCGACTGCCCCACGGCAAATGGCTCGCCGCGGCCGAGACGACCCGCCGCGGCGGCGGCTCGGCGATGGTCGTACACCCCGCCCCGTAGGCAGACACCGCCTCCAGGAGAAGAACCGGTCTCCGGGGGAAACACCTCCCGGGAGACCACCCTCCGGCGCCCGCGCCCGCCCCCTCCGTGCGGGCCCCCGCTCCGGGGAGAGGACGTACGCGGGGACCGTGTTCCCCGGGGATCGTCCGCTTCCCGGGGACCACCGCTCTGGGGGCGTACGCGGGCAGCCCGCCCTCCCAGGGCCGCCTCACCCGTAGGGGGCGCCCCCCGCCTCCAAAACGGCCACGGACGCACCGGTATTAGAATGGCGCCATGGTGCGCGTCCCCCTGACCCCCGAAGAACGCGAACGCGGCGAGCGTCTCGGCCGGCTGCTGCGCGAAGCGCGCGCCGGCCGCAGCATGGTCGACATCGCCGCGGTGGCCGGCATCTCCGCCGAAACCCTCCGCAAGATCGAGACCGGACGCGCCCCCACCCCCGCCTTCTTCACCGTCGCCGCACTCGCCCGCGCCCTCGGCCTGTCCATGGACGACCTCGTCGTCCGCTGCACCTGGGCGCCCACCCCCTGACGCACCCCGCACCGCCGACCGCGAGCACCGGCACCCCGGCGCCCCCACCCACCCCCGCCGGACCCTCGGCCCCACCCCACCGGCATCTCCCGGCCAAACCCGCCAAACCCCAACACACCCCCAGAGCAGGGGAGTAGGGTCACCCCACATTCGGCGCGCCCGAACCGGAGCACGCCGATGTGATCCATCCCCGAGGGCGCCGCGCCCGCACGAAAACTCCCCGTAGCCGATCCGTAACACGGCTGGTGTTTTCTACCGGACCGGAGCACTCCAGTCGGGCGGGAGTTGAGTGATGACGGTAGAACAACTCCCACAAGCCGCAAGGGAGTTCGCAAGCTACCTCAACGGGCTGATGCAACGGCTCGACCAAGGCGGCGGCTGGTGCGGAATCTTCTGGCAACGCGACCCCGACGGCATGCGCGCCTGCCTCGACGGCTGGGAAACACCCCCCTGGGACGTCGTCCAGGCACTCCTGCACGACCTCGCCGCCGAACACGGCGACCAGGCCACCGCCCAGGAGACCGACCACGCCCGCACCCTGCACCACGCCTCACTCGCCGCCCACGACGCCCGCCCCGGCGCCCGCGACACCCTCCGCGACCGCCTCGACGTCATGCTCCGCGAACAACGCTACGCCGCCGAACGACAGGCCGAACTCACCCGCCTCCTCCACACCGCCACCACCCACCACGACACCGAGACCCTCCGCCTCGACCTCGCCTGGGCCCACGACGACCACGCCCGCGCCACCGCCCGCTGCACCGAACTGCGCCACCGCATCAACCGCCTCGACCACCACCCCACCCCACCCCCACCGGCAGCCCACCCCGCACCCAGCCCCCAACACACCCCCACCACCCCCGGCGACGACCCCCGGCCACCCACCCCACCCGAACCCCCCACCCGGGAGCGGCCCACCGCGCAACGCAAACGCCGCACCCGAGGCAGCGCCCGCTTCGCCGGCATGACCGCACCCGACACCGAACCCACCCCCACACCCGACACCACACCCGCCCACCCCACCCCGACCGCACCCGGCCACCCCACACCCCGCGGCGCCCGCTTCGCCGGCGCCGCCGAACATCCCCCACCCCCACCCGGCCGCCCCACCCACGCCACCCCACCCGACGACGACACCCGCCACCACACCGCACAAGCCGTCGCCACCCTCACCCGGCTCCGCGGCCAGGGCCACAGCGGCGAAGCACACGCCCTGCTCGCCGAAGCCGCCCACTGGCCCGCCGCCCGCTTCCCCCACCTCGCCGCCGAACTCCACCGCCACGGACTCGACGCCGACTGGACCACCCTCCTGTGGGAAGCCGCCTCACTCCCCGCCGACCACCTCGTCGCCGCCGCCGACGCCCTCACCACCGCCGGCCGCACCACCGACGGCCACCAACTGCTCCGCCAGGGCGTCGCCCGCCCCGCCCCGGAGATCGGCAGCACCGCCCTCGCCCTCGCCGACCAAGGCCGCCACCGCGAACTCGCCGCACTCCTCGACGCCTACCTCCGCGTCCGCACCCCCGAGGAAGCCGCCCGCAGCGCCCAGCCCGACCCCCACCGCCTCGTCCCCCTCCTCCTCGACGCGGCCCGCACCATCTCCGACGAAACCCACTGGGACCTCGTCCACGCCCTGCGCGTCGCCGGACACACCACCTGACCACCCCACCCGGCAGCCCCCGCACGCCCTCACCCGCGCACCCCGCCACCACCCGCGCGCATCCACCGAACGGCCCCAACCGCACGGCCACCCGCCCCGTCCTTCACCCGGGAGAGTGGGAAACGTGATCGACTCAGCGGGGTAACGACGACGGTCTTGGCAACGCCCCCCAAGGGGCTTACCTTCGAGCCTCTACCGCCTGTGTCTACGGGCGTAGAGGCTCTCTGACGTCCCGTCGAAGGAGCAGTTCATGGCCAACGTCGTCCGCGCCGCCCTCGTCCAGGCCACCTGGACCGGCGACACCGCATCCATGATCGCCAAGCACGAGGAACACGCCCGCGAGGCAGCCCGCCAAGGCGCCCAGGTCATCGGATTCCAGGAAGTCTTCAACGCCCCCTACTTCTGCCAAGTCCAGGAACCCGAACACTACGACTGGGCCGAACCCGTCCCCGACGGCCCCACCGTCACCCGCATGCGCGACCTCGCCCGCGAAACCGGCATGGTCGTCATCGTCCCCGTCTTCGAGATCGAACAGACCGGCTTCTACTACAACACCGCCGCCGTCATCGACGCCGACGGCACCTACCTCGGCAAATACCGCAAGCACCACATCCCCCAGGTCAAGGGCTTCTGGGAGAAGTACTACTTCAAGCCCGGAAACCTCGGCTGGCCCGTCTTCGACACCGCCGTCGGCAAAATCGGCGTCTACATCTGCTACGACCGCCACTTCCCCGAAGGCTGGCGCCAACTCGGCCTCAACGGCGCCCAACTCGTCTACAACCCCTCCGCCACCTCCCGCGGCCTCTCCGCCCACCTCTGGCAACTCGAACAACCCGCCGCGGCCGTCGCCAACGAATACTTCATCGCCGCCATCAACCGCGTCGGCCAAGAGGAATACGGCGACAACGACTTCTACGGCACCTCCTACTTCGTCGACCCCCGCGGCCAACTCGTCGGCGAACCCGCCAGCGACAAAACCGAGGAACTCGTCGTCCGCGACCTCGACTTCGACCTCATCGAAGAAGTCCGCCAACAATGGGCCTTCTACCGCGACCGCCGCCCCGACGCCTACGAAGGCCTGGTGCAGCCGTGACCGACCTCCACACCCGCCACCAAGCCGTCCTCCCCGACTGGCTCACCCTCTACTACGACCGGCCCATCGAAATCACCCACGGCGAAGGACGCCACGTCTGGGACGCCGACGGCAACAAATACCTCGACTTCTTCGGCGGCATCCTCACCACGATGACCGCCCACGCCCTCCCCGACGTCACCAAAGCCGTCACCGAACAAGCCGGCCGCATCATCCACACCTCGACCCTCTACCTCAACCGGCCGATGGTCGAACTCGCCGAACGCATCGCCCAACTCTCCGGCATCCCCGACGCCCGCGTCTTCTTCACCACCTCCGGCACCGAAGCCAACGACACCGCCCTCCTCCTCGCCACCACCCACCGGCGCAGCAACCAGATCCTCGCCATGCGCAACAGCTACCACGGCCGCTCCTTCAGCTCCGTCGGCATCACCGGCAACACCAACTGGTCACCCACCTCCCTCTCACCCCTCCAAACCCTCTACGTCCACGGCGGCGTCCGCACCCGCGGCCCCTACGCCCACCTCGACGACACCGCCTTCATCAACGCCTGCGTCGCCGACCTCCAGGACCTCCTCGGCCACACCCGCAGCCCCGCCGCCCTCATCGCCGAACCCATCCAAGGCGTCGGCGGCTTCACCGCACCCCCAGACGGCCTCTACGCCGCCTTCCGCGACGTCCTCAACCAACACGGCATCCTCTGGATCGCCGACGAAGTCCAAACCGGCTGGGGACGCACCGGCGACCACTTCTGGGGCTGGCAGGCCCACGCCGCCTCCGGCCCACCCGACATCCTCACCTTCGCCAAAGGCATCGGAAACGGCATGTCCATCGGCGGCGTCGTCGCCCGCGCCGACATCATGAACACCCTCGACGCCAACTCCATCTCCACCTTCGGCGGCTCACCCATCACCATGGCCGCCGGACTCGCCAACCTCACCCACCTCCTCGAACACGACCTCCAAGGCAACGCCCGACGCGTCGGCGGCCTCCTCATCGAACGCCTCCGCGCCATCACCGCCCACCACCCCGCCGTCCGCGAAGTCCGCGGCCGCGGCCTCATGATCGGCATCGAACTCGTCCAACCCGGCACCGACCACGCCGACCCCCGAGCAGCCGCAGCCGTCCTCGAAGCAGCCCGCCGCGAAGGACTCCTCATCGGCAAAGGCGGGGGCCACAACACCAGCGTCCTGCGCATCGCACCACCCCTCACCCTCACCGTCGCCGAAGCCGAACAAGGCGCCGCCATCCTCGAACACGCCCTCGCCACAGCTTCATAACCCCACCACCCCCACCCCCCCCGACACACCCACCCCCCGACACACCCACCCCCACACCACCCCCGACCCGCACCACCGGAAGGAGAGGGAGCATGAGCCGAACCGTCATCCGTGGCGGACTCGTCATCACCGCATCAGACGAGACCCACGCCGACGTCCTGATCGAGGACGGCCGCATCGCCGCCCTCGCCACCACCGGCACCCCCACCACCCAGACCTGGACCGCCGACCACACCATCGACGCCACCGGCAAATACGTCATCCCGGGCGGCGTCGACGCCCACACCCACATGGAACTCCCCTTCGGCGGCACCTTCGCCTCCGACACCTTCGAAACCGGCACCCGAGCCGCCGCCTGGGGAGGCACCACCACCATCATCGACTTCGCCGTCCAAAGCGTCGGCCACTCCCTCCGCGAAGGACTCGACACCTGGAACGCCAAAGCCGACGGCACCTGCGCCATCGACTACGGATTCCACATGATCGTCTCCGACGTCAACGACAACACGCTCAAGGAAATGGACCTGCTCGTCCAGGAAGGAGTCACCTCCTTCAAGCAGTTCATGGCCTACCCCGGCGTCTTCTACAGCGACGACGGCCAGATCCTGCGCGCCATGCAACGCTCCGCCGACAACGGCGGGCTCATCATGATGCACGCCGAGAACGGCATCGCCATCGACGTCCTCGTCGAACAAGCCCTCGCCCGCGGCGAAACCGACCCCCGCCACCACGGCGAAGTCCGCAAAGCCCTCCTCGAAGCCGAAGCCACCCACCGCGCCGTCAAACTCGCCCAAGTAGCCGGCGCACCCCTCTACGTCGTCCACGTCTCCGCCACCCAGGCCCTCGCCGAAATCGCCCACGCCCGTGACGAAGGACTCAACGTCTTCGGCGAAACCTGCCCCCAATACCTCTTCCTGTCGACGGACAACCTCGCCGAACCCGACTTCGAAGGCGCCAAATACGTCTGCAGCACCCCCCTGCGCCCCAAGGAACACCAAGCCGCCCTCTGGCGCGGACTGCGCACCAACGACCTCCAGGTCGTCTCCACCGACCACTGCCCCTTCTGCTTCACCGGCCAGAAGGAACTCGGCCGCGGCGACTTCTCCAAGATCCCCAACGGGCTGCCCGGCGTCGAGAACCGCATGGACCTCCTCCACCAGGCCGTCCTCGACGGACACATCACCCGCCGCCGCTGGATCGAGATCGCCTGCGCCACCCCCGCACGCATGTTCGGCCTCTATCCCAAGAAGGGCACCATCGCCCCCGGCGCCGACGCCGACATCGTCATCTACGACCCCCACGCCGAACAGACGATTTCGGCCGAGACCCACCACATGAACGTCGACTACTCCGCCTACGAGGGCAAACGCGTCACCGGCCAGGTCCAGACCGTGCTCTCCCGCGGCGTACCCGTCATCACCGAGCGGGAGTTCACCGGACGCGCCGGCCACGGCGTCTACACCCCCCGCTCCACCTGCCAGTACCTCCTCTGAGCGACCAGGAGCGGCGCCATGGACTTCGGACTCGTCCTGCAGACAGACCCCCCGGCCTCCCGCGTCGTCGACCTCATGCGACGCGCCGAAGCCAACGGCTTCACCTACGGATGGACCTTCGACTCGGCCGTCCTGTGGCAGGAACCCTTCGTCATCTACAGCCAGATCCTCGCCCACACCGAGAGACTCACCGTCGGCCCGATGGTCACCAACCCCGGCACCCGCACCTGGGAAGTCACCGCCTCCACCTTCGCCACCCTCAACGACATGTACGGCAACCGCACCGTCTGCGGCATCGGCCGCGGCGACTCCGCCATGCGCGTCGCCGGCCGCAAACCCAACACCCTCGCCCGCATCAGCGGCGCCATGAAAGTCATCCGCGCCCTCGCCCGCGGCGACGAAGCGGACCTCGGCGGCACCGTCATCCGCCTCCCCTGGGTCACCCCCGGCGCCCACCTGCCCGTCTGGATGGCCGCCTACGGCCCCAAGGCACTCAAAATGACCGGAGAGGAAGCCGACGGCTTCATCCTCCAACTCGCCGACCTCTACCTCACCGAGTACATGGTCAAAGCCGTCAAGACCGCCGCCGCCGACGCCGGACGCGACCCCGCCGACGTCACCATCTGCGTCGCCGCCCCCGCCTACATCACCGAGGACGACTCACCCGCGGCGCTCGCTCACGCCCGCGACCAATGCCGCTGGTTCGGCGGCATGGTCGGCAACCACGTCGCCGACCTCGTCTCCAAATACGGCGAACACTCCGGCGCCGTCCCCGACGAACTCACCGACTACATCAAGGCCCGCGAAGGCTACGACTACTCACACCACGGACGGGCCGACAACCCCGACACCGCCTTCGTTCCGGACGAGATCATCGACCGGTTCTGCCTGATCGGTCCCGCCGAACGCCACATCGAGAAGCTGAACGCCCTGCGCGAACTGGGAGTCGACCAGTTCGCCGTGTACGACATGCACGACGCCCAGGAAGCCACCATCGACGCCTACGGCAAGACGGTCATTCCCGGCGTCAACGGGCAATGATGGAGGTCTGTCACCTGACAGCCGGCAGCTGATTCTCCTCACCGGTGCTTCCAGGCCCACCCCCGGTTCGCCCCTTCCCGCCGTCCCGGGAAGGGGTTCAGGGCTCTTCCGCGCGCGCCCCGCAGGACGCCTCCTCCGCTCGGCCCCCTGACACCCTTCTGTGATGGGCCTGCCCGGGGCGGAAACGGTCCTTCCGGCAGCCGGCCCGGCCCAGGTCCCGAGGCTGTCCGTGACGACCCGCCTTGGCCCTCCGGGAGTTGCGCTTCTCCGACATCGCCCCGCACGGAACCGGCCGGATGACGGGGACGCTCGCCACCTGCGTCCCCGGGGCTGCGATCAGCTCTCCCCGCCTGGCCGGTCAGGCCTTCCGGCCGTTCTTCAGGGTGTTGACGGCGTCCTTGGCGGCCTTGATCGCGCCCTTGTTGATCTCGTCGGTGCCGGGGGCCTTCTTGGACTCGAAGTCGCTGCCGTTGTAGGTGACGACCACCAGGGCGTTGGAGACCTGGGCGATGACGACGCCTTCGCGGGTCTGCTGCTTGTCCTCGGTGGTGAGGTTGACGACGGAGTAGGCGGAGTCGCCGAGGCCGGGGACGGGTCCGCCGCCGCTCTTGTCGGCGACGCGGTCGTCGTAGGCCTTCCGGGCGGAGGCGTCGGAGTCCTTGATCTCGTACGAGACGTCGAGCCAGCGGTAGTCGAAGTCCTTGAGGGCGTTCCAGGAGCAGGTGCGGCGCAGTGACTTGTCGGTGGAGGCGATCTCCTGGCCGGCGGTCTTGGCTCCGGGGACGAGGCTCTTGATCGAGGCGACGGGCAGGCCGGCGCAGGGTGCGGGGGAGGCGGTGTAGGTCTTCCCGGCCGCGGCGGAAGCCGAGGGCGCCGGTGCGGAGGTGGCGGGTCGGTCCGGTGCCGGGTCGTGCTGGGCGGTGGGGGCCGCGGTGAAGGGGTCGGCGGCGAGTGCCCAGCCGGCTGCGGCGAGCACGGCGACGGGCAGGAGGCGCGCGGTGAGCGCGAGCGGCAGGGGAAGAGAACGCAAGGCGCACTTCTCGTGGGGGACGGTGCGGAGGCGGGTCCGCACTGCGGACGGGACGCCAGTGTCACACGAGTCCCTGTGGTGGGGAAGTGCCAACTCGCTCCGTGCTCGGGTGGTGACGGTGCCGGTCCCGGGGTGGCGGATCGGTGGGCGAAGTGGGGTGATCGGTGCTTTTCGGGTCCTGTGTCGGGCGGGGTGGGAGGGGTCGTGTGCGGGGGTGTCGGGATGGTGGGGCCTGTCCCCAACGGGGCGTGCGCGCCGGGGTGTCCGGTGGTCCGGTTGGTGTCGTCGGGTGGTCTCGGGGCGGGTGCGGGGTGGGCGTGTCATGATCGGCCGATGGTCGGAATGCGTCCGTGGGGCGGTGGGGTGGGTCCGGTGGTGGCCGTCTGTCTGGTGACGGCGGTCGTGAGCGGGTGCGGGGTGTCGGCGGAGCTGGATCGTGAGCGTGATCCGGTGCGCACGGCTGCGCCGGTGCCTGATCCGCGTGCGGTGGGGACGGAGGGATCGGGTCCGCTGCGGATCGAACCGCCGGGTGTTCCGCCGACCGCGCCGTCGGGTGCGGGTGCGGGGTGTCCGGCGTCGGGGCTGCGGTTCGGGGCGGGGCCGGTCAACGCGGCGATGGGGCTGCGGGCGATGACGCTGACGCTCACCAACTGCGGGAGCCGGCCCTACGAGCTGGACGGCCGTCCGCGAGTCGCCGCGGTGCTGGGTCCTCGGGGTGCGCCGATCGGGGGTGTGCGGGTGGTGGCGGGGACGGACGAGGTTCCGATGGCGCCCCGGGATCCGGACGCGAAGCCGTTCACGCTGGCGCCGGGCGAGCGCGCCAGTGCGGGGTTGTACTGGCGGATGGCCGCCGAGGACGGGGTCGCTCTGCGGGTGGCCCCGGGGGCCGACGGGGCGGTGGTCACGCTGCGGTTGGAGGACGCGTGGGACATCGGTCCGCGCAACACGCTGGGTGTGGGGGCGTGGCGGCGGGCGGACTGATCGTGGGCGGCAAGTGCCATAGTCGAAAGCGGAGTTGATTCTTCCGTGGAGTGGGGTGGCAGGCATGTTCACGACGCGTCCGACGCTTCAGGGCACCTTCGGGATGGTGTCCTCGACGCACTGGCTGGCCTCGCAGTCGGCGATGGCGGTCCTGGAGGACGGCGGGAACGCCTTCGACGCGGCGGTGGCGGCCGGTTTCGTGCTGCATGTCGTCGAGCCGCATCTGAACGGTCCGGCGGGAGAGGTTCCGGTGCTCCTCGCTCCGGCGGGCGGCGCGGTGCGGGTGCTGTGCGGGCAGGGTGTGGCGCCGGCGGGCGCGACGGTCGCGCACTACCGGGGGCTCGGTCTGGACCTGGTCCCGGGGACGGGGCCGCTGGCCGCCGCGGTGCCGGGGGCGTTCGACGCGTGGATGGTGCTGCTGCGCGATCACGGCACCCGGACGCTCGCGCAGGTCCTGAAGTACGCCGTTGGGTACGCGGAGGACGGGCACGCGCCCGTGGAGCGTGTCGGGCAGACGGTGGAGGCCGTGCGGGAGCTGTTCGAGACGGAGTGGACGTCGTCGGCGGAGGTGTATCTGCCGGGGGGCCGGGCGCCGCGGCCGGGGGAGTTGTTCCGCAATCCGGTGCTGGCGGCGACGTGGCGGCGGCTGCTGGACGAGGTCGCGGGTGCGGGGAGCCGGGTGGCGGAGATCGACGCGGCGCGGGAGGTGTGGCGTTCGGGGTTCGTGGCGCGGGCGCTGGTGCGGCAGGCGGGGCGGCCGACGCTGGACACGAGCGGGGAGCGGCACGCGGGGGTGCTGGGGGCGGCGGATCTGGCGGGCTGGTCGGCGACGTACGAGGATCCGGTGACGTTCGACTGGAGGGGCTGGACGCTGTGCAAGGCGGGTCCGTGGAGTCAGGGGCCGGTGCTGTTGCAGCAGTTGGCGCTGCTTCCGCGGGAGTTGCCCGCGTACGGGTCGGCGGCGTACGTGCATCTGCTGGTGGAGGGCTGCAAGCTCGCGATGGCGGACCGGGAGGCCTGGTACGGGGATGTGCCGGGGGTGCCGCTCGGTGAGCTGCTGTCGGAGGGGTACAACGCGGGCCGGCGGGCGCTGGTGGGGGAGCGGGCGTCGACGGTGCTGCGGCCGGGGCGTCCGGGCGGGCGGGAGCCGCGGTTGAGCGCGTACGCGCGGGCGGTGGCGTCGGGGGAGGCGGGTTTCGGTGCGCCGGGGCTGCCGGGGCTGCCGGGGGCGGGGGAGCCGACGGTGGGGGCGGACGGGGGGACGCGGGGCGACACGTGCCATGTGGACGTGGTGGACCGCTGGGGGAACATGGTGGCGGCGACGCCGAGCGGCGGCTGGCTGCAGTCCAATCCGGTGGTGCCGGAGCTGGGTTTCCCGCTGGGGACGCGGCTTCAGATGGCGTGGCTGGAGGAGGGGCTGCCGAATGCGCTGGTGCCGGGGCGGCGGCCGCGTACGACGCTGACGCCGTCGCTGGCGTTGCGGGACGGGGTGCCGGTGCTGGCGTTCGGTACGCCGGGCGGTGATCAGCAGGATCAGTGGCAGATGCAGTTCCTCCTGTCGGTGGCGGGGCGGTCCCGGGTGCGGGGTGGGCTGGATCTTCAGGGGGCGTTCGATGCTCCGGGCTGGCACACCGACGGTTTTCCGGGGTCGTTCTTTCCGCGGGGGATGCGTCCGGGGTCGCTGACGGTGGAGTCACGGATGGACGCGGGGGTGGTGGAGGAGTTGCGGGCCCGGGGTCATGCGGTGACGGTCGCGGGGGCGTGGACGGAGGGGCGGTTGTGCGCGGTCGCCCGGGATCCCGAGACGGGGGTGCTGTCGGCGGCGGCCGACGCGCGGGGGATGCAGGGGTATGCGGTGGGCCGGTGACCGTCCGTCGTGGGAGAGGTGTCGCCGGCACCGGGAATTCATGGGGATTCCACCCGGAGTACCCGGGTGGGGCGGGGATTGTCAGTGGGGCGTGCTGTCATGGAGCCATGATCGAAGACATCGAAACCATCGACGAGTTTCTCGCGCACCGTGCGTCCGACGTGGAGGAAGTGGTCCGGCGGGCGGCCGCGGCCGAGATCATGCCCCGGTTCCGGCAGTTGGCGGCGCACGAGATCGACCAGAAGTCCGGGCCGCACGACCTGGTGACGGATGCCGACCGGAAGGCCGAGGAGTTCCTGACCGGGGCGCTGGCCGCGCTGCTGCCCGGTTCGGTCGTGGTGGGGGAGGAGGCGGTGCACGCGGACCCCGCGCGGTACGGCGCGATCGGGGGTTCGGCGCCGGTCTGGATCGTCGACCCGGTCGACGGGACGCGGCAGTTTGTGCACGGCGACCCGGGGTTCTGCACGCTGGTGGCGCTGGTGCTGGACGGCGTGGTGCGCGCGTCGTGGACGTACGCGCCGGCGCGGGAGGAGTTCGCGACCGCGATACGGGGCGGGGGCGCGGTGCTGGACGGGGTGCCGTTGAGGTCCGGTGAACCGGTGCCGGGCCGTGATCTGGATGTCGCCACCTCGCACCCGGACTACACGACGGACGAGCAGAAGCGTGCGCTGCTGGGCTTGCGGGTGGAGGGGGTCGTGGCGCGCCCGTGCGGGTCTGCGGGTCTGGAGTATCTGGCGGTGGCGCGCGGGGAGTTGGATGCGACGGCGTTCTCGTGGGAGGCGGCGTGGGATCACGCGGCGGGGCTGCTGCTGGTGGAGGAGGCGGGGGGCGCTCATCTGACGGTCGGGGGTGAGCCGTTCCGGGTGACCGGGGGGAACGCGCTGCCGTTCACGGCGGCCCGTGACGAGGCGACGGCCCGTCGGGTGGTGGAGCTGCTGGCGGCGTCGTCCGGCCGGGTGGCGTCGGGGGCCTGAGGCGGGGCGCGGGAGCCGCGGGGCCGGGTTGTCCCGGCGGGCCGGTCGGTCCGTGGGAGTGGCCGGAGGGGGTGCGGCGGCCGGGGTGGCGCGGGGGTGTGCGGCGGTCGGGCCCGTGGGGGTGTCAGGCCGGCGGCATATCCTGAACGTCAGTGGCCGCCGGCTGACGAAGGAGTCCGAAGGTGCCGTCGATGCTCGATGCGGTTGTGGTGGGTGCGGGGCCGAACGGTCTGACGGCGGCCGTGGAGCTGGCCCGCAGGGGGTTCTCCGTGGCCGTGTTCGAGGCGCGGGGCACGGTGGGCGGGGGTGCGCGGACCGAGGAGCTGACGCTTCCGGGGTTCCGGCACGATCCGTGTGCGGCGGCGCATCCGCTGGGGGTGAACTCGCCGGCGTTCCGCGCGATGCCGCTGGAGCGGTACGGGCTGGAGTGGCTGCACGCGCGGCTGCCGATGGCGCATCCCTTCCTCGACGGTTCGGCGGCGGTGCTGGCGCGGTCGGTGGCCGAGACGGCGGCTTCGTTCGGGCCGCGTGACGCGGGTGCCTACCGGCGGCTGGTGACGCCGTTCCTGGCGAAGTGGGACACGCTGGCGCGGGACTTCATGTCGCTGCCGCTGAGTTCGCTGCCCCGGGACCCGGTGACGCTGGCCCGGTTCGGGCTGGCGGGGCTGCCGCCGTCGACGTGGCTGATGCGCCGTTTCCGCGAGGAGCGGGCGCAGGCGTTGTTCGCGGGGCTGGTGGCGCATGTCATCGCGCCGCTCGGGGGGATCGGCACGGGCGCGGTGGGGCTGGTGTTCGCGCTGGCCGCGCATGCCCGGGGGTGGCCGGTGGCGCGCGGGGGGTCGCAGGCGGTGTCGGACGCGCTGGCGGCGTATCTGGTGGATCTCGGCGGCGCGGTGCACACGGATTTCGAGGTGAAGCGGCTGGACGATCTGCCGCCGGCGCGGGCGTATGTGTTCGACACCTCGCCGACGGCTCTGGCGCGGATCGCCGGGCTGGGCCGGTACTGCGAGGGCTACCGGTACGGGGCGGGTGTCTTCAAGGTCGACTACGCGCTGGACGGTCCGGTGCCGTGGACGGCGCCGGAGGCGCGGGAGGCGGGGACGGTGCAGGTGGGGGCGGGCCGGGCGGAGATCAGCCGGGCGCTGCGGGCGGCGTCGCGTGAGGGGCGGGCGCCCGAGGCGCCGTTCCTGATCACCGTGCAGCCGAGTGTCGTGGATCCGTCGCGGGCCCCGGCGGGCCGGCAGGTGTTCTGGGCGTACGGTCATGTGCCCAACGGGTGGACCGGGGATCTGACGGAGTCGATCGAGCGGCAGGTGGAGCGGTTCGCGCCGGGCTTCCGTGACCGGGTCCTGGCGCGGGCGACCGCGGGCCCGCCCGAGTTGGCGGCCCGGGACGCCAACTACGTGGGAGGTGACATCGCCTGCGGGGCGGCGTCCGGTCTGCAACTGCTGTTGCGGCCGCGGCTGTCGGCGTTCCCGTACCGCACGCCGCATCCGGCGGTGTTCCTGTGCTCGTCGGCCACGCCGCCGGGGCCGGGGGTGCACGGCATGTCGGGTCACAACGCGGCGAAGGCCGTGTGGAGGAGGCTGCGGTCATGACGCTGATCACGCTGGTGCTCGGGGACATCACCCGGCAGAGCGCCGATGCGCTGGTGAACGCGGCGAACTCCTCGCTGCTGGGCGGCGGCGGGGTGGACGGGGCGATCCACCGGCGGGGTGGCCCCGCGATCCTCGCGGACTGCCGCCGGCTGCGTGCGGGCCATCTGGGCCGGGGACTGGCGACCGGCGGGGCGGTCGCCACCACGGCGGGGGAGCTGGACGCACGCTGGGTGATCCACACGGTCGGCCCGCGGTGGGCCCGGGACGAGGACCGCTCGGAGCTGCTCGTGTCGTGCTACCGGGAGTCGCTGCGGGTCGCCGACGAGTTGGGCGCCCGCACGGTCGCCTTCCCGGCGGTGTCCGCGGGCATCTACGGCTGGCCGGTGGACGACGCGGCGCGGATCGCGGTGGAGACGGTGCGCGCGGCGAGGACCGGGGTGGAAGAGGTGCGGTTCGTGTTGTTCGACGAGGCGGCGTACGCGGCGTTCGCGGCGCGGCTGTGACGTCCGCGCCGGTCGGGGGTGGCGGCCGGGGCCGTCGGGAGCCGGGGAGTGGGCGCCGGCGGGGCGGGGTCGGAGGTGGAGGTCGACGACGAGGGGCCGGTGGTCGGAGACGGGGGTGCGGTGTGGCCGCGGCGATGACGGCGCCGGGGCGGACTCCGGTGGCGAGGCGGACGGTCGCGGGGTGCTCGCGGGCGGGGCGGTCGGCCTCGGGCACTGTCATGGGCGTGACCGTACCGGAGGGCGGCGCGGGGGACGGTGCGGGTGGCGGGGCCGGGCCGGGGCTCAGGCGGGCGCCGGCCCGGGTGGTTCGTCGCCGTGCAGGAGGCCGCGCAGGGCTTCCTCCTCGCGGGGGCTGAGCGCGGTCACGAAGTGCTGGAGGGCGGCGATCGGGTCGGGGCCGCGGTCGAGGGCCTCGCGCATGGCGGCGGCGGTCAGTTCGGCCGCGTTCTTGACGGGCCGGTAGGCGCCGCGCCGGCCGTCCACGTCGCGCAGCACGAGCCCTTTGTCGTAGAGGCGTTTGAGGATGGTGTGCACGGTGTTGTAGGCGAGGGGGCCGTCGATCCGTGTCTGGATCTCCGCCGGGGTGAGCGCGCTGTCGGTGGCCCACAGGGCGGCGAGCACCTCGCTCTCCAGCATGCCCGCACTGCGCCGTCGGGGTGGTCTGTCGGGGCCCGTCCCAGCCATGCCCCTCACCTTACAGCGCGTAGGGGCGCCGGCGGTTCGGCCGGGGCGCGGTGCGGGGGCGGGGTGGGCGGCCCGGTGGGGGCGGGTGTCGAGGGGCTCGCCCGGTTGCCCGTCCTGCCCGGCGACTTGTGGCGGTGCGCGATAGCTTGTCGCATATTTCCCTGACTCTTACCCGGTCCGGATGGAGCGCGGTGCGGCCTGACCCTACGGTGTGTAGGGCTGAAGGGAGGGCGATGCCCAGGACCCAGAACGTGCCCCTGCTCGGTGCCCGGCGACGCGGACCGGCCACCGCCCCCGCCCCGCCCGCACCGCGCCCGCACCCCACCGGCACGGCACCGGCCGCCCTCGTCGCGGTCGCCTTCACCCTCGCCCAACTCTTCCTCGTCACACCGTCGATGGGGCTGGGCTGGGACGAGACGGTCTACGTCGGCCAGGTGTCCGGGCACGCCCCGGCGGCCTTCTTCAGCGCCCCGCGCGCCCGCGGCGTGTCCGTGCTGGTGGCGCCGATCGCCGCCTGGTCCTCGTCGACGGCCGTACTGCGGGTGTATCTCGCCGTCCTGTCCGGACTCGCGCTGTTCGTGGCCCTGCGGGCGTGGCGCGGACTGTTCCCCGCACGCGTGCTCGCCGTCGCGGGCGCCCTCTTCGCGAGCCTGTGGGTGACCCTCTTCTACGGCCCGCAGGCCATGCCCAACTACTGGGTCGCCGTCGGCGCGCTGGCGTGCGCCGGCTGCTTCCTGCGCGCCGCCGCGGACCCGGCCGACCGGCGTGCGCTGTGGGGACTCGGCCTGAGCGCCGCGCTGATGACGCTGATGCGTCCCACCGACGCCGTCTGGGCGACCCTGCCGCTGCCGGTCGCCGCCGCGGCCGTCCCGCGCCTGCGGCGGCTGCGGCCCGTCCTGGTCCTCGCCGCGGGCCTGCTGGCGGGCGGCGCCCAGTGGGTCGTCGAGGCGTACACCGGCTACGGCGGCCTCGGGCAGCGGCTCGCCGACGCCTCCCGCATCCAGGGCGGCCTCGGCTGGAACATCGCCGTCCTCGACCAGGCCCGCAGTCTCGGCGGGCGGGCCCTGTGCCGGCCGTGCGCCGGAGACCTGCCGGGCCCGGCGACGACGCTGTGGTGGTTCGCGCTGCCGCTGGCCGCCGCCCTGGCCGTCGTCCTCGCCGTCCGTGCCCGGCGCCCCGCGGCGACCGTGCTGCTCGTCGCGTGCGCGGCGACCGCCGCACTGCCCTACCTCTTCATGATCGGATACGCCGCCCCGCGCTTCCTGCTGCCCGCCTACGCCCTCCTCGCGATCCCCGTCGCCGACGTCGTCGTCCGCCTGGCCACCCGCCCCGGCGGGGCCGTGCGCCCGGTGGCCGCGACCCTGGTCGCCCTCGCCCTCGCCGCCCACCTCGCCGTCCAGTTCGCCGTCCTGCAGGACACCGTGCGCCGCACCACGGACGCGCACCGGGGCTGGGCGGCGACCGCGGCCGAACTCCACCGGCTCGGCGTACGGCCCCCCTGCCGGCTGACCGGCCACCAGGCCATCCCCGTCGCCTTCTACGCCCGCTGCGCCGCCCTCGCCTCCAGCGGACACAACGCCAACACCACCGCACAGGGCCTGGCCCGCGCCGCCCGCACCCTGCCCTTCGCCGTCGTCACCGCCCCGGGCAAGCCCCCGCCCTCCTACGCCCGCGCGTGGACCCCGCACCGGGCGGGCGGCCTCGACGTCTACGTGTCCCCCCGCACCGCGAGCCGGGCCCCGTGACCCTCCCGCCCGCCGCCCCGCCCCCGTCGCCGCCGCCACGGTCGGCGGGCGGCACCCGGACGGACGGCGGCGGCACACCCGCCACCGTCACCCCCGCGCCGCCCGCCGCCCCGGACCCGGCCCGCCCGGCGCCCGGACCGGGCACCTCGCGGCGCGCCGCGAGGCACATCCCCTGGCAGGCCGGGATCTCCCTCCTCGTGCTGGCATGCGCCGGCTGGCTCGCCCACCGGCACTGGCCCGCCGTCGCCGCGGGCGCCGGCCGCCTCGCGGGCGCCGACCCGGGCTGGCTGCTGGTCGCCGCCACCGCGGCCGGCGGGACCTGGGCCGCCTCGGCACTGGCCCAGCAGGGCGCGACGACGACGCCGTTACCCCGAGGGCGGCTGCTCGCCGTGCAGTTCGCCGCCGCCTCCGCCAACCACGTGCTGCCCTCCGGGTTCGGAGCGAGCGCCGTCAACCTGCGCTTCCTGACCCGCTGCGGGCTGCCCGTCCCGCGCGCCGCCACCGCGCTGGCCGTCAAGGGCGGTGCCGGCGCCGTCTCGCGCGGCTGCCTGATCGCCCTGCTCGGCCTGACCTGCCCCGGCGCGCTCCGGATCCCCCGGGTGACGGCGGACGCGTGGACGATGGCCGGCTGCACCGCCGCCGTCGTCCTGGCGGCCGGCACCGCCGTCCTGCTGACCGCACCGGCCCGCCGCGCCCTGCGGCGCCTGCTGGCCGACGTGCGGGCCGTGCACGAACGGCCCGCACGGGCAGCCGCCCTGTGGGGCGGCTCCCTCGCCTCCCCCGCCCTGCACTGCGCCGTCGTCGTCGCCGTCACCCAGGCCGTCGGCCTGCCGCTGCCGCCCGCTCGGGCCGCGCTCGCCTTCCTCGCCGCGAGCAGCGCCGCCGTCCTGCTGCCCACTCCCGGCGTCGTCGGCTCGCTCGACGCCGCCCTGGCCCTCGCCCTCATCCTCGCGGGCGCGCCCCCGAGCGCCGCGGCGTCCACGGTCCTCGGATACCGGCTCCTGACCAGCTGGCTCCCCCTGGTGCCCGGACTGCTGACCCTCGGAGCGCTGATCCGGCGCCGCGTCGTGTGACACGACACGACGCCCCCGGTACGCGCGGCCCCTGGGGCGCGGGCTCGCCTGCTCCGGGTACGTGCGGTTCCCGGCGCGCGGGCTCGCCTTCGGGTCCGTGGGGTGCCTGGCGAGCGGGCACGGCCGCTTCGGGCATGTGCGTCTCCCGGCGTACGGGCTCGCCTTCGGGTACGTGCGGCTCCCGGCACACGGCGCGCCTGCTCGGGCACGCGCTGCTCCCGGCAGCCGGGCCCGCCTGCTTCCGGTGCGCGGGGCGCCCGGCCGGGGAGCGCCCTCGGCCGGGGCCCGGCTCCCCGCCGCCTCGGCCCTGGTCACGTGTGCGGCTCCGGGCCGCCTGCCGCCGGGCACCCACGCCCCGGTCACCCACGCGATCGCGCCGCGCCTGCTCCCGGACGTGTGCCGCGCCCGGGCCGCCCCGCCCGGGGCCGCCGCCCGCGAGACGGCCCGTTCCCGGCGCAGACCCGCCCCGCACCACGCCGCGCGCACGGGCGCGATCCACCCGCGTGCGAGCCCCCGCGCCGTGCCGCACCCGGCGCGGCCCGCCGAAGGCAGATGTCGGATTCCCGCCAGCCCGGCCCCGCCCGGTGACCGATGCTGGAGCCATGTCGAACGGGATGCACCTGGACACCGAGCGCTGTGCGCGCGCCGTCCGGTCGAAGGACGCGCGCTTCGACGGATGGTTCTTCACCGCGGTCACCACCACCGGGATCTACTGCCGGCCGAGCTGTCCGGTCGTCCCGCCGAAGCCGCAGAACATGGTCTTCCACCCGAGCGCGGCGGCCTGCCAGCAGGCCGGTTTCCGGGCCTGCAAACGCTGCCGGCCCGACACCAGCCCCGGGTCGCCCGAGTGGAACCACCGCGCCGACCTGGTCGCCCGCGCCCTGCGGCTGGTCGACGACGGTGTCGTCGACCGCGAGGGCGTGACCGGCCTGGCCGCCCGCCTCGGCTACAGCACCCGCCAGATCGAACGGCAGCTGCTCGCCGAACTGGGCGCCGGGCCCCTCGCGCTCGCCCGCGCCCGGCGCGCCCGGACCGCCCGGCTGCTCGTCGAGACGACGCGGCTGCCGATGGCCGAGATCGCCTTCGCCGCCGGCTTCTCCTCGATCCGCGCCTTCAACGACACCGTCCGCGAGGTGTTCGCCCTGCCGCCGAGCGCCCTGCGAGCCCGCCTGCCCGGACGGCCCCCCGCTGCGGCGCCCGCGCCCGGCACCTTGAACCTCCGCCTCCCCTTCCGCGCCCCGCTCCATCCCGACAACCTCTTCGGGCACCTCGCCGCCACCGCCGTCCCCGGGGTGGAGGAGTGGCGCGACGGCGCCTACCGGCGGACCCTGCGCCTGCCGTACGGGCACGGCATCGTCGCCCTGACGCCGATGCCCGACCACGTCGCGTGCCGGCTCGCGCTCGGCGATCCGCGCGACCTGCCCGTCGCGGTCAGCCGCTGCCGCCGCCTGCTCGACCTGGACGCCGACCCCGTCGCCGTCGACGACCGGCTGCGGGCGGACCCGCTGCTCGCGCCCCTCGTCGACAAGGCGCCCGGACGCCGGGTGCCGCGGACCGTCGACGAGGCCGAGTTCGCCCTGCGGGCCGTACTGGGGCAGCAGGTCTCCACGGCCGCGGCCCGCACCCACGCCGCCCGCCTGGTCACCGCGCACGGCGACCGTGTGGACGACCCCGAGGGCGGCCTCACCCACCTCTTCCCCACACCCGCCGCGCTCGCCTCGCTCGACCCCGCCTCGCTCGCGCTGCCCCGCAGCCGCCGGACCACCTTCACCACCGTCGTGGCGGAACTCGCCGGCGAACGCCTCCACCTGGGGGTGGAGAGCGACTGGACCGAGGTCCGGCAGCGGCTGCTCGCCCTGCCCGGGTTCGGGCCGTGGACGGTCGAGGTGATCGCGATGCGGGCGCTCGGCGACCCGGACGCCTTCCTGCCCACCGACCTCGGAATCCGGCACGCCGCGCGCGACCTCGGCCTGCCGTCCACGCCCGCGGCGCTCACCGCCAGGGCCGCCGCCTGGCGGCCCTGGCGGGCCTACGCCGTCCAGTACCTGTGGGCGACGGCCGACCACCCGGTCAACGTCCTGCCCGCCTGACACCCGTGCGGGCATCCCCGCCCGCGCCCCCGGCTCGGCCCGCCCGGCCGTCCCCGGCCACCACCACGGAGCAAGGAACCCCGGTGAAACGGCACCACGTCATCGACAGCCCCTACGGGCCCCTCACCCTCGTCGCCGACGACGGCGTCCTGGCGGGCCTCTACATGGCCGGCCAGCGGCACCGGCCCGCGCAGGAGACCTTCGGGGAGCGCGACGACACGATCCTCGGCGAGGTGACGGAACAACTGGACGCGTACTTCGCCGGCGAGTCCCGGCGGTTCACGGTTCCCCTGCGGCTGACGGGAACACCGTTCCAGCGCGCCGTCTGGAAGCAGCTCCAGGCCATCCCCTACGGCCGGACCCGCACCTACGGCGAACTCGCCGAAGCCCTCGGCAACCCCGGCGCCTCCCGCGCCGTCGGACTCGCCAACGGCAGGAACCCCGTCGGCATCATCGTGCCCTGCCACCGCGTGGTCGGCGCCGACGGCGCACTCACCGGCTACGGCGGCGGCCTGGACCGCAAACAGCGCCTGCTGGACTTCGAGAGCGGAGCGGCCCTGTTCTGACCGCCGCCCCGCCACCGGCGCCCCCGACGGGCCACGGCGGCGCGGCCCGCGGCGGCAATGCGGCCGGCCAGGTGGGATTCGGGGTGTCGCACACCGACCTCGGCGGCCGCAGGGAACGGCTTGGCTACGCTCGCGCCCCTACCGGGTCAAGGAATCCGAGCGGACTGGGAGCGCAGCCATCGCCGAACCGAACTCCGGGGACGCCGCGTCCGCTCGCGGCGGACGGCCCGGCGACACCACCCCCTCGTCCCCCGGGGCCGCGCAGGACGCCCCGGCCGGACGCGCGGAACCGAACCCGTCCGCCCCGGGGAACCAGCCCGGGGAGGCCGAGCAGCTGAGGGCCATGCTGCGCCGGCCCGAGTACCGCAAGGCGCTGGTGTTCTCCGGGCTGATCGGCGTGCCGGTCTCCCTCGTGGCGTTCTGGTTCCTGGTCCTGCTGCACGAACTGGAGAACCTGCTCTGGGTGGACTGGCCGCACCACCTCGGCTGGAGCGACCCTCCCTGGTGGTGGCCGCTCCCCCCGGCACTCCTGTCCGGTCTCGCCGTCGCCCTGGTGGTGGCGCGGCTGCCCGGCCGCGGCGGGCACATCCCTGCCGCCGGCCTGCACGCCGGCGGTGCCTCCCCGTCCGCGCTCCCCGGAGTCGTCCTCGCGGCCCTGGCCAGCCTCCCGCTGGGGGCCGTCCTCGGCCCCGAGGCACCGCTGATCGCGCTCGGCGGCGGGCTCGCGCTGTTCTTCCGGGACCTGCTGCGGGCTCCCGCGACCAAGGCCGGCACGGCGCTGCTCGGCGCCGCCGGCGCCGCGGCGGCGATCTCGGCGATCTTCGGCAGCCCGCTCGTCGGAGCCGTCCTGCTGATGGAGGTCGCCGGCGTCGGCGGGGCCCAGCTGTTCGCCGTGATGCTCCCGGCCCTGCTCTCCAGCGGCGTCGGCGCGATCGTGTTCACCGGGTTCGGCGACTGGACCGGGCTGAAGACCGGGTCCCTGAAGGTCGGGCTGCCCGCACCGCCCAGCCTCGACACCGGGGACGTCGTCTGGTCGGTGCTCATGGCCCTCGCCATCGGCGTCGGCGTCCACTGGGTGATCGTCGGCGGTCGGATCGTCGCCCGCGCCGTGTCCGCGCACATCCTGCGCACCACGGTGCTGTGCGCGCTCGGCGCGGCCGGCTGCGCGGCCCTGTACGCGGGGATCACCGGGCGCTCCCCGTCCGAGGTCGCGCTGTCGGGGCAGAGCACCCTGGAGCAGCTCGCCGGCGACCCGCACGCCTGGTCGGTCGGCAGCCTGGTCGCCGTGGTGCTGCTCAAGGCGGTCGCCTACGCGCTGTGCCTGGGCAGCCTGCGCGGAGGCCCGGTCTTCCCCGCGCTGTTCCTCGGCGGTGCCACCGGGGCGCTGCTCGCGCCGCTCCCGGGATTCGGTGTGGTGCCCGCGATGGCGGCCGGCATGGCCGCCGCCTCCGCCGCGGCGCTCCGGCTCCCCGTCAGCTGCGTGGTGCTGGTGGTCCTCATGGTCGGCAACTCGGGGACCGTCCCGGTGATCGTCCTCGCCGCGGTCGTCTCCTTCGTCACCGTCGAACTCCTGCCGCAGGGGCCCGACATCCCGCCGTTCAAGCCGGCCGCGCCTCGAAAGCGCGGTCCAGGGACTCGTCCAGCGTCGTCGCGGCCATGATCAGGGACAGGTGGGTGAACGCCTGCGGGACGTTGCCGAGCTGCTCGCCGCTCGGGCCGATCTCCTCCGCGAACAGGCCCACGTGGTTGGCGTACGTCTGCATCTTCTCGAAGGCGTAGCGGGCCTGGGGGAGCCGCCCCGCGCGGGCGAGCGCGTCGACGTACAGGAAGGTGCAGAGGCTGAACGTCCCCTCGCCGCCGCGCAGTCCGTCGGGGGAGGCCTGCGGGTCGTAGCGGTAGACCAGGCTGTCCGACACCAGGACGCGTTCCATGGCGTCGAGGGTGGACAGCCATCCGGGGCTGCGCGGCGAGATGAAGCCGACCCGGGGCGCCAGCAGCAGCGAGGCGTCGAGGACGTCGCCGTCGTAGTGCTGCACGAGGGCCTGCTCCTTGTCGCTCCAGCCCCGTTCCATGACCTGTTCGAGGATGGCGTCGCGGGCCTGCGTCCAGCGCCGGGTGTCGGCCGGCCTGCTGAAGTCGGCGGCCAGGCGCAGCCCCCGGTCGAAGGCCGCCCAGCACATCACCCGGCTGTAGGTGAAGTCCCGGCGTCCGCCGCGGGTCTCCCAGATGCCCTCGTCGGGCCGGTCCCAGGAGTCGGCGAGCCAGTCCAGCGTGCGGGCCAGGCCCTTCCAGCCGTGGTAGCCGGCCTGCTCGCCGATCTCGCGGCCCTGCGCCAGGGCGTACAGCGCCTCGCCGTAGATGTCGAGCTGCAACTGGTCCGCGGCGGCGTTGCCCGCGCGGACGGGATAGGAGTTCCGGTAGCCCTCGAAGTGTTCCAGGATCTCCTCCGTCAGGTTCGGGTCGCCGTCGACCCGGTACATGATCTGCAGCGGTTCGCCCGCGGTTCCGGCCCGGTCGGCGAAGCGTTCGCCCAGCCAGTGGGTGAACCGGGTCGCCTCCTCCACGTGTCCGAGGTCGAGGAGCGCGCGCACCGACAGCGAGCCGTCGCGCACCCAGGTGTAGCGGTAGTCCCAGTTGCGTTCGCCGCCGACCTGCTCGGGCAGCCCCATGGTGGCGGCGGCGACCGGGGCTCCGGTCGGGGCGTAGGTGAGGAGTTTGAGGGTGATCGCCGAGCGGTGCACCATCTCCAGCCACCGGCCGTGGTAGGTGGAGGTGCGCACCCACCGCTGCCAGAAGTCGACGTTGTCCCACACCTCCTCGGTGATCGCCTCGACGGTGGGCGCCGGGGGCGCCGCACTGTCCTGGCCGCACACCGTGAACACGACGCCCGCCGTCTCCCCGTTGCGCAGGGTGATGCCGCCCCGCACGTCCTGGCCGTCGCGTTCGAGGGGGATGCCTCCCTGGAGGTGGGCGGTGGTGCCCGGCGCCCGGAACGTGGCGGTGTCCGTGCCGAGTTCGAGTTCGTGGCCGGTGCGCGCGTAGTCGAAGCGGGGCCGGCACTCCAGGGTGAAGTGCACGGTGCCGCGCACGCAGCGCACGACGCGCACCAGACGGTGCCGGTCCGTGGGCGTCCGGTCGGTGACGACCGGCATGTGGTCGAGGACCTCGCCCACGCCGTCCGGGGACAGGAAGCGGGTCACCAGCAGGGCGGTGTCGGGGTAGTACAACTGCTTCCAGGTGCCCTCGGGATGTTCGGGCGCGAGCCGGAAGTAGCCGCCGCCCTCGTGGTCCAGGAGGGCGGCGAAGATGCTGGGGGAGTCGAAGCGGGGCGCCGCGAACCAGTCGACCACGCCGTGCGACGACACGAGGGCGGCGGTCTGGAGGTCCCCGATGAGACCGTGGTCGGCGATGGGCGGATAGCGGTCCATGCTGGTCTCCTTGTCGTGCGGCGCCGCGGGGGCCGTGGAGCCGGGACGCGCCCCCGGGGCGTCGCGGTCAGGCCGCCTCGGCCCGGACCCGGCCGGAGCGGACGGCGTCGACGAGTGCCTGGTGGTCGCGTTCGTTCTGGTCGGCGTAGCGTTCCGCGAACGTCACCAGCGCCCGGTCGAAGACGTCGCCGCCGCCGAGGTAGGAGGCGATCGCGATGCGGTCGCCGGAGCGCGCGTGCGCGCGGGCGAGGGTCGCCCCGCACAGTTCGCCGAAGGCCCGCATGCCGGAGGGGACCATCGCCTCGGGCTGTGCGATGCCCTTCCAGTCCCTCAACTGCCGCAGGTAGAAGTCCCGTCGGCGGCCGTCGATGCCGTCGACCCGCTCCCAGCCGAGGAAGATGTCGCTGGTGGCCTGCATGAGCCGCTGCCCGGAGACCACCCGCTCGCCCTGCGTCGGGTACCTGCTGGCGCCCGCGAACGGCGCGAGCACCGACTCGTCGGCCTCCTTGGCCTGGAGGAGCAGCGGATCGCCGTCGTCCCGGCCCAGCAGCAGGATGATCCAGCAGCGGGTTCCCACGCTGCCGACGCCGACGACCTTGCGGGCCACGTCGGCGACCCGGTACTGCTCCAGCAGGAACCGGCGGTCGGAGTTCAGGCTGCGGCCGTAGGAGCCGATCAGCCGGCGGAACTGGGTTTCCAGCGCGTCGCGTTCGACGTCGGGAAGCAGTTCGTCGAGCGGGGTGACCAGCGGCGGGTCCGAGATGATGCGGGCGCGGCCGTCGACGACGTGGGTGAGCTTGCCGAAGGCCTGGGCGCTGTCGCGGGTGCGGGCCTTGGCGGCGGACTGCGACCAGCGGGTGCGGGCCCGCTCGCTGAGCTCGCCCGCGAAGTGCGTGCGGACCCAGTCCTCGTCGAACCGGGTGTACCAGACGGGCAGGTTGCCCAACTCCGCGAAGCGGCGCATCCACACGCGGTAGGAGCGCACGGTGGCCCGGACGATGCCGGCCCGCTCCTTGGTGCCGAAGCCGTTGGCCCGGCCCGCGATGACGAGGCTGGCGGACAGCCGTTTGACGTCCCACTCCCACGGGCCGGGCAGGGTCTCGTCGAAGTCGTTGATGTCGAACATCAGCCGGCGTTCCGGGGAAGCCAGCAGACGGAAGTTCAACAGGTGCGCGTCGCCGCACAGTTGGGTCCTGATGCCGGACCGGGGCGTGTCGGCGAGGTCGCGGGCCATGATGGCGGCGGCGCCCCGGTAGAAGCGGAAGGGAGATTCCGTCATCCTGCCGTAGCGGATCGGCACGAGTTCGGGCAGCCGGTTCGCCGACTGCTCCTCGATGACGTCCACCGGGTCGGGCCGCTTCGGCGAGGGCGTGAAGTCGGCGTGCCCGGAGCGGGGAGCGGAGGCGCGGGCGGCCTTGCCGAGCGCTGCCCGCTCCTTCGGAGTGCGGTGCGGGGTCCGGCCGTCGGCCGGATGTTCGGGCGTCATACCGGCCACCGTCCCAAGGTCGCGGTCCGGGCCCGCAGGTCGGAATCAAAGGTGCCCGGCCCCCGTCCCTCACGGTAGTGCCGGGTGATATGTCCGGCGAGTCGGGCGCGGCCCGCCGGTGCCGGCGGGCCGCGCGGCGGGCGCCGCGTGAACGTGCGTCGGCATCGGTCCGGTGCTGCAATGGAGGGGAATCGAGGGGGGACTTCCGCGACCGACCACCCAGGGATGCAGCCGTGAGCGAAGACGATTTTGTCGAGATGGGACCGATCGACTACGTGGTCATCGAGTTTCCCGGCAGCCGGATGACGGGCGAGGGGTTTCCCCTGCTGGTCGATCTCGTGGACCGCGGACTCATCCGCATCCTCGACCTCCTGTTCGTGAAGAAGGAGGAGGACGGTTCGGTGGCCGGGCTGGAGATCGCCGACCTGACCGGAGACGGGGCGCTGGACCTGTCCGTCTTCGACGGCGTCTCCTCCGGACTGCTGGGCGAGGACGACATCGCCGAGGCCGGCCGGGCCCTGGAGCCCGGCAACTCCGCGGGCATCCTCGTCTACGAGAACCTGTGGGCCGCCCCGTTCGCCACCGCCCTGCGGCGCGGCGGCGCCCAGCTGGTCGCCTCCGGGCGCATCCCCGTGCCCGCCGTACTCGCCGCCCTCGACGCGACGGAGGCCGGGTGACGCGCGCCCGCCCCGTGTGACGGACGTGGGGGGCGCCGGGGGCGGGGGGGCCCCGCGCGCCCCCCCCCGCGCGGGGGCCCCCCGCCCGCAACCCCGGGGGGC
>NZ_JBICWL010000007.1:307425-331307 GCF_043199735.1 Streptomyces sp. NPDC048566
GCCCCGGCGCGGGGGGGGGGGGCCCGGCCCCCCCCGGGGGGGGGGGGGGGGGGGGGGGGGGGGGGGGGGGCCCCCCCCCCCCCCCCCCACGTTCGGCGGTCCCGGCTCTCGATACGCCGGTGGGCCCTGCACTCGATCGAGTGCAGGGCCCACCCGCGTCCGCTTCGCCCCCCGCCGGTCCGGTGCGCCTCGGGGCGGCACCGGACCGGCGGGGCCGCGCCTACTGCGCGCGGGCGTCCCGGCCGGGGCCGACGCACAGCGCCCAGATGACGAAGGCGTCGATCGCGATCAGCACGATCGCCCACACCGGCTGGTACGGCAGCCACATGAAGTTGGCGATCATGGACAGGCCCGCCAGGGCCACGCCCACGACCCGGGCCCACATCATGCCCCGGAACAGCGAGATGCCCGCGACGACGACGAGGACGCCCAGGACGAGATGGATCCAGCCCCAGCTCGTCAGGTCGAAGCTGTAGGTGTAGTTGCGTGTGGTGACGAACAGGTCGTCCTGGGCGATGGCGGCGATGCCCTGGAAGACGGCCATCGCCCCGCCGAAGATCATCATGACCCCGGCGAAAGCGGTCCAGCCCGACACCCACATGCCCGAACTGCCACCGGCGTCGCGCCGGTGCATATCCGTCGTAGCCATGGCGAACTCCTCAGTGCGTGAGATCACGCCACCGGCCGGGTGAAGGCCGATGGCCCACGCTGCCAGCTTGCCACGGGAATGACGCACCGGCAGATCTCGGCCACCGCACCGATCCGGCCCCCGACCGAGGTGCGGACGGGGCACCCCGGTGCTGCAATGGAAGCGTCCGCCCGGACCGCCTCCGCCCGGATTCCCGGGCCCCGGCCCCTCCCGTGCGACGGCCGGTCGGAGGGCCGCCGGAATGATCCGGCACCGCCCCCGCCGCCCCGCGTGTGAAAGGAAATCGTCGTGCCAGGTCTTCTCCGCGGGGTCGCCCGCACCGCTGTGGTGGCCGGCACGGCCACCGCCGTCTCCAACCGCGTGTCCCGCCGTCAGGCGGGTCGCTGGGCCCAGCAGGAGGCGCCCTCCCAGGCGTACCAGCAGCCGGCGCCCGCCGCCGCGCCGCCCGCGGACGACATGACGAGCAAGATCGACCAGCTCAAGCAGCTCGGCGACCTGAAGGCCCAGGGCGTTCTGAGCGAGGCGGAGTTCGAGGAGCAGAAGCGCCGCATCCTGGGCTGATCCCCGGTCCGCCGTGCCGGGCGCCGCGCACGGTCAGCCCACCGGGTGCCCGTTCTCCAGCTCCGCGGCGCCCGCGCCCCGCCCGTCCAGCACGTCGAGCGCCGCGTGGACGCGTCGTGCCAGGGCGGCCGGCAGATACGCGTCCAGTTCGGCGCGCGGCACCAGGCGCCAGGACAGCAGTTCCTCCTCCTGGAGCCGGATCGCGGCGAGGTCGCCGGCGCCGAGGACCCCGCCGTCGTAGAGGTAGGCGACCAGCGGAGGCCGCCCCGGGCCCTGCACCCAGTCGACGGCCAGGAGCCGGCCGACTTCCACGTCGAGGCCGATCTCCTCCGCGGTCTCGCGGCGCGCGCCCTGGCGCGGGCTCTCCCCGTCGTCCGACTCCACCGTGCCGCCCGGAAGGCCCCAGCCGTCGCGGTAGTTCGGCTCCACGAGCAGCACCCTTCCCTCGGCGTCCCGCAGGAGGGCGGCCGCTCCGGCCAGGATGCGTGGCAGGCCGGCGATGTAGGCGGCGAAGTCCGAAGTCGTCATCCGGGAAGGGTAACGAGCGCGGCGACGGCAGGGGCGGCCGCACGGCCGTGACGGCCGGCGAGCCGGGCGGCGGTGCGGCGGGGCGGGCACCGGTCCCCGCCGTGTGCGGGCGTCGCGTCGTCGGCCTGGCGGGCGCCTGCCCCGCGGTGTGCAGGCATCGTGCCGCCGGTCTGGTGGGCATCGCGTTTCCGCCGGGCGCGGGCGCCGCGTCCCCGGCTTGGCGGGCGCCGACCCCGCGGTGTGCAGACATGGTGCCGCCGCCGGTCTCGTGGGCACCGCGTCCACGGCCGCGCAGGCACCGCATCACCCTCCTCACGGGACCCGAGCCCCCGGCGTCACGGACCGCGGGGTCCCCGCCGCTCCGGGGCTCCCGGCCCGGCGCGCACGCGCACGCGCCCCGGGTCCTGCTTGCCCCGTGTGCCCCAGGGCCTGCGGGCTTCATGTGCCTCGGGGGCCTGCGGGTCCCGTGCGCCTCGGGGGCCTGCGCGCGATCGCGTGCGCCCGTTCCTCCCGGACGCCGCGTCCCCGGTCAGGCACCCGGCCGGGCGCCCGATCCGGACACCGCCTCGGCGGCCGGGGCCGTGCCCGCCTCCGCCGCGACACGTGCCCGCGCCAGCGCGACCGTGCGGCGGGCCAGGTCGCTGATGGCGGCCCCGTCGAAACCGAACACCGCGCTGCGGACGGTGTCCTCCAGCGGCTCCTTCCACTGCGTCGGAATCGCGTCCGCCCCGGTCAGCACGCCCGCCACCGAGCCGGCCGTCGCGCCGTTGGAGTCGGTGTCCAGTCCGCCCCGGACGGTCAGCGTGACGGTGCGGGTGAAGTCGCCGTCCCCGTGGAGCAGCCCCGCCGTCAGCACCGCCGCGTTCGGGACGGTGTGGATCCAGCCGAGACCCGCCGTCTCCTCGGACAGCGTCGTCAGCGTGTCCGACCAGCTCATCCCGGTCTCGTGCAGGGCCAGCACCCGCCGCACCGCCCGGGACAGGCGGCTGCTCGCGGGAATCACGCCCAGTGCGGTGTCCAGCGCGTCCCGGATGCTCGGGGCGGTGAACGCGGCGGAGATCAGCGCCGCCGCCCACATGGCGCCGTACACCCCGTTCCCGGTGTGCGACAGCACCGCGTCCCGGCGGGCCAGGGACGCGGCGGCGCGCGGGGCGCCGGGACAGGTCCAGCCGTAGACGTCGGCGCGGATCAGGGCGCCGATCCACTCCTGGTAGGGGTTGTCGTACGTCGCCGTCAGCGGCGGCCGCAGGCCCTGGGCGAGGTTGCGGTAGGCGGCGCGCTCCGCCGTGAACGTCTGGAGGTAGGGCAGGCGCAGCAGCCACAGATCCCCGACCTGCTCGGTGCTGAAGCCGAATCCGTGGGTCTCCAGCAGGTGGAGGCCGAGGATCGCGTAGTCCACGTCGTCGTCGCGGACGCTGCCGTGGATCGCCCCGCGCACGCAGCCGGGCCAGTCCGGGCGCAGCGGGAACTCCTCGCTCGCGGCGCCGCCGGGCGGTGCGGGCAGGTAGTCGGTCAGCGGAAGGGCCGAGGTCCGCCGCAGATACCGGTCGATGCGGTCGCGGGTCCAGCGGTCGCCCCGCTCGACCGGCTTGCCGAGCATGTTGCCCGCGATCCGGCCCAGCCAGCCGCCGAGGACGCGGTCGGCGAGTTCGCTGCCCACAGGGGTCATGGTGGGGGTCTACCCGCTTCCGGGCACACCTGCCCCTCGGCACGCGGCCGGGGGCGGCACCCGCGCCCCGCCCCGGTGCGCGGCCTGCGCCGTCCGCGCGGCGGCGGGCGGCCCGGGGCCCTTCGGCCGACGGGCGGGCGGGGCCGCCATGGTGCGTCCCGCCCGCCGGTCGGGGCATGACGGCGGGGGCGTCCTCCGGTTATGGTCGCAGCGGCGCGACTGCCTTGACGTGTGCAAGGCCCGAAAGCAAGGGGAATGCAAGGTGGCAGACGCTGCAGTGAAGGGGACCCCCCGTGTGCTCATCGCCGCGGACAAGTTCAAGGGATCGCTGACGGCCGTGCAGGTCGCCGAGCGGGTCACGGCCGGACTGCGCCGGGCCGTGCCGGGGATCGAGGTCGAGTCGCTTCCCGTGGCCGACGGCGGCGACGGCACCGTCGACGCGGCGGTCGCCGCCGGCTTCGAGCGCCGCGAGGTGACCGTGGCCGGGCCGCTGGGCACCGAGGTGCGCGCCGCGTACGCGCTGCGCGGGGACACGGCGGTCGTCGAGATGGCCGAGGCGAGCGGCTTGCAGCGGCTGCCCGAGGGCGTCTTCGCGCCGCTGACCGCCTCGACGTACGGCTCCGGGGAGTTGCTGCGCGCCGCGCTCGACGCCGGCGCGCGGACCATCGTCTTCGGCGTCGGCGGCAGCGCGACCACGGACGGCGGCGCCGGCATGCTGTCCGCGCTCGGCGCGCGCTTCCTGGACGGGGACGGTGTGCCGGTGGCGCCCGGCGGCGCGGCGCTCGGCGCGGTGCGCAGCGCGGACCTGTCGGGCCTGGACGGGCGGCTCGCCGATGTCGACCTCGTCCTCGCCAGCGACGTGGACAACCCGCTGACCGGGCCCACGGGAGCCCCCGCGGTGTACGGCCCGCAGAAGGGCGCGAGCCCCGGCGACGTGGCCGCACTGGACGCGGCGCTCGCCCACTTCGCCGCGGTGCTGGAGACGGCGATCGGCCCGAAGGCCGCCGCGTACGCCGCTGCGCCCGGCGCGGGAGCCGCCGGCGGCATCGGCTACGGGGCCCTCGTCCTCGGCGCCCGCTTCCGTCCCGGCATCGACGTGATGCTCGACGTCCTCGGGTTCGCGGCGGCGCTGGAGCGGGCCACCCTGGTCATCACCGGGGAGGGGTCCCTCGACGAGCAGACCCTGCACGGCAAGGCCCCCGCGGGGGTCGCCTCGGCCGCCCGGGCCGACGGCAAGGAGGTCGTCGCGGTCTGCGGCCGCGTCACCCTCGCGCCGCAGGCCCTCGGCGCCGCCGGCATCCGGCGGGCCTACCCGCTCACCGAGGTCGAGCCGGACGTCGCGCGGTGCATCGCCGACGCCGGCCCGATCCTGGAGCGGGTGGCGGAGAACATCGGGCGCGACCTCCCGGCCTGAGCCCGCCGGGCGCGCCGGCCGCCCGGTTCCGGGCCTCCGCCCGTGCCCGGCCCAAGGCCCGCTCGCTGTGCCTGGAGTGCCGCCTCGCGTGGGTCCTCCGCGTGCCCGGCCGCCCGCTGCTCCGGGCCCGCTCGGCCCCCGGGCAACGGGCCCGGGGCCGGTTGGGGCGGGGCCGGGCGGCACCTGGCCCCGGCCCCCGGCCCCGGTGACCCGGCCTCGCCGTCGATCCCGCCGGGCGCCACCGCCCGGCCGCCACGGGGCGGGACCGGGGCAGCCCGCCGCGTCCGCCTCAGCCGTGCCCGCCGGCCAGCCGGTACGCGTCCAGCGCCAGGGTCATCTCGATCAGGTCCCGGGGCCGGGCCAGGGAGCGGCACGTCAGCTGTTCCAGCCGGCGCAGCCGGTTGAAGACGGTGTTGCGGTGGCAGTACAGGCGTCCCGCCGCCCGGCCCGCCGACCCCTCGCAGGCCAGCCACATGTCGAGGGTCTCGATCAGCACCGCCCGGTCGCCGGGCTCCAGCTCCAGCAGCGAGCCGAACACGTCCGACACCAGCCGCCCCGCCAGATCGGGCTCGCTCACCACCAGAGCCGTCGGCATCCGCTGGTCGAGGCGGACGACGCCGCGCGCGTCCGGCGGACAGGTGCGCAGCGCCAGCTCAGCCCAGCGACGGGCCCGCCCCAGCTCGCCCAGCCCCGACACCACCGGGCTGATCCCGCCCGGACCCGCGCGCCGCCCGTCCAGCAGCCGGGCCACCGCGTCCAGACCCTGACCGGCGTCCAGCGCCACCACACCGATCTCGCAGTCGGCCCGCATCCGCCAGATGAACCGCAGCCCCGCGCCGAGCATCGGCCGGCCGCACCCCTCCCGGCCGTCCCGTCCCTCCCGGCCGTCCCGTCCCTCTCTGCCGTCCCGGGCGTCGTGCCGCTCGGCGCGCAGCACGACGACCGCGTAGGCGCCGTGCTCGGGCAGGTCAAGTCCGGCGGCGGCCCGAGCCGCGAGGCCCGGCGCCTCCTGACCCTCCAGCAGCGCGTCGAGCAGGGCCTGCAACTGCTCGTCCGTGCGCCGCCGCAGCTCCCGCTCGGTGGCGAGATACGCCTGCGACGCGGTCGCCGCCTGCGCGTCGACCGCCGACCACACCATCGTGGCGCAGCGCACGAGCACGGCGAGGCGCTCCGGGTCCCGGCCGGCCGCGCTCTCCATCAGCGCGTCCCACACCAGGTAGCCCGCGCAGCGGTAGGCGTGCACGACGAGTTCCAGCGGCAGCCCCTGCCGGGCCCGCCGCCGCCCGACCTCCTCGGCGTGCTGCAGATCCCGGCGCGGCGAGTCCCGGGGCGCGGAGATCGCCGTGATGCCGATGCGCATCGCGGCCTCCGCCTCGCGCCACTGCTGGTCGTGCGGCAGTACCTGCCCGTAGACGGGCGAGTACGCGGCGAGCTGCCCGACGTGCTCGTCGACGAGTTCGGGCAGCCGTTCCAGCAGAGCCGTACACGACTCCGCGAGCAGCTTCCAGTCATGACCGGTCCGCGGTCTGCGCCCTCCCATGGCCGGAGGATGCCACCCCGGAGGGGGCTCGCACAGGCCCCTGACACGCGGTGTTGTGCGCGTGCACAACGGGTGGCCACCACCGCTGGGCCCCCGCCGCGTTTCGGCCGCGGGCCGTGGACGGGCCGCCGCGCCGGTGCTGAGGTGAGCGCCACACCGAGACGGGACAAGGGAGGTGCCATGGGCGGGTCCGCTCTGCTCGTGCGGGATCTGTCGGTCGGTTACGGCCCCGTGCGCGCGCTGCGCCACGTGTCGCTGGAGGTGCCGGAGGGAACCGTCGTGACGGTCCTCGGCGGCAACGGCGCCGGCAAGTCGACGCTGCTGCGGGCGGTGTGCCGGACGCTCTCCTTCCACGGGGGAGCCGTCACCGGCGGCACGGTCACGCTGGGCGGCCGGCCGCTGGACCGGCTGACCCCGGACCGGGTGGTGGCCGCCGGAGTGTCCCAGGTCCCCGAAGGGCGGCGGGTGTTCGCCCGGATGACGGTCGCGGACAACCTGCGCGCCGGGGGGCTCGGCGGCACCGGCGGCCGGGCGGAGCGGGCGCGGGCACTGCGGCGCGTCCACGACCTGTTCCCGGTGCTCGCCGACCGGGCCCGGCAGCGGGCCGGACTGCTGTCCGGAGGGGAACAGCAGATGCTCGCCGTCGGCCGGGCCCTCATGGGCGCGCCCCGGGTCCTGCTCCTGGACGAGCCCTCGCTCGGGCTCGCCCCGCTGATGGCCGAACGGATCGCCGACACCATCCGCGAGATCAACGAGCAGGGCACCTCCGTGCTGCTCGTCGAACAGAACGCGGCCCTCGCCCTGCGGCTCGCCGCCACCGCGTTCGTCCTGGAGGTGGGCGAGGTGACCCTGTCCGGTGCCGCGGACGACCTCGCCGCCTCCGACGAGGTGCGCCGCCGCTACCTCGGCGTCGTCGACGAGGACGCCGCCGCCGACGGGGCGGCCGGACGCGCGGGCCATCCGACCCTGTCCCCCTGGAAGGGGTGAGCGGCCGTGCAGGACGACCACGCGGCGGCACCACGGCACACCGCCCCGGGCGGCCCGGCCGGTGCGGACACCGGCCCGCCGCCCGGAGCGCCCGCCCGCGGGCCGGGCCCGGACCGGGGCGCCGCCGCGGACCCCGGGAGCGCCGCGGGGCCGGACATCCCGCCGCTGGAGGTCCGCGACGTCACGGTCCGCTTCGCGGGGCTGACCGCGCTCGACGGGGTGAGCCTGACCGTCCGGCCGGGCACCGTGCACGCGCTGATCGGACCCAACGGGGCGGGCAAGTCGACCTGCTTCAACGTGCTGTCCGGAGTCTGCCGGCCGGCGTCCGGCAGTGTCCGTCTCGGCGACCGCGAACTCACCGGGCTGCCACCGCACCGCATCGCCGGCCTCGGCGTGGCCCGCATCTTCCAGAACCTCGCGCTCCCGCCGCACGCCACCGTCGAGGACTGCCTGCTGCTCGGCCGGCACCGGCTCACCCGCGCCGGATTCCTCGCCGCCGGGCTGCGCCTGCCCTCGGCGGCCCGCGAGGACCGGCGCCACCGCGAACGCGTCCGCGAGATCGCCGCGTTCGTCGGCCTGGAGGACCGGCTCGACCAGCCCGCCGGCTCCCTGCCCTACGGGCAGCAGAAGCTCGCCGAACTGGCCCGCGCGCTGTGCATGGAGCCGCGGGTGCTGCTCCTCGACGAACCCGTCGCCGGCATGACCGCCGACGAGCGGCGCCGTACCGCCTCGGTCGTCGCGGGCGTCCGCGACAGCCTCGGCATCTCGATCGTCCTGGTGGAACACGACATGGGGGTGGTGATGCGGCTCGCTGACGCGGTGACCGTACTGGACTTCGGGCGCCGCATCGCCGGCGGCGCCCCCGCCGACGTACAGAACGACCCGGCGGTGGTGCGCGCCTACCTGGGCGAGCGGGCCGAACCAGAGGGGAACCGGTCATGAGCACCTTCGTGGAACTCCTGCTCAACGGGCTGTCCATGGGCTCCGTCTACGCCCTCATCGCCCTCGGCTTCGTCGTCATCTTCCGGGCCACCGAGGTCGTGAACTTCGCGCACGCCTCCCTGCTCCTGGCAGGCGGCTACGTCACCGCGACGCTCCACGACACCCTCGGCTTCTGGCCCGCCCTGCTGGCCGGCATCGCGGGCGCGGCCGTCGTCGGGGCCGCGGTGGAGTTCCTGGTGATGCGGCGCCACCGGGGCACCGACCAGAGCGTCCTCGCCATCGTCACCATCGGCGTGGACATCCTGCTCACCACCGAACTGACCCGGCGGATCGGCACGCACGTGCTGGCGATGGGCGACCCCTGGGGCAACGCGGTCCTGACCGTCGGGCCGGTCTCCCTCGCGCACACCCGGATCGCCGCGTTCGTCACGGCGGCCCTGCTCATCACCGCGTTCCTGCTCGCGTTCCGCCTCACCTCCTGGGGTGTGGCCATGCGGGCCGCAGCGGAGAGCCCGGAGACCGCCGCCCTGATGGGGGTGCGGCTCGGCCGGGTGTCGCTCGGCGCCTGGGCGGTCGCGGGCTCCCTCGCCGCCGTGGCCGCCCTGTTCCTGACCGTCTTCCCCACCCCGGGGCTGGAGCGCGCCACCTCGCTCGCCGCGCTCAAGGCGTTCCCCGCGGCCATCCTCGGCGGGCTCGACTCCACGACGGGTGCGCTGGTCGGCGGACTCCTCGTCGGCGTCACCGAGTCGCTCGCCACCGGCTACCAGAGCGACCTGACCTTCCTCGGGCGCGGCCTCGGCGACCTCGCGCCCTACCTCGTGATGGTCGCGATCCTGCTCATCCGGCCCGCCGGGCTGTTCGGCACGAAGGAGCTCGCCCGTGTCTGAGGTCCTCACCCGCGACGCGGCGGACCAAGCGCCGCGCACCGCGCGTCGGCCCCTTCTGCGGCGGCCCCCCGCACGGCCCCTGCTGTGGGCCGCGGGCGCCGCCCTGCTGCTCGCGCTGCCCTTCTACCTGGACCGCTTCTGGCTCCAGGCCGGACTGTTCGCGATGGCCGCGGCGATCGGCGCGATCGGCCTGAACCTGCTCACCGGGGCGACCGGCCAGCTCTCCATGGGCCACGCCTTCTTCCTCGCGGTCGGCGCCTACGGCTACTGCGTGTTCGCCGCCGACGGGGACGCCGGCCCGGCCGGTCTGGGCCTGCCGGCCTGGCTCGCCGCGGTGCTCGCCGTGGCGGTCTCCGGGATCGCCGGAGGGCTGTTCAGCCCGATCGCGGGCCGGCTGCGCGGCGCCTACCTGGGCATCGCCACCCTCGCCCTGATCTTCATCGGGCAGCACGTGCTGTTCAACGCCACCGACCTGACCGGCGGCTTCAACGGCCGCGACGTCCCGCCGCTCAGCCTGTTCGGCCTCACCTTCGACGAGCGCGAGGTCGTCGTCTGGGCCGTTCCGTTCGGGTCGGCGGAGAAACTCTGGTATGCGGGGCTCGTGCTGCTCGTCGGCTGCGCGCTGTTCGCCCGCGGGGTGCTGCGCGGGCGTCCGGGCCGGGCCATGAACGCGATCCGCGACCACCGGATCGCGGCCGGGGTGATCGGCGTGCCGGTCGCCCGCTACCGGGCGGCCGTGTTCGTCCTGTCCTCGATGTACGCGGGGGCGGCGGGCGTGCTGCTCGCCCTGGTCTTCCAGCGGACCGTGCCGGACTACTTCGGGATCACGCTGTCGCTGGAGTACCTCGCCATGATCGTCATCGGTGGTCTCGGCTCGGTACCGGGGGCGGTGGTGGGGGCCGTCTTCGTCTCCCTGCTGCCGCAGCTCCTCACCCGCTACAGCGACGCGCTCCCCCTGGTCTCCGACCCGGGGACCGGCGGGATCGCACCCGGTGAGGCGGCCCGCTACCTGTACGGCGCCGCCGTCGTGGCGGTGGTGCTCTTTGTGCCGGGCGGCCTGGTGAGGGTGGCCGCCCGGCTCCGCGTCCGGCCCCGTCCCGGGGCCGCAGCAGGGGAGGAACGATGAGAACGACGCACACGGCCAGGATGGCCGCCGGGGCGCTGGCCGCACTGCTGGTGCTGGCAGGCTGCAGTTCCAAGGCCGAGGACGGCGGTGGGGACAAGCAGGCCGCCGGCGGGGTGAGAACCGGCGACGGCATCAAGGGCAAGACGATCAACCTCGGTGTGCTCACCGACATGACCGGCGTGTACGCGACCCTCGGCAAGAGCGTCACGCAGGCCCAGCAGCTGTACGTCAAGCAGGTCAACGCCGACGGCGGGATCTGCGGCTACCGGCTGGCCCTGACCGTCCGGGACCACGGCTACGACCCGCAGAAGGCGGTCTCCGGCTACACCGAGCTGGCGCCGAAGGTGCTGGGGTTCGCCCAGTTCATCGGCTCGCCCTTCGTCGCCGCCGTCAAACAGCGCATCGACGGCTCGGACAAGGCGCTCGTCCTGCCGCAGGCATGGTCGGCCACCCTGCTGGGCAGCCCCTACATCCGGGTCATCGGCTCCACGTACGACATCGAGACGATCAACGCCATCGACTTCCTGATGAAGGAGAAGGGCCTGGCCGAGGGGGACCGGATCGGGCACGTGTACTTCGAGGGGGACTACGGCGAGAACGCCCTGACCGGGTCCCGCTACATGGCGAGGAAGGCCGGCCTGAAGGTCGTGGAGCAGAAGATCAAGCCGACCGACAACGACATGACCGGGCAGGTCGTCGCGCTGAAGAAGGCCGGGGTCAAGGCCATCGTGATCAGCGCGGGCCCGCGGCAGGCGGCCTCGCTGGTCGGGGTCGCGGCGGCGAGCAGGTTCGGCGTGCCGATCATCGGGAACAACTCCGCGTACGCCCCGCAGCTCCTCGCCACCCCGGCCGCGGCGGCGCTGGAGGCGAACTACTACGTGGCCTCGCCGTCCCTGCCGATCGGTGCCGACACCCCGCAGGCGAAGAAGCTGGTCGCCGACTACCGGGCCGCCTACCCCGACGACGGCCTCGACAACGGCGTGGTGGCGGGCTGGACGGGGGCCTCCGCGTTCGGCGAGGCCCTGAAGAAGGCGTGCGCCGCCAAGGACCTCACCCGGGAGGGTGTCGACAAGGCGCTGCTGACCATCGACGCCTTCGACCCCGGGTTCGGCATCACCCAGGACTTCGGCGACCCGAAGGCGGCCTCCTCGAAGGAGAGCGTCATCCTGCGGCCCGACAAGGACGCCGTGGGCGGCATGACGGTCGTCCGGGAGGCGCAGGCGTCCTCCGCGGCGCAGGGCTACACCCCCGGCGCCTCCTGAGCCGTACCGCTCACGCGCGAGGGCCCCGAACCGTCCGGTTCGGGGCCCTCGCGGCGTCGTCCGCGCGGTTACGGGAGCTGGGCGGCCCGCGCCTCGCGGCGGTTGTCGCGGAAGTTGTTCACCCGGCGGGCCGTGGCGAACAGCGGGATGACCGCACCCATGACCAGCTGGAGCGCGCAGCCGGTCTGCAGGAGCAGCTGCCCGCTCGGGGCGTCGAACGCCCACGCGGCCAGCAGGCCCATGGACAGGACGATCCAGGACAGCATCGCGACCGCGAGGCGACCCCGGGGCTTGGGGTACTCGACCCGGCTCACCATGAGCCAGGCGGTGCCGATGATCGCCATGAGCGTGGCGACGAAGGGCAGCTCCAGCAGCACGATGGACACGACGGTGAGGGCGCCGAACGGCGAGGGCATGCCCTGGAACGTGCCGTCCTTGACGGTCACGCACGAGAAGCGCGCCAGTCTCAGCACCACCGCCAGCAGGACCACGATGGCGCCGACCGCCGCGACCCGCTGGTGCGCGTCGTCCGCGACCATCCCGTAGACCAGCACGAAGTACGCCGGCGCGAGACCGAAGCTGATCAGGTCCGACAGGTTGTCCAGCTCCGCGCCCATGGGGGAGGAGCGCAGCTTGCGGGCGACGAGGCCGTCGAACAGGTCGAAGACCGCGGCGCAGAGCATCAGGATGACGGCCGTGGCGGCGCTGTGCCGCGCCATGCCGGTCTCCTGGCTGCCGGTGAGGTGCGGGATCAGGATGCCGGTGGTGGTGAAGTACACCGCCATGAAGCCGCACGTCGCGTTGCCGAGGGTGAGGGTGTCCGCTATCGACAGACGGAGCGAGAGGGGCATCTCCTCGTCGTCGTCGATGTCGTCGGCCTCCGGCACCCAGCCGGCCTGTGTCTCGGGATCAACCACGGTCAATGCGAGTCACCCCAGCCACGGTCTTCTGACCGACCTCCACATCGACCTCGACGCCCTCGGGCAGGTAGATGTCGACGCGCGAGCCGAAGCGGATCAGACCGATCCGCTCGCCCTGCTCGACCTTGGTGCCCTGAGGGATGTACGGGACGATGCGACGGGCCACCGCGCCGGCGATCTGGATCATCTCGATGTCACCGAGCTCGGTGTCGAAGTGCCAGACGACCCGTTCGTTGTTCTCGCTCTCCTTGTTGAACGCCGGAACGAACCCGCCGGGGATGTGCTCCACGGACGTCACCGTGCCGGCCAGCGGCGCGCGGTTGACGTGGACGTTGAGCGGGCTCATGAAGATCGCGACGCGGGTGCGTCCGTCCTTCCACGGCATGATGCTCTGCACCACACCGTCGGCCGGCGAGATGACCCGGCCCCGGGCGATCTCGCGCTCGGGGTCGCGGAAGAACCACAGCATCCCGGCCGCCAGAGCGGTCGCGGGTACGGCCACGGCCCGGGCCGCGCCGGAGCGGCGCGCACGGGCCAGGCTGAGTGCTGCGGTGGCGACGGTCGGGAGGAGCCACGGCGATGCTCCGCGCGCGAGGCGGACGCCGGTCCGGCTGTCGCGAGGTGCAGAGGTTTGGCTGTGGGGCATGGATGACCTTCGTAGCGGATGATGCCGCGCTCTTACGGGGGACGGCGGCTTTCTCGCGATCGTACCGGGCGCGCACCACAACTGGGCAAGCCAGGAAGCGGAGTCGACGGCCGAAGAGTGTTGACGGGGTGTGATCTTCTTCGCGGAGAAAACACCCCGAACCCGGACATCTAGCCCTGGAGTCGATACTCTTCGAGCAGTCGGCGACCGATGATCATTTTCTGGATTTCGGCGGTACCTTCACCGATCAGCAGCATCGGCGCCTCCCGGTAGAGGCGCTCGATCTCGTACTCCTTCGAGAAGCCGTAGCCGCCGTGGATCCGGAAGGCGTCCTCCACGACCTCCTTGCAGTACTCGGAGGCGAGGTACTTCGCCATCCCTGCTTCGAGGTCGTTTCGTTCCCCGGAGTCCTTTTTGCGAGCTGCGTTCACCATCATCGCATGGGCGGCCTCGACCTTGGTGGCCATCTCGGCCAGCTTGAACTGAATCGCCTGGTGCTGGGCGATCGCCTTGCCGAAAGTGTGACGTTGCTGGGCATAGGAGACGCCCAGCTCGAAGGCACGCTGGGCGACGCCGCAGCCACGGGCCGCGACATTCACGCGGCCCACCTCCACTCCGTCCATCATTTGGTAAAATCCTCGGCCCGTGGTGCCGCCGAGCACGCGATTCTCCGGAATGCGCAGCCCGTCCATGATGAGCTCGGTGGTGTCGACCCCCTTGTAGCCCATCTTGTCGATCTTGCCCGGGATGGTGAGGCCGGGGCGCACCTCGCCGAAGCCGGGCTCCTTCTCCACCAGGAAGGTGGTCATCGACTTGTGGGGCGCCGTGCCCTCGGGGTGTCCTTCGTCACTTCGGACCAGAACGGCCACCAGGGTCGACGATCCGCCGTTCGTCAGCCACATCTTCTGGCCGTTGAGGACGTAGGCGTCGCCGTCCTTCACCGCCTTCGACGAGATCGCCGACACGTCCGAGCCGAGCGCCGGCTCCGACATCGAGAACGCCCCGCGCACCTCGCCGAGCGCCATCCGCGGCAGGAAGTGGTCCTTCTGCTCCTGCGTGCCGTGCTGCTTGAGCATGTACGCCACGATGAAGTGCGTGTTGATGATGCCCGAGACGGACATCCAGCCGCGCGCGATCTCCTCGACGCACAGCGCGTACGTCAGCAGCGACTCGCCGAGACCGCCGTACTCCTCCGGGATCATCAGGCCGAACAGGCCGAGTTCCTTCAGGCCGTCGACGATGTCCTGCGGATACTCGTCGCGGTGCTCCAGCCCGGTCGCGACCGGGATGATCTCCTTGTCGACGAAGTCCCGGACGGTGGAGAGGATCTCCTGCTGGACGTCCGTGAGACCGGCGGTCTGGGCGAGTCGCGCCATGGCTACTTCTCCTGCTCCTTGAGCTGGGGGCGGCCGGGCTGCTCGCCGCCGCGCTCCTTGATGTACGTCTCGGTGGGGACCATCACCTTGCGGCGGAAGACACACACCAGCGTGCCGTCCTGCTTGTAGCCCTTGGTCTCGACGTGGACGATCCCGCGGTCGGTCTTGGACCGGGAGGGCGTCTTGTCGAGGACCGTCGTCTCGCCGTAGATCGTGTCGCCGTGGAAGGTCGGCGCCACGTGCCTCAGCGACTCGATCTCCAGGTTGGCGATCGCCTTGCCCGACACGTCCGGCACGGACATCCCGAGGAGCAGCGAGTAGATGTAGTTGCCGACGACGACGTTCCTGCCGAAGTCGGTCGTGTTCTCCGCGTAGTTGACGTCCATGTGCAGCGGATGGTGGTTCATGGTCAGCAGGCAGAACAGGTGGTCGTCGTACTCCGTGACCGTCTTTCCGGGCCAGTGCTTGTAGACCGCCCCGACCTCGAACTCCTCGTAGGTGCGTCCGAACTGCATGGTGGTCAGGCCTCCGGGGCTTCGAACGAGGTGGTGCGCTGCATGCCGGCGGCGCGGCCCTTGCCCGAGATGACGAGCGCCATCTTGCGGCTGGCCTCGTCGATCATCTCGTCGCCGAGCATCGCCGAGCCCTTCTTGCCGCCCGCCTCGGACGTGTAGTAGTCGTACGCGTCCAGGATCAGCTCGGCGTGGTCGTAGTCCTCCTGCGAGGGCGAGAAGATCTCGTTGGAGGCATCCACCTGACCCGGGTGCAGCACCCACTTGCCGTCGAAGCCGAGCGCCGCGGCACGCTGCGCGACCTCCCGGTAGCCCTCGACGTTGCGGATCTGGAGGTAGGGGCCGTCGATCGCCTGGAGGTTGTTGGCGCGGGCGGCCATCAGGATCTTCATGAGGATGTAGTGGTAGGCGTCCGCCGGGTAGCCGGGCGGCTGCTCGCCCACGACCAGCGACTTCATGTTGATGGACGCCATGAAGTCGGCCGGGCCGAAGATGATCGTCTCGATCCGCGGCGAGGCCTGCGCGATCGCGTTCACGTTGTTGAGGCCCTGGGCGTTCTCGATCTGCGCCTCGATGCCGATCTTGCCGACCTCGAAGCCCATCGTCTTCTCGATCTGCGTCAGCAGCAGGTCGAGCGCCACCACCTGCTGGGCGTCCTGGACCTTCGGCAGCATGATGCAGTCGAGGTTGGGCCCCGCGCCCTCGACGACCGTGACGACGTCGCGGTAGGTCCACTCGGTGGTCCAGTCGTTGACGCGCACGACCCGCGTCTTGCCGGTCCAGTCGCCCTCGTTGAGGAACTTGACGATGGTGTGCCGTGCGTCCGGCTTGGCCAGCGGCGCGCACGCGTCCTCCAGGTCGAGGAAGACCTGGTCCGCGGGGAGCCCCTGCGCCTTCTCCAGGAAGCGCGGGTTGCTGCCCGGTACCGCGAGGCAGGAGCGGCGCGGACGCAGACGGTTGACGGGCGGTGTCATGCGGGGACCTCCAGGGGGCCGAGCTGGTTCGCTGTGCGGATCTCGTCGACGATACGGCCGATGATCCCGGTGATGTCGAAGTCCTTCGGGGTGAAGACGGCGGCCACGCCCGCGGCGCGCAGCTGCTCGGCGTCGGCGTTCGGGATGATCCCGCCCGCGATCACCGGGATGTCGGCGGCGCCGGCCTTGCGGAGCTTCTCCAGCACGTCCGGCACCAGCTGGGCGTGCGAGCCGGACAGGATGGACAGGCCGACCGCGTGCACGTCCTCGTCCACGGCCGCGTCCACGATCTGCTCCGGGGTGAGCCGGATGCCCTGGTAGACCACCTCGAACCCGGCGTCGCGGGCCCGCACGGCGATCTGCTCGGCGCCGTTGGAGTGCCCGTCCAGGCCGGGCTTGCCGACCAGGAACCGGAGCTTGCCGACCCCGAGGTCCCGGGCCGTCCGCTCCACCTTGCGGCGCACCAGCGCCAGCCCGGTGCCCTCCTCGGCGCTCACCGCGACGGGCGCGGACGACACGCCGGTCGGGGCGCGGAACTCGCCGAACACCTCGCGCAGGGCCCCGGCCCACTCGCCGGTCGTGACACCGGCGCGGGCGCACTCCAGGGTGGCCTCCATGAGGTTGTCGGTGCCGCGGGCGGCCTCCTTGAGCCGCTCCAGCGCCTTGCACGGGCGCGGGTGGTTGAACGGCGGCTGGTAGCGGGTGTCGCGCCAGGTCTGGAGCGCGGAGGTGACCCGGGCCTCGACGGCCGGGTCGACCGTCTGGATCGCCGCGTCCAGGTCGGCCGTCAGCGGGTTCGGCTCGGTCGACTCGTGGATGTTGACGCCGACGATCTTCTCCTCGCCGGACTCGATCCGGCCCCGCCGCTCGGCGTGCGAGGAGACGAGCTGCGACTTCAGGTAGCCCGACTCGACGGCCGCCATCGCGCCGCCCATCTCCTCGATGCGGTCCATCTCCGCGAGCGACTCCTCGACGAGGGCGCTCACCTTGGCCTCGATCACGTGCGAGCCCTCGAAGATGTCCTCGTACTCCAGCAGGTCGCTCTCGTGCGCCAGGACCTGCTGGATGCGCAGCGACCACTGCTGGTCCCAGGGGCGGGGCAGCCCCAGCGCCTCGTTCCAGGCGGGCAGCTGCACGGCGCGGGCGCGGGCGTCCTTGGAGAGCGTCACGGCCAGCATCTCCAGCACGATCCGCTGGACGTTGTTCTCCGGCTGCGCCTCGGTCAGCCCGAGGGAGTTGACCTGGACGCCGTAGCGGAAGCGGCGCTGCTTGGGGTTGTCGATGCCGTACCGCTCGCGGGTGATCTTGTCCCAGATGCGGCCGAACGCCCGCATCTTGCACATCTCCTCGATGAAGCGGACGCCCGCGTTCACGAAGAAGGAGATCCGGGCCACCACGTCGCCCTTGCGGTCCTCGGCGATCTGTCCGGACGCGAAGACCGCGTCCAGGACGGCGATCGCGGTGGACATCGCGTACGCGATCTCCTGGACCGGCGTGGCGCCCGCCTCCTGCAGGTGGTAGCTGCAGATGTTGATCGGGTTCCACTTGGGGATGTGGTTCACCGTGTACGTGATCATGTCCGTCGTGAGACGGAGGGAGGGCACCGGCGGGAACACGTGCGTGCCCCGCGACAGGTACTCCTTCACGATGTCGTTCTGGGTGGTGCCCTGGAGCCGGGTGATGTCGGCACCCTGCTCCTCGGCGACCACCTGGTAGAGCGCCAGCAGCCACATGGCGGTGGCGTTGATGGTCATCGAGGTGTTCATCTGCTCCAGGGGGATGTCCTGGAACAGCCGGCGCATGTCACCGACGTGCGAGACCGGGACCCCGACCCGGCCCACCTCGCCGCGGGCGAGGACGTGGTCGGGGTCGTAGCCGGTCTGGGTGGGCAGGTCGAAGGCCACGGACAGACCGGTCTGTCCCTTGGCGAGGTTGCGGCGGTACAGCTCGTTGGACGCCTCGGCGGTGGAGTGGCCGGCGTACGTGCGCATGAGCCACGGCCGGTCCTTCTGCGCCCTGCCCGGGGCTGGCTGACGCTCGGTCATGGCGGACCTCAGACGTTCCGGAAGCGGTTGATGGCGTCGATGTGCCGGGCGCGCTTGTCCTCGTCGCGCACGCCCAGGCCCTCCCGGGGGGCCAGCGCGAGCACGCCGACCTTGCCCTGGTGGAGGTTGCGGTGCACGTCGTAGGCGGCCTGCCCGGTGTCCTCCAGGGAGTAGACCTTGGAGAGCGTGGGGTGGATCTTGCCCTTGGCGATGAGCCGGTTGGCCTCCCACGCCTCGCGGTAGTTCGCGAAGTGCGAGCCGATGATCCGCTTCAGCGACATCCACAGGTAGCGGTTGTCGTACTCGTGCATGTAGCCCGAGGTCGAGGCGCAGGTGGTGATGGTGCCGCCCTTGCGGGTGACGTAGACGCTCGCGCCGAAGGTCTCGCGGCCCGGGTGCTCGAAGACGATGTCGATGTCCTCGCCGCCGGTGAACTCGCGGATGCGCTTGCCGAAGCGCTTCCACTCCTTGGGGTCCTGGGTGGACTCGTCCTTCCAGAACTTGTAGCCCTCGGCGTTGCGGTCGATGATCGCCTCGGCGCCCATCGAGCGGCAGATGTCCGCCTTCTGCTCGCTGGAGACGACGCAGATCGGGTTGGCGCCGCCGGCCAGCGCGAACTGCGTGGCGTAGGAGCCGAGTCCGCCGCTGGCGCCCCAGATGAGGACGTTGTCGCCCTGCTTCATGCCGGCGCCGTTGCGGGAGACCAGCTGGCGGTAGGCGGTGGAGTTGACCAGGCCGGGAGCGGCGGCCTCCTCCCAGCTCAGGTGGTCGGGCTTCGGCATCAGCTGGTTGGACTTGACGAGCGCGATCTCGGCGAGGCCGCCGAAGTTGGTCTCGAAGCCCCAGATGCGCTGCTCGGGGTCGAGCATCGTGTCGTTGTGGCCGTCCGAGGACTCCAGCTCGACGGAGAGGCAGTGCGCGACGACCTCGTCGCCGGGCTTCCAGGAGTTCACGCCGGGACCGGTGCGCAGCACGACGCCGGCGAGGTCCGAGCCGATGACGTGGTACGGCAGGTCGTGGCGCTTGGTGAGCTCGCTGAGGCGTCCGTAGCGCTCCAGGAAGCTGAAGGTCGAGACCGGCTCGAAGATCGAGGTCCAGACCGAGTTGTAGTTGACGGAGGAGGCCATGACGGCCACCAGGGCCTCGCCCGGGCCGAGCTCGGGGACCGGCACCTCGTCGAGGTGGATCGACTTGCGGGGGTCCTTGTCGCGGGTGCTGAGCCCGGCGAACATCTCCGCCTCGTCCTTGTGCACGGTGATCGCGCGGTAGGACTCGGGGAGCGGAAGAGCGGCGAAGTCGTCGGACGTGGCCGTCTGCGACTGGATCGCGTCCAGGATTTCCTTCACGTGGTGCCTCCGGCGATGCGCGTTCCGGGAGGAACGCTGAGGGGGTACGTCGGGTGCTGCTGCTGAGGGTGAGGTGTGCCGTCGGTTCGGCGGAGGTGGTGCTGGCGGCGCTGGGTGTGCGCGAGGGTGCCTGTGACGCAGGCGTCCGGGCGCGCAGGCCCGGGGGGTCTGCGGGGACAGCCGGCGCACGAAGGATCTCTGCGCGCCGGCCGCCCGGACTCCTTCAACGTATGGCACGCCGTGTCACCTGACAAGGCACGCAGTGCCAAAAGTTGCGCTCAGATGAAATCTTTACGTAACACGTGAGCGATGATCGATCAGATCAGGGCATAAAAACACCGGACGCGCTCAAAAAGAGCCCGTCCGGTGCCGAATCAACCCGTCCGGCCATGCCGGACGGGCGGAATCGCGGGCGGTGTGCGCGGCCAGGTGCCGGCTACGGCCGCTCCTTGAGCGCCTGCTCGATGGTGCGCATCACCTGGTCCAGCGGCGCGTCCACGCGGGCCACCGTCACCAGCACGTCCCCCTCGGTGAAGGAGGAGGCTCCGGCCGCCGCCCGCGGCGCGCTCTCCCGCCCCGCGCCGATCCCCGTGCCGAAGGTCCTGCGGACGATGGCGAAGGCGTGGTCCAGCTGGGTCTCCACGTCGCCCTGCCCGCCCGCCCGCAGCCAACGCCGCAGCACGTGGTTGTGCGCCGTGACCACGGCCGACGCGGCGACCTCCGCCAGCAGCGGATCGTCGTTGGCGTCGTCGTCGTGCGCGTGCTCGTCGAAATGGCCCAGGAGATAGCGGGTGAAGAGGCGCTCGTAGCGGGCCACGGAGGCGATCTCGGCCTCGCGCAGCGTCGGGACCTCGCGGGTCAGCTTGTAGCGCGACACGGAGATCTCCGGCCGCGCCGCGTACATCCGCATGACCTCCTTGATGCCGCGGCACACCGTGTCGAGCGGATGCTCGTGCGCCGGCGCCGCGTTGAGCACCGCCTCGGCCCGGATCAGGGTGTCGTCGTGATCGGGGAAGATGGCCTCTTCCTTGGACCGGAAGTGCCGGAAGAAGGTGCGCCGGGCCACCCCGGCGCGGGCCGCGATCTCGTCGACGGTGGTCGCCTCGTACCCCTTGGTGGCGAACAGCTCCATGGCCGCCGCCGCCAGTTCCCGGCGCATCTTGAGCCGTTGGGCCGCCGCGCGGCTGCCCGCGGCGCTCTCCGGGGGAGCGTCGGACGGGACGGGGGTACGGGGGGACCTGGCGGGCTGGGACATGACCCGAACGTACTGCATCCGTGCGGGGGACCGCGCATGTCCGCCCGTCCCCCCGCCCGTCCCGGGCGGGGGGACGGCGGCCCCGTCGAGCAGCCCGCCCCAGTCGGCGTCCGCCGCGGTCGCCTCGTCCGGACGCTCAGCGGCGGGCATATTCGCGGAAACCGCGGCCCGTCTTGCGGCCGAGGCAGCCCGCGGCCACCAGGTGCTCCAGGAGCGGCGCCGGAGCGAGCCCGGGGTCGCGGAACTCGCGGTGCAGGACCTTCTCGATGGCCAGCGAGACATCGAGCCCGACCACGTCGAGCAGCTCGAAGGGCCCCATCGGGTAGCCGCCGCCCAGCTTCATCGCCGCGTCGATGTCGTCGAGCGAGGCGTAGTGCTCCTGCACCATCTTCACCGCGTTGTTGAGGTACGGGAACAGCAGCGCGTTCACGATGAAACCGGCCCGGTCGCCGCAGTCCACCGGGTGCTTGCGGACCGTCGCGCAGACCTCCCGCACGGTGGCGTGCACGTCGTCGGCGGTCAGCACCGTCCGGACGACCTCGACGAGCTTCATCGCCGGGGCCGGGTTGAAGAAGTGCATGCCGATCACGTCCTCGGGGCGCGAGGTGGCGCGCGCGCAGGCCACCACGGGCAGCGAGGAGGTGGTGGTCGCGAGGATCGCGCCCGGCTTGCAGACCTTGTCGAACACGCCGAACAGCTGCCGCTTCACGTCGAGGTCCTCGGCGACCGCCTCCAGCGCCAGGTCGACGTCGGCGAAGTCGTCGTAGCTGCCGGTCGGGGTGATCCGCTCCAGGGCCTGCTCCGCCGCCTCGGCCGTCAGCCTGCCCTTGTCGACCGAGCGCGCCAGGGACTTGCCGATCCGCGCCTTCGCCACCCCGGCCTTCTCCTCGCTGCGGGCCGCCAGCACGACCGTGTAGCCGGCCTTGGCGAACACCTCCGCGATGCCGGAGGCCATCGTCCCCGACCCGGCGACGCCGACCGAGCGGACGGTGCGTCCGGCGCCCCGGGCGGCGTCCGCGGCCGGCGTCAGCGCGTCCGGCACGACGGTGGCGGAGCCGGGGGCGTCGTAGGAGTAGAAGCCGCGGCCGGCCTTGCGGCCGGTCAGGCCCGCGTCGCTGAGCTGGCGCAGGATGGGCGCCGGGGCGTGCAGGCGGTCGCGGGACTCGGCGTACATGGCCTCCAGGACCGTGCGCGCGGTGTCCACGCCGATCAGGTCGAGCAGGGCGAGCGGGCCCATCGGCAGTCCGCAGCCGAGCTTCATGGCCGCGTCGATGTCCTCGCGGGAGGCGTACTTCGCCTCGTACATCGCCGCCGCCTGGTTCAGGTAGCCGAACAGCAGTCCGTCGGCGACGAACCCCGGACGGTCCCCGACGGCCACCGGCTCCTTGCCGAGTTCGATCGCCAGGTCCGTGACGGCGGCGACCGCGGCCGGCGCCGTCAGCACCGAGGACACCACCTCGACCAGCTTCATGGCGGGCGCCGGATTGAAGAAGTGCAGGCCCAGAACGCGTTCGGGACGCGCGGAGTCGGCGGCGAGCCGCGTCACCGACAGGGCGTTGGTGCCCGTGGCGAGGATGGTCTCGGGCCGCACGATGCCGTCCAGGGCGCGGAAGACCTGCTGCTTGATCTCGTACGACTCCGGTGTCACCTCGATGACGAGGTCGGCGCCGGCGGCGTCGGCGAGGTCGGTGGAGGTGCGGAAGCGCCCGAGGGCCTCCGCCCGCTCGCTCTCGCCGAGCCGCCCGCGCGCCACCGCGCGCTCGGTGGACGCCGCGAGGGCGGCGGCGGCCCGGCCGGCCGCGGCCTCGCTGACGTCGATGCCGATGACGTCGCGGCCGGCCCGGGCCAGGACCTCGGCGATGCCGGTGCCCATGGTGCCGAGGCCGACGACGGCGACGGTCCTCAGCGGGGACAGGGGGGTGTCGGACAGGGGAGTGGCCATCGCGGGACTCCTGGAAGAGGGTGACGACTGAGGGAGCGCACCCGGGTACGCCGAAGGGCGCACACGGGTGCGGAGGATGCGGGTGTCCGCCGGGAACGACGAGCGCACACGCCCGGCTGTGAACGGGGGGCGCCGCGAAGAGGGCGCCCTTATGGCGGTGGAGCCGACCGGCCCTGTCCCGGAGCCGTGCCGTACTGCGATACCTGAGGTACCGAACCGACTGCTCTCGCGGAGGCTGCGTCACCAGGCCGCCGCGAGGTCCAACACGAGTGGGTGACTCGCTCGTCTGAGCTTAACTCGCCGGTAACGAGCGCGCCAGCCCCCGCTCTTGTGATGTGGGTCCCGTGCCGCGGCGGAGTGCCGCACCTCCGGATCGGGGGAGCGCCGGACCGCCCGCGGGCCCGCACCGCCCCTCGGCCGCGGCCTTGCGCCGATCATCGCCGTGCGCCGGACGGGGCGCACCGGGCACCCCTAAGCTCGGCCCATGGACGAAGCGTTGCGATCCCTCACGGAACGTGTCCGGGCCGAGGCGGGGGACTGCCCCGCCTTCGAACGCCTCGCCGCGACCGACGACCCCGACACCCTGGCCGCGGCCCTGACCGAGCAGGGGCAGCCCCTGTGGGCGCGGGAGTTGGTCGCCTTCCGGCTCGCGACCGCCGGCGACCGCCGGGCCTTCGAGGCGCTCGTCCTGCTGCTCAACCACCGCGACCCCGCGCGCTGCGCGTCCGCCGCGCACGCGCTGGCCCGGCTCGGCGATCCGCGCACGGCCCGCGCCGCGGCGGCCCTGGCCACCAACGAACTGCGCGTCGCCTACGCGCTCCAGCCGGTCCGGCTGCTGGTCGAACTGCGCGCTCCCGAGGCCGTTCCGGCGCTCATCACCGTCCTGCACCGGCGGCTGCGCCCGCACGACCCCTACCGCAGGGTCGCCCTCGCCTGCGCGGAGGGGCTCGGCACCCTGGGCGACGGGCGGGCCCGCCCGGTCCTGAACGAGGCGCTGGCCCATCCGGCGCTCGCGGAGACCGCGGTGCGCGCGCTGGCCCGGCTGCCCGCGGCGGGCGGCCGGCGAACGGCCCCACCCGGCACCGCGGACCGCTGACGCAGCACCCCGCCGGGCCGCCCGGGCGGCCCTGTCGTCTTTTTCGTGGCCCTGCAAGAGGGCCGCTGGCCTCCGGGCCCGGCATGACTGTCGCCCCCTGTCGACACGATGCAATGCCGTTGCTTTTGAGGCTGTCGGCCGGTTGAGCCGGTGTGCTGATATCCCGTCTGGAGCGGCTGGGGCTGGGAGTCCTGACCCGGTCGTG
>NZ_JBICWL010000008.1:0-111026 GCF_043199735.1 Streptomyces sp. NPDC048566
TGCTCGTTAGCTCGGGGGGAAAAAAACCCAGAGGTCGCAGGTTCAAATCCTGTCCCCGCTACTGAAGTCGAAGGCCCGGATCCAGTTCATGGATCCGGGCCTTCGACGTGCGTGACGCCACGCCGGGGCGCCCCCGGTGACCTGGCGACTCCCGGGAAGTCCCGCGTCCTGCGGGGGGAGTTGGGGGGATCTGTGTTTCACTTGTCTCTCTGTGGGCATGTCGACAAAACGCTGAAGTGACCTCACTGGCTGCGGCATACCAGGTGTACCCAGGTTGCAGGTGGTGCGACGATGGACGTTATGGGGGACAAGGCAACTCTGTTGGATACAGGGCGGTTTGCGCAGCCTGCCGACTTTGGGCAGCTTGCGGATCTCACGCAGCCTTCCGACCGGGACGAAGCCGGCGAGGCTGCCGAGGAGGCGCGCCAGTGGTCGGCCGCCGAGGCCGGCGACGTCGAGGCGATGAGCGTCCTCGGGGCCATGCTGCTGCGCCGGGGCGAACTCGACGCGGCCGAACCGCGGTTGCGCGCTGCCACCGCCGCGGGTGACCGCGCGGCGGCCAACAACCTCGGTGTCCTCCTGCACCAGCGCGGCTACGCGGACGAGGCGGCCGGATGGTGGCGGATCGCCGCCGTCGCGGGCAGCGCGGCAGCGGCGCACGCCCTCGGGCGGCACCACCGTGAGCGCGGTGACGAGCCGGCCGCCGAGTACTGGCTGCGCCAGTCCGCCGAGCAGGGCCACGCCCTCGGCGCGTACGCGCTCGCCGATTTGCTGGAGCACCGGGGAGACCTGGGTGCCGAGCGCTGGATGCGCTCCGCCGCGGAGCGCGGGCACCGCGAAGCCGCCTACCGGCTGGCGCGCTCGCTCGACCGCCAGGCCCTGGACTCGGGCCGGGCCGTGGGGGACAACGGTGTCATCGGCGCCGCGGGGGAGGAGGCCGAGCAGTGGTACCGGCAGGCCGCGGCGCGCGGGCACCGGCGGGCCGCGCTGCATCTCGGCGCCATCCTGGAGAAGCGCGGCGACCTCAAGGAGGCCGGGCGCTGGTACCTGACGTCCGCCAAGGACGGCGAGGCGCGGGCCGCCTGCGCCCTCGGGTTCCTGCTGCGCGACGCCGGGGACCCCGAGAGCGCCGCCGTCTGGTGGCTGCGGGCCGCCCAGGACGGCGACGGGAACGCCGCCAACGCGCTGGGCGCGCTGCACGCCGAGCGCGGTGAGACGCAGACGGCCGAGCGGTGGTACCGCGCGGCGATGGACGCGGGTGACGAGAACGGCGCGTACAACCTCGGGCTGCTCTGCGCGGAGCAGGGGCGGACCGCGCAGGCCGAGCAGTGGTACCGCCGGGCCGCCTACGCCGGCCACCGCGAGGCGGCGAACGCGCTGGCGATCCTGCTGCTCCAGGTCGGCGACGCGGCCGGGGCCGAGCCCTGGTTCTCCAAGGCCGCGGAGGCCGGCAGCGTGGACGCCGCGTTCAACCTCGGCATCCTGTACGCCGGCCGCGCCGGCGACGCGGACGACGCGGCGGCCCTGACCTGGTACGAGCGGGCGGCTGCGGCCGGCCACACGGAGGCGGCGCTCCAGGTCGCGATCGCGCGGCTGCGCGAGGGGGACGAGCCCGCGGCCGAGCGGCACCTGCGGTGCGCCGCGGGCGGCGGCAGCGCCGAGGCCGCCTACCGGCTCGCCGCGGTCCTCGACGCCCGCCGGCCCCCGGCGCCCGAGCACGAACTGGGCGAGCCGGCGCTGGAGAAGAGCGAGTGCGAGGAGTGGTACGAGCGGGCGGCGTCCCAGGGGCACCGGCGGGCCCAGGTGCGGGTGGGGATGCTGGCCGCGGCGCGGGGCGACGTGGTGGAGGCGGCCCGGTGGTACCGGAAGGCCGCCGAGGCCGGCTCGCGCAACGGCGCGTTCAACCTCGGGCTGCTGCTGGCTCGTGAGGGCAGCGAGCCCGAGGCGGCGCTCTGGTGGACCAGGGCGGCCGACGCGGGGCACGGGCGGGCCGCGCTGCGGCTGGCCCTGGTGTACGCACGCCGCGGGGAGCTGGCGGAGGGCCAGCGGTGGGCCGACCGGGCGGTCACCCTCGGTCCCGCGGAGGTGGCCGAGCGGGCCGCGCGCCTGCGGGACGCGCTGCGGGAGGAGCTGTCCGCCTGACGCCGCGGGCCGGACGGGGCCGCGACGGGGTCCCCGGCCGCGTCGCCGGGTCCCCGTCCCCCGCGGCGCGGCGGCTCCGGCGGCCTTCCGGCCATCGATTTGCGCTGGTCCGCAACCGTGACGTAGTGTTCAGTTCATCGACGCGGGGTGGAGCAGCTCGGTAGCTCGCTGGGCTCATAACCCAGAGGTCGCAGGTTCAAATCCTGTCCCCGCTACTGAAGGCCGAGGGCCGGAATCCGAAAGGGTTCCGGCCCTCGGTGCTTTCCCGGACGGCGGCCCGTCCGCGGAGCCCGGACGGCCGGGATGCGCGAAAGCCCCGGCGGGCTGTCGGCCCGCCGGGGCTTTCGCTTCGCTCGGGTGGAACTCCGCTAGGCCGCCGCGCAGGCGGGGCAGAGGCCGCGGTAGGTCATCTCGACGCCCGACACCGTGAACCCGAAGCGCTCGGAGTCGGGCAGGTCGCCCAGCGGGTCGCCGACCGGGTGGACGTCGCGGATCGCGCCGCAGCGGGCGCAGACCAGGTGGTGGTGGGGCCGGTGCGCGTTCGGGTCGTACCGCTTGGCGCGCTTGTCGGTGGCGACCTCCAGCACCTCGCCGAGGGAGACCAGCTCGCCCAGCGTGTTGTAGACGGTCGCCCGGGAGATCTCGGGCAGCTTGGCGACGGCGCGGGCGTGCACCTCGTCGGCCGTCAGATGGACGTGATCGCCGTCGAGCACCTCGGCCACGACACGTCGCTGCGATGTCATCCGCCAGCCGCGTCCGCGCAGTCGTTCCAACAGGTCACTCATACAGATCAGCCTAACAGCAGGTGAACCAGATCCTGATTGGGTGTGAATTTGTAAGAGGTCTCGATATGGACAGAGTCCATGGTGGAGTCGAGTCCGAGGTCGGTCGCCGGTCGCCGGTCGCCGGTCGTCGTTCGCCGGTGGCGGTGGCGGTGGCGGTGGCGGTGGCGGTGGCGGTGGCGGTGGCGGTGAGGTGACGGGGCCGGGTTCCCGGGGTGGCCCAGGGAACCCGGCCCGTCGCACTCCGGGCGCATCGTCCGCTTTCCCGTGCGCCGGGCGGGTCGTGTCGTGGCGCAACCGGCCCGCCCGCGCTCCGGCCCGGTCGCCGGGGCCGGTCGCCGGGCACCCCGGGTTCGGGGTGGCTCGGGTCGTCCGGCCCCGGCGATCGCGTGGTGTCAGGCGGGGATGTGCTGCCGTACCGGTGCCCAGCGGCTGATGATGTCCCGCACCGAGACGATCCCGACGGGACCGGCGCCGTCGAGCACGATCAGGTGCCGGAATCCGCCGTGGGCCATCGCGGACGCGGCCTCCTCCAGGGTCCAGCCGGAGGCGGCGAAGACGACGTCGGTGGTGGTGTGGGCGCCGGCCGTCTCGGTGTCCGGGTCCTGGCCCAGGGCGAGGGAGTTGAGGATGTCGCGCTCGGTGAGGATGCCGAGACCGGAGGAGTCCTCGTCGAGGACCACCGCCGCCCCGACGTGGCGTGCCGACATCAGCCGGGCCGCCTGACGGAGGGTGTGTGCCGGGCCGATGGTCAGGACCACCGTGCTCATGGCGTCGCGAACGAGCATGGGCTTGAGCCACCTCCTTGGGGAACCGTCCGCTCCCGGTGTGCGATGGAGAAACGGTTCACAAGTTCACAAGTGGGGGAGCTCTCAGAGTCGCAGTTAAAGGGAGGGTCAACAAGAGGGCGCGTGCGGTGAGTTCGGGGGCGCCCGGGACGTGCGCGGCGGCCCCGGAACGCCCCGTGCCGCCCGGGCGTCGCGCGTGCCGCGCCCGGCGGAGGGCGGGCGGCCGGGGCCGCGGGCGGGGCGTGCCACGGCACCCGGAGCGGGCGCGGCCCGGGCGCGGCCGGCCGCCGGTGGCGCGGGGCCGGGCTGGGGTGCCGGCCGCCGCTGCCGTACGCCCGGGGGTGTCGTACGCAGGCGCCGGCCGGCGCCCGGCGCGGTCAGTAGCGCTGGTTGAGGTAACCGAGCATCTCGTCGTGCAGCAGCCCGTTGGACGCCGCCGCGTTGCCGCTGTGCGGGCCCGGACGGCCGTCGAGGCCGGTGAAGGAGCCGCCCGCCTCGGTCACCACGATCGCGTTCGCGGCCATGTCCCAGAGCGACAGTTCGGGCTCGGCGCAGATGTCCACCGCGCCCTCGGCCACCATCATGTACGGCCAGAAGTCGCCGTAGCCGCGGGTGCGCCAGACGGCCTTCGTGAGATCGAGGAACCCGTCGAGACGGCCCTGGTCCTCCCAGCCGGTCAGCGAGGAGTAGGCGAACGAGGCGTCGGCCATCCGGGAGACGCTGGAGACCCGGAGCCGGCTCGCGGAGGACAGGCTGCGGCCGCTGAACGCCCCGTGACCCTTCGCGGCCCACCAGCGGCGGCCCAGCGCGGGCGCGGAGACGACGCCGACGACCGGCTGGTAGCCGCCCTCGCCCGCCTCCATCAGGGAGATCAGCGTGGCCCAGACGGGCACGCCGCGGACGTAGTTCTTGGTGCCGTCGATCGGGTCGACGACCCAGCGGCGCGGGCCGGTGCCCTCGACGCCGTACTCCTCCCCGAGGACCGCGTCGCGCGGTCTGGCCCGCTGGAGGTGACCGCGGATGATCTCCTCGGCCGCCTTGTCCGCCTCGCTCACCGGCGTCATGTCCGGCTTGGTCTCCACCTTCAGGTCGAGCGCCTTGAACCGGTCCATCGTCGCGGCGTCGGCGGCGTCCGCGAGGACATGGGCGAGCCGCAGGTCATCGAGATAGTCGGGCATGACCGAACCGTATCTGCCCGCGTCGCGGCGGGGCTACAGGGGACAGGACACGACCGGGCGCCCCGTGCGCACCCCTCCCCGCCGTGCCCGTACCGGGGTGCGCGCTCGCGCCGGCCGCCGCGCCCGGTCGCCTGCGCGGGCCGGCGGCGTCGACGCCGGAGGGCCGAACCGGCGGCCGGGGCCCGGAGGGGGGCGCGCGGCGGGGTTGCGGCGCGCGGGGCCGGACGCGGGCGCCCGCCCGGTGCCCCGCGGCGTCCCCGGGGGCGCCGCGGACCCTTGACAGTGCCTCCCCGCGCGTCAAACCTGGCGGGAGAGCCGCTCACCCCGGGGAGGCGACGATGCCCGCAGCCCGAGAGTCCCTCCTGGACGCCGCCTACACGGCGCTGGCGCGGCGAGCCTGGTCGGCGGTGCGGATGGTCGACGTCGCCGCCGCGGCGGGGGTGTCGCGGCAGACGCTCTACAACGAGTTCGGCAGCAAGCACGGCCTGGCGCGCGCTCTCGTGCGGCGGGAGGCGGACGCCTATCTCGCCGGCGTCGACCGGGCGCTCGCCGCCCACACGGACGCCCGTGACCGGCTGGTGGCGGCCGTGGAGTGGACGGCCGCGGCGGCGCGCGGCAACGCGCTGGTACGGGCGATGCTGACCGGCTGCTGGGCGGAGCGGCTGCCCGCGCCGGGCCTGGCCGCGGTGCCGTCCACCTCGGCGGTGCCGGCGCAGCGGCGGGCCGACGGGCCGCTGCCGTCGCCGGCGGACTTCGTGGCGCTCGTCCGGGACCGGGCCGTCGCGGCTCTCGCCGTCCCGGGCGCGGAGACCGCCGAGGTCACCCGCTCGTGTGAACTCGTCGTCCGGCTCGGACTGTCGTGCGTCGTCGCTTCGCCCACCGAGGGCGGGGCCGCCGAACTGGTCCGGGCGGCACTCGGGCCCGCGCGCCGGCACGGGCTCTGACGGCGGCACCGGGGCGGTCCGGCGTTGTGCCTCAGTGCGCGGACCCGGACAGCTGCAGTCCGATGACGCCCAGGATGACGAGACTGATCGAGACGATCTTGAGGACCGAGACCAGGTCGTCGAGGAAGATCATGCCGTAGATCGCGGTGCCCGCCGCGCCGATCCCCGTCCACACCGCGTACGCCGGACCCACGTCCAGCTTCTTCAGGGACAGCGTCAGCAGGCCGAAGCTGCCGAGGGCGAAGATGCTGAAGGCCACGGTGGGCCAGAGTCTGCTGAACCCGTGCGAGAGCTTCAGGCAGACGGCGAAACCGGTTTCGAGCAGTCCCGCCACAACGACCAGCAGCCACGCCATGTCGTGTCCCTTCTTGTCGCCCGCACGTCGACTGCTTCGGCTGGACCGGTTCCGGCTCGGTGTGATTATGCATTCGCCGGACGGGAGAAGCCCTTACCGACGGCGGACCCGCGCAAACACGCCGGCGTCAGTCGCCCTCGTGGCGCTCCCGGGTGGCCAGCAGCCGGCGCAGCGAGTACAGGCGCTGCGGATCGGCGTGCCCGTCCGCCACCCACTGGTCCAGCGCGCAGTCCGGCTCGTCGTGGCTGCACGCGCGCGGACAGCCCTCGGTGCCGGGTTCGAGGTCGGGGAACGCGTGGATGACCCGGGAGGGGTCCACGTGGTTCAGGCCGAAGGAGCGGACCCCCGGGGTGTCGACGAGCCAGCCGCCCGCGTCGCCCGCCAGCGGCAGGGCCAGCGCCGAGGTCGTGGTGTGCCGGCCGCGGCCGGTGACGGCGTTGACGTGACCGGTCGTCCGGCGCTGCTCGGGCGGCACCAGCGAGTTGACCAGGGTGGTCTTGCCGACCCCCGAATGGCCGACGAACGCGGTGATCCTGCCGTCCAGTTGCTCGCGCACCCGGTCCGCGGCCGCCTCGCTGCGCAGCTCCTCGCGGCTGGTGACCACATAGGGGATGTCCAGCGCGCCGTACAGTTCGAGGAACTTGTCCGGCGGCGCGAGGTCCGACTTCGTCAGCACCAGCAGCGGGGAGAGCCCGCCGTCGAAGGCCGCCACCAGGCAGCGGTCGATCAGCCGCGGCCGCGGCTCGGGGTCGGCGAGGGCGGTGACGATGGCGAGCTGGTCCGCGTTGGCGACGACCACGCGCTCGTAAGGGTCGTCGTCGTCGGCGGTACGGCGCAGCACCGAGGTGCGCGGCCCGATCCGCACGATGCGCGCGAGGGTGTCCTTCTCGCCCGACAGGTCGCCGACGATGGCGACCCGGTCGCCCACCACGGCGGCCTTGCGGCCGAGTTCGCGTGCCTTCATCGCCATCACGACCCGGTCCTCGACGAGGCAGGTGAGCCGGCCGCGGTCGACCGTGAGGACCATGCCCTCGACGGCTTCCTCGTGCTTGGGGCGGATGTTCGTGCGCGGACGGTTGCCCTTGCGGTTGGGCCGCTGGCGGATGTCGTCCTCGTCGGTGTTCTTGCCGTAACGGCGCATGATCCAGGTCCGCCCGTCAGTTCCCGAGCATTCCGGTCCACAGGTCGGGGAAGTCGGGCAGGGTCTTCGCGGTCGTCGCCACGTTCTCGATGCCGACGCCCTCCACGGCCAGCCCGATGACCGCGCCGGCCGTGGCCATGCGGTGGTCGTCGTAGGTGTGGAAGACACCGCCGTGCAGCGGGCGCGGCCGGATGTGCAGGCCGTCGGCGGTCTCGGTGACGTCGCCGCCGAGTTCGTTGATCTCCTTGGTGAGTGCGGCCAGCCGGTCCGTCTCGTGCAGCCGCAGGTGGGCCACGCCCCGCAGGGTGGAGGGCGAGTCGGCGAGCGCCGCGACCGCCGCGATGCCCGGGGTCAGCTCACCGACGTCACCGAGGTCCACGTCGATCCCGTGGATCGCACCCGAACCGGTGAACTCCAGTCCGGCATCGGTCAGTTCGCAGGAACCACCCATCTCGGTGAAGATCTCGCGCAGCTTGTCACCGGGCTGGGTGGTGTGGGCCGGCCAGTCGGGCACGACGACCGTGCCGCCGGTGACGAGGGCCGCCGCGAGGAACGGCTGGGCGTTCGACAGGTCGGGCTCGACGATGAGGTCGCGGCCGAGCAGCGCCCCCGGCGTCACCCGCCACACGTTCGGCTCGCCGCCCGACTCGGGGGTGTCCACCTGGGCGCCGACCGCGCGCAGCATGTCCACCGTCATCCGGATGTGCGGCATCGAGGGAAGCTTCGAACCGGTGTGCCGGACCTCGACGCCCTGGTTGAAGCGCGGCGCCGAGAGCAGCAGGGCGGACACGAACTGGGAGGACGAGGACGCGTCGATCTCCACCGTGCCGCCGTCCAGGGAGCCCTGGCCGTGCACGGTCAGCGGCAGCGCGCCGCGCGCGTCGTCGTCGATCCGCGCGCCGAGCACCCGCAGCGCGTCGATCACACCGTGCAGCGGACGCTCGTAGCTGCGCGGGTCGCCGTCGAACCGCACGGGGCCGTCCGCGAGTGCGGCGACCGGCGGCAGGAAGCGCATCACGGTGCCGGCGTTGCCGACGTCGACGGTGGCCGGGCCGCGCAGGCCGGACGGGATGATGCGCCAGGCCTCGCCCGAGGCGTCCGGACCCGCGGCGACCGTGGAACTGGAGGCGACGGTCTCCTCGATGCCCACCCCCATCGCGCGCAGCGCGCCCGCCATCAGCAGCGTGTCGCGGGATCGCAGCGGGCGGCGCAGCCAGCCCGGCTCGGAGGCCAGGGCGGCGAGCACGAGTGCCCGGTTGGTGACCGACTTCGACCCCGGCACGAGGACCGTCGCGTCGACGGCTCCGCTCGCGTACGGGGCGGGCCAGAGGGCGGTGTGCACGGGGTTCGCGGTCATGCGCTCCACTTTATCGGCTGGAGCCGGGGCCGCCGTTGGTCCGTCGCGGTCCGAGACGGCGGCGGGCGGCGCGATACGCGCGCCGGGTGTCCGCGGGCCGGCCGGAGCGCCGGGACCCGCCCGCCTCCGGTCGTCCGCCGGGCGGCCCGGCCGCGCCGTGGGCGCTCAGACCTCCAGCAGCCACCGCGCGCCGCCCATCAGCGAGCACAGCGACACCGCGTGGAACAGGAACAGCCACAGCCCCGCCGGGACGCGCGTCAGCCGCGAGAGCTGGTCCGCGTCCGAGTCGCCGGCGTTGCCGCGCATCCGCTTCGCCTGGAGTTCGAAGGCGGGCCGGACCCCGCCGAGGAGCAGGAACCACACCACCGCGTACGCGAACGCCGCCTGCACCTGCGGTCCGGTGAGCCAGGAGACCAGCACGAACGTGCCGCCGGTGATGATCACGGTGAGGGCGCCGTAGGCGTTGCGGATCATCACCAGCATGGCTATCAGCAGGGCCGTGGCCAGCCACAGCAGCAGCGTGATGTGGCCCGCGGCCAGCAGGGCCGCCCCGCCGAGCCCGAGCAGCGGGGGAGCGGTGTAGCCCGCCGCGGCGGTCAGGATCATCCCGAGGCCGGTCGGCTTGCCGCGGCTCACGGTGAGGCCGCTGGTGTCGGAGTGCAGCCGGATGCCGCTGAGGCTGCGGCCGGTGAGCAGGGCGACCAGTCCGTGGCCGCCCTCGTGCGCGATGGTGATGGCGTTGCGGGCCACCCGCCACACGCCGTGCGGGACGACCGCCACGAGGGCCGCCACGAGCGTGGCGATCACCACCCACAGGTCGGGGTCCGGCTGGCTGCCGAAGACCTCGTCCCACAGGGAACTCAGGGAGGCCAGCGAGGTGGATGCGGTGCTGTCCATGGTCGGCGGGGGCTCCCTCTCGTGACGCGGAGTCTGGCAGTCTGGCACGTATGTGCGGACGGTATGCGGCGAGTCGTCGACCCGAGGATCTCGCAGGAATCTTCGAGATCGAGAAGTGGGACGCCGAGGAGACTCTGGCTCCCGACTACAACGTGGCCCCGACCAAGGAGGTCTATGCCGTCCTCGACCGCCCCGTCAAAGACGCGCAGAGCCCGCGGCCGGTTCGCCAGCTGCGCCGGCTCAAGTGGGGGCTCGTGCCGTCCTGGGCCAAGACGCCCGAGGGCGGCGCCCGGATGATCAACGCCCGCGCCGAGACCGTCCACGAGAAGCCCTCGTACCGCCGGGCCTTCACCTCCCGCCGCTGCATCATCCCCGCCGACGGCTACTACGAGTGGGTCACCGGCGCCGCCGAGCGCGATCTGGAGGTCGAGGGCAGGAGGAAGCGGCCGCGCAAGCAGCCCTACTTCGTCACCCCGGCGGACGGTTCGGTGTTCGCGATGGCCGGGCTGTACGAGTTCTGGCGGGACCGGACCCTGCCGGACGAGCACCCGCTGGCCTGGTGGGCGACCTGCTCGGTGATCACCACCGAGGCGGAGACGGCACCGCTCGCGGTCGCCCCCGCCGACGGCCCGCGGGCGCTCGCCGACATCCACCCCCGGATGCCGCTCATGCTCACCCCCGACCGGTGGGACGGCTGGCTCGACCCGGCCGGCACGGACCCGGACGCGCTGCGCGGCCTGCTCGCGCCGCCGCCCGCCGGACTGATGCGCGCGTTCCCCGTCTCCACGGCCGTCAGCAACGTCCGCAACAACGGACCGGAGCTGCTGAAGGAGCTGGAGGGCCCCGAGGAGGGCACACTCTTCTGACGTGACCGAGACCGACAGCGAGACGATCGAGACCGACGCCGGCACCGCCCGCGTCACCTGGCACCGCGCGCCCGAGCCCCGGCTCCTGCTCGCCGTGAGCCACGGCGCGGGCGGCGGCATCGAGGCCCGCGACCTCCGGGCGCTCGCCGGGGTGCTTCCCGGCCACGGCGTGAGCGTCGCCCTCGTCGAACAGCCCTGGCGGGTGGCCGGCAGGAAGGTCGCCCCCGCCCCGAAGACGCTCGACACCGGCTGGCGCGGGGTGTGGCCGGTCCTGGCCGAACAAGGGCTGCCGGTGATCTCCGGGGGCCGCAGCGCCGGTGCCCGCGTCGCCTGCCGCACCGCGGCCGAACTCGGGGCCGCCGCCGTCCTCGCGCTGAGCTTCCCCCTGCACCCGCCCGGCAGGCCGGAGCGGTCCCGGGCGGCGGAACTGCTCGGCGCCCTGGTGCCCACCCTCGTCGTCCAGGGCGGCAACGACCCGTTCGGCAGGCCCGCGGAGTTCCCCGACGGCCCCTACGAGCTGGTCGAGGTGGCGCACGCGGACCACGGCCTCGCCGTGCCGAAGCGGGCGCCCCTGAGCCAGGAGGAGGCCACCGGGATCGTCACGGACGCCGTCGTCCGGTGGTCCGCGTCACTCGACTGACGCCCGGGAATGTAGCGCGGCGGGCCACTGTTGTGCGGATCAGACGGCACGACCGCGTGCCGCACCGTTCGTACGAGAGGAAGTCCGCCGCATGGGTTCGACCTTCTGCCCGCGCCGCAGCAGCCGCGCAGACCTGGACTGGACGGTGCTGCGCGCGGGCAAGAACACGCCGGTTCGGGCACCGGGCGGCCAGGACGCACGTCCCTCGGCGGCCGCCGGGCAAGCCGCCCCGGCCGAAGGTCGTCTATTCTCCGATTCCAGTGGGACCGGTCTCGGTCCCGCTCCATCGCTGGAGGAGGTGGGTCCGGTCACTGGGACCGACGCAGGGACCGAACACGGCCAGGCGGAGCAGCCCGAGGGCCGGGGCACGAGCGACGCCGCGGCGGAGACGTCCGCCGAGCGCACCGCGCGCTTCGAGCGGGACGCGCTCGAATTCCTCGACCAGATGTACTCGGCCGCCCTGCGCATGACGCGCAATCCGGCCGACGCCGAGGACCTGGTCCAGGAGACGTACGCCAAGGCGTACGCGTCCTTCCACCAGTTCCGCGAGGGCACCAACCTCAAGGCGTGGCTGTACCGCATTCTCACCAACACCTTCATCAACTCGTACCGCAAGAAGCAGCGCGAACCCCAGCGCAGCGCGGCCGAGGAGATCGAGGACTGGCAGCTCGCGCGCGCCGAGTCGCACATGTCGACGGGTCTGCGCTCCGCCGAGTCGCAGGCGCTCGACCACCTGCCCGACTCGGATGTCAAGGAAGCGCTTCAGGCGATTCCCGAGGAGTTCCGCATCGCCGTGTATCTCGCGGACGTAGAGGGCTTTGCGTACAAGGAGATCGCGGACATCATGGGGACACCCATCGGAACGGTGATGTCCCGGCTGCACCGGGGCCGTCGCCAACTGCGCGGGATGCTGGAGGACTACGCCCGTGACCGCGGGCTGGTCCCCGCGGGCGCCGGAGAGTCGAACGACGCGAAAGGCTCGGGCTCATGAGCTGCGGAGAGCCGCACGAGACGGATTGCAGTGAGGTACTCGACCACCTCTACGAGTTCCTCGACCACGAGATGCCGGACGCGGACTGCACCAAGTTCGAGGTCCACTTCGAGGAGTGCTCCCCGTGCCTGGAGAAGTACGGCCTCGAACAAGCCGTCAAGAAGCTCGTGAAGCGCTGCTGCGGCCACGACGACGTCCCCACGGACCTGCGGGCCAAGGTCATGGGACGGATCGACCTGATCCGCTCGGGCCAGGCCGTTCCCGACCACGACGTGACGGCCACGGCGCGGGAGTCCTGACGCCGTAGGCCGGACGGCCGAGCGGTGGTTCCCCGGCCGCTGCGCCACGACGGCCCGGGCGCACCCCTGGCCCCGGAGCCGGCGTCGTCCGATCCGCTCCGGCCCGCACCGCGCACCGGCCCGCGTCGTCGGAGAGCGAAGGGCCGTCCGCCCGTCACCCGAACGTGCTAATCCCCGGGCTCCCGGCCCGCGGATTCGCGCATACCCGTCCACGTGCGGCTTTCCCCGTCCTAGGCTCCGGAGCGGAGGACCGGGGGAGGGGCGGGGCGGATGGGTGCGGTTCCGGCGGGAGCCCGGGTGTACATGGCCTGTGTCGTCCTCGCGGCACTCGGCTGCCTCGCCACCGTGCCGGACGCGCACACCGGCTGGGGGGCCGTCGCCCTCCTGGCCGCGCTCTCCGCGGGCTGCGACCACGCCCCGGCGCCCCGCGGGCCGCGCGCGGCGGGATCACCCGGCGCCGACACCCCGCGCGGCATGGGCACCTCCCTGCCCGTCCTGCTGGCCGGCGCCTTCCTGCTGCCTCCGGCCGCCGCCGCCCTCGTCGCCCTCCCCGGAGCCCTGCTCGCCCCGGTCGACCAGCGGCCCCGCACCGCCCGCCGCGTCTGGCGCGCCGCGCAGCTCGCCGTCGCCGTCCGGGCGGCCTCCGAGGCGCACGGCGCGCTCGGCGGCCCGCAGGCGGTCGCCGCCGCGCACTTTCCCCATGCGCTGGTCCCGGCCGGCGCCGCGGTCCTCACCTTCTGCGCCGTGCTCGCCGCCCTCGACGGCGGCATCCTCGCGCTCGCCGAACGGGCCCCGCTGCGCGTCGCCTGGCGCGGCCTCTTCGCCCGCTCGCTGGTCCCCGTCGCCGCGCACGGGCTGGCCGGACTGATGATGGCCGTCCTCTGGCGCAGTCCCTACGGCCCCGCGGCCGCCCTCCTCGTGCTGCTCCCCATGTACGTGTCCTGCTGGGTCTTCGCCCAGTACCACCGGGAACGCGCGGCCCACCAGGCCACCATCCGCGCCCTCGTCCAGGCCGTCGACATCAAGGACGGCTACACCCGCGGTCACAGCGAGCGGGTCGGCCGGGCGTCCATGATGATCGCCCGCGAGCTCGGCATGGACGACGAGCGCGTGGAGGGACTGCGGTTCGCCGGCATCCTGCACGACGTCGGCAAGCTCGGCGTCCCCACCCGGCTGCTCCGCAAGGACGGACCGCTGACCCCCGAGGAACGCCGGATCATCGAGCTGCATCCCGAGTACGGGCACGAGATGACCCGCGGGATCGCGTTCCTCGGCGAGGCCCGGTCGGCGATCCTGCACCACCACGAGCGACTGGACGGCAGCGGATACCCCTACGGGCTGACCGGCGCGCAGATCCCCGAGTTCGCCCGGGCGGTGGCCGTCGCCGACGCCTTCGACGCGATGACCTCCACCCGGTCCTACCGCCGGGCCCGCCCGGTGCCCGCCGCCCTCGCGGAGCTCCGGCGGTGCGCGGGAGCCCAGTTCGACCCGGGGATGGTCACCGCGCTGGCCCGGGCGCTCGACCGGCACGGCTGGCATCCCGCCGTGACCGCGGACGTCGGCCCGCCCGTCGTCCCCGGCCCCGGCCGGCCGGCCCCGTACGGCTCCGACGCCCTGGGCCGGGGGGCGCCGTGAGCACCGCCGCACCCCGGCGCGGGCTGTCCGCGCCGCCCGCCCGCCCGGCGCCGGACGCCGGGCCCGCGGCCCTGGTCCTCGCGGTCCGCTGGCCCGCCCTCGTCCTCGCCGTCCTGGCCCTCGGCGCCACCCTCTGGGACGGGCTCGACGACCGCGGGACCGCGCTGGCCTTCGGCGCACTCGTCGCCGTCGGAGAACTGGCCCGCTGGAGCGGGGCCCGGGAGCGGGAGTCCGCGCCGCTCGGGGCCGCCGGCGCCCTGGCCTACGCCCTGCTCGGCGAGAACGCGGGACACCCCACCGGGCACGGCGCCCTCCAGGTCGTCGCCGTCGTCGTCGCGGCGGCGCTGATCGGCTGCGTCCCGCACGTGGCCCGGGGCCGCGAGCCCACCCTGGACCACCTCGCGCGCCGTGTCCTCACCGTCGCCTTCGCCGCCGTGTGCTTCCAGCCCCTCCACAACCGGGGCAGGCTGCTGGAGTGGGGCGGACCCGCGCTGGCGCTGCTGCTGGTCGCGCTGCTCGTGCTCACCACCCTGTGGGACGCGGTGCTCGCCGCGGCGAGCGCGCACGCGCGGACCCGGTGGCCCTTCGGCCCGCTGCTGCGCGACGAACTGCGCGCGACCCTCGGCATCGGGTCCGCGGTGTGCGCCACGGGCGTCGTCATGTCGCTCGCGGTCGCCGTGGCCGGGCTGTGGGCGCTGCCCGTGTTCTCGCTGCCGCTGCTGCTCACCCAGCTCTCCTTCCGGCGGTACGCGGCGGTGCGGGCCACCTACCGGCAGACGATCGCCTCGCTCGCGCGGGCCACGGAGATCGCCGGGTACACACCGGCCGGGCACGCCCGCCGGGTGGCCGCGCTCAGCCGGGCGGTCGGCCGCGAGCTGGGCCTGTCCGAGTCCGACCTCACCGTCCTGGAGTACGCGGCGCTGATGCACGACATCGGACAGCTCAGCCTGGTCGACCCCGTGCCGTCCGGCGCGACCGCCGCGCTGCCTCCGGAGGAGCAGCGGCGGATCGCGCTGCTCGGGGGCGCCGTCGTCCGCCAGACCGGGGTGGCGGCCGCGGTCGCCGTGGTGGTGGAGCGGCAGGCCGACCCGTACCGGGAGCAGCCCGTCCCGGCGCGCATCGTCCGCGCCGTGAACGCATACGAGGAGTTCGCCCGGGAAGCAGGGCCCTCGGGGCCGCTCGCGGCCCTGGAGAAGCTGCGGCTGGCGACGGCCCGCGACTACCAGCCCGAGGTCGTGGAGTCGCTGGCCCGGGTCCTGTCGCGTCCCGGTCTGACCCTGCCCCGGGCGGGGTAACCCATGGGTAATGAGCGGCCGTCCGACGGTACGTGGTTGGATGCGAGGAAGAGGGTGTTCGGGGGTACGGGCCTGCCCGGGCCCGCACTGTCTCCAAGGGACTCTTCAAAGGACCGGCAGGCGGGAAACGCAAGGAACTGGCAGGCGGGAATCGTGAGGATCTTCGGCAAGGGACGACACCGGCCCTCCGCCTCATGGCGGCAGGCCACCGACCGGGCTTTCACGCTCATCGGCGACGGCCGGTACGAGGACGCGGGAGCGCTGCTGACGCGGGCCGCCGACCTGGAGCCCTGGCTGTCGGAGTCCTGGTTCAACCTGGCGCTGCTGCACAAGTTCCGGCACGACTGGGAGCAGGCGAGAGCGGCCGGCCTGCGGGCCGTCGCGCTGCTCGACCGGGAGGCCGGCGCCCCCGACTGGTGGAACGTGGGGATCGCGGCCACCGCCCTCCAGGACTGGCCGCTGGCCCGCCGCGCCTGGCAGGCGTACGGGCTCCGGGTCCCCGGCGGTGCCGCCGTGTCGGGCGAGCCGGCGGGCATGGACCTCGGCAGCGCGGCCGTGCGGCTGTCGCCGGAAGGCGAGGCCGAGGTGGTGTGGGGGCGCCGGCTGGACCCCGCCCGCATCGAGGTGCTGTCGATCCCGCTGCCGTCCTCGGGGCGCCGCTGGGGCGAGGTCGTGCTGCACGACGGCGTGCCGCACGGCGAGCGGACCATCGCGGCCGGGCACTCCTACCCGGTCTTCGACGAGATCGAGCTGTGGGCCCCCTCCCCGGTGCCGACCTGGGTCGTGCTGCTGGAGGCGGCGAGCGAGGACGACCGGGACGCGCTGGAGCAGCTCGCCGCCGACGCCGGGTTCGCGGCCGAGGACTGGTCCTCGTCCGTGCGGCTGCTGTGCCGGATGTGCTCGGAGTCCCGGATGCCGTCCGACGAGGGCGACGGGGAGCACCTGGACCCGCACGACCACAGCGAGCCGGGGCACCCGGGCCCGCTGGGGCACCGGACCGACGGGCAGCTGTGGGTGCCCGAGCGCGAGTGCGGCCTGGCGGCACCCGCGTCGCTGGTGCGCGGTCTGCTGGACGGCTGGGTGGCGGACAGCCCGGACTCCCGGGACTGGCGGGACCTGGAAGAGGTCTGCTGAGGTCCCCGTAGGCTGTACCGCAGAATTTTCCGCAGGTGTGAGGAAGGCGTACGTCGTCATGGCCCAGCAGGAAACCGATCAGCAGCACGCGGGCGTGCTCCCCGTGGACGACGACGGCTTCGTCATCGACACCGAGGACGCCGAGGAGCGCGAGTCGGCCTACCGCGAGCGGGGTACCTCGCGTCCCATCACGGTGGTGGGCAACCCGGTGCTGCACAGGGAGTGCAAGGACGTCACCGACTTCGGCGCCGACCTGGACCGGCTGGTCGCCGACATGTTCGCGAGCCAGCGCACCGCCGAGGGCGTGGGCCTGGCCGCCAACCAGATCGGTGTCGACCTCAAGGTCTTCGTCTACGACTGCCAGGACGACCAGGGCACCCGGCACGTGGGCGTGATCTGCAACCCCCGCCTCGTCGACCTGCCGGCCGAGCGGCGCCAGCTCGACGAGAGCAACGAGGGCTGCCTGTCGGTGCCCACCGCCTACGCTCCGCTGGCCCGCCCCGACTACGCCGAGGTCACCGGGCAGGACGAGTTGGGCCACCCGATCCGGGTGCGCGGCACGGGCTACTTCGCGCGCTGCCTCCAGCACGAGACGGACCACCTGTTCGGCTCTCTCTACATCGACCGGCTCTCGAAGCGGGACCGCAAGGACGCGCTGCGGCAGATGGCCGAGAACGAACCGCGCTACCCGGTCGTCGCGAACGACTGACCGCCCTCCCCGGTACGCGTCCCGCCGCTCCGCACGATGGTGGCGGACGGTCACACGTGTGACCCACGGCGTCCGGTGGGTCGGCTCGCACGGCGCCCGGTCGGGTGAACCTCCCGACCGGGCGCCGTTCGCATGTACGTCGCACGTTCGCTCCCTTGCGCTCTCCCGGTGATCCGGATTCAGTCACACAAGGGGAGATTCTCGGCACCTTGAGGTAGTGAAGGGAGCAAATCCGTTCCCAGAACGGTCAGTTGTGGTGCTGAATGGGAAGTGCGGGGATACGCAACGGTGCGCGCCCGCACAGCGGACGGGCGTGATGCCGACAGGCGGCTGAGAGGGGTTAGTTCGTGCATGCTTTCTCACACGGCTCTTCATCGACACCGACAGCGATCGCGGTCCCACCGGCGCTCTCCCTCCCGGTGATCGAGTCCGGGTTTCCCCGTCAACTGCACCCGTATTGGCCGCGGCTCCAGGAGAAGACCAGGACCTGGCTCCTCGAAAAGCGGCTGATGCCCGCGGACAAGGTCGAGGAATATGCCGACGGCCTGTGCTACACGGACTTGATGGCGGGCTACTACATAGGCGCCCCCGACGAGGTCATGCAGGCGATAGCGGACTACAGCGCGTGGTTCTTCGTCTGGGACGACCGGCACGACCGGGACATCGTGCACGGCCGTCACGACGCCTGGCGGAGCCTCAGGTTCCAGCTGCACGCGGCCCTCGACGAGCCCGGGGGTCACCTGCACCATCCGGACCCGCTGGTCGCGGGCTTCGCCGACAGCGTGGGCCGGCTCTACTCGTTCCTCGGGCAGAGCTGGAACCGTCGGTTCGCGCTCCATTTCCACGCGGTGATCGAGGCGTACGACAGGGAATTCCGCAACCGGCTCACCGGTACGGTCCCCACCGTCGAGGAATACCTCGAACTGCGCCGGCTCACCTTCGCGCACTGGATCTGGACCGATCTCCTCGAACCGAGCGCGGGACGGGAACTCCCCGACGCCGTACGGCTGCACCCGGAATTCCGGCGGGCGGCTCTGCTCAGTCAGGAATTCGCCGCCTGGTACAACGACCTCTGTTCGTTGCCGAAAGAGATAGCGGGCGACGAGGTCCACAATCTCGGCATCAGCCTCATTCACCATCAGGGCCTGACGCTCGAAGAAGCAGTCACCGAAATCCGGCAGCGCGTCGAGGAATGCATCAGCGAATTCCTGACCGCCGAGAAGAATGTCTTACGGCTCGCCGAGGATCTGGTGGACGGCACCGGCCACGGAAAGGCGACGAGTGCCGCGGTGCGGGCGTGCGTCGCCAACATGCGGAACTGGTTCAGCTCCGTGTACTGGTTCCACCACGAGTCGGGCCGGTACATGGTCGACAGCTGGGACGACCGCTCGACACCCCCGTACGTCAACAATGAAGCGGCAGGTGGGAAATGACCGTCGAGTCCGTACGACCCGAGGTGCCCGAGGCGCGGGAGCTGTCCGTTCCGCCCCTCGCCGGAGGCGGGCTGCCCCTGCTCGGGCACGGCTGGAAACTGGCCCGCGACCCGCTCGCCTTCCTCACCCAGCTCCGCGACCACGGCGACGTCGTCCGCCTGAAGATGGGCCCCAAGACGGTCTACGCCGTCACCACCCCCGCGCTCACCGGAGCGCTGGCGCTCAACCCGGACTACGAGATCGGCGGCCCCCTGTGGGAGTCGCTGGAAGGGCTGCTGGGCAACAAGGGCTTGGCGACGGCCAACGGCCCGATGCACCGCCGCCAGCGGCGCACCATCCAGCCCGCGTTCCGCGCCGACATCATCCCCGAGTACGGGCCGATCATGGAGGAGGAGTCCCGCGCCTTCGCCGACCGCTGGGCGGACGGGGCGACCGTGGACTGCACCTCCGAGTCCTTCCGCGTCGCCGTCCGGATGGCCGCCCGCTGCCTGCTGCGCGGGCGCTTCATGGACGAGCGCGCCGAGCGGCTCAGCCTCGCCCTCGCGACCGTGTTCCGCGGCATGTACCAGCGCATGGTCATACCCGCCGGACCGCTCTATCGCCTCCCGCTTCCCTCGATGCGCAAATTCGACCGGGCATTGGCCGATCTGCATGCCCTGGTGGACGAGATCATCGCCGAGCGCCGTGCATCTGGTCAAAAGCCGGACGATTTGCTGACGGCCTTGCTGGAAGCAAAGAACGACGACGGCGATCCCATCGACGAACAGGAGATCCACGACCAGGTCGTCGCGATACTCACCCCGGGAAGCGAAACCATCGCGTCCACGATCATGTGGCTGCTCCAGGTCCTCACCGAACAACCGGAACAAGCGGACAAGGTGGCCGCCGAGGTCCAATCCGTCGTCGGGGACCGGCCCGTCGGATTCGCCGACGTCCGGAAGCTGTCGCACACCAACAATGTCGTCGTCGAGGCCATGCGTTTGCGCCCCGCCGTATGGATATTGACGCGGCGCGCGGTGACCGAAACCGAACTGGGCGGCTATCGCATTCCGGCCGGTGCCGACATCGTCTACAGCCCCTACGCCATCCAGCGCGATCCCCGGTCGTACGACGAGAACCTGGATTTCGACCCGGACCGCTGGCTCCCGGAGCGCTCCAAGGACATCCCGAAGTACGCGATGCGCCCGTTCAGCGTGGGCAACCGCAAGTGCCCCAGCGACCACTTCTCGATGGCGCAACTCACCCTCGTCACCGCGACCGTGGCCTCCCGCTGGCGCTTCCGGCAGGTCGCCGGCTCCAACGACGCGACCCGCGTCGGCATCACCCTGCGCCCGCAGAACCTGCGGCTGAAGGCCGACCCGCGCTGAGGGCCGTCCGGGGAGGTCCACCGGCTCGCGGCGTCCGGTGCGGCAGCTCGCCGCGTCGTCGCATCACCCGGGTGCATCCCCCGTACCCGGGCGACGCTCCGCCCGGCGCGGCAGCGCACCGGACGCCGCGAGTCGTCCGGCGCACCCTTCCGGTCACGGCACCGGGGCGTGTCGCGAACGCCCCCTCGCGCCTCCGGGCGAACGAGGGGACGCTCGCAACCCGCCCCGGTCGCCGCCCGCGCGTCCGGGGCGCCCCCGCTCGCCCGTCCACCCGCCGCACGGTCAGGCCGCCTCCGGGCCCCTGAACGTGCGCCGGTACGCCTGCGGGGTCGTGCCCAGACTGCGCACGAACTGGTGGCGCAGCGCGGCGGCGGTGCCGAAGCCGGTGCGGCCGGCGATCGCGTCCAACGTTTCGTCCGACGCCTCCAGCAGTCGCTGCGCCAGCAGCACCCGCTGGTCCAGCAGCCAGCGGTAGGGCGTGGTCCCCGTCTCCTGCTGGAAGCGGCGCGCGAAGGTGCGCGGGGCCATGTGGGCGCGGGCGGCGAGCTGTTCGACGGTCGTCTCGCGGTCGAGGTGGCGCTCCATCCACACCAGCACGTCGCCGACCGTGTCGCACCGCGAGCGCGGCAGCGGGCGCTCGATGTACTGGGCCTGGCCGCCGTCCCGGTGCGGTGGGACCACCATCCGCCGGGCGATGGTGTTGGCGACCTCGGTGCCCTGCTCCTTGCGGACGATGTGCAGACAGGCGTCGATCCCGGCCGCGGTGCCGGCCGAGGTGATCACCGGGTCGGCGTCCACGTACAGCACGTCCGGTTCGACGATCGCCTTCGGGTACTGCCGGGCCAGCTCGCCGGCGTGCTGCCAGTGCACCGCGCAGCGCCGGCCGTCCAGCAGGCCGGCCGCGCCGAGCACGAAGACGCCCGAGCAGACGCTCAGCACACGAGCCCCGCGGTCGACCGTCCGGCGCAGCGCCGCGAGCAGGTCGGGCGGGTAGCCGCGCACTGCGTAGGTGTTCCCGGCGGGCACGACCACCAGGTCGGCCTCCTCCAGGCGGTCGAGGCCGTACGGCGTGGAGACGGTGAAGCCGGGGACGTGGGTGCCGAGGGTGGGGCCCTCGGCGGAGACGACCGCGAACGCGTAGACGGGGAGTCCCTCGTCGCTGCGGTCGAGGCCGAACACCTCGCACACCACGCCGAGTTCGAAGGGATGCACGCCGTCGAGCAGCACGGCGGCCACGTTGGTCAGCATGGCTCCAGTGTGCACCGGCGATGGCAGTAAATCGAGGGTGTGCGGCAGTTCTGCCACTCACGGTAAGGAGTCATCCGGCGGACACTGGTGTCCATGAACACGTTCTCGGACCACCTCGCCGGCATCCTCGTCGTTCTCGTCGTCTTCGCTCTCGTGGCGCTCCCGTCCCTGATCGGGCTGGCCCGTGAGCGGCGCGTGGACCGTCAGCTCCGGGCGGCCGCCGGTGTCCCGCGTGACACCGGGCGGCCACCGCGGTCTCAGGGCCTGGTCACCACCACCGTGACCGTCCACTCCTGAAGTCCCTTGCACGAGACGCGGCCCGGATCGCTCGGGCACATCGGCCGCGACGAGGTCAGCCGGACGGTCCCCGCCGAGACCGCCCGGTAGGCCGCGGACGCGTCGCCGGGCTGGAGGACGATGCCGCTGTTGGCGGCCTCCAGCGCCTCGCCGTCGGTTCGCACGGGCTTCCACGGGCGGGGCGTGGTGCCGTCCAGCACCACCCGGAGCGTGTCCCCGAGCCCGAGGCAGAAGCGGTGGCCGGTGTCGGCCGCGTCGAGTTCGCCCCGCACGGTGGTGCAGTCCCCGGCGGACGACGGGGGCGGGGACGCGGGGCCGGTCGAGGGCGCCGAGGCGGGCGGGGACGAGGGGGACGGGGCGGTCGCGGACGGAGCGGTCGGGGCGGACGACGGCGACACGCTCGTTCCCGCCTCGCTCCCGCCCTGCGTTCCGCAGCCCGCCGCGACGAGCAGGGTCAGTGCCGTGAGGGCGATGGTCCTGGTGTGGGTCGTTCGACGCATGGGGTGGCCTCCTTGCGGGTTGGACGTGCCACCGGGGGAACCGGATCCCTCCCCGCCGCGACCCGTCTGCCCGGGAGCGTCGCCGGGGCCCGCCGAACAGAACCCCCGGGCCACCGCGGTGCCGTACGGCCGGGGAGAACCGGCCGCCGATCCGCCGCGGGCCCGCTCGTGAAAAGGCGGACCCGGCGGGAGCCGGCCGCGAGGGCAGGCTCCCGCCGGGTCGCGAGGACGCCGCCGGACTGCGCCGTCGCACGCGCCCGTCGGGCACCGGCCGCGCGCGCCGGCCGGTCCCGGACCGCCGGGCCGGTCCGCCGCCCACTGGATGGAGCGGGCCGGCGGACCGGACGCGGAACGGGCGGTGGGGGACGGTCAGAAGTCCTCGTCGAGGTCGACCGAACCCTCCACGGCCACCTGGTACGCAGAGGGGCGGCGCTCGAAGAAGTTCGTCAGCTCCTGGACGCCCTGGAGCTCCATGAAGGAGAAGGGGTTCTCGGAGCCGTAGACCGGCTCGAAGCCCAGCCGCTGGAGGCGCTGGTCGGCGACGCACTCCAGGTACTGCCGCATCGAGTCGGTGTTCATGCCCGGCAGGCCCTCGCCGCACAGGTCCCGACCGAACTGCAGCTCCGCGTCGACCGCCTCCCGCAGCATGGCGGTGACCTGCTCCCGGAGCGCGTCGTCGAAGAGGTCGGGCTCCTCCTTGCGGACGGTGTCCACGACGTCGAAGGCGAAGCTCATGTGCATCGTCTCGTCGCGGAACACCCAGTTGGTGCCGGTGGCCAGACCGTGCAGCAGCCCCCGGCTGCGGAACCAGTAGACGTACGCGAAGGCGCCGTAGAAGAACAGGCCCTCGATGCACGCGGCGAAGCAGATGAGGTTCAGCAGGAAGCGACGGCGGTCCGCCTTGTCCGCCAGCCGGTCGAGCTTCTCCACCGAGTCCATCCACCGGAAGCAGAACTGCGCCTTCTCGCGGATGGAGGGGATGTTCTCCACCGCGGCGAAGGCCGCCGCGCGGTCCTCGGGGTCGGGCAGGTACGTGTCGAGCAGCGTCAGATAGAACTGGACGTGCACGGCCTCCTCGAACAGCTGGCGGCTCAAATAGAGCCGGGCCTCGGGGGAGTTGATGTGCTTGTACAGCGTCAGCACGAGGTTGTTCGCCACGATCGAGTCGCCCGTCGCGAAGAACGCGACCAGCCGGCCGATCATGTGCTGCTCGCCCGGTGTGAGCTTCGCCAGGTCGGCGACGTCCGAGTGGAGGTCGACCTCCTCGACGGTCCAGGTGTTCTTGATCGCGTCCCGGTAGCGCTCGTAGAAGTCCGGGTAGCGCATGGGACGGAGCGTCAGTTCGAAGCCCGGGTCGAGCAGGTTCTTCTCGGACCCGGCCTTCTCGCGGTCGGTGTCGGTCATCACTGGCAGGCCTCGCAGGACTCGGGGTTTTCCAGGGAGCAGGCGACGGCCTCGGGGTCGGCGGCCTGCTGGACGGGGATGGTCTTCTCAGGGCGCGCCTGGGCCCGGGCCGCGCGGGCGATGCGCGTCGCCGGCCGGGACCGCAGGTAGTACGTCGTCTTCAGGCCCGACTTCCAGGCGTACGAGTACATCGAGGAGAGCTTGCCGATCGTCGGCGTCTCCAGGAACAGGTTCAGCGACTGCGCCTGGTCCAGGAACGGGGTCCGCGCCGCGGCCATGTCGATCAGGCCGCGCTGCGGGATCTCCCAGGCCGTGCGGTACAGATCGCGCACGTCCTGCGGCACCCAGGTGAAGCCCTGGACCGAACCGCTGGACTCGCGCAGCGCCTCACGGGTCTGCGCGTCCCACACCCCGAGCTTCTTCAGCTCGGCCACGAGGTACGAGTTGACCTGGAGGAACTCGCCGGAGAGCGTCTCGCGCTTGAACAGGTTCGACACCTGCGGCTCGATGCACTCGTAGACGCCCGCGATCGAGGCGATGGTGGCGGTCGGCGCGATGGCGAGGAGCAGCGAGTTGCGCATGCCGACCTCGGCGATGCGCTGCCGCAGCGCCGCCCAGCGCTCGGGCCAGTTCAGCTCGACGTCGAAGTGGTCGGGGTGCAGCACGCCGCGGGCGGTGCGGGTCTTCTCCCAGGCCGGCAGCGGGCCGTTGCGCTCGGCGAGGTCCGCGGACGCCTCGTAGGCGGCGAGCATGATGCGCTCGGCGATCCGGGTCGACAGGGCGCGCGCCTGCGCAGAGTCGAACGGCAGCCGCAGCTTGAAGAAGACGTCCTGAAGGCCCATGGCGCCCAGACCGACCGGACGCCAGCGGGAGTTGGAGCGGCCGGCCTGCTCGGTCGGGTAGAAGTTGATGTCCACGACCCGGTCGAGGAAGGTCACCGCGGTGCGCACGGTCGCGTCGAGCCGCTCCCAGTCGATGTCGTCACCGACGACGAACGCGCCCAGGTTGACCGAGCCCAGGTTGCAGACCGCGGTCTCCCCGTCGTCGGTGACCTCCAGGATCTCGGTGCACAGGTTCGAGGAGTGCACGGTGTGGCCGGGCTCCGCCGTCTGGTTGGCGGTGCGGTTGGCGGCGTCCTTGAAGGTCATCCAGCCGTTGCCGGTCTGCGCGAGGGTGCGCATCATGCGGCCGTACAGGTCGCGGGCCGGGAGGGTCTTCCTGGCGAGGCCCGCCTCCTCGGCCTTGCGGTAGGCGGCGTCGAACGCGTCACCCCACAGGTCGACCAGCTCGGGCACGTCGGCGGGGGAGAACAGCGACCAGACGCCGTCCTCGTTCACCCGGCGCATGAACTCGTCCGGGATCCAGTGCGCGAGGTTCAGGTTGTGCGTGCGCCGGGCGTCCTCACCGGTGTTGTCGCGCAGCTCCAGGAACTCCTCGATGTCGGAGTGCCAGGTCTCCAGGTACACCGCCGCCGCGCCCTTGCGCCGCCCGCCCTGGTTGACCGCGGCGACCGAGGCGTCCAGCGTCTTGAGGAACGGGACGATGCCGTTGGAGTGCCCGTTGGTGCCGCGGATCAGCGAACCGCGTGACCGGATGCGGGAGTAGGACAGCCCGATGCCGCCGGCGTGCTTGGAGAGCCGGGCCACCTGGTGGTAGCGGTCGTAGATGGAGTCCAGCTCGTCGAGCGGGGAGTCGAGCAGGTAGCAGGACGACATCTGGGGGTGCCGCGTGCCGGAGTTGAACAGGGTGGGGGAGGACGGGAGGTAGTCGAGCCGGCTCATCAGCCGGTACAGCGCGGCGACCTCCTCGACGGCGCCCGTCGTGTCGTCCTCGGCCAGACCGGCGGCCACCCGCAGCATGAAGTGCTGCGGCGTCTCCACCACCCGGCGGGTGATGGGGTGGCGGAGCAGGTAGCGGCTGTGCAGCGTCCGCAGGCCGAAGTAGCCGAAGCGGTCGTCGCCCTCGGCGTCGATCAGCGCGTCCAGCCGCGCGCCGTGCAGCCGCACGAACGCGGCGGTGCGGTCGGCGACCAGGCCCTCGCGGTGGCCGACCGCGACCGACTCGGAGAACGTGGTGACACCCTGGGACGCGGCCTCGGCCGCGATGCTCAGGGTCAGCAGCCGGGCCGCGAGCCGCGAGTACACCGGGTCCTCGGAGATGAGGCCGGCGGCCGCCTCCGTGGCCAGTTCGCGCAGCTCGGCCTCGTCGGCGTTGGCGGAGCGGCCCCGCAGCGCCGCGGCGGCGACCCGGCCGGGGTCGGCGTCGGCGAGGTCGGCGGTGAGGTCCGTCAGGGTCCGCAGCAGTGCGCCCTGGGGGCCGTCGGTCTCCACCGGGTCCTGGTGCGCGGTCGCTGAGGCCGGATCTGCTGGCGCGATGGTCACGTGGGACTCTCCCTCGCTCGGCACGGGGCCTGTCGGGGAGCACGGGGGCACACGGAAGCGCTTCTGGGCAGCCAGCGCACCGCGTCCACCGGCCCACTCCGCGAGGCCCGGACGTCGTCGGCACCCGGGCCGGACGGCCGGGGCGCGCTGTCGGCAGGTCCTCGGACTGAGACGTGTGCGGGCCCGTCCGCGGGACGAAAACGCACAAGTACACCGTTGCGGGACAGTTCCGGATTCGCACCGGATTCCCCTGCGGCGACAGCGAGCACGAGCATACATCTTGTGCCGGGCCCCGAGAGCACCCCCACATGTTGTGTCGTGTTGTCCTCGATGAGGGCTACGGAGCGTGCCGGAGCGTCAACTCGTAGGTGAGCAGCCGGATGTCGCCGAGCTCCGGGACCGGGTTCCAGTCGCGCTCCGGGGCGCGGGTGAAGCCCAGGCGCCCGTAGAGCCGGTGGGCGGCGAGCATGGACGGCTGCGTCGACAGCACGACCCGCACGCACCCCGGGACGGCCCCCGCGCGTTCGGCGCAGGCCCGCACGAGCGCCTCCCCGGCGCCCCGGCCGCGGAACGCGCGCGCGACGGCGAGCATCCGGATCTCGGCCTCGCCGGGACGGGCGATGTCCGCCAGGGGGCCGCCGTCCGGCACGAAGGTCACCCCGCCGGCCACCCGGTCCCCGGCGGCGGCGACCAGGACGTCGGCGTCCGCGGCCCGCCCGGCGACGTCGCGGAGCCTCGCCAGGTACGGATCGGCCGCCCCGAAGTCGAGCAGCCCGTCGCCGAGATACGCCTGCGCGGTGATCTCGCCCAAGGCCGGGTACTCCGCCGGCCGCGCCTGCCTGATCACGAAGTCCATGGAGCCGAGTGTGCCGGACGGACGGGGCGGCGGGCCGCCGGATTCTCTCCGGCGGCCCGCCGCCCCGCTCGGACCCGGGCGCGCGCGACGGCCCGGGGTGTCGCTCAGTTGCTCGCGCCCGCGGTGGCCGGCGGGAGGTCCGTCCGCACGCCGGGGTCGCCCGCGTCGGCCGTGTAGTCCTCCGGCGAGGTCTCGTCGACGCCGTCGGGCGCGTTGAACGCCCTGAGGGCGAAGGTGAGGACGACGGAGACGACCACGTTCAGGACGAACGCCGTCAGGCCGATGTAGCCGATCTCCCCGATGCCGGGGATCTCCTTGGAACTGCCGCCGAAGTGCTTCTGGGTCGGCGAGGCCACCCCGTAGGCGGCGAGCGTGCCGTAGGCCATGCCGACCGCCCAGCCGGCCAGCAGCGCCCAGCGGTGGAACCAGCGGGTGAACAGTCCGCCGACCAGCGACGGGAAGGTCTGCAGAATCCAGATGCCGCCCAGCAGCTGGAAGTTGATCGCGACCGTCTTGTCCATCGTCAGGACGAAGACGAGCGCGCCCACCTTGACCAGCAGCGAGACGATCTTGGAGACGCGGGTCTCCTCCTTCGGGGTCGCGTCCGGCTTGATGAAGTCCTTGTAGATGTTCCGGGTGAAGAGGTTGGCGGCCGCGATCGACATGATGGCCGCCGGGACGAGCGCGCCGATCCCGATGGCCGCGAACGCCACGCCCGCGAACCAGGCCGGGAACATGTTCTCGAAGAGCTGCGGGATGGCGAGCTGGCCGTTCTGCACCTTCACCCCGGCGGCGATGGCCATGAACCCGAGCAGTGCCAGCAGGCCCAGCATGAGCGAGTAGAGCGGAAGGATGGTCGTGTTGCGCCGGATCACCTCGCGGCTGCGGCTGGACAGCGTCGCGGTGATGGAGTGCGGGTACATGAACAGCGCGAGCGCCGAGCCGAGGGCGAGCGTGGCGTAGGTCCACTGGCCCGCTCCCGGCGGGACGAGCCCGCCGGCTCCGGCCGCCGTGTACTTGTCGCCCGCGGCCTTGAAGATCTCGTCGAAGCCGCCGAGTTTGATCGGGATGTAGATGACGGCCACCGCGATCACGATGTAGATCAGGGTGTCCTTCACGAAGGCGATCAGCGCCGGGGCCCGCAGACCCGAGGAGTAGGTGTAGGCGGCCAGCACGCCGAAGGCGATGAGCAGCGGCAGGTCCTTGACGAACCAGTTGGTGCTCTCGCCGCCGCCCACGCCCATCACGTCGAGGACGGCCTGGATGCCGACCAGTTGGAGCGCGATGTAGGGCATGGTCGCCAGGATGCCGGTGACGGCGACGGCCAGGGACAGGCCCTTGGAGCCGAACCGGCCGCGGACGAAGTCCGAGGTGGTCACGTAGCCGTGCCGGTGGGAGACCGACCACAGGCGGGGCAGGAAGGTGAAGATCAGCGGGTACACCAGGATGGTGTACGGCACGGCGAAGAAACCGGCCGCGCCCGCCGCGTAGATGGCCGCCGGGACGGCGACGAAGGTGTACGCCGTGTAGAGGTCGCCGCCGAGCAGGAACCAGGTGACCCAGGTCCCGAACGACCGTCCGCCCAGGCCCCATTCGTCGAGGCTGTGCTCGTTGTCGGCCTTGCGCCAGCGGGCGGCCAGGAAGCCCATGACCGTGACGGCGAGGAAGAAGAAGACGAAGACGCCGAGAGCGACGCCGTTCACGCCGTCGTTCATGCTCCGGTACCTCCTTCGGCCGCGCGGGCCCGCTGGTCACGCCGCCACAGCTGGTGGGCGGTCACGGTCAGCGCCGTCGACAGGACCACCCACAGCATCTGGTACCAGTAGAAGAAGGGGATGCCGATGAAGGCGGGGTCCGTCCTGGCGTAGGAGCCGACCCACAGCATCGCCACGAACGGCGCGAGCAGGCAGAGCGCGATCACCACGCGCACCGGTGTCACCACCGGTCTTCTCACTTCGGGCAGGTCTGGCATACGGCGGCTCCCGTCTCCTGGCGATCACCTGTGTAACGCGCAGGCAATCTAGGCGACGGTTCGGCTCTTGGGAACCCCTGCTCGAAGGGCTGGTGTGGAGGCTTGGTGTGGGTGCCGGCGGGCGGCGCCCGGGGGCTCGGCGCCGGCCCGAACGCGGGCACGCCGCGCCCGCCGGCCCCCCGGTCCGTCCGCTCAGTCCGTCGGGCGCTTGAGGCGGGCGACGAACTTGTACCGGTCGCCGCGGTAGACCGACCGCACCCACTCCACCGGCTCGCCCACCTTGTCCAGCGAGTGCCGGGAGAGCATCAGCATCGGCAGCCCCACGTCCGTGCCGAGCAGCCCGGCCTCGCGCGGGGTGGCCAGCGAGGTCTCGATGGTCTCCTCGGCCTCGGCCAGATGGACGTCGTACACCTCGGCCAGCGCGGTGTAGAGCGAGGTGTACTTCACCAGCGAGCGGCGCAGCGCGGGGAAGCGCTTGGCGGACAGGTGGGTCGTCTCGATCGCCATCGGCTCGCCGCTCGCCAGCCGCAGCCGCTCGATGCGCAGCACCCGGCCGCCGGCCGAGATGTCCAGCAGGCCGGCGAGCGTCTCGTCCGCGGTGATGTAGCCGATGTCGAGCAGCTGCGAGGTGGGCTCCAGGCCCTGGGCGCGCATGTCCTCGGTGTAGGAGGTGAGTTGCAGTGCCTGGGAGACCTTGGGTTTGGCGACGAAGGTGCCCTTGCCCTGGATGCGTTCGAGGCGGCCCTCGACGACCAGTTCCTGAAGCGCCTGCCGCACGGTCGTGCGCGAGGTGTCGAACTCCGCGGCCAGCGTCCGCTCGGGCGGGACCGGCGTACCGGGCGGCAGCGTCTCCGTCATGTCGAGCAGGTGCTTCTTGAGCCGGTAGTACTTGGGCACGCGTGCGGTACGGATGGGCGCCCCACCCTCGTTCTCCGCACTGCTGACGTCGGTGCTCATGCTCCGCCTTCCCGGCTCCGGATGCCGAAGCGACCGACGTTCCGTCGGTCACGGCTCACATCGTGGCACGGCTTGTCGTGCGAGTGTCCCCCCGCACGCTCCGTGATCCTCTCTATATACCGTCGGCCTCCGTGTTGGTCTAGTCCATCACGCCCGCTTGCTCGGTGCGCGGCGGTGCCCGGGAGGCCGGTGCCGCGCGGCGGGGCAGGGGGACGCGCGGGCCGTCCGGGGTGTGCCGGGGGTTCGCCCGCCGTCCGGCCGGGGTTCCCGAACGGCCCTGCCCTTTATGCCGCTTGCCTACTTAAAGGTCCTTGCATATGTAGGTCGCATAACGGACGAGAGGACGGGCTTACACACCCTTGACACCCCCCTAGGTCTAGGCCAAGCTCCCGGTACTGGTCTACACCATTGGTCCAGTCCCGGCCCCACGGGCGGTCACACGTCGTATGTCACCGCGGGGAGCAGGGGGGTTTGTGGCATCCCTGAGGAGGGTGGCGTGAAGCGCAAGCTGATAGCCGCGATCGGTATCGCGGGCATGATGTTCTCCATCGCGGCGTGCGGGGACAGTGACGACAAGTCCGGGGGGTCGGACAAGGCCGCGGACGCCAAGGCGCTGACGGTCTGGCTCACGGTCGACGCGCAGAACAACTGGCCCGAGCTGGTCAAGGCGGCCGACGCGGCGGTCAAGGCGAAGCACCCGGGCATCAAGATCAACCACGAGTACTACGGCTGGCCGGACAAGAACACCAAACTCGACGCCGTCCTCGCCACCGACAAGGCGCCCGACGTGGTCGAGATGGGCAACACCGAGATGCTCGGCTACATGGTCAAGGGCGCCTTCGCTCCCCTGGACACGTCGAAGTTCGAGAACTCGGACGCCTGGCTGGACGGCCTCAAGGCCTCCGTCACCTACGAGGGCAAGACCTACGGCGTGCCGTACTACGCGGGTGGCCGCGTCGGCAACTGGCGCAAGGACGTCGCGGCGTCCGTCGGCGTGAAGAGCCCGCCGAAGACCTACGCCGAGCTCACCTCCGCCCTGGACAAGATCCAGAAGAAGGAGGGCGACAAGTTCAGCGCCTGGTACCAGCCCACCCGCGACTGGTACGCGGCCATGTCCTTCGTCTACGACGCCGGCGGCTCCATCGCGAAGGAGGAGGGCGGCCAGTGGAAGGCCAACCTCTCCTCGCCCGAGTCGGTCAAGGGCCTCACCGAGTTCAAGAACGTCGTCGACACGTACATGCACGGCGACAAGACCAAGGACGAGTCCGACCGCTACATCGTCTACGGCCAGGGCAAGTCCGGCATGATCTTCGGTGCCGCCTGGGAGGGCGCGACCGCCGAGGACCCCAAGAGCGACAAGACCGGCAAGCTCAAGGGCAACCTCGAGAACTTCGTGATGCCCGGCCCGTCCGGCAACAACCTCCCCGTCTTCCTCGGCGGCTCCGACCTCGCCGTCCCGGTGAAGTCGAAGGCGCAGGGCGTGGCCGCCGAGTGGATCAACGCCTTCACCGGCGCCAAGGGCCAGAAGGGCCTGATGGCCAAGGGCAACCTGCCGAACAACAAGACGGACCTCGCGACCCTGAAGGACGACCCGGCGACGGCCGTCCCGGCCACCGCCGCCGAGTCCAACTGGTTCGTCCCGATGGCGCCGGGCTGGGGCCAGGTCGAGAAGGCCCAGGTCCTGCAGACCATGCTGCAGAGCATCGGCACCGGCAAGAAGTCGGTCGAGGACGCCGCGAAGGAAGCGGACGCCAAGATCGACAAGGTCATCAACACCAAGTGACCCGGAAACGGGGCCCCGTCGGTCCTCCGCCACGGAGGGGCGGGGCCCCGTCCGCCGTACGGCCCGGCCCGCGGGTTCGTCCCCGCGGGCCCGCCGTGCGGGCCCTTCGCCTTCGTACGACCTGAGGGACCGCTGAGGAGCGCGCGATGAGTGCCGCAGACACCACCACCCCCGCCAAGGCGCCGCCGCAGCGGCCGGCGCCACCGCCACCGGCCGCCGCGCCCGGAACACCGCGCAAGCGACGGACGTCGGGAACGGCGGCGACCCCCTGGGCTTTGCTCGCCCCCTGTCTGCTGATCCTCGTGCTGGTCCTCGGCTACCCGCTGGTCCGGCTGGTCACGCTCTCGTTCCAGAAGTTCGGCCAGTCCCAGCTCTGGGGCTTCCAGCCGGCCGAGTCCGTCGGCTTCGACAACTTCGCCACGGTCCTCGCGGACGGCCAGTTCTGGGCGGTCGTCCTGCGCACGATCATCTTCGCGGGCGGCTCCGTGATCTTCACGATGGTCGTCGGCATGCTGATCGCCCTGCTCCTCCAGCGCGTCTCCGGCTGGGTGAAGACCCTCGTCAACATCGTGCTGGTGGCCAGCTGGGGCATGCCCATCATCGTCGCCACCACCGTCTTCAAGTGGCTGTTCGACTCCGACTACGGCATCTTCAACGCGCTGCTCAGCAGGCTCCCCGGCGTGGACATGATCGGCCACAACTGGTTCGCCAGCGGCCCCCAGGGCCTGGCCGTGATCATGCTCCTGGTCGTCTGGGGCGCGGTGCCGTTCGTCGTCATCACCCTCAGCGCCGGCCTCACCCAGGTCCCCGCCGAACTGGAGGAGGCCGCGCGACTCGACGGCGCCGGCTCCTGGGGCGTCTTCCGGTTCGTCACGCTGCCCATCCTCAAGCCGATCATCGTGATGCTCACGACCCTCTCCGTCATCTGGGACATGGGCGTCTTCCCGCAGGTCTTCGTGATGCGCGGCGGCCACCCCGAGGACGAGTTCCAGCTGCTCACCACGTACTCGTACGACCGGGCCTTCGTCGTCAACGACTACGCGCAGGGCTCCGCCATCGCCCTGCTCACCGTGCTCCTCCTGCTGGGCGTGGTCGCCGTGTACATGCGCCAGATGCTGAAGATCGGAGAGGTCGAATGAGCGTCGTCGCCACGCCCCGGCGGGCGTCCGCCGCGGGAGGCAAGTCCTCGCGGCCGGGCACGTCCAAGCTCGGCTGGAACGTGCTCGGCCTGCTGGTCTTCCTCACCGCCGGCTTCCCCGTGTACTGGATGTTCAACACGGCCTTCAAGCCGGCCAAGGACGCCATCGACCCCGACCCGAGCGTCTTCCCCACCGGCCTCACGTTCGGCAACTTCCGCCGCGCGCTGGACATCGCCGACTTCTGGGGCCCGGTCGGCCGCAGCCTGGTCGTGTCCGTCTCGGTGGTCGTCATCGGCATCATCGTGGGCATGCTGGCCGCCCTGGCCATCTCCCGCTTCGCCTTCCGCGGCCGCAAGGTCGTGATCGTCGGCATCCTCGCGGTCCAGATGGTCCCTCTGGTGGCCATGATCATCCCGGTCTTCCTGCTGCTGAACGACCTGGACCAGTACGACAGGCTCTCGGGCCTGATCATCACCTACCTGACCTTCATCCTCCCCTTCACGGTGTGGACGCTGCGCGGCTTCATCGTCAACATCCCCAAGGAGCTGGAGGAGGCCGCGATGGTCGACGGATGCAGCCGCACCGGCGCCTTCGTCCGCGTGGTCTTCCCGCTGCTGGCCCCGGGCATGGTGGCCACGTCCGTCTACGCGTTCATCCAGGCGTGGAACGAATACCTCTACGCCCTGATGCTGATGAGCCAGAAGAACCAGACCGCCACCGTCTGGCTCGGTAATTTCACGACCAAGCACGGCACCGAGTACGCCCCGATGATGGCCGGAGCCACCATGATGGCCGTGCCGATCGTCGTCCTGTTCCTCCTCGTCCAGCGCAAGATGGCCGCGGGTCTGACCGCGGGCGCCGTGAAGGGATAACGCCACCCGATGACGACATTCGCCAGTGGTACCACCGCGTCCCACGCCAAGGACGGCCTGACGCGCGACGCCCTCACCGTCCTCCAGCCCGGCTTCACCGGCACCACGGCCCCGGACTGGCTGCTCCGCCGCCTCGGTGAGGGGCTCGCCTCCGTCGGCCTGTTCGGCCGCAACATCGCCTCCCCCGAGCAACTGGCCGCCCTGACCGCCCGACTGCGCGCCGAACGCGACGACGTCCTCGTCGCCATCGACGAGGAGGGCGGCGACGTCACCCGCCTGGAGGTGCGCACCGGCTCCTCGTTCCCCGGCAACCACGCACTGGGCGCCGTCGACGACGTCGCGCTCACCGAGGCCGTCGCCCTCGAACTCGGCCGCCGGCTGGCCGCGTGCGGGGTGAACCTCAACTGGGCGCCGTCCGCCGACGTGAACTCCAACCCCTCCAACCCGGTCATCGGCGTGCGCTCCTTCGGCGCCGACACCGACCTGGTCGCCCGGCACACGGCCGCCTACGTCACCGGTCTCCAGGCCGCCGGCGTCGCCGCCTGCACCAAGCACTTCCCCGGCCACGGCGACACCGCGGTCGACTCCCACCACGCCCTGCCCCGCATCGACGCGGACCTCTCGGTCCTCCAGTCGCGCGAACTCGCCCCGTTCCGCGCCGCGATCGCCGCGGGCAGCCGGGCCGTGATGAGCGCCCACATCCTCGTCCCCGCCCTCGACGCGGACCGCCCCGCCACCCTCTCCCGCCGCATCCTCACCGGTCTGCTGCGCGAGGAACTCGGCTACGAGGGCCTCATCGTCACCGACGGCATGGAGATGCAGGCCATCGCCGCGACGTACGGCATCGAGCGGGGCAGCGTGCTGGCCATCGCCGCCGGCGCGGACGCCATCTGCGTCGGCGGCGGACTCGCCGACGACGACACCGTGCGCCGCCTGCGCGACGCGCTGGTCCTGGCCGTCCGCAACGGTGAGCTCGCCGAGGAGCGCCTCGCGGACGCGGCGAACCGGGTCCGGGCCCTCGCCGAGTGGACGGCCGCCGCCGCGGCCTCCCGGCCTCCCACGATTGGCTCAAACGGTTCGAACGGGTCGAACGTGCCGGCCGCCCCTCTCACCGCCTCGGCCGCCCCGAGCGGCTCATCCGCCCCGGCCGCCCCGGCCGACCCGGAGCGCCCGGCCGACCCGGAGCGGCCGGTGGACGTCGGCCTGGTGGCCGCACGGCGCGCGCTCGGCGTGACCCGCTCCGGGAGGTTCACCCCGTTCACCGAGGCGCCCTACGTCGCCGCCCTCGCCCCGGTCGCGAACATCGCGGTCGGCGACGAGACGCCCTGGGGCGTGGCCGCCGAGCTCGCCCGGCTGCTCCCCGGCACCGAGACCGGGAGCTTCACCGGTGAGGACGCGGGCGCCGAGGCCCTCGCCGCCGCCGGAAAGCGCCCCCTCGTCGCCGTGGTCCGGGACGAACACCGCCACCCCTGGATGGGAGCGGCCCTCGACACGCTGCTCGCCGCGCGTCCCGACACCGTTGTCGTCGAGATGGGCGTACCGCAGTCGGCACCCCGCGGGGCGCTGCACATCGCTACCCACGGCGCCGCGCGGGTCTGCGGCCAGGCTGCGGCCGAGGTCATCGCGGGGGAGTAGCCCCGCCGGCCGGGTGCCGCACGGGCCCGTGGTCTGGTGGTGCCGGCGCCCTGCCTCCCGACGGGAGGCGGGGCGCCGGCACCACGAGCGGTCCTCAGATGCCCTGCCAGTCCGGCTTCGCCGCGAAGGTGGCCCGGAAGTAGTCCCCGAGCTTCAGCTTCGAGGCGGCGGCCTCGTCGACCACGACCGTCGCGTGCGGGTGCAGCTGGAGCGCGGAGGCGGGGCAGATCGCCGCGACCGGCCCCTCGACCGTCGCGGCCACCGCGTCCGCCTTGCCCTCGCCCGTGGCCAGCAGCACGAGGTGCCGGGCCTCCAGGATCGTGCCGATGCCCTGCGTGATGACGTGGTGCGGGACCTGCTCGATGTCGTCCTCGAAGAAGCGCGCGTTGTCCACCCGGGTCTGCTCGGTCAGCGTCTTGATGCGGGTGCGCGAGGCGAGCGAGGAGCACGGCTCGTTGAACCCGATGTGCCCGTCGGTGCCGATGCCCAGCAGCTGGAGGTCGACCCCGCCGGCGGCGGCCAGCGCCGCGTCGTAGGCCACGCAGGCCGCCTGGACGTCCGCCGCGGTGCCGTCCGGCCCGGTGAAGGCGTCCATCCCCAGCCCCAGCGGTTCCAGCACCTCGCGGCGCAGCACCGAACGGTAGGACTCGGGGTGCTCGGAGGGGAGCCCCACGTACTCGTCGAGCTGGGCGATCCGCGCGCCGGAGGCGTCCACGGCACCGGAGCGCACCTTCGCCGCCAGCGCTTCGTAGACGGGCAGCGGCGTCGAGCCGGTGGCCACGCCGAGCAGGGCGCCGGGCTTGCGCCTGAGCAGCTCCGCCATGGCCTCGGCGATCAGCTCGCCGCCCGCCTTGGCGTCCGGGACGATGACAACTTCCACGCTGGGCCTGCCGATCTGGAGAGGGGACGCGACTGGAACCGAAAAACGAAAGAGGACACGTGTGGTATAGACCAATCTAGCAGAGTGCCCTTCACGCGTCCCCTTCCGCGCCCATCCGGTTCGCGTCGGCGACGCACGGGTTCCGGGGCCCCGGCACGTCTCCCCGCATCCGCCGATCCCGCCCGTTCACGAACCGAACCGGGCTACTCTGGTGGGGGCCTGCGGGCGTTTGACACTCGGACGACGGCGAACCTCCGCGGACACGGGGACGGCGAACACGTGGACGCGGGGCTCTGGTCTAGTCCACAATGCTTTGAGAAACTGAACAAGCCTCCGTCTTCCCCGCACAGGAAGGCGGACCGAGGAACCGGGGCTCTCTGCCCTGACTGCTCCGGCTCCTCCCTTCGGCCGATCGGGACCGCACACCCCGTGGCCGTTGTTGCTCCGGGCTGCGGTGCCGGGAGGGTTGAGGGTCCCTCCCAGGCGCCGCGGCCCGCGGGTGTCTCACGGGGCTGTACGGGCATCACCGCGGCCCCGTGCGAGCGGCCGACCGGGGTCCCGCCGGACCCGCCGGGTACGCTCGCACCGTGCCCTCCATGAACGACCTCGTACGCCAGCACACGGCCCTCGACGACTCCGATCTCGAGTGGCTGCATCTGCTGGTCTCGGAGTGGCAGCTGCTCTCCGACCTCTCCTTCGCCGACCTCGTGCTGTGGGTCCCCACGCGCGACGGCACCCGCTACGTCTCCGTCGCCCAGATGCGGCCCAACACCGGCCCGACCTCGTACCAGGACGACATGGTCGGCCACCTGGTGCCCCGCGGGCGCCGGCCGCTGCTGGACGCGGCCCTCGACGAGGGCCGGATCGTGCGGGAGGGCGACCCCGAGTGGCGCGAGGAGGTCCCGGTCCGTGTGGAGTCCATCCCCGTGCGGCGCGAGGGCCGGGTCCTCGGGGTCATCGCCCGCAACACCAACCTGCTCACCGTGCGCACCCCGAGCAGGCTGGAGCTGACCTACCTCCAGAGCGCCTCCGACCTCGCCCAGATGATCGCGGCGGGCACCTTCCCCTTCCCGGACCAGCAGGTCGACATGGACGCCTCGCCGCGGGTCGGCGACGGACTGATCCGCCTCGACGCCGACGGCGTCGTCCAGTACGCCTCCCCGAACGCGCTGTCCGCCTACCACCGGCTGGGCCTCGCCGCCGATCTGGTCGGCCACAACCTCGGCTCCACGACCGCCGAACTCGCCCCCTCGCGGGGGCCGGTGGACGAGGCGCTGGCCAAGGTGGCCAGCGGCTGGGCGCCCCGCGAGTTCGAGATCGAGAGCGCCGAGGGGGTGATCCAGCTGCGGGCGATCCCGCTCAAGCCCAAGGGGACCCGCGTCGGCTCCCTGGTCCTGCTCCGGGACGTCACCGAACTGCGGCGCCGCGAGCGTGAGTTGATCACCAAGGACGCCACCATCCGGGAGATCCACCACCGGGTGAAGAACAACCTCCAGACGGTCGCCGCCCTGCTGCGGCTCCAGGCCCGGCGGATCGACTCCGAGCGCGGCCGGGAGGCACTGGAGGAGGCCGTGCGCCGGGTGGGCTCCATCGCGATCGTGCACGAGACGCTCTCCCAGAACCTGGACGAGCGGGTGGAGTTCGACGAGATCGCGGACCGGGTGCTCGCGATGGTCGCGGAGATCTCCCCGGGCAAGGTCACCGGGCGGCGCACCGGGCGCTTCGGCATCCTGGACGCCGAGGTGGCCACCCCGCTGTCCATGGTGCTCACCGAGGTCCTCCAGAACGCGCTGGAGCACGGCTTCCGCGAGGGGGAGCGGGGCACCGTCGAGGTCTCGGCGGTGCGGGGCGGAACCGCCAAGGAGGCCCGCCTGCTGGTCACGGTCCAGGACGACGGGGTCGGACTGCCCGCGGGCTTCGACCCGCACCGCTCCGGCAACCTCGGCCTGCAGATCGTACGGACGCTGGTGGAGGGCGAGTTGGGCGGCACGTTCGACATGGTGCCCGCCCCCGAACGCGGGACCCAGGTGATCCTGGACATCCCGGTGCGCCTGACCAAGTAGCGCCTTCCCCACACGATCCGCACAACTCGCCCCGGGCCGGCGGCCGTCGGCGACCGCTCGGTCGGTCACACAGCGTGACGTGCGCCCCCGGGAGAACAGCAATGAGCCCCGGACCACCAGGTGGTCCGGGGCTGAAAGCTCGTTGCAATCAAGCGCATCGGGGTACTGCGCGCTGCGGCTCGGGGGCGGGAGATGCGTACACGCTGTACGCGCCGCCAAGCCCAGGCTCGTGCGGGGTGGAGCGTCAGGCGGTGGCCTGACGGGCCCGGTTGCGGGCGGCACGGCGCTTCATCGCGCGGCGCTCGTCCTCGCTGAGGCCACCCCAGACGCCGGAGTCCTGGCCGGACTCGAGCGCCCACTGCAGGCACTGCTCCATAACGGGGCAGCGGCGGCAGACGGCCTTGGCTTCCTCGATCTGCAGCAGCGCAGGACCGGTGTTGCCGATGGGGAAGAAGAGCTCGGGGTCTTCCTCGCGGCAAACGGCGTTGTGACGCCAGTCCATGGCTGCTACCTCTCCTTGGTCTTACATGCTGGTGCTTGTGAATGTGAACGCTTTCACGAAACCCTCAACAAGTGAAGGGCCGACAACCAGACGGACTGGTGTGGTCCTTGATGTGAGGAGGGGTTCCGGTGCTCTGTGGGGCCGATGGTGCGGGCCGTCCCGAGCGCCAAGAAGAGACTCGCAAACCTCGGCGGCGGATACAACCCCTTCTGGAAAGTTTTTTTTGATTCCTCGGTGTCGACTAGGTCACAGCCGTACTTCCATGGGGTGGACCCTGGCCTAAACGTTCGAGTGAAAGGACTTTGGGCCCTTCCGCTCACACAATCACACGCAGTGCACGGCGTACGCCTGTGAACGTCACGCTGGTACGGAGTCCGAGGTGGTCGCCGTCCATCTGGAGGGGCAGCGGCGCCTTCGAATGCAAGGTGAAGTCCGTCAGATCGTGCAGGGACAGGGCGTGCTTGCCGCGAGGTCCCCGGTCGGGGGACGAAGTGAGCAACTGAGCGGCATACCGGGCAACGGAGGCCGTCGACATCCGGCTGAGGCCCAGTACGTCGAGCCCCGTATCGAACGAGGCCTTAGGCGAGGCGTACACCGGACGATTGCCGAGAAACGTCCACGGCGCGGTGTTGCAGATGATGGACAGCACCAGATCGGTCACCGGGTCCGCGCCCGGGCGCTCCAGCGTGATCGTCCCGTGCCGCCGATGCGGTTCGTCCAGGAACTGCCGCATCACCTGGCGCAGATACAGCGCGTGCGTCGACCGCCGGCCGCGCTCGCGCTGCTGCTCGACCCGGCCCACCACCCCCGCGTCGAAGCCCAGTCCCGCGCAGAAGGTGAACCAGCGGGAGGGCACGCCCTCGTCCTCGGTGCCCGGCGTCCCCGCGGCGAGGCCGAGACCGACCGTCCGCTCCCGCTCCTCGCGCAGCGCGTCCAGCAGGGCGCCGGTCGCCTCCACGGCGTCGTTGGGCAGCCCGAGGGCGCGGGCGAAGACGTTGGTGGAGCCGCCGGGCACCACCGCGAGGCGGGGCAGCGATTCCGGGTCGGGCCCCCGGTGCAGCAGACCGTTCACGACCTCGTTGACCGTGCCGTCCCCGCCGAGGGCCACGACCAGGTCTATGTCGTCGCCGTCCGCGGCCTGCCGGCCGAGGTCCCGGGCGTGCCCGCGGTACTCGGTGGTGACGGCCTCCAGCTTCATCTCGCTCGCCAGCGCGTGGATCAGGACGTCGCGCGTCCGCGCACTCGTGGTGGTTGCCGCCGGATTGACCACGAGAAGTGCACGCATGCGATGCAGCGTACCTACTGGGTGGTACCCGGCCCAGGCCGAGGTAGGGGTCCGGTAAGAGATGCGGGCGTGAGCCGGGCCACAGCGGACGGTCCGCGCCGCGCGGCACCGCTCCCCGACGCACGCCCCGGGGCCCTCGGCGCCGCGGCGCCGACGGCTACTCTTCAGGGGTGAGCCGAGAGCAGACCCCCACCCCCGACGCGCCCCTCGCCGAACCGCGCCCCGGGCGGCTGACCGCCGCCGCGGCGCTCGCCGCGCTCGAAGGGCTCGCCCTCGTCGCGGGCGGCGTCTACATCCTCGTCCTCGGCCTCACGGGCGACCCCGACGACCGGCAGCAGGCCGTCACCGGCGGCGTCACGCTGATCGTGCTGGCGCTGCTGCCCCTGCTGGCCGCGCGCGGCCTGCTGATGCGCCGCGCCTGGAGCCGGGGGCCGGCCGTCATCACCCAGGTGATGGCGTTGCCCGTCGCCTACAACCTGCTGCGGGCCGACAGCCTCGCCATCCCGGCCGGCATCGCCCTCGCGGTGGTGGCGGTGGCCGCCCTGGTGCTGCTCGTCAACCCTGCGACGACGCGGGCCCTCGGCATCCGAGGGCCCGGCGGCGACACGCCGGACGGGAAGTAACCGGCCTCACTCCTCGACGAGCAGCTTCTCCCGCAGCTGGGCCAGGGTGCGGGCCAGCAGCCGGGAGACGTGCATCTGCGAGATCCCGACCTCCTGCGCGATCTGCGACTGCGTCATGTTGCCGAAGAACCGCAGCAGCAGGATGCGCTTCTCCCGCGGCGGAAGGTCCTCCAGCAGCGGCTTCAGCGACTCGCGGTACTCGACGCCCTCCAGCGCCTCGTCCTCCGCGCCCAGGGTGTCCGCGACGGCCGGCGACTCGTCGTCCGTGTCGGGGACGTCCAGGGACAGCGTGGAGTACGCGTTCGCGGACTCCAGGCCCTCCAGGACCTCCTCCTCCGAGATGGCGAGCTTCTCCGCCAGCTCGTGCACCGTGGGGGAGCGGCCGTGCAGCTGCGACAGTTCCGCGGTGGCCGTGGTCAGCGCCAGCCGCAGCTCCTGGAGGCGGCGCGGCACCCGCACCGCCCAGCCCTTGTCGCGGAAGTGCCGCTTGATCTCGCCGACCACCGTCGGGGTCGCGTACGTCGAGAACTCGACGCCCCGCTCCGGATCGAACCGGTCCACCGACTTGATCAGCCCGATCGTGGCGACCTGGGTCAGGTCGTCCAGCGGCTCGCCCCGGTTGCGGAACCGGCGGGCGAGGTGCTCGACGAGCGGCAGGTGCATGCGGACCAGCTGATTGCGCAGCTCCGCGTACTCGGCACTGCCGTCCTGCATCTTGCGCAGCGCGACGAACATCACCCGGGCCCCGCTGCGGTCCTGCGGGTCGTGCTGGATGTGCTGCGCGCTCGGCCCGTGCTGCGTGCCCTGCTCCGCGTCCCGCTCGTGCTCGCTCATAGTCCCGCCCGTCACCATTCCCCGAGCCCGAGGCTCTTCCCCCATGACCTCGGCGCCGGCGGCCCCGGCCGCACGCGGCCCGGGAGAGGCTCCCCGGACGGGGGAGACCCCGGCCCGCGCCGCGCCGGCCGGGGCGCCGCCCGCCTCCGGATGCTGCCGGGCCTGCTCGGGGATGCCGTCGACGCCGTCCGCCGTGTGCCGCGACCCGTCGGGGCCGTCGGCGCGCTCCGCGGAGGGCTTCCGTGTGCCGCGCCCCTCGTCCCGCACCGGACCGTCCCCGTCCTTCACGCCGGCCCGGGTCCCGCGCCGCGCTGTTTGTAGAGGCTGATCGACACGGTCTTGTCCTCGGCGACGGTGGAGTCGACCTTGCCGGCCAGCGCCGACAGCACGGTCCACGCGAACGTGTCCCGTGACGGAGCGTGACCATCCGTGGTCGGGGCGGAGACCGTGACCTCCAGTGAGTCGTCGATGAGCCGGAAGACACAGCTGAGGACGGAGCCGGGGACGGCCTGCTGCAGCAGGATCGCGCAGGCCTCGTCCACCGCGATGCGCAGATCCTCGATCTCGTCGAGGGTGAAGTCCAACCGGGCCGCCAGCCCGGCCGTGGCCGTGCGCAGTACCGACAGGTAGGCACCCGCGGCCGGCAGCCGGACTTCCACGAAGTCCTTCGTCGCGGGCTCGCCTGCGATCTGGGACACCCTCACCTCCATGGTGGTACAAGCTCGTGCGAGCTCTCTCGGGGCCGAGGGTCGCCCCCCGGGGTAACGCGCTACGTCGTTCAGCGGTGACGCTACCGCGCTCCCGTCTGTCGTGTCCTGGGGACCCCGCCCCTTGCTGTCACTCATAGTAAGCCCATGCGTACACACAGTGGCTAGGGGTCTGCGGGGCCCAAATCGGAAGAGCGCGCGCCGGGTTGACGTACCCAGGCGTCAGACGGTCGAACCGTCCCGACTTCCGGCCACCGCCGGTCCGCCCGCGGCGCGGCTCAGACGAGCACGTGGTCGACGAAGCACCAGCGCCAGCTCTCCCCCGCCTCGAACGTGCGCATGATCGGATGGCCGGTGTCCTTGTGGTGCTCCGTCGCGTGCCGCAGCGGCGAGGAGTCGCAGCAGGCGAGATGGCCGCACTCCAGGCACAGGCGAAGCTGTACCGGGTGCGTGCCCGCGGCCACGCACTCCAGGCACGTCTCGCTCTGGGGCTCGGGTTCCCGCTCCGGCAGCGCGTCGGTGTGCGTGCACTGTTTCATGATTGCCAGGTTACGTCGGGTGTGCGGGATGCCGTGCGAAAACGAGGGCGGGCGGAAGACGATGCACGTATTGCCACTGCTGTTGCTGGTTGCCGGGAGCGCGGCGGTCGCCGGGGCGGCCCGCCGGACGCCCGTCCCGGCACCCCTGCTGCTCGTCGCGGCGGGCCTCGCCGTCTCGTACGTCCCCGGCGTCCCGGCCTACGAACTCGACCCCGACATCGTGCTTCCCCTGCTGCTGCCGCCCCTGCTCTACACGGCGGCCACCGACAGCTCCTACCTCGACCTGAAGGCCCAGTTGCGGCCCGTGGCCCTGCTGTCGGTGGGCTACGTCCTGTTCGCGACGCTCGTGGTCGGCTGGGCGGCCTACCTGCTCGTGCCGGGACTTCCACTGACCGCCGCGCTGGTGCTGGGCGCGGTCGTCGCGCCGCCGGACGCCGTGGCCGCGACGGCGGTGGCGCGCCGGGTGGGGCTGCCCTCCCGGATCACCACGATCCTCCAGGGCGAGTCCCTGGTGAACGACGCGACCGCGATCACCGCCTACAAGGTGGCGCTCGCCGCGGCCGTCGGCGAGGGCGCGACCTGGGCGGGCGGCGTCCGCGAGTTCCTGATCGCCGCGGTCGGCGGCGTGCTCGTCGGGCTCGCGCTGATGATCCCCCTGCACTGGCTGCGCACCCACATCGCGGAGGCGCTCCTGCAGAACACCCTCTCCCTGCTCATCCCCTTCGTCGCCTACGGGATCGCCGAGTGGGTGGAGGCGTCCGGCGTGCTCGCCGTGGTCGTCGTCGCCCTCTACCTCGGCCACCGCGCCTGGGAGGTCGACTTCGCGACCCGCCTCCAGGAGGAGGCCGTCTGGAAGATGGTCGCGTTCGTCCTGGAGTCCGCGGTCTTCGCCCTCATCGGCCTGCAACTGCCCGTCGTGCTCAAGGGGCTCGGCACCTACGAGGGGACGAGCGCGGCCTGGTACGCGATCGCCCTCTTCCTCGTCGTCGTCGCGACCCGGTTCGTCTGGGTGTTCCCGGCCACCTTCCTGCCCCGCGTCCTCTCCTCGCGCATCCGGGAGCGGGAGGAGAACCCGACCTGGAAGGCGCCCTTCGTCATCGGCTGGGCCGGCATGCGCGGCGTGGTGTCCCTCGCCATCGCCTTCTCCGTCCCGCTCACCCTGGACGGCGGCGAGAAGTTCCCGGGCCGCAACCTGATCCTCTTCCTCACCTTCACCACCGTCATCGGCACCCTCGTCGTCCAGGGGCTCACGCTGCCCCCGCTGATCCGGCTGCTGAAGCTCCCCGGCCGGGACGCGCAGGCGGAGACGCTCGCCGAGGCCAACGCGCAGGCGCAGGCGTCGCAGGCCGCCGAACAGCGGCTCGACGATCTCCTCACCGACGAGCGCAACGCCCTCCCGCCGCCCCTCGCCGAACGGCTGCGCGCCGTCCTGGAGCGTCGCCGCAACGCCGTCTGGGAGCGGCTGGGCGCGGTCAATCCGGTCACCGGGGAGACGGTCGACGACACCTACCGGCGGCTCTCCCGGGAGATGATCGGCGCCGAGCGCGAGGTGTTCGTCAAACTCCGCGACCTGCGCTACATCGACGACGAGATGCTCCGCACGCTGCTGCGCCGGCTGGACCTGGAGGAGGCCGCCGCCTATCGCGAGGCGGCCTGAGCGGGCGCCCCGGCGGGGAACGGCGCCCCGGTGATCACGGCCGCGACCGTCGTACCGCGCGGGAAGGCCCCCTGCTCCGCGAGGGCGACCAGCCCGTACAGCATCTTGGCGACGTAGAGGCGCTCGACGGGCAGACCGTGCCGCACCTCGAAGTCCTCGGCGAAGGCGTCGAGTTCGGGGGTGGTGCGGCCGTAGCCGCCGAAGGTGAAGCGGTCGTCCAGGGACCAGGCGCCGCGCCGGCCGCCGAACGCCGCCCGCTGGAGCGCCTCCGTCTCGGCGCCGAGGAAGTCGCCCCCGACGACCGGGAAGCCGAGAGCGCGCTGCTCCGGGGCGAGGCCGGCGGCCAGTCCCGCGAGGGTTCCGCCGGTGCCGCAGGCCACCGCGGCCACGCCGACGCCGTGGCCGCGCAGTTCCTCGCCGAGCGCGCGGCAGCCGCGCACGGCGAGGACGTTGCTGCCGCCCTCCGGCACCACGTAGGCGTCCTCGGCTCCCGCGGCGCGCAGGATCGCGGCGAGGGCCGCGGGCTCCGCCTTGCGGCGGTAGGCCGACCGCTCGACGAAGTGCAGGCGCATCCCGTCGGCGGCGCAGCGGGCCAGCGAGGGGTTGCGGGGACGGTCGGCCAGCTCGTCGCCGCGGACCACGCCGAGGGTGGGAAGGCCGAGGAGGCGTCCGGCCGCCGCCGTGGCGCGCAGGTGGTTGGAGTAGGCGCCGCCGAAGGTGACCACCCTCCGTCCGGCCGCCGCCGCGAGGTTCGGCGTCAGCTTGCGCCACTTGTTGCCGACGATCTCCGGGTGGATGAGATCGTCCCGCTTCAGCAGCAGCCGCAGGCCGTGACGGGCGAACCGCTCGTCCGCCGCCTCCCGCAGCGGTGAGGGGAGCCGGGGAGCGGTCCCGAACGGCTCCGGCCCGCGGGGTGCCTCTCCGGAGCGCCCCGAGGGCGCTGCTCCGGGCGTCGTCCGCGGCGCGCCGTCGCCGGCCCCCCGCCCCCCGTCGGCTCGTCCGCCGTGGGCGCCCGCCGCGCCGGCACGGGGCATCCCCGTGCGGGGTGCCGCCGCGGGGGCGGTGTCCGGGGAGTCGGGGCTGGTCACCCGCCCATTGTCGGACACCTGTGCGCGGGCGGCCCGCCGCGGGGGTGGTTACTTCAGCAGGTCCCGGACCCGGCGCCGCAGCGAGCCCATCGTGACCCCCCGCGGATCGATCTTGCCGGGCTGCCACTCCAGGTGGCCGATCACCGAGCGCTCGGTCCAGCCGTGGTGCCGGCAGATCGCCGCGGCGACCTTGGCGACGGCCGCCAGCTGCACCTCGGGCCAGGGGTCCTTGCCGTCGCCGAGGTTCTCGCACTCGAAGCCGTAGAAGTGGCGGTTGCCGTCGGTGTTCGCCTCGTTGTCGTGCGGCAGGGCCTTCTCGGCGATCACCGCGCGCAGCACGTCGTCGTCACCGAGGCCCGCGTGGTTGGCCCGGCCGTACCCGACCAGATGCAGCACGCCGTCCTTGGTGATCACGCCGTGGCAGAGCGGACCGGGCAGGTCCTCGCGGCCCTCGCGGCACAACCCCACCGTCCGTGCGGCGCCCGAGGTCACCGTGTGATGGATCATCACGCCGTGCACCGGCCCCCACGCACCCTTGTGGTTGCGGTTGTGGTGCCTCCAGTCGCCCACCTCGACGACGTGGACGCCCTCGTCCCTGATCCGGTCCAGGAAACTGCCCGCGGACATGGGCGATGCCATGGCCGCCTCCTTCGCGCTGCACGCCGGCCGCCCGCCGCGGCCGTCTCGTACGGCAGCTTCTATCGCCGGCGCGGCTGCCGGACCCACTCGTTCGCACGGCGAGCGAGCCGATCCGGTCAGCGGCGTGCGATCCGGTCAGGCGTGCAGGAAGCCGTCCCCGTGAGCCGCGATGTGACTCTCCAGGGCCTGGAGCGCCACCTGGGTCGCCTCGGGGGAGCCGGTGCCCCGGCGCTCCGCGTAGTACGCGGCACCCAGCCGCTTCAGGAGGTCGCCGCCCGCCCGCTGCGCCTGCACGTCGTCCAGCTTCTGCTTGCCCTGCGTGAGGCCACGCTGCGCCTGTTCCTTCGCGCGGTCCAGAAAGCCTGCCACTGCCGTCTCCCGTCGTCGTCCGTTCAGTGATCAAACGGACGGTCGCGCACACGAGTTCCCCGGCCGACACGCGGTGGCCCCCCGGCGGAATCACCCTCCCTGCCCAACTCGCGAGTGATCCATTCCCCCTCCTTCGTGTAATAGCACCAGCACGCTCCGTGATGGAAGGGTTGCTCCCGAAGATCAGTGCACGACCGGGAGGGCAATTTTCATGTCGGTAGGCGAAGAGGTCCGCGCGGAGCAGAACCGCCCGCAGCAGAGTCTCGGCACATCAGCCGCGCGGAACCTGGCCACCACCACCAAGTCCGCGCCGCAGATGCAGGAGATCAGCTCGCGGTGGCTGCTGCGCATGCTTCCGTGGGTGAACGTGCAGGGTGGCACGTACCGCGTGAACCGGCGGCTCAGCTATTCCGTGGGCGACGGCCGTGTGACGTTCGTGAAGACCGGGGACCGCGTCCAGGTCATCCCCGCCGAGCTGGGAGAGCTGTCCGTCCTGCGGTCGTTCGAGGACCACGAGGTGCTGGCCGAGCTGGCGTCCCGCTGCCAGCAGCGCGAGTTCGCCCCCGGGGACGTGCTGACCTCGTTCGGCAGCCAGGCCGACGAGGTGTTCCTGCTGGCGCACGGCAGGGTCGAGAAGATCGGCACCGGCCCCTACGGCGACGACGCGGTGCTCGGCGTCCTCGCCGACGGCGCCTACTTCGGGGAGCAGTCCCTCATCGACCCGGAGGCCATCTGGGAGTACACGGCCCGCGCGGTCACCTCGGTCACGGTCCTGACCCTGCCGCGCCAGGACCTGGAACAGGTCGCCGAGCGGTCCGAGGCGCTGCGTGACCACCTCGGGGCCCTGCGCGCGATCCCCGCCCAGCGCACGAACAAGTACGGCGAGAAGGAGATCGACCTCGCGGCCGGCCACACCGGCGAGCCCGACATCCCCGGCACCTTCGTGGACTACGAGGCAAGCCCCCGCGAGTACGAGCTGAGCATCGCGCAGACCGTCCTGCGCCTGCACACGCGCGTGGCCGACCTCTACAACCAGCCGATGAACCAGACGGAGCAGCAGTTGCGGCTCACCGTGGAGGCGTTGAAGGAGCGCCAGGAGCACGAGCTGGTCAACAACCGTGAGTTCGGCCTGCTCAACAACTGCGAGTACGACCAGCGGCTCCAGCCGCACGACGGCGTGCCCAGCCCGGACGACCTGGACGAACTGCTCAGCCGCCGCCGCGGCACCAAGATGCTCCTCGCCCATCCGCGGGCCATCTCCGCGATCGGCCGCGAGTTCAACAAGCGGGGGCTCGTCCCCGAGAGCGTCGAGGTGGCGGGCAACCGCATCCCGACCTGGCGCGGCATCCCGATCTTCCCGTGCAACAAGATCCCGGTCAGCGACGCCCGCACGACCTCGATCATCGCCCTGCGCACGGGCGAGGCGGAGCAGGGCGTGGTGGGTCTCCAGCAGGCGGGCATCCCGGACGAGATCGAGCCGAGCCTGTCGGTGCGCTTCATGGGCATCAACGAACAGGCCGTCATCTCCTACCTGGTGACCGCGTACTACTCGGCCGCCGTCCTCGTGCCGGACGCCCTCGGCATCCTGGAGAACGTCGAGATCGGCCGCTGGCGGTGACGACCGGCGCCACGCGCACCGCCGTGCGCCCGTCCTTCCGGGCGGGCGCACCCGGTGAGCGCGCGGCCCGCGGCCCGCACGGTGCCGCGGCCCCGCCGCTCTCCGGGACGACCGCGGGGGAGACCGCATGACGACGCGGACCGAGCGGGACCAGGCCGCGATCCCCGGCAGCCGGCCCCCGGCCGGGGACCCGGACACACCACGAACCGCCGGCGGGAGGTCCATGGACGGACACGCGGAGCGCCGGCCGGTGCCGGCCGGGTCCGAGAACCCGGAGGCCGCGGACGTCCTGGAGCGCACCCGGGCGCTCGTCGACCCCGAGCTGCGCCGGGCCGTCGACTCGCTGCCGGGGTCGATGCGCAGGGTCGCCCGCCACCACTTCGGCTGGGAGCAGGCGGACGGCACCCCGGCCGCGGGCGACGCGGGCAAGGCCATCCGGCCCGCCCTCGTCCTGACCGCGGTCCGGGCGCTCGGCGGCCGGCGGACGGACGCCGTCCGGGCGGCCGCGGCGGTGGAACTGGTCCACAACTTCACGCTGCTCCACGACGACGTGATGGACCGGGACACCACCCGAAGACACCGCCCCACGGCCTGGACGGTGTTCGGCGAAGCCGACGCGATCCTCGCGGGGGACGCGCTCCAGGCGCTGGCCCAGCAACTCCTCGCCGAGGACCCACATCCCGCGTCCGCGGCGGCGGCCGCACGGCTCGCCGGCTGCGTCGTCGAACTGTGCGCCGGACAGCACACGGACACCGCCATGGAGAAGCTCGGCCCGGGTGAGGTCACGCTCGACGAGTGCCTCGCCATGGCGGAGGCGAAGACGGGGGCGCTGATCGGCTGCGCCTGCGCCCTCGGCGGGCTGTACGCCGGGGCCGACGCGCGGGATGTCGACGCGCTCGACGCCTTCGGCCGGGAGGCCGGGCTGGCGTTCCAGCTGATCGACGACGTCATCGGGATCTGGGGGGACCCCGGCCGCACCGGCAAGCCGGCCGGCGCGGATCTCGTGGCCCGCAAGAAGTCGCTGCCCGTGGTCGCCGCGCTGACCTCGGACAGCCCGGCGGCCGGCGATCTGGCCCGGCTGTACGGATCGCCCTATCGGGAGGGGGACCTGGAACGCACGGTGCTCGCCGTGGAACGGGCCGGCGGCCGGGACTGGGCGCAGGCCGAGGCCGCGGACCGGATGGCCCGCGCGATGCACGAGCTGTCCCGGGCCGTCCCCGACCCGGAGGCGGCCGGCGGCCTCCTCGCCCTTGCCGAGTTCGTCACCCGGCGCAGCAGCTGACCGGCCCGGACCGGTCGACGACTCCGGAGCGCCGGACGCCGTACGGAACCTGACGGCCCTGCGGTGCCGGACTCCGGGCAGCGGGTCCCGCACATCCCCACGGCGTGCGGGGCCCGCACCGTGTCCGCGGCGTGCGGGGCCCGCACCTGTCCGCGGCGGGCGCGTACTAGTCTCAACACCCTTACGGTCGGGCGTTGTTGGGGCGAGGGGCGGGCGGGGCATGGGAGTGGCGATACGGACGGCGGGAGCCGGGGACCGCGAGGTGGTGGTCCGGTTGCTGGACGCCGCCTTCCAGGACGACCCGGTGAGCGGCTGGGTCTTTCCCGATCCGGCGCACCGCCGGGCCACCCACCACCGGCTGATGGCCGCGTTCGCCGACATCTCGTTCGCCGAGGGATGGGTGGACGTGACGGAGGACGCGTCGGCGTGCGCCCTGTGGCTGCACGTTCCCGCCGCGGGCGGCGCGGACCCGAACGGCGACGTCGAGGACACGACCGACGGGGGGACGGACGACGTAGCCGGGGCCCGCGCGACCGGGGGCGGCGAGCCCGCCGGCCGGCGGGACGGGGACGACGGCGGCCCGGACACGGACACGGAGACGGAGGCGGGGGACGGCGACGGCCCGGCGCGTTTGCGTGCGGCCGTGGACCCGGACAACGAGCGCGTCGAGCTGATCGGCCGGCTGACGGCCGACGTCCACCCCTCCGGCCGGGCGCACGCCTATCTCTGGATGATCGCGGTGGCGCCGGAGCGCCAGGGCGGGGGGCTGGGCAGCGCGCTCGTCACGAGCGTGCTCGACCGCTGCGACCGCGAGGGCCTCGCCGCGTACCTGGAGGCGAGCAACGCCCGCAGCCGCGCGCTGTACGAGCGGCTCGGCTTCGCCCTCACCGGCGGTCCGCTGGACCTCCCCGACGGCCCCCGCATGTGGCCCATGTGGCGTGAGCCCCGCACCACGCGCCGCGGCAACGGGTGAGGCGCCCCCGACCGCCGGCCGGCCACCGCGCCGCCCGGTTTCCCGCCGAGCGGGGCACCGGCGCCGGACGGGATGCGGGCCCGCGGGTCCCGGAGGGACGGGCCGTCCGGCCCTCCGTCCGCCGGGAACCGCCGTCGGACGGAGGGATCGCGTGAGGCGCGCCGCCGAGCGACGGCGGGCGTCCGCGCGGGTGCCGTCCTACGCTGAGCGCATGGGTTCCGCCGCCGTCGCCGGTGGCGACACGGGCCGCTGCCGGCCGGACGCCCGGACCACCGTCACGGGACCACCGCCGCGAAACCGCGGCCCCGGGAGGGCGCGGCCGGTGACGGCCGACGCGGCCCGCCGGGTCGCCGGGAAAATGCGGCCGGTGGGCACCGGGCCCGCCCGGCGGGCCGCCGGAACGTCCGAGATCGCGGGCGGCGTCACGGCCTGCCCCTCCCCGGAAGGCGTGCCCGAGTACCCCGTGGTCATCCGGCCGATCGCGGACGGCGCCGGGGACATCTGAGGGATGGGCGGCGCCGGAGAGGTCGAGGACCTGCTGCGCCGGAACGCGCCGCAGGTCCTCGGCGCGCTCGTCCGCCGCTACGGCCACTTCGACCTGGCGGAGGACGCGGTCCAGGAGGCGCTGCTCGCGGCGGCCGGCCGCTGGCCCGCCGCGGGAGTGCCGGCCAATCCCCGGGGCTGGCTGATCAAGGTGGCCTCGCGGCGGCTCGTGGACACCCTGCGGGCGGAAGGGGCGCGCCGGCTGCGGGAGGAGAAGGCGGCGGCCCTGACCCCCCGGGACGCCTTCACGGCGCCGCCGCCCGGTCTCGGCCGGGCCCCGTCGGAGGACGACACACTCACCCTGCTCTTCCTCTGCTGCCACCCGACGCTGAGCACGTCCGCGCAGATCGCCCTCACCCTGCGCGCCGTCGGCGGTCTCACCACGGCGGAGATCGCGCGGGCCTGGCTGGTGCCGGAGACGACGATGGCGCAGCGCATCAGCCGCGCCAAGGCCAGGGTGCGCGGCGTCGGACTCGCCCGCCCCGAGCGCTGGGAGGAGCGCCTCCCCGCCGTCCTGCACACCCTCTACCTGATCTTCAACGAGGGCTACACGGCCACCTCCGGCACGTCCCTGCGGCGGGCCGAACTCGCGGGCGAGGCGATCCGGTTGACGCGCACCGTCCACCACCTGCTCCCCGAGGACGCCGAAGTGGCCGGGCTGCTCGCACTGATGCTGCTGACGGACGCCCGGCGCGCCGCGCGCACCGGCCCGCACGGAGAACTCGTCCCCCTCGACGAGCAGGACCGCGACCGCTGGGACAGGGCCGCGATCGAGGAGGGCGTGACGCTGGTGACGCGGGCGCTGGCACGCCGACGGGCGGGTCCGTACCAGCTGCGCGCCGCGATCGCCGCGGTCCACGACGAGGCGCCCACCGCACGGCAGACGGACTGGACCGAGATCCTCGGCCTGTACGACGTCCTCGTCCGCCAGTTCCCCGGCCCGGTGGAACACCTCAACCGCGCGGTGGCGGTCGCCATGGTGCACGGCCCGCGCGCGGCGCTCGCCGAACTCGACCGGCTTCAGGACGCCGCGGCGGCGGGGCACCGGCTCGACGCCGTGCGCGGCCATCTGCTGGAGCGGGCCGGTGACGGCGCCGGGGCTCGTGCCGCCTACGCGTCCGCCGCCGCCCGGACGCTCAGCCTGCCGGAACGGCGCTATCTGGAGGCGCGCGCGGCCCGTCTGAGGCCGTAGCGTTCCTTCCATGCCCGAACCGCTGCTGCACCTGACCGAACGATCCCTGTGGGACGCCGCCCGGGACTCCGGTTCCTACACGATGTCCACCCGCGGCCGGACCCTCCGGGAGGAGGGCTTCATCCACTGCTCGCTGCGCCACCAACTCCCCCCGGTGGCGAGGATGCTGTACGGCTCCGCCACCGGCCCGCACGACCTGGTGGTCCTCGTCGTCGACCCCGACCGGCTCACCGCGCCGGTCCGCTTCGAGGCGATGGAGCCCGGTGGCGAGGAGTTCCCCCACGTGTACGGGCCGATCCCGGTCGACGCGGTCGTGGACGTGGAGCCCTGGGCGCCGGGAACGGCCTCGGCCGGCTGACGCCTCCCACCCCGCCCCCGGCGGCCGGCCGCGCGGTCAGCGTGGCCGCTCCGCCCGCGGTGCCGCGTCCGCGCCCCGGTCGGGCGTCCCGCGCTCGATCAGCGCGCGCAGCGACGCCCTCATCCGCGCGACGAAGGCGTCCCGCGCCTCGGGGGTCAGGACGTCCAGCGAGAGATACGGGTTGAGGTCCTCCAGCTCCACGAGGAGCAGGCCCCCGTCGGGGGCCCGGCAGGCGTCGACGCGCTGGATGCCGTGCGCGATGCCGTTCCAGTCGATGAACCGCTGCGCGAACTCCCGGTCCGCCGGGGTGGGTTCGTAGGGCTCCAGTGCCCAGCGCCGCTCCGGGTCCGGCGCGTACAGGGCGTACTGGAGGGTGTCGTCGACGAAGTAGAAGGACACCTCGTACCGGAAGTCGACGCGCGGCTGGACGAGGATGCCGCCGAACGGCAGCCCGGCGAGCCGGGAGCGCTCCACGAACTCCAGGCCGATGGAGTCCGCCCCCTGCCGGGGCTTCACCGCGTAGCTCTCCGCCACGGGCAGCCGGTCCAGGTCGGCGGCGCGGTCCACGGTGGGGATGACCGGATACCCGGCGGCCGTCAGCTCCAGCAGGTACCCCTTGCCGGCCATGTCGCCCTTGCCGGACAGCTCGTTGTAGACCGGCACGCCGTCGGCGAGCGCGCGCTCCCGGAACGCCTGGTACGCCGCCTGGTGGTGCAGGACGGGCCCGCTGTTGCGCACGACCACCGCGTCGAAACCGGCCATCAGCGCCGCCGCGTCCCGCGGATGGCAGACGGCGATGTCGAAGTCCTCCCGCAGTCGCGCGGTGAGGGCGACGTCCTCGTCGCCGTACCGCCGCCCCCGCGCCGGATAGGCGAGGTCGCTGACGTACAGGACACGGGGGCGCGCGGACGGCACGGGGGCTCCTCGAAGGACACGCGGGCGGCTCGGTCCGCGGACCGCCGCGGACACACGCACGTAGTGTCCCCCCGCCCGCTCGTCGGGACGCGCCCGCCCCCGTGCACGCGTAAAGGAGCACCGGCGCCCCGGGTCTCTCTGCGGGTCCCGCCGCTGGTCCGCGCGGGGGTCCGTCGCCGAGGTCAGCCGGCGCGGCGGTTCTCGGCGAACCGCAGCAGATTGCCCGCGGGATCGCGGAAGGCGCAGTCCCGCAGCCCGTACGGCTGGTCGGCGGGTTCCTGGAGGACCTCGGCGCCGGACGCGCGGACCCGTTCGAAGAGGGCGTCGCAGTCGGTCGTCGAGAAGATCACCCCGCGCAGCACCCCCTTGGCCAGCAGTTCCGCCATGGCCTGCTTGTCCGCGGGGGAGGTGTCGGGGTCCGCGGCCGGGGGCTCCAGAACGATCTCCACGTCGGGCTGGAGCGGCGAGCCGACCGTGACCCAGCGCATCCCCTCGAACCCGACGTCGCCCCGGACCTCCAGGCCCAGCACGTCCCGGTAGAAGGCGAGCGCCTTGTCGTGGTCGTCGACGGAGATGAAGCACTGGGAGAGTTTCAGGTCCATGGCGTCCAACCTATGCCGCGGCAGGCACCGTTCGCCGCGTCGCGACGCCCGGCACGCCCTCTCGCCGCACCGGCCGAAAGGCCGAGCACGTCCCGTACGAGGACGTCCGGCGGGCCTGCCGAGCGCGCACGCTCCCGACTTCATGGCTTCGCTTCGGCAGGGACCCCGTGACGCGGCTCGCTGACAGGCGAACGGTGTCTGCCGCGGCAGAATGAGGTGCCGCGCCGTTGTCGGGGGCACGCGGCGCATCCGGGCCCGTGCTCCCGGTCAGAGCCGGGTGCCCGGTTCCGCCTCGGGCGCGCGGTGGCGGGCCGGGCGGGTCATACGGCGCGCGACACAGGAGGGGATGGGGTCGCCGTGGTCGTGCGGCCGGGCCCGGTAGGCGCTCGGCGTCTCGCCGACCAGTTCCGTGAAGCGGGAGCTGAACGATCCGAGCGAGGTGCACCCCACCGCCAGGCAGACCTCGGTCACCGTCAGGTCGCCGCGCCGCAGCAGCGCCTTGGCCCGCTCGATCCGGCGGGTCATCAGGTAGGTGTACGGCGTTTCGCCGAAGGCGGCCCGGAAGCTCCGCTGGAAGTGGCCGGGCGACATCAGCGCCGTACCCGCGAGCGTCGCGATGTCCAGCGGCTCGGCGAAGTCGCGGTTCATCCGGTCGCGGGCCTGCCGTAGCCGCACCAGGTCGTCGAGTCTGGACTGTCCCACCCGTCCAGGGTGGCACGGACCACCGACATCCCGCCCCGCCCTCGGGCGAATCCACCCCCACGGCGCGTCCCCGGCAGCCCGCCGCCGACGGCTTCCGCCGTCCCGCCCAAGGCCGGGCACCCGGCCTTGGGCGGGACGGACGCCCGTGGCGCTGTCCCGGGCCGCGCTGGTCAGGCGGCGAGCACCTTGGCCTTGGCCTGCTCGAACTCCTCGGAGGAGAGGTGGCCGCTGCTCTTGAGTTCGGCGAGTTTGGCCAGCTCGTCGGCCTTGCCGGTGGTGCCGGCGGTCTCGCGGATGTAGGACTGCACGTCCTCCTGGTTCTTCTGGATGCGCTTCGCCTCGCGCTCGCCCATGCCGCGGCCCCGGGCGATGAGGTACACGAAGACGCCCAGGAAGGGCAGGATCACGACGAACACGCACCAGCCGGACTTGCCCCAGCCGTTCAGGCCGTCGTCGCGGAAGATGTCCCCGATGATGCGGAAGAGCAGCATGAACCACAGGATCCACAGGAAGAACCACATCGTGGTCCAGAAGACGTTCAGCAGGGGGTAGTCCGCTGCCAGATCGAGCGTCGAGCCGTTCATGGTCGATCTCCCGTCGTCGTACGACATCGCCACGCCCGACCACAGTGCGCGACCGCCCCGGTGGCCGCCTCACCCCCGGCGGGTGAGCGGCGGACCCCGGCCGGACGGGATGCCGTGCGACGCCGCACGGACGGGGGCGGCGCCGGGGCAGGGCGCCGGACGCGGGCGAGGACGGAGGCGGGGGAGCGGCATGCGCGCCCGGACGCGGGCCGCCTTCTCCCGGACGGCAGAACGCACCCGGACCGCCGGGTCACCGAGGTCGGCGACCCGCGGACCGGGTGCGTTCTGCGCGTCCTGCGGCCGGACGAACCGCGGGACCACACGGCCGGACCCGTAGGGCCCGGCGACCCGCAGAGCCGGGTCAGGCCTGCTTCGTCTCCCAGAAGATCTTGTCGATCTGGGCGATGTAGTCCAGGGCCTTCTGGCCGGTGGCCGGGTCGGTTACCTGCGGTGATGATGGCCGCAGGTGGCTGACCCGGCCCACTACCAGATGGCCGGCGATGGTGTACGACGGTCCCGACCGGGTGTCCTGCGGACTGTGTGCGGACTGCGGCTCACAGATCTTCCTCGTCGACGGGTTCGGGTTCGCGGATGTAGGCGAGCTCCAGGACGTAGCGTTCGGTGACCGGGGGGCTGTTCCACGCCTGGGTGAGGTGGTCCTCGAAGGTGTCGTCGGTGGGGTGGTCGAGCGTCGTCGCGTAGTAGTCGGCGGTCGCTTGCCGGTTCTCCCACCAGGCGTGGCCTTCGTAGACGCCGGGACGGGGCAGGGTCATCTCCCCTGCGGGGCCGTATTCGAGTTGGCTGACGACGAGAACGCCGGTTTCCGACTCGATACTGACAGGGACATGGCCTTCCGCTTCGGGGGGCGGGTCCGGAGCGATGCCCCAGACGCGGATGGCCACTTCGACGTCGATGTCGGGTTGCAGGCTGAGGAGGTACAGGTGGTAGCCGTTGCCGGCGACCACCTGTACCTCAGCGGCGTTCAGGGCTGCTTCGTCACCGAGGTAGGCATCGGCGTCGTAGACCTCCACAACGCAGCGTGCCGGGGTGGCCTTGCAACGGTACTCAGTCAGGAGCGCCATGGTGCCGCTGCCCCTCCGTCAGTTGGTGATCTTCACATAGAAGGCGTCGCCGTCCAGGATGCGGTTGAGCGTATACATCGCTGCGAGACGCTCCCCACCCTTGCGGTTGTCTTTGCCGTCGATCAGGCGGACGGAGAAACGGTTGTCCCCCTTCTTGGAACCTTCCTTGGTGGAGGCGAAGGGGTACTCGTCACACTGCAGGCCACTCCCGGCGTAGTCACCCCAGACTTTCCTGCATTCCCGGATCGACTTCTCGCGGTTCTCGTCGATCTTGGATTGGCTGACGAGCCGGTGCAAAGGCTCCTTCGCTCCCGGCACACTCTTGCCGGGCCAGGAGGGGAAGGTTCGCTCAGGTCGGTTCAGGGCGTCGTAGATGTGAAGGGCGCTTTCGTTGACGGCCGAGTCCTTCTGGCTCATGACGAGTTCCACGCGGGCCTGCGTGAAGACCGTCCCCTTGTGCTTGCCCGCGATCTTTCCGGCGTAGTCGTAGCGGACGCTGGAGCTGTAGACGCTTCCGCCTCCAGTGAATGGGGCGGCGTTGGGGGAGTCGGCGCTCAAGTCCATGGACACGGTGGAGAAGACGCGCTGCTGGTTGCCCTGGTCGAACAGGGCGCCCTTGTCCGGGGAAGTGTAGGAGAGGGTCCACTGGGGCTTGCGGTCCCATCCTCCGAGCAATTCGTCTCGCTCCTCGATCTGCGGTGCGGTCACCTCGGGGTCGGGGTCGCTCTTTGATGCGTTGATGTTGTGGCGGAAGTGCTGGCCAAGTCTCCACTTCGTGACCCGGGTCGGCGGCCTGACCGCCTCATTCAACAGAGTGGACCAGCAGGCTCTGCAGTCCTGCATGGAGACCGACCCCCGCCAGTTGCCTGACCGCCGTGCCCGGCCTGTCGGAGTGCGTGGTCACCGTACGGGTCTGCAACGCCTCCGCTCTGTCCTCCGGTGAGCCTTCAACGGAGACCGAACCCGATACGAGCGTATCGGCCGACGATGTCCGGGAGCGTGCGACAGCCGGATTCGACGTCCCAGGTGACTCACTGACCTAGCGGCCGCAGGAGCCGCCGTCAGGGTGGTCGGCGAGCTGCCGGCGGCGGCTTGCCGACGGGGCTTGCTCACGGACCACTGGGTGAACTTGCTGTTGTCGGTCAGCTTGGTGGTGAAGCAGGTCGGCGGCTTGTGGCTCGTGCTGCACGCGGGCAGCGTGACGGACTTGGCCACGTTGGCCGTCGCCACCTGCTGCCACACCTTGTTCCCTGTCATGAACTGCAGGCGGTTCGCGAACGAGGGGACGTCGACGTACTTGGGTCCGGTCACCTCAAGGCCGATGTCGATGCGGCTGGTGTTGCCGCCGATCACGTTGAGCTGTTTGGTGGTGGAGCCGACCTTGTTGAAGTCGTAGAGCACATCCCACTGATCGCCGCTGGCCTGACGGACGGTCATGTAGGTGTGATTGCGCTTGTCCGGCTTGGTCGGGTTGACACCGGCCTTGATGGCCTGAGTGCGGCCACCGCTGGTGGTCAGCTCCGACCAGCGGGGACCGTAGGTGGAGGCGCCTTTCCCTGTTTTCGCCGCGTACAGGCCGATTTCGATGTTGGGGGCCAGCGGGCCGCTCGACGTGTTCGGGCTGACGCGCAGATGTTGGCCGCCTCGACGGTCGCCGACCCTGTGTCAGCTCGATCGAAAGTGATCGGTATGTTCCGCCACGTGGCAAAGCCGCCGATCATCGGCTCGCCCGGCTGGCTGCATGTCATCGCCCAGAAGGTGATGCGGGCGTTGTAGAGCCCGGTGCAGGCTTCCTTGGGTGCGGCGGCGCTCGCCGACGGAGCGACGCCAAGAACAGTGAGTGTGGTGACTCCGGCGCAGACCGAAGCCAAGAATCTCGCGCGCGAACGCGACAAGGTTCCCCCTAGGAACGATCAAGAGTGGTCACGGGGGAACCTACAGCCGCACCTTTCTCAATGTGCTCGTAGATAAGAGGAGTTAACTTGATCTCGATACATGATCCGTGTCACGTCGGCACAGGGCACGTCCAGGGGCCTGATGCCTCGGCGTGACGGCCACTTGAGGGGCCAGGGGGGGTGCTTCGCGCTACCGCCCGCCATCAAGGGAGACCTGCGGCCCGCCGCGGAGGTAGAGGTGGAGGGTGCTGGCGGTGGTCTCCACGAAGTCCTGAGGGAGGGCATCGGCATCTGCCCAGCAGGCCTGGGAGGGCTGGCGCGGTTGGCCGTTCTCGGGCTTGCCGGACCATTCGTGGACGACGAAGACGACCGTCAGGAAGCCGTTGGGGGGCCTCCACGCCCCAGGCACCGTGGACGACGTGGGCGACCTTCAGAGCTTCCGGTTTCACGGTCAGATCGGTCTCTTCGTACGATGCGCTACGGATGCACCTCGTCCCTGCGCTCGGCTCCCGCGCCATGGCGGCGATACGCCGGAACGACATACGGGTGCTCTTCAAGAGCCTTTCCGAACCGCTCGGCCCCGGCAGCGTGCGCAACGTATGCGACGTCCTCGTGCGATCACGACCGTGGCTGTCGAGGACAAGGTCATCGCGTTCAGCCCGTGCCTCCGGATCACCCTTCCGCCCATGCCGGGCGAGGAGGTCGGCCCGCCCACGGTTGCGCAGGCAGAGTCCATGGCCCGCGTCATGCCGCCGTACGTCCGGGCGGCCATCGTCACTCGCCGGATCGGGCTTGCGCGCAGGCGAGCTGCTCGGCCTCAAGGTGTCGGACGTCGACTTCAAGGCGGGGGCACCATCCGCGTTGAGCGGCAGCGGCTCCAGTCGGGGAAGACCGGCCCGCCGAAGACCGCGAAGTCCCGGATTACGGTGCCGGTCGGCGAGGTCGAGGTCGCCACCGATGCTCTCCTCGCGCACCTCGCCGCACGCCCCTCCAAGGAGTGGCTGTTTACGTGGCTGTTCATGATGGAGGAGGGTGAGCCCCTGAACCGCCGCCGCTGGAAGAACGGAGTGGAACTGCACCCGCAGGGCCCTCCAGGCAGCGGAAACGAGGCAGCTGGGCGCGCGAGGGCCGCAAGCCCGTCGAGCTGGCGTGCATGGTGACACGCGACCTGCGGCAGTTCCATGCCTCCGCCCTCATCGTCGGCGGGGCGAGCGTCAAGCAGGTCGAGCCGGTCCTCGGCCACGCGTCCGCCGTGATCACGCTGCGGATCCACGCCCACCTCTGGCCGGGCGAAGAAGACCGCACCCGGACCGTCATGGACGCCGTGTTCGGCGGCATGCGGACCGGGTGCGGACACGTAGGCGAGTCGACCCACGTAATTGCAGGTCAGACGGCCTAGCCATAGATCAGGCCTGCTTCGTCTCCCAGAAGATCTTGTCGATCTGGGCGATGTAGTCCAGGGCCTTCTGGCCGGTGGCCGGGTCGGCGGAGCCCTTGGCGGCCGACAGGGCCTTCAGCGCGTCGTTGACGAGCTGGTGCAGCTCCGGGTACTTCTCGAAGTGCGGGGGCTTGAAGTAGTCGCTCCAGAGCACCGAGACGTGGTGCTTGGCGAGCTCGGCGCGCTGCTCCTTGATGACGACGGCGCGCGTCTGGAACTGCGGGTCGTCGTTTCCGGCCATCTTCTCCTGGACGGCCTTCACCGACTCCGCCTCGATGCGGGCCTGGGCCGGGTCGTACACGCCGCAGGGCAGGTCGCAGTGCGCGCTGACCTTCACCTTGGGGGCAAACAGGCGGGAGAGCATTGAGCTGTCCTTCCTCGTGATCGTCTTCTCAGGTGGGACATTACTCCGTAGGAGACCTGTTTTCGCGAGTGCCCCCGTGGGCTTAGGACAAAAGTCCAGGGTGAGACTGGGACTGGTGGACGATGGAACCGGGGAGGTGCCGGTGATGCCGGAGCTGTCGCAGGAGACCGAGCGGGGGAGGGCCCTGCTGCCCTTCGGGGCGGCGGAGGTGACGGGCCCGTCCATGGTGCCCACGCTCCAGCACGGTGATCGGCTCGTGGTGCAGTGGGGGGCCCGGGTGGGGCCGGGTGACGTGGTCGTCCTGCGGCACCCCTTCCAGCAGGACCTGCTGGTCGTGAAGCGGATCGCCGAGCGCCGCGAGGGCGGCTGGTGGGTGCTCGGCGACAACGCGTTCGCCGGCGGGGACAGTACGGACTACGGAACCGTCCCCGAGGACCTGGTCCTCGGGAAGGTGCGGTTCCGGTTCCGCCCGCCGGCCGGTCAGCGCTCGCCGTTCGCCGTCGCCCGCTGGGTGCTGGTCGCGGCCAGGCCGGTGCTGTCCGCCCGGTCGGCCTCCAGGCGCTTGCGGGCACGGTAGGCGGCGACGTTGGCGCGGGTCGCGCAGCGGTCGGAGCAGTAGCGCCGGGAGCGGTTGGTCGAGGTGTCCAGGTAGGCGTTGCGGCAGGGGGCGGCCTCGCACAGGCCGAGCCGGTTGACGCCGTGCTCGGTGAGGTGGAAGGCGAGCCCCATCGACGCGATCGCCGCGTAGCCGGCGGTGGCGTTCGACGGGTGGTCCGCCAGGTGCATGTGCCACAGCGGGCGGCCGTCGTCGTCGCGGTGGTCGTGGCCCGAGATCTGCGGGCTCACCGGGAACTCCAGGAGCAGCGAGTTCAGCAGGTCCACCGCGAGCGTCTCGTCGCCGCCGTCCGCCGCCTCGAAGACCGCGCGCAGCCGGGCCCGCACGGACCGGAAGCGGGTGACGTCCGCCTCCGTGGCGCGCCGGGCCGCCGAGGCGTTGCTCCCGAACAGGTCACGGACGGCCTCGACCGAGGTCAGGGTGTCCTTGCCGCGGGCCGGCTCCTCGCTGTTGACGAGACGGACGGCGTAATCCGCGTAATAGGCCAGTTCCACTTGTAGTCCTTACGGAGGGGCTCTATCGTCGTGACGGCGGTCAGGTAATAGATGATCGCGCCTACAGGGTATTACGCGGTCGCGTGGGAGAGGGGCTTTCATGGCCATCGGCACCGAAACGGACTGGCAGGCCTGGCAGCGGAGCTGGGACCGGCAGCAGGAGTGGTACATGCCGGACCGCGAGGACCGCTTCCGGGTGATGCTCGACATGACCGAGGCGCTCGTCGGGCCCGCGCCCCGCGTGCTCGACCTCGCCTGCGGCACCGGCACCATCACCGCCCGGCTGCTCGACCGCCTCCCCGGCGCCACCAGCACCGGAGTCGACCTCGACCCCGCGCTGCTCGCCATCGCCGAGGGCACCTTCGCGGGCGACGACCGGGTCACGCTCGTGACGGCGGACCTGAAGGACCCCGCGTGGCGCACCCGGCTGCCGTACGACAGCTACGACGCCGTGCTGACCGCCACGGCCCTGCACTGGCTGCACAGCGAACCCCTCGTGGCCCTCTACGGTCAGATCGCGGAACTCGTCCGCGACGGCGGTGTCTTCATGAACGCCGACCACATGGTCGACGAGTCGACGCCCGGGATCAACGCGGCCGACCGCGCCCTGCGGCACGCCCGGATGGAGGACGCCCGGCGATCCGGTGCCCTCGACTGGGCCGAATGGTGGAAGACGGCCGCCCAGGACCCCGTCCTCGCCGAACCCACCGCCCGCCGCTTCGAGATCTACGGCGAACACGCCGACGGCGACACCCCCTCGGCGGACTGGCACGCCCGCGTACTCCGGGAGAAGGGCTTCAAGGAGGCCCGCCCGGTCTGGCGCTCACCGTCGGACGCGCTGGTACTGGCGCTGCGCTAGCCGCCCGGGCGGTCCGCCGCTGCCCTCGCCCCGGCGCCGGCGCACCCCGGACGGGGCCCGAAACGCCGGATGCCGCCCCCTCGACGGGGGCGGCATCCGGGGCGGCGACGAGGTCAGAGGACCTTCGACAGGAACGACTTCGTGCGCTCGTGCTGCGGGTCGGTCAGGACGTCGCGGGGGTGACCGGACTCGACCACGATGCCGTCGTCCATGAACACCAGTGAGTCTCCCACCTCACGGGCGAAGCCCATCTCGTGGGTGACCACGATCATCGTCATGCCGTCCTCGGCGAGGTCCCGCATGACGTCCAGAACCTCGCCGACGAGCTCCGGGTCGAGAGCCGAGGTCGGCTCGTCGAAGAGCATGAGCTTCGGCTGCATGGCCAGCGCCCGGGCGATGGCTACGCGCTGCTGCTGACCACCGGAGAGTTGGGCTGGGTAGTGCCCCTTGCGGTCGCCCAGACCGACGCGGTCCAGCAGTTTCTGCGCCCGCTCCCGCGCCACGGCCTTGGCCTCGCCCTTGACCTGGACCGGCGCCTCCATGACGTTCTCCAGCGCCGTCATGTGGGGGAAGAGGTTGAAGCGCTGGAACACCATGCCGATGTCTCGCCGCTGGGCGGCGACCTCGCGCTCCTTCAGCTCGTACAGCTTGTCGCCCTTCTGGCGGTAACCGACCAGGTCGCCGTCCACATAGAGGCGTCCGGCGCTGATCTTCTCCAGGTGGTTGATGCAGCGGAGGAACGTGGACTTGCCGGAGCCCGACGGGCCGATCAGACAGAACACCTCGCGAGGGTTCACTTCCAGATCGATGCCCTTGAGGATGTGCGCCGGCCCGAAGGACTTGTGGACCCCCTCGGCCTTGACCATGGGACGGCCGTCGGTGGCCTTGCTGAGGTCGGTGATGCCGCTCATCGGGCCACCTCCGGACGGCGGAACGATCCGAAGAGGCGCATGTTCTTCTTCAGACGCTGCAGGGGGGTCGGGGGCAGGTTGCGGGACGACCCGCGGGCGTAACGACGTTCCAGGTAGTACTGGAAGACGCTGAAGATGCTGGTCAGGATCAGGTACCAGATCGACGCGACGAAGTACATCTCCACCACCGCCAGCGAGGTGCTGGAGATGTCCGTGGCCGCCTTGATCGTCTCGTTGAACTGGACCGCATAGGCCAGGGACGAGGTCTTCAGCATGTTGATGAACTCGTTGCCGGTGGGCGGCACGATCACGCGCATGGCCTGAGGGAGGACCACGCGGCGCAGGGTCTTGCTCTGGGTCATGCCCAGCGCGTGCGACGCCTCCGTCTGCCCCTCGTCCACCGACTGGATGCCGGCCCGGACGATCTCGGACATGTATGCCGCTTCGTTCAGGCCGAGGCCCAGCAACGCCGCCAGGAACGGCGTCATCACCTGGTTCATCTCGTCCTTGTAGAACCCCAGGTTGAGGACGGGGAACACCAGCGCGATGTTGTACCAGAGGAGCAGCTGCACGAGCACCGGAGTGCCGCGGAAGAACCAGATGTACAGCCAGGAGACGGTGCTGGTCACCGGGTTCGACGACATCCTCATGACGGCGAGGATCACGCCGAGTACGAGTCCCAGGGCCATGGCGAGCACGGAGATGTACAACGTGTGCCAGACGCCCGACAGGATCGTGCTGTCGGTGAGGTAGTCCGGGATGATGCCGTAGTTGATCTTCGCGTTGGAGAACGCGAGCCCGATCAGCGCCAGGACGGCGATGACCAGGACACCGGCCACCCAGCGGCCGTAGTGGCGCACCGGTATGGCTTTGATCTGCTCCGGCGGGACGGAGGCCGCCGGAGCCTTGTCGACAGTGTCAGTCACGGTGACTGCCCTTCAGTGTCGCGTCGGGCACGGTCAGGAGCCGCCGTTGACCTTGGCCTCGGTCACCGCGCCGTCCGTGACGTTCCACTTCTCCAGGATCTTCGTGTAGTCGCCGTTCTTGATGATCGCGTCCATCGCGGCCTGGAGGGCGTCCCGCAGCTCGGTGTTCTCCTTGCTGACACCGATGCCGTACGGTCCGGCCTCGATCTGGTCGCCGACCACCTCGAAGTCCTTGCCGCCACCCGACGTCTTCGCGTTGTACGCGGCGACCGGGAAGTCGTTCAGGTCGGCCACGGAAGCGCCCTGCTTCAGGCGGAGCAGCGCCTCCGGGTCCGTGTCGAACGTCTGCAGCGTGATGGCCTTCTTGCCGTCCTTCTTGCACTTGGTGCTCTGGGCCTTGGCGATGCCCTCGGAGGTCGTGCCCTTCTGGAGCGCCACCACCTTGCCGCACAGGTCGTCCAGGGACTGGATGCCCTTGGGGTTGCCCTTCTGGACGAGGATCGACGTGCCGGCGGTGAAGTAGTCGACGAAGTCGATACCGCTGCCGGCCTTCTTGCCGGTGTCCGAGTCGATGCCGTTCTGGCGGTCCTTCGTGTCGTTCATCGCCGACATGATCACGTTGAAACGCTTCGACTGGAGGCCGACGATCAGCTGATCGAACTTGCCGTTCTGGAATTCGAGCTTCACGCCCAGCTGCTTGCCGAGCGCGTCCGCGATGTCCGGGTCGATGCCGACGGCCTTGCCGTCCTTGATGTACTCGACCGGCGGGTACGCGATGTCGGAGCCGACCTTCAGCGTGCTCCCGGGCTTGATGTCCTTGGGGAGCTTGTCGGCGAGCGGCGCCTTGGTGCTGGACGAGGTGTCCGAGGAGCTGCCGCTCTTGTCGGTCTGGTCACCGCAGCCGGTGAGCACAAGGGCGCTGACGACCGCGATCGCACCGACCGCAGCTATCCGGGAGTGCGCGGCGGTGGTACGACGGGTGGTGCGAGCGGTCATGAGGGTCCTCCGGCGGATGAGGGAGTAGCCGACAGGTCGACGAGAACACACACCTTCGAGTGTCGCGACCTCGTGTGATGACGGCATCCTGCCATTCGGACTGCGCCATTCAGGGTGACCGCTATGTCAAAATCGGATAACGGGTGACCCCCGAACCGCTACGCGCCGGTAGGTCCTGACCGGATCCTGTGCGGGAATCCCCGCTTCCGGCCGGAAAATCTTCGGTGTACCGCGCGATGCGGAGGGCCGCTCCTACGCACCCTCTGTCGAACGAGCGCATGTCCGGAATTGTCAATGGATCAGGGCATGAGTCATGTCACCGGCGTGTGATCTTGGCGTTATGGGCTCGTCCGCGACACCGTGCGTCGGGTAAGAAGGTTCTCTACACCCCTCATCCGGGGCTCAGGGCGCGTGTGCGGCGCGCCCGTCGCGCAGCCGCCCGTACGCAACCACGGCGGCAGGGCCTGCGCGGTGCCCGCCCACCCCTCAACCAGGAGTGGTTCACCCTCAGACAATGAAGACTTAAGGGGTAAAACAAAGTGGCAGCGGAGATCGTCAATCCTCGCAGCGACAGCAGTACGGATCAGGAGGGCGGGGCCGAGCCCCTCGACTCCTTCGACCCGGCTTTCGCGCTGCACCGCGGCGGCAAGATGGCAGTGCAAGCCACCGTGCCGGTCCGCGACAAGGACGACCTGTCCCTGGCGTACACGCCCGGCGTCGCGAAAGTGTGCAGCGCGATCGCCGAGCAGCCGGACCTCGTCCACGACTACACGTGGAAGTCGTCCGTGGTCGCCGTCGTGACCGACGGCACGGCCGTCCTCGGACTCGGTGACATCGGCCCGGAGGCCTCGCTCCCCGTCATGGAGGGCAAGGCCATCCTGTTCAAGCAGTTCGGCGGCGTCGACGCCGTTCCGATCGCGCTCGGCTGCACGGGTGTCGACGAGATCGTCGAGACCGTGGAACGGCTCGCGCCCTCCTTCGGAGGGGTCAACCTGGAGGACATCTCGGCACCCCGGTGCTTCGAGATCGAGCGGAAGCTCCAGGAGCGCCTGGACATCCCGGTCTTCCACGACGACCAGCACGGAACCGCGATCGTCACGCTCGCGGCCCTGCGCAACGCGGCCCGGCTGACGGGTCGCTCCATCGGGTCGCTGCGCGCGGTGATCTCCGGTGCGGGCGCGGCCGGTGTGGCCATCGCCAAGTTCCTGCTGGAGGCGGGCATCGGCGATGTCGCGGTCGCCGACCGCAAGGGCGTGGTGTCGCGCGACCGGGACGACCTCACGGACGTCAAGCGCGAGCTCGCCGAGATCACCAACAAGGCCGGTATCTCCGGCTCCCTGGAGTCCGCGCTCGCGGGTGCCGACGTGTTCATCGGCGTGTCCGGCGGCACGGTGCCGGAGCCGGCGGTCGCCTCCATGGCGGAGGGCGCCTTCGTGTTCGCGATGGCCAACCCGAACCCCGAGGTCCACCCCGAGGTCGCCCACAAGTACGCGGCCGTCGTCGCGACCGGCCGGTCGGACTTCCCCAACCAGATCAACAACGTGCTGGCGTTCCCCGGCATCTTCGCCGGTGCCCTCCAGGTCCGGGCCTCCCGGATCACCGAGGCCATGAAGATCGCCGCCGCCGAGGCGCTGGCCGCCGTCGTCGGTGACGATCTCGCCGCCGACTACGTCATCCCCTCGCCGTTCGACGAGCGGGTGGCGCCGGCGGTGACGGCCGCCGTGGCCGCCGCGGCCCGCGCCGAGGGCGTCGCCCGCCGCTGAGGCCCGCGTTCGCCGTGACCCCGTCGGAAGGGTTCCTCCTTCCGGCGGGGTTCTCGCTTTTCCGCCGTCCTGTCCCTGTCCGGTGCCGCCTCCGCCCACTCAAGCGGGGACCGTCACCGTCCCGGAAGCCGGGGTCCTGACACCCGGTCCCCGGCCCCTGGTGCGCGGTGCGCGGTCTCCGATCCCCGGCCCCCCGGCCCCCGCCCCCTGGGTCACCGGCGCCCGGTGCACGATCCCCAGTCCTCGATCCCCGGCCCCCCCCGATGACCGATCGCCGGTGCGCGGTGCGCGGTGCGCGATGCCCGGTGCCGGGTCTTCGGGCCTCCGTCCCCCGGGGTCGCGCGGACCGGGGGCCTTCGGGTCCGGGGGTCCCGTCCACCGGCGCCCTCGTGGCCGGGTGGCGGGCGGCGCGAGGGAGGTGAGAGCGAGATCGCCGCAGGTGCGGGACGCGTGTCACAGAGGGAGGCGGTTCCGCCGGGCGGGGGCGGAGCCTATCGTCAGGGCCATGTTCGCTGCCTATGCCGCCCGAATCGACCGTGACCAGCCGCTGAACGGCCTGGAGTTGGGGGAGCGTCCGGCTCCCGAACAGAGGCCCGGCTGGACCACCGTGAACGTACGGGCCGCCTCCCTCAACCACCACGACCTCTGGTCCCTGCGCGGAGTCGGCCTCGCCGAGGACAAGCTCCCGATGATCCTCGGCTGCGACGCGGCCGGGGTCGACCAGGACGGCAACGAGGTCGTCCTGCACTCCGTCATCGGGCAGACCGGCCACGGGGTCGGCCCCGGAGAACCCCGTTCCATCCTCACCGAGCGCTACCAGGGCACGTTCGCCGAGCAGGTCTCCGTGCCGACCTGGAACGTCCTGCCCAAGCCTCCCGAGCTGTCCTTCGCGGAGGCGGCCTGTCTGCCCACCGCCTGGCTGACCGCGTACCGGATGCTGTTCACCAACGCCGGAGTGCGGCCGGGCGACTCCGTGCTCGTGCAGGGGGCGGGCGGCGGAGTCGCCACCGCCGCGATCGTGCTCGGGAAGGCCGCGGGGCTGCGGATGTTCGCCACCAGCCGGGACGAGGCCAAGCGGAAGCGGGCGCTGGAACTCGGCGCCGTCGAGGCGCTGGAGTCCGGAGCCCGGCTGCCGCACCGCGTGGACGCCGTCATCGAGACCGTCGGCGCGGCCACCTGGTCGCACTCGATCAAGTCGCTGCGTCCCGGTGGCACCGTCGTCATCACCGGGGCCACCAGCGGCGACCGTCCCTCGCACGCCGAGCTGACGCGCATCTTCTTCCTCGAACTCAAGGTCGTCGGTTCCACGATGGGCTCGAAGGACGAGCTGGAGGATCTGCTGGCCTTCTGCGCCACCACCGGCGTGCGGCCCGTCGTCGACGAGGTGCTTCCGCTCGACCGGGCCCGCGAAGGGTTCCGGCGCCTCGAAGCGGGCGACCACTTCGGCAAGATCGTGCTCACGTCGGGCTGACGGCCGGCCCGCCGGCCGAGCGGGCATCAGGCAGGCGCCGGGCGGCCGATCGTGGCGCCCTCCATGCGACGGGTCCGGATGTCCGGGCCCGTCGCCGCGTCTGCGCGGGTCGTTCTCGGGTGCCGCGTGTCAATCACGGTTGACATGTGGCGGGTGTCAACGTAAGTTGACATCATGACCGAAGCAACGGATCTGGCCGAGCGTGCCGGTGATCGCGATCCGCGGATCGGCCTGCGGGCGGTCTCCGCGCTGCGAAGGCTGCTGGAGCAGCTGGAAGCGGTCCAGGTGCGCAGCGCGCGCCATCAGGGCTGGTCGTGGCAGGAGATCGCCGCGGAACTCGGAGTGAGCAGGCAGGCCGTGCACAAGAAGTACGGGAGGCAGTGATGTTCGAACGCTTCACACGGGATGCGCGGGCCGTCGTCACGGGGGCGGTGGCGCACGCCGAACGGTCGGGCGCGGCGGCGGTCGAGGAGGAGCACCTGCTGCTCGCCCTCCTGGACCGTGAGGGCAGCCGGGGCTCCTTCGCCCTGGGGTCGCTCAGGGCGGGCGCGCCGAGGGAGTCGCTGGAGCGGGACCTCGCCGCGGCGCGTCGTCGCGGCGGACTGTCCCGCGCCGACGCGGACGCGCTGTCCGGCCTCGGCATCGACCTGTCGGAGATCGTCGCCCGGGTCGAGGAGGCGCACGGCGAAGGGGCTCTGGAGCGGGGCGGGCGGAGCGGTTCCGGGCGCCGCGGCGGCCGGCGGCCCTTCGGTCAGGGAGCCAAGGACGTCCTGGCCCGGGCTCTCCGGGTCGCCGTGGCCCGCCGGGACCGCCATATCGGTGACGAGCACCTGCTCCTGGCCCTCACGCTTCAGGGCGGCCTCGCCTCCGAGGCGCTCGCCGACCACGGCGTCACCCACGGCTCGGTGACCCGCCTGCTGTACGGCGAGGGAGGCGGGGTGGCCGAGGCGGGGTGACCCGCCGGGGCGGCGCGCCCCGGCCGGCCGCGATCGGCAGACGCCGGGAGAGCCGCGCGCCCGGGAGAGGGTGCCGGGATCATGGAGCCCCGGAGGGGACCGGCTATCCCCGCTCGGTTCTCAGCGTCGACGCGATCCGGGCCGCGGCTGCCGACAGGTGGCCGCGGGCCTGCCGGAGCTGGGCCTCCGTCACGCCGTGGTCCCGGGAGGCGTCGCGGATGTCGTCACGGAAGCGGTCCAGCAGGCGGTCCAGGTCCCGGGCCGGATCACCCGTCGACTCCTCGTGGGCCCAGGCGGGCGCGTACTCCGCGGGGAAGTCCTCCGGCGTCGCCGTGTACTCCGGCTCGGTGGGGGCGCCGGACGGGGTGCGGCCGAAGCCGAAGTCCTTGCCCATGTTCTTCCCGAAGTCGCCGAACTCCTTGGCCAGTTCGGTCAGTCCCTCGCGGACGCCCGTCGGCCAGTCGCCCCGCGCGAAGTGGTCCTGGACCTGGTCCTGGACGTGCTTGGCCATGCGCTGCATCTCGGCCTGGGCCTGGGCGCGGGCCCGCTCCTGGGCCTCCTTGGCCTGGCGCCGGGCGCGCTGGGCCTCGTCCCGGGCGCGCCGGCTCTCGTCCTTCGCGCGCCGGGCCTGCTCCTTCCACTCCTGGCGGACGCGGCGCATCTCCTCCTTGGCCGCCCGCCAGGACTCCTTGTCCGCGAACTCCTCGGCGCCGGCGGCGCCCGCCGCCGAGGCGGCGTGCTGCCCGGCGGAGGCGGACGGGCCGCGCCGGGCCTCGGTGGCCGCGGCCCGCATCTCGCGCCGCAGGTCACCGGCGGCACCCCGCACGTCGGCGCGGATCTCGGCCGCCAACTCCGCGACCGACTCACGGATCTCCAGCTCCAGGTCGGCCAGCTCGCCACTGCGGTCGGCCAGTTCCGCCCTGCCCGCGTCCGTGATGGCGTACACCTTGCGGCCGCCCTCGGAGGTGTGGGTGACGAGTCCCTCGGCCTCCAGCTTGGCGAGCCGGGGGTAGACGGTGCCGGCCGAGGGCGCGTAGAGCCCCTGGAAGCGCTCCTCCAGCAGCCTGATCACCTCGTACCCGTGGCGGGGCGCCTCGTCCAGCAGCTTCAGGAGGTACAGGCGCAGTCGGCCGTGGGCGAAGACGGGGGGCATCTCAGAGCACCTTCTTGTCGGTGGGGGCGTCGGCCGGGCGGTCGCCGGTGGCGTCGCCGCTCGCGGTGCTGCCGTCCTGCCCGGCCGCGGCGGGCGGGCCGGCGGGCTCGCGGGCCACGGGTGGCTCCTGCTCGGCGGCGGCCTCCGGGGCGGCCGTCTCCTGCCGCGGGTGGGCGGGCGCCGGCGTGCCCTCGGGGGGCTCCTCCTCCGCCGGAGGGCGGCGCAGCAGGGCGATGGAGCCCGAGGCGGTCACGGCCCGGAGTCGGCCGTTGCCCGCGCCGAGGCGGCCGGTGATCTTCTTCGCGCCCCACTGGCCGGTGACCCGGAGGTCCTCGAAGGCGCTGGAGACGGTGCCGCTGGCGGTGTTGGCCTCCACCTCGGCGTCGGCCGGGTGGGGGAGCCGGATGGCGATCTCGCCCGACACGTTCGACAGTCTGACGTCGGTGGGGGCGCCCGTCTCGTCCAGGTCGACGATCATCGAACCGCTCACCGAGTCGGCTCGCACGGAGGGGCCGGAGCCCTCGACGACGGTCAGGTCGCCGGAGACGGACTTGAACCGGAGGTCGCCGGTGACGGCCTGGGCCTCCAGGTTCCCGGAGACGGTGTCGACCCGGGCGGGCCCCGCGACGCCGACCAGGGTCGTGTCGCCGGTGACGCCCTTCACCTCGACCCGTCCCTCCATGCCGGAGACCACGGCGGCGGCTCCCACCAGGCCGACCTCCACCCGGGTGCCGGCCGGCACGGCCAGCGACACCACCGCCGAGCGGTGCCAGCCCCTGGAGTCGAACCACTTGAGGAAGCCCTTCCAGGGCAGGTCCTCGTAGGCCACGGTCAGGGTGCCGTCCTGCTGGGTCACCTGGAGCGGGGGCCCCTCCAGCGCGGACACTTCGAGGCGGGCGGAACCCTCGTCGGTCCCCACGACGTTCACCGTTCCGTTGACGACGCGCACGTGCAGTGCCGTCACGGGGTCGTCGAAGGAGAGCTTCTGCGGCTCTGCCACGGACCACTCGGACATGGTGCGGACCTCCTCCACCGGGCCGGGCCCGTGACCGGGCCCGGGACGGACGCGCCATATCGCGTCCTCGTCATTCACGATATATCGCGGATGCGGAAAGTCAAGACACTCGTTTCGGGGGCATCGAAGCGCCGATACGGACAAAACGCCCTAAGGTCGGACCATGCCGACCGCCCCCGACGCGCCGCGGGACCACGACGGCCCGCCCGGCCCGCCGGACGACGGCCCGGCCGGTTCCGCCGGCGCCCTCCTGCTCTGCCGGGCCCGCCCCGGGTCGGTCGCCCCCGCCGCTCCACTGCTGCGCGAGCGGGCGGTCCTCGTCGGCGCGGGAGCCGGGTGGAGCGTGCTGGTCCCCGAGGGGCGGCCCTGGCGGCACGACGCCGAACCGGTGGACCGCGTCCTGACCGGCTGGGCCACCGCGCTCGCCGTCGGGTCGTCCTGGCCGGTGCTCGCCCTGTGGTGGGACGCCGACCGCGGCGGCTTCACGCTGGCGTCCGGATTCCGCCGCCCCGTGGGCTACGAATGGCTGGCGGACGGCACCCCGGTCGGCGAGGACGAGGCGGTGCGCACCTTCGCGGCCCGTCTCGGGCTCGACCCGGTCCTCGACGTCCAGGCCCTCGAACCGCTGACGCGGCCCGATCCCGAGGCGGACGCCGCGGCACGCGTGCGGGGGCTGCTCGCCGTCCTCACGCGCGCGGGGCTGCTGCTCCCTCCCGGCCTCGACCCGGGGACGCCGGCCGACCGGCTGCACGCCGCGGCCGGCGCCCTGCCCGACGCCGAGCCGGTGGAGTGGGCCGACCGGCGCGGCGCCGTCGAGGCGGGGCTCCACGCGGTGGAGGGCGGCCCGCTCGGGCCTTGGCTGCGCGGGCCCCGGGCCCGCGCCCTGGCCGCCGCCCAGGTGCTCCTCGGCGTCCCGCTCGCCGCCTGGGGCCTGCGGCACCGCGGCGGCGGCTGGGTCGTCGCCGGGACGGTCCTGACGGCGCGCGGCCTCCTCGGTCTGGCGTACGACCGGCTGCGCACCCGCGCCTGAGGGGTCCCCGGCCGCGGCACGGACGGCCGGTGCGCGCCGGCGGCCCCGGAGCCCGCGAACCGGATGACGCGGGGCGAGGGGGCGGCGGGGCGGGGCCCGATCGGGGGCGCGGCGGGGCGGGGCGGAAGGCACGACGAAAGAGGGGCGGGACGAGGACGGCCGGGAAGGGGGAGGTGCCGAGCGAGGAGTGGCGCGCGGCGACGGCTACGCGTCGTCCTCGTCCTCGTCGTCCAGCCGCGCCAGCCACGTCGCCAGCCGCTCCACCGGGACCTCGAAGTCCGGGTTGAGGTCGACGAACGTACGCAACTGCTCGGCGAGCCACTCGAAGGTGACCTCTTCCTCGCCGCGCCGCTTCTCAAGTTCCTCGATGCCGCGGTCGGTGAAGTACATGGATCGTGCTCCGTCGGTGATGGGGAGGTGGAAGGCTGGAACGCTGGGAAAAGGATAGGCGGGCGGCCGTGCCCGCGAAGGGCCCCTGTCCTGTACGGGGACCTGCCGCTAGCCTGCGAGGCCGGCGGTACCACGGGGGCGTGGGGGAGACGGGGGATGTCATGGGGGACGCGGTGACCCGGATCGCACGGATCGAGATGCCCGACGGAACACCGGTGTGGGCGCGGATCTCGGGCGCCGACGAACTGGAGGAGCCGTCCGGCGAGCTGTCGCTGAGCGACGTGGCCTTCGAGGACCGCGTCGAGGCCCGGGTGGAGAGCCTGCGGTCCGTCGTCACCAGCGTCGCGCGCTCCCTCGCCGGACCGCTGCGCGCCGTCCGGCCCGACGAGGTGAGCGTCGCGTTCGGCATCGAACTGACCGCCAAGGCCGGCAAGGTGGTCGGCCTGCTCGCGGACGGGGAGACCAAGGCGGGCATCACCGTGACGCTCACCTGGAACGGCGGCCCGCCGGACCTGGACGGCACCGGCGGCCGGCCCGGCGCGGGCGCGTCTCCCGGCGCCCCGGCGCACGGCGGTGCGGGCGACGCCCCCGCCGGGGGCGGAGCATGACGCAAGGGCACGCCCCGGGCGCACCGGGAGGCCCCGGGAACGCCCACCGTGCGCTGCGTGATCTCGTCATGGCCGCCACCGTGCGCATCCACCGCGCCGGCGCCGGGTATGCCCCCGACGAACCCGGCACGTTCCTCGGCAGCGGCTTCTTCATCGCTCCGAACTGGGTTCTGACCTGCGCGCACGTGGTGCCGAGCGGGGAGGGGTGCGAGGTGACGGTGGTGTACGAGACGGGGCCGGGCGGCAGCTCGGCCGTCGCGGGCGTGGTGGCGGCGGCGCTCCCGGACCGCGCCGGGCTGCCCGTGCGCGGCACCTGGCCCGCCCCGGACCTCGCCCTTGTGCGGCTCGGCGAACCGGCGGACCACGACTGCGCCTACGTCACCGAACGCCCGGCGGCCTACTACGAGGAGTCCGTCGTCCTCTACTCCGGCTGGTCCGTGGTCGGCGGGGAACTGCGCCGGCTGAGCGGCACCTGCACGGTGCAGGGCACCCTCGGCGGCTGGTCGGACGACGAGCAGATCCGGCTGGGCGGCGACGTGCTGCCGCCCGGCGTCTCGGGCGGCCCCGTCGTCGACCCCGTACGCGGAGAGGTCGTCGGCGTGCTGAAGTCCCGCGCGGACCGCGGACTCGGCGGCACCTGCACCGGCGTCGAGCAGTTACGGTCGCTGCCGGTGCCCGCGGCCCCGGCCGCCGCCGAGCACGACGACGCCTACCAGGCCGTCTTCCACGCCCACGACCGCTACCACCGCGACCGCCAGCGCCACCCCGACACCCGCCGCAGCACGTGGGCCGACGTGCAGAACCAGCTGGGTGCCCGGCCGGGCCGGGCGCTGAGCCCCGAGGAGCGCACCCAACTGCTCGGCCGGCTCGCCGACCTGCCGCCGCCCGCCGGCACCCGCGCCCTCCTCGACCTGCTCGAATCCCTCGTCGGCGACCGGACCGCCATCCCGCACCCGGCCCCGCGCGGCTGGCGGGACGGACTCGGCGCGCTCTACGAGAGCGCCCGCCAGGACGCCGCGCTCGACCTCGTCCTCGACTACGCCATGCGGGCCATGTCGGCCGAACGCCCCTTCGTCACCCCGGGCACCCGGCCCGCCGAGCGGGCCCTGTGGGAATGGGTGCGGCAGACCGCCGAGGGCCGTCCGGGCCCCGGATTCCGGCGCCGGCTCGGCCAGCAGTGGATCGAGCGGCTCCAGCTCCCGCCGCGCGGACCGACGGCACCGGGGGCGGGCACCGCGCGCGACCCGGTACGGAGCGCCGACCGTGCGCCCCGGCTGTTCGTCCTGCTCGAACTGGAGGAACGGGGCTGGGAACCGGGCCGCTGCGACTGGCATGTCGCGGTCGGCCGGCCGAGCGGGGAGGCGCTGCGGCTCCGCGACGGCGAGCGCGCCCCGGTGGAGGACCTGCCGGCGCTCCTCGCGCCCGCCCTCGCGGAGGCATTCCGCCAGTGCGACGAACCCGGACGGCCCGCCCACCTCCAGGTCGCGCTGCCCCACCTGCTGCTCGGACTCGACGTCGACACCTGGCGGCTGGGCCCCGGCGAGCCGCCGCTCGGCGCGCACCGCCCCGTCGTCGTGCGCTGCGCCGACCGGGAGTGGCCGCCCGGCGACGGGAGCGGCCTCTCGGACGCCGAGGATGCGCCGGCGCGGGAGGAGCGGCACGAACGGGAGGCACGGTGGCGGTGGATCCACGCGCACGGCGCCGAGGCCGAGGTCCTCGACTGCGAGGACGGGCTGCGGGTCCCCGTCCCCGCCGCCGAGTCGCTGCGCGGGCTGCCGCACCGGACCGTCCCCGTGCTCTGCCGCTACGGCGACGACCGCTTCGAGGACGACCGGGTGGCCCTCGTCCGCATCGTGCACGGCGGGTACGGCGTGGCCCTGTGGCGGCGCTGGCGGGGCCAGGCCGACGCCGTCTGCGGCGAGTTCCACCGCAGGGCGGGCGACACGGTGGCCGGCGCGGGCGGCGCGGACCGGCTCCCGGAGCTGGTGCTCGCCCTGCGGGCCGGACTGCGCGCGGGCAGACCCGAGACCTACTGGGCGGACGGGATCGCCCTCTTCTACGACGACCCGCGCCGGCCGCTGCCCGGCACCGGGGACCTGCTGGAGGCGCCGTGACGCCGCCCGCCGGAGGGCGCGCTCGCGCGACGCGCCGGGGAGAGCCCGGGCGGGCCACCGCGAGCCCTCCGTGGGACCTTACGGGGCCCATCCCGGGTCGATACGGTGGGGCGACTCCGACTGTTGCCGTGGTGGACGAGTGACGACGAGGACGGGGCAATGACCGAATCCAGCGAGTGGCTCATCTACCGGGGCGCCGGCGAACCCCACGACGGGCTGGACCGCCTCCCGCCCCCGCCGCCCTGGCGCGACTTCGCCGGCCGCGCCACCGCCGCGTCCGGAGCCGACGGTTCCGAGGACCGCCGGCTGGGCGCCCACCGCCACCTGGCCGAACTGCACCGGCCCGGCGCCGAGGAACTGGAGATGATCAACGCGGCGCTCTACCTGCGCCGCCCGCTGCTCGTCACCGGAAGCCCCGGAGCGGGCAAGAGCACCCTCGCGCACTCCGTGGCCTACGAGCTGGGCCTGGGCACCGTGCTGCGCTGGCCGATCGTCAGCCGGTCCGCGCTCCAGGACGGGCTGTACCACTACGACGCCATCGCCCGCCTCCAGGACGTCCAGATCGCCGCTCCCCAGGGCGCCGGACCGGCCGCGCCCGGCGCCCCCGGGTCCGTCGAGGGCATCGGCGGCTACATCCGCCTCGGCCCGCTGGGCACCGCGCTGCTGCCGTCCGACACCCCGCGCGTGCTGCTCATCGACGAACTCGACAAGAGCGACATCGACCTGCCCAACGACCTCCTGAACGTCCTGGAGGAGGGCGAGTTCGCGATTCCCGAGCTGGAACGCGTCGCCGACCGGCTGCCCGGCGGCGAGGCCGAGGTGCTCACCGCCGACGGCTCCAGGGCACGGGTGCGCGACGGGCGGGTGCGCTGCCGCGCCTTCCCCTTCGTGGTGCTGACCAGCAACGGGGAACGGGACTTCCCCGCCCCGCTGATGCGCCGCTGCATCCACCTCGAACTGGGCCGCCCGGACCACAAGCGGCTCGCCACCTTCGTCCGCGCCCACCTCGGCGACGAGGCGGCCCGCGCCGGGGACGACCTGATCACCCACTTCCTGGAGCGTTCGCGCAGCGAACTCGTCGCCGCCGACCAGCTCCTGAACGCCATCTACCTCACCGACGCGGCGGCACCGCCCAGCCGGGACCGGCTCGCCGACCTGCTCATCCAGCGACTTGACCGTCCGAGGTGACGGGCTGATGACCGGCGGCGACCCGATCGCCGAACTCGTCGCCCGGCTGCGGCTGACCGGGCTCGACCCCGACGCCGCGCAGCTCGCCGACGCGCTCTGGCTCGCGCGCTGGTCCCGTCCGTCGGACACCGCCGACGGCGGGCCGGCCGGCGGGCCGGGGAGCGAACCGCCGACCGGTGCGCGGCCCGCCGGGCAGGAGCCGCCCCCCGCCCGCACCGGCCCGCCGGCCGCCACCCGCCCGCCCGCCGACGGCGGCACCACCGGACCGCACCGGCCGGACCCCGCCACGGACCGGCGTGTGGCGCTGTATCCGGTCCGGCGGGACGGCGCCCCCCGCCGCCCGCACGGCGACCGCGCGGCGGAACTGCCGGTCGGCGTCCCCGCCGCCCCCGCCTTCCCCTCCCCACTCGAACTCCAGCGCGCCTTACGGCCCTTGCAGGGATACCGGACCGCGGCGCCCCCGCTGCGCCGCAGGCTCGACGAGACGGCCACCGCCGAGCTCAGCGCCCGCGCGGGCGGCCTGGTGCTCCCCGTCTTCCGGGGCGTGACCCGCGGCGACGCCACGCTCCAGCTCGTGATGGACGCCTCCTCCTCGATGCGCGTGTGGGACCGCATGTTCGGCGAACTGGAGCAGGTCTTCGGCCAACTCGGCGCCTTCCGGGGCATCGAGGTCGGTTGCCTGCACCAGGGCCCGGACGGCGAGCCCGCCGTCGGCCGCGGCCCCGACCCCGAAGCCGGCCCGCTGCACTCGGCCGACCGGCTCAGCGACCCCACCGGCCGCCGGGTCACCCTGGTCGTCAGCGACTGCGCGGGCCCGCTGTGGCACAGCGGCCGTGCCCACCGGCTGCTGCACCACCTCTCCCGGCTTGGTCCCGTGGCCGTGCTCCAGCCGCTGCCCCAGCGCCTGTGGAACCGCACCCGGCTCCCGGTGTCCCACGGCCGGCTCACCCGTGGCGAGGCCCTCGCCGGCGCGGCCACGCTGAAGGTCCGACTGCCCGCGGGGCCACCACCGGAGGCCCACGCCGGCGCCCTCCCCGTCCCCGTCCTGCCGCCCGAACCGGCCGCCCTCGGCGCCTGGGCACGACTGCTGTCCGGCACCGGGGCGGGACCCGTCGCCGGCGCGGTCGGCTGGGTCCGGCCCGACCACGCGCCGGCCCGCGGACCCCGCGCGGGGCGACGGCTGTCCGGACTCGAACGCGTCAGCCGCTTCCGGTCCAACGCCTCCCAGGCGGCCGGCCGGCTGGCCGGCTATCTCGCGGCGGCCCCGCTCAGCCTCCCGGTGATGCAGCTCGTCCAGCGCACCATGCTCCCGGACTCCGGGCCCTCCGAGCTGGCCGAGGTCCTGCTCAGCGGGCTCCTCGCACGCGCCACGGCCGAGGAGCAGGGCGAGGACGGCGCCCCCTGGTACGCGTTCGCGCCCGGCGTCCAGGAGGCACTGCTCTCCCCGCTCGGCCGGGACGAGGCCATGCTCGTGCTCAAGCACTGCTCCGAGTACATCGAGCACCGCTTCGGCCGGGGCGGCCCCAACTTCCCCGCCCTGGCGCTGGCCCAGCTCGGCGACGGCGGCTCCGGACGGACGCACCCGCCGGGCTCCTGCTACCCGGGCGAGAACGGCGACGGCGGCGGCGCCACCCTCGTGCCGCAGCCCTTCGCCGAAGTCGCGGCCCGGGTCCTGGAACGGTTCATGCCCCTGCCCGAGCAGTTCGCGCCCTACGGCGCCCGCGGGCGCGACGCCCTGCCCGGCGACCGGCCCAGCCACGCCGCCGTGGTCCGGGCCCGCTCCCTGGCCCGCCGGTTCGACAGCGACGGCATGGTGCAGGACCTCATCGACGCCGTCCAGCTGCTGCGCGGCGCCACCGAACACGAACGGCCCGCCGGAGCCGACCCCGAACTGTGGGCGGAGTACGCCACCTGCGTCCTGCGGCTGTGGGAGGTGCAGGGCGGAGCCGACCTGCTGCGCGAGGCGGAGGCCGCCGCCGAACGGGCCGTCGCGCACCCCCGGGCGCTGCGCGAACGCGCCGCCCTCGCCCGGGTGCTGCACGCCGCCGCCACCGACCGGCGGCGGCGCCGCGACCCCCGGGGCGCCCTCGACCTGCTGCGCCGCGCCGACCGCGAGTACGCGGTGGCCTGCGCCGCCCCCGGCCTGGAGGACGCCGAGGCGCTGCGGCTCACCCTGGAGCGGGTGCGCGCGCTGGAGGAGCAGTGGCGCCTCGGCGGCGACAGCGCCGTCCTCCAGGGCGCGGTCGGCATGCTGGAGGCGTTCGCCGACGCCTGGCCCGACGAGCGGCCCCGCCCGCCCGAACTCCCGCTCGCCCACGGCCGCGTCCTGCTGCGGCTCTCCGGAGCCACCCCCGATCACGAGCAGGCCCGGCTCTACGCGGAGCAGGGCGCGCACTCCCTGCGCGCCGCCCTCGAACCCGGCCCCGCCGCCCTGCCCGGCGCCGCCGCGGAGACCGGTCGCGTCCGCGTCCTCCTCGACCTCGTCGACGCGATCCTCCGCTCCGGCGGCCCCCTCGACGACGCCCGGACCCACCTCGACGAGGCGCTCTCCCTCACCCGCGACCAGGGGCTGCGCGCCGCCCTGCACGTGCGGGCGGGCCGTGTCCACGTCGCCCGGTACTCCGAGACCGGCGACCCCGGTGAACTCCGGCAGGCCGCCGACCTGTTCCGGCGGGCGTCCCGCGGCGTTCCCCGGGACGACCCCGCGCACGCGGACGTGCTCGCCGAATGGGGCGAGGCACTGCTGCACCTGGCCGTCCTGGACCGCGGGCCCGACGCGCTGTCCCGGGCCGTCCGGGTGCTGCGCGACTGCCGGGCCGAGACCCCCGCCGGCAACCGCTCCCTGGCGCACCGGCTGCTGCTGCTCGGCCGCGCGCTGATGCTGCGCTACCGGGCCCGCGGCGACCGGGTCGACCTGCGGGAGGCGGAGCACCTGCTCGGGCTCGCGGCCCTGGAGGAGGGACCGCCGCTGACCACCGCGCACTGCTGGCTGGAACTCGGGCAGGCCCAGTTCGAGGCGTACCAGAGCCTCGGCCGCAAGGCCCGTCTCGACGAGGCCGTCGACGCCTTCCGAGCGGCGGCCGAGTCCGCGCGCGAGGCCGAGGAGGAGGCGGAGACCGACCGGCGGCGCCGGGAGGCCGTGGAACTGCGGGCGCGCGCCCAGCACTGGCGGGGTATGTCCTACGAGGCGGCGGCGCGGCCCCGGGCCGCCCGGGAGGCCTACCGGGCCGCACGGGACGACTGGGCCAGGCTCCCGGAGGACGCCCTGAGCACGGGGGAGCCGACGGCCCGGCAGACGGCCCAGCGGCTGGCCGAGCTGGGGTGAGCGAGCAGGTGCCGCGCCGGACTCCGCCGGCGCGCGACAGGGAACCCGAGGGGGAAGACATGGGCGTACGGGACGGCGCGCGCGACGCGGACGGCACGGGGGACGAGCCGTCGGCACCGGCGGTGCCGGCGGATCGGCGGGCGGGGTCGGAGGTGCCCGACCTGCTGGAACTGGACCTCGCGCACCTGCGGTCCCTCCGGCACCCGGTGCTGGACGAGGTCCTGGCCGACCTGAGGGAGCGGGCCGGGCTGCCGAGCGAGACGCTGTGGGGGTTCAACAACTCCTTCTGAACCGGGCCCCGGACGCGCGGCGGCCGACCGCACGGACCGGCCGGACGCGATGCGATGGGCCGACGGCCGCGCCCGGCGGAGCGCCGGGCGGCCTCCGCGGCCGCCCGCGGCGAGGGCGCGGGACGTCCGTTCCGGTCCCCTCCCGCGACGGAACCGGACAACTTCGGGCGCCCCGCGTTTGTGTCCGGGCCCCGCCCGGGAATGCCGCCCCGTACGGGCAGGGGCCGGGGCGCGGTGCGCGCCGCGGAACCGCGAGGCCGTACGTCATGGGGGTGCCGGAGTGTCGGAAGAGGCGGCCCCCGCGCATCCCACGACGCCCGCCCCGCACCGGGACACCCCACATCCCGGACCGCGCGCCACCGCGACCTCCCGCCCCGCGGACCTCGGACCCGCGCACCCGCACGCCGTCCCCTCCGGCGGACCGCCGTTCCCCTTCCGGCAGTTCGTCGTCAAGATGCACGGCCGCTGCAACCTCGCCTGCCGCTACTGCTACCTCTACGCGGGCCCCGACCACGGCTGGCGCGACCGCCCCGCCGCCGCCCCGCCCGCCGTCCTGGAGCGCACCGCGCGGCGGATCGCCGAGCACGCCCGCGCCCACGGCCTGCGCGCCCTGTCCCTCGTCCTGCACGGCGGCGAACCGCTGCTCGCCGGCGCCGGCACCCTCGCCCGGTTCGCCGGCCGCGTCCGCCGGCTCGTCCCCGACGACTGCGCCGTCCACGCCACCGTGCAGACCAACGCCACCCTGCTCACCGAACGCCGGCTCGCCGTCCTCGCCCGGCACGGCGTCCGCGTCGGCATCAGCCTCGACGGCGGCCTGGCCGAGCACAACACGCAGCGCACCGACCACGCCGGACGCCCCTCCTGGCCCGCCGCCGCCCGCGGGGCCCGGCTGCTCGCCGCACACCACCCGCGGGCCTACGCCGGCATCCTCACCGTGGTGGACCCCGCGTCCGACCCCGTCGAGCTGTACGAGTCGCTGCTCGGCTTGCGGCCCCCCGCCGTGGACCTGCTGCTCCCGCACGGCAACTGGTCCGCCCCGCCCCGGGGCTGGCGACCCGGCGGCACGCCGTACGGGGACTGGCTGAGCGCGGTCTTCGACCGCTGGTGGAGCGCCGGGCGGCGGGAGACGCGCGTCCGTCTCTTCGAGGAGTGCCTGGCGCTGCTGCTCGGGCTGCCCGCCGCCACCGAATCGCTCGGACTCGCGCCGTTCGACGCCCTCGTCGTGGAGACCGACGGTTCCATCGAGCAGGTCGATTCCCTGAAGTCCTGCTACGCCGGGGCCGCCGAGACCGGACTGGACGTCTTCCGGCACCCCTTCGACGCCGCCCTCGACCATCCGGGGGTCGCGGCCCGGCAGGCGGGCACCGCCGCGCTCGCTGCCGCGTGCCGGGCCTGCCCGCTGCTCACGGTCTGCGGCGGCGGCCACTACGCCCACCGCTACCGGGCCGGGCACGGCTTCGCCAACCCGTCCGTCTACTGCGCCGACCTCCAGCGCCTCATCCGGCACGTCGCCGCACGACTCACCGAGGCGGCCCCGCCCCCGCCGCCGACCGTGACGGCAGGCCGGGCGGCGCCCGCCGCGGTGCCTCCGCGCCCCGTCGCGCCCGCCGCGGGACTCGCCACAGCCGCGGGGCCGGCCACCGGTCCCGGCACGAGCCCCGCCGCGGAGCTGGCCACCGGTCCCGGCACGATCCCGGCCGCCCCCGCCGTCCGCGGCCCGACCGCGCTCCCTGTGGGCCACCCCGTCCCGGCTACCGCCGCGACGGCCTCCGTCGCCACCGCCGCAGCCTCCGCGGTCTCCGTCGTCCCGGCCTCCGCCGGTGCGTCCCCGGCTGCCGTCCACGTGGTGGCCGATGTGCCGACGGCCCCCGCCGCTGCCTTCGTCGTCCCGGCCTCCGCGAGTGGGTCGCCCGATGTGCCTCCGGCCGCCGCCTCCGTGGTGCCCGCCGTGCCGCCGGCCTCCGCCTCCGCCGCCGCCTCCGCCGGTGCGCCGGCCGGCGTGACCCCGGCTGCCGTTCCCGCGGCGCTCGGCGTCCCGCACGCTCCCGCGCCTCCCACCGCCCCGGCCGCCGCCGAAGGAGGTGTGCGGTGATCCATCCGCCGGTCCCGGAGCGGGCCCTGGACGAACTGGGCCGTACCGGAGGCGGACCGGAGACGCTCGGGCTCCTCGTCCGCGACCAGCACACCCGCCGGCTGCTCCTGGTCCGCGCCGTCCACGACGCGGCCGAGGCCGCCGGCCCGCGGGTCCTGCCGGCCGCCGCCCTGACCCGGCTGCACGAGGACTGGGCCCTGCTGGAGGAGACGGAGCGGTTGGAGCGGGCCGGCCGCCCCGCGCACCGGGCCGCAGGGCCGGACTCCGGTGCGCCGCCCGGCGCCGGGCGGGCACACCGGGACGCGGCGGGCGCGCGGGCCGGAGCGTCCGGCATCGCGGACGGCCGCGCGCCTCAAGCCGCAGCGGCGCCGCCTGCCCCGGCCCCGGACCTCCCCCTCGCCGTCCCCTGCCCGGCCGGACCGGGCGATTATGTCCCGTCCCCGCCGCACTCCCCGCCCCGCACCGCCGACCCCACCACCGGGGCCGCGTTCCCCGTACCGTCCCCGACCGGCGTCCGGTCCCTGCTCCTGCACCCCTTCATCGGCCCCTGGGCCCGCGACGCGCTGCGCGGGCTCGGCGCGGTGAGCGGGCCGGACGCCGACCGCGACCCGGGCGAACCGGCCCGCGCGCTGGCCCACTTCGCCGCGCTCGCCGCCGTCGCCGCCGTCCGCGCCGGAGTGTCCTGCGCCGTGCGGCTGACGGCACGCGACGGCGTCCTCACCCTGCCCTCGCTCGGCGCGCTGCGCACCGGGCGGGGCGACACCGACGTGGGCCTCGTGCACCGGCGAGGGCGGCTGACGTTCCGCCGGCCCGGCGAGGCGGACGTGGTCGTGCACGCGCAGAGCGGCGTCGGCGCGTGGTCGGACGCCGCGGCCTGGACACCCGCCCACGCGCTGCCGGGCCTGCTGCCCGGCACCGGGCCCGTGCCCCTCGACGACCTCGACCCGTACCGGACCGCGCGCGGGGGACACCGGCCGCGCACCCTCGGCGGCCCGGCCACCCTCGACGACACCGACCGCAAACTGTGGCTGCACGCCTGGTCCGGCACGGCCGCGGCGCTCGGGCTCGGCGGCGAGCACCGCCTCGCCGAAGCGGCGGCCCTGCTGCGCTGCCTCGTGCCGCTCACCCTGCCGTCCGGCGCACGGGGCGGGGCGGGCGGCAGTTGCAGCGCCACCCGGCGCGAGGCCTTCGGCGCGGTACTGAGCAGCACCCCGGCCGACGGCACCGCGTTCGCCGCCACCCTCGTCCACGAGATCCAGCACACCAAACTCGCCGCGCTCGGCGACCTCGTGACCCTGCATCACGCGGACGCGCGGGAGCGGTACTTCGCGCCGTGGCGCCCCGACCCGCGCCCGTACGACGGCCTGTTGCAGGGCGCCTACTCCCACCTCGCTCTGGCCGACTTCTTCCAGCGCACGGCCCGCACCGCGCCGAGCCCGCTCCGCCGGGAAGCCGCCTGGGCGCAGCACGCCCACTACCAGGAACAGGTCCGGGCCGCCCTGCCCGCGCTCGTCGGATCCGGTGATCTCACCCCGCGCGGACGCCGGTTCGTCGACCGCATGGTCGAGACGTGCGAACGGCTCGCCGAACAGCCGGCGCCGCGCGACCACACCGCACGGGCCACCGCCTACGTCCGCGCCGCCCGCACGCTGTGGGCCCGACGGCACGCGCCGGGCCGGTGAACGGCTTCCCGCCACCGGCCGGATCGAGCCATCCTCGCCGAAAGCCGCGGCTTCCCGGACGCGGGCCCCTCCGTACGCCAAGATCGGCGCTGAACACGTTTGCCCCAGGACCGTGGGCAGGCGGCGGGCGGCCGTGTCGGCGCCCTACCGCCGGCCCTCGCGGCGGTTCTAAAATCACGCGCGGGGAGGCCGCTGCATGTCTGGAGCTCGTACGCCGGTCCGGCCAGCCGAGAGGGAGGCCGCGAAGCAGACCGTCACGATCAGCTTCGCCGGGTTCAACCGGGCCTGGGCCGCCTGGATCGGGGACCGCCTGGAGCGGCGTGGCCATCGCGTGGTGTACCAGCGCTGGGACGCCCCGGCCGAGGTCCCCCTCGCCGACCTGCTGCGCGACCTGACCCTCGCCCGGGGCCGCATCCTCGTCGTCGTCAGCGAGTGGTACTTCCAACTCGGCCCGCGCAGCCAGGAGGAGTGGAACACCGCGCTGCGCGAGGTCGTCGCCCCCGACCCGTCCCGGTTCGCCGCCGTGTCGGTGACCACCGGCGCGGTCCCCGCGGCGACCGCCGTGCTGGGCGCCGTCGACCTCAACAACATGGGTGCCGACGAGGCCGAGCGCCGCGTCCTGGACCGACTCGACCTGCCCTCCGCCCCGCTGCCGGAAGCCGCCGAGACCGCCCGGCGGGGCCCGCGTTATCCGGCCGCCATGCCCGAGGTGTGGGGCGGCGTCCCGCGCCGCAACACCCGCTTCACCGGCCGCGAGCTGCTCCTGAACGACGCCTACCACCTGCTCCAGGGCGCCGAGCCCGGCGCCGGCGTCGTCACCCTGCACGGCATGTCCGGCGTCGGCAAGACGCAGCTCGCCGCCGAGTACGTCTACCGCTTCGGCTCCGAGTACGACGTCGTGTGGTGGGTGAACGCCGAGAAACGGGTCACCTACCGCCGCCGACTGGCCGAGCTGGCACCGCAGTTGGGCCTGTCCACGGGAGCCGAGTACGGCGAGCGGCTGCGGGCCGTGCGCGACGCGCTGCGCCGCGGCGAGCCGTACGGCCGCTGGCTGCTCGTCCTGGACGGCGCCGACGAACCCGACCAGATCTACGACCTCGTGCCCACCGGCCCCGGGCACGTCCTGATCACCTCGCGCAACCCGGAGTGGAGCGAGCACAACAGCCGGCTCCTGGAAGTACCGGTCTACGACCGGGACGAGTCGGTCGCCTTCATCCGGCGCCGCGCGCCCCGCCTCACCGAACCCGAGGCCGACCAGCTCGCCGAGGCGCTGGAGGACCTGCCCCTCCTGCTCGACCAGACCGCCGGCTGGCTCAACGACTCCGACCTGTCCGTCCGGGAGTACATCGCCCTGCTCGACGGCGGCATCGACCAGGACGTCGTCAAGATCTCCGCCGACTTCCCGGTCGCCTTCCAGACCGCCTGGTCGATACTGCTGAACAAACTCCGCGACACCGTCCCGGAGTCCGTCGACCTGCTGCGCCTGTGCACCTTCTTCGCACCCGGCTTCATCCCGGTACGCCTGCTGAAGGAGATGCCGCACGACCAGCTGCCCGAGCAGATCGCCGGCCTGCTCAACGACCCGCTGCTGTGGAACCGGGCCATCAACCAGCTCCGCCAGTACTCCGTCGTCCGCCTGGAGTCGCACGAGGCGGCGGGCGACGAGGCGGCCTCCTCCGGCGAGTCCCTGTACCTGCACCGCATGGTCCACCAGATCGTCCACAAGGACATGCCGGACGAGGACCGCCGCGAGTTCGTCGACGTGGTCCGGCGCGCGCTGGCCGCCGCCGACCCCCGCCGGCCCACCGACACCCGCCTGTGGCCCGGCTACGCCGAGATCGTCCCGCACCTGAAGTTCGCCGACGTCCTGCCGAGCAAGGACTCCGCGGTCCAGTCGCTGGTCTTCAACTGCCTGCGCTACATGTACCTGTCGGGCGAGTACCGGGCCGGCATCAAGCTCGGCGAGCGCGCCCTGGCGGCCTGGAAGCCGCTCCTGGGCGAGAACCACCCGCGCGTGTGGGAACTGACCTACCACTACGCCAACCTGCTGCGGGCCGCCGGCGACTACCAGGCCACCGAGGTCCTGGAGCGCGCCACCGTCGAGCACCTGCGCGAGCAGCGCGGCGAGCAGGACCTCGACCACCTGCGGGCGCTCGGCGGCCTCGCCGCCGACCTGCGGGGCCTCGGCCGCTACGACGAGTCCCTGCGGATCTCCGAGCGGCTGCTGGTCCTCTACCGAGAACTCCTGGGCGACGCCGACTCCCGCACGCTCAACGCCCAGAAGAACCTCGCCGTCTCGCTCCGCCTGCTGGGCCGCTACCGGGAGGCGCTCGACGCCGACCTGCGCACCCTGGAGTCGCGCCGCCTGCTGCTGCGGGGCCGCCACCCCTGGACGCTGTACTCGGAGATCTCCTACGCGACGGACCTGCGCCTGCTCGGCCGCTACGCCGAGGCGGAGTCGGCGCAGCGCACCAGCGTGCGCGAGCACCGCAACGTGATGGGCCGGGACAACCCGCAGACCCTGGACGCCGAGCACAACCTCGCCCTGTGCCAGTACCGCACCGGCGACCGCAACGCGGCGGGCCCGATGTTCGCCGGCGTGCTGGAGCGCTGTGAGCGCGTGCTCGGCGAGACCGACCCGCAGACCCTGCGCTTCGCCGTCGGCACGGGCTGCTTCTACCGCGAGCACGGCGACATCGACCAGGCCCGCGAGATCGGCGAGTCCGTTCTCGCCCGCTACGAGCTGATGCTGCCCGCGGGGCATCCGTTCATCGTCGGCGCCCGCGCCAACCACGCCCTGGTACTGCGCGCCGTCGGCGAGTGGGACCAGGCCCACGAGCTGATCGAGCAGGCGGTGGCCGACATGACGGCCGCCGTGGGCGAGCGGCATCCGTGGACGCTCGGCTGCGCGGTGAACGCCGCCGCCCTGCGCAACCTCGTCGCCGGCCCCGAACCGGCGGCCGAGCTGAGCCGGCAGACGGCCGCCCGGGCCGCTGAGATGCTCGGCCGCACCCATCCGCTCACCCTCTCCGCACGGGTGGCGCTCGCCGCCGACCTGCGCGGGCTGGCGGCCCGCCAGGAGGCCGAGAAGATCGAGCAGGAGGCCCTCGCCGACCTGGACGCCACCCTCGGCGCCCGGCACGTCCACACCCTCTCCGCCCGCTCCCGCACCCGCCCCCACTGGGACTTCGAGCCGCAGTCCACCTGAGCCCCGGACGGGCGACGACGGCACGCCGAAGGGTCCGGCCCGAGTCCACGGGGGACTCGGGCCGGACCCTTCGTTCGGTACCGGCGGGCCGCCGCGCCCCTGGGGGAGGCGGCGGCCCGGTACGGCGGTCAGGCCTCGAACACCTCACGCACCAGCTGCTCCTGCTCCGCCTGGTGCCGCTTGGCGGAACCGACGGCGGGCGACGAGGAGTGCGGACGCGAGATGCGGCGCAGACGCTCGCCGTGCGGGACGTCCGCCCCGACCGCGAGGTCGAGGTGGTCGATCAGGTTGAGGGCGATGAACGGCCAGGCACCCTGGTTCGCCGGCTCCTCCTGGGCCCACAGGTACTTCTCGGCGTTCGGGTACTTCGCGATCTCCGCCTCCAGCTCCGCACCCGGCAGCGGGTACAGGCGCTCGATGCGGATGATGGCGGTGTCCGTGGCGCCGCGCTTCTTCCGCTCGGCCTCCAGGTCGTAGTACAGCTTGCCCGCGCAGAACACGACCTTGCGCACGGCGGCCGCGTCGACCGAGTCGTCGCCGATGACCGGGCGGAACTCGCCCGACGTGAACTCCTCCACCTTCGAGGCGGCGGCCTTCAGGCGCAGCATCGACTTCGGCGTGAAGACCACCAGCGGCTTGTGGTGCGGGTTGTGCACCTGCCACCGCAGGAGGTGGAAGTAGTTCGACGGCAGCGTCGGCTGGGCGACCGTCATGTTGTTCTGGGCGCACAGCTGGAGGAAGCGCTCGATACGGGCCGAGGAGTGGTCCGGGCCCTGTCCCTCGTAGCCGTGCGGCAGCAGCAGGGTGACGCCGGAGGTCTGGCCCCACTTCTGCTCGGCGGCCGAGATGTACTCGTCGACGACCGTCTGGGCGCCGTTGACGAAGTCGCCGAATTGCGCCTCCCACATCACCAGCGCGTCCGGGCGGGCCAGCGAGTAGCCGTACTCGAAGCCCATGACCGCGTACTCGGAGAGCAGCGAGTCGTAGACGTTGAGGCGGGCCTGCTCGTCCGAGAGGTACTGCAGCGGGGTGTAGTCCTCGCCCGTGACCCGGTCGATCAGCACCGCGTGGCGCTGGCCGAAGGTGCCGCGGCGCGAGTCCTGGCCGGACAGCCGCACCGGCGTGCCCTCCAGGAGCAGCGAACCGACGGCGAGGGTCTCGCCCATGCCCCAGTCGATCGTGCCGTCCTCGATCATCGACGCCCGGCGCTGGAGCTGCGGGAGCAGCCGCGGGTGCACGGTGACGGTGTCGGGGATGTTGACCTGGGACTCGGCGATCCGCTTCACGACCTCCTGGGAGACCGCGGTGGACACGGCGACCGGGAACTCGGCGCGCACGTCCGGGGAGTGCGCCTCGGGAGCCTGCGCGACCGCCTCGCGGACCTCGGTGAAGACCTTCTCCAGCTGGCCCTGGAAGTCCTGGAGCGCCTGCTCGGCCTCTTCGAGGGTGATGTCGCCGCGACCGATGAGCGACTCGGTGTAGAGCTTGCGCACCGAGCGCTTCTTGTCGATCAGGTCGTACATCAGCGGCTGGGTGAACGCCGGGTTGTCGGACTCGTTGTGGCCCCGGCGGCGGTAGCAGATGAGGTCGATCACGACGTCCTTGTTGAACGCCTGACGGAACTCGAACGCCAGCCGCGCGACCCGGACGACGGCCTCGGGGTCGTCGCCGTTCACGTGGAAGATCGGCGCCTCGATCATGCGGGCCACGTCGGTGGCGTACATGGAGGAGCGCGAGGACTCCGGGGCGGCGGTGAAGCCGACCTGGTTGTTGATGACGATGTGGACCGTGCCGCCCGTGCGGTAGCCGCGCAGCTGCGACATGTTGAGCGTCTCGGCGACCACACCCTGGCCGGCGAAGGCCGCGTCACCGTGCAGGGCGACCGGCAGGACCGTGAAGTCCGTGCCGCCCTTGTTGATGATGTCCTGCTTGGCGCGGGTGATGCCCTCGATGACCGGGTCGACGGTCTCCAGGTGGGAGGGGTTCGCGGCCAGCGAGACGGCGATCTGCTCGCCGTCCAGGCCGGTGAAGGTGCCCCGGGCGCCCAGGTGGTACTTCACGTCGCCGGAGCCGTGCATCGACTTCGGGTCGAGGTTGCCCTCGAACTCGCGGAAGATCTGCGCGTACGACTTGCCGACGATGTTCGCGAGCACGTTGAGCCGGCCGCGGTGGGCCATGCCGATGACGACCTCGTCGAGGCGGGACTCCGCGGCGCTGTCGATGACGGCGTCCAGCAGCGGGATGACGGACTCGCCGCCCTCCAGGGAGAAGCGCTTCTGGCCGACGTACTTCGTCTGCAGGAACGTCTCGAAGGCCTCCGCCGCGTTCAGCCGGCGCAGGATGCGCAGCTGCTCCTCGCGCTCCGGCTTGGAGTGCGAGCGCTCGATGCGGTCCTGGATCCACTTGCGCTGCTTGGGGTCCTGGATGTGCATGAACTCGACGCCGGTGGTGCGGCAGTACGAGTCGCGCAGCACGCCGAGGATGTCGCGCAGCTTCATCAGGGACTTGCCGGCGAAGCCGCCGACCGCGAACTCCCGCTCCAGGTCCCACAGGGTGAGGCCGTGCTCGGTGATGTCCAGGTCGGGGTGCTTGCGCTGGCGGTACTCCAGCGGGTCGGTGTCGGCCATGACGTGGCCGCGGACCCGGTAGGAGTGGATCAGCTCGAAGACCCGGGCGGCCTTGGTGACGTCGTCGTCGTGGCTGGCGTCGATGTCCCTGAGCCAGCGGACCGGCTCGTAGGGGATGCGCAGCGCCTCGAAGATGTCGTCGAAGAAGCCCTGTTCGCCCAGCAGCAGGTTCGCGACGATCCGCAGGAACTCGCCGGAGGCGGCGCCCTGGATGACCCGGTGGTCGTAGGTCGACGTGAGCGTCATGACCTTGGAGATGCCGAGCTTGTTCAGGGTGTCCTGGGAGGTGCCCTGGAACTCCGCCGGGTAGTCCATCGAGCCGACGCCCATGATGACCGACTGTCCGGGCATCAGGCGCGGCACGGAGTGGACGGTGCCGAGACCGCCGGGGTTGGTCAGGGAGACCGTGACACCGCTGAAGTCGTCCATCGTCAGCTTGCCGTCGCGGGCGCGGCGGACGATGTCCTCGTAGGCCTGCCAGAACTCGAAGAAGTTCAGCGTCTCGGCCTTCTTGATGCCCGCGACGACCAGCTGGCGGTCGCCGTTGGGCTTCACGAGGTCGATCGCGAGGCCGAAGTTGACGTGCGGCGGCTTGACGAGGGTGGGCTTCCCGTCCTTGTCCGCGTAGTGCCAGTTCATCGACGGCATGGCCTTGATGGCCTGCACCATCGCGTAGCCGATGAGGTGGGTGAAGGAGATCTTCCCGCCCCGGGCGCGCTTCAGGTGGTTGTTGATGACGATGCGGTTGTCGAAGAGCAGCTTCACCGGGACCGCGCGCACGGACGTGGCCGTCGGCAGCTCCAGCGAGGCGTTCATGTTCTTCGCGACGGCACCGGCGGGACCGCGCAGGGTCACGTACTCGGGGCCCTCGGGCGCCTCGGCGGCCGGCTCGGCCTTCGGCTTCGCGGCGGCCGGCGCGGCCTTCGCGGGAGCCGGGGCGGCGGCGGGCTTCGGCGCCGGGGGAGCGGGCGCCGGAGCGGGGGCGGCCGGAGCGGGGGCCGCCTGAGGCGGCGCCTGGCGGGCCGCGGGCGGCGCGGGCGCGGCCGGAGCGGCCGGGGTGGTCTCTGCGGCCCCCGCGGCCGCAGTACCCGCCGGAGCCGGCGCGGCGGGCGCACCTGGCTTGTAATCGGCGAAGAAGTCCCACCAGGCACGGTCCACGGAGTTCGGGTCCTGGAGGTACTGCTGATAGATCTCGTCGACGAGCCACTCGTTGGGTCCGAAGGCGGCGGCGGGGTTCTTCCCGGCTTGGTCCTCGGTCTGGGGGGCACCTCCCGCCCGCAGGGTGGGGGAGCTCGAGTTACTGGTGGACTGTGGCGACACGGCGGCAACCGCCCTCTTCCGCTTCACAAGGTGATGGACAGCGGGAATAAAGGCTACGCCTCCCTGGCCGGGAAGGTCAGGCCGGGCCCGTCCAACGTCGTGCAAGTCACATCGGAATCCGCGTTTCGCCCAGGGAAATGGCGGGAAACAAGCGGGGTTCCGCTTCGGAGGGCCTACGACAGCCCGGGGGCGCGGGGCGACGCCCGCGGCCCTGTGCCTGATCACACGGATGCACCCGGTGGCGACCGTGGTGGATCTTGCGGCTCCGCTTCGAACTTTACGTCAACTTGGCAGAGAAGGGAGGCCCGGAAGAGTGACCTGAATCCGGCAACCCCGCTCGGATTCGGCCACGGCGATGCGTCCGCCGTGCAGATCGACCGCCCAGCGGGCGATGGCCAGGCCCAGGCCGGTGCCGCCGTCGCTCCCGGGACCGTGCGGCGAGGGCACCCCGCCCCGGTTGAACCGCTCGAAGACGCGGTGCCACTCCGACTTCGGGATGCCGGGCCCCTCGTCCAGGACCTCCAGCGCCAGCGCCTCCGGATGATCGCCGCGGCGCGCCCTCACCGTGACCCGCCCGTGCGCCGGACTGTGCTTGACCGCGTTGTCGATGAGATTCGCCACGACCTGGTGGATCCGCTCGGGGTCCGCGTGCGCGGTCAGCTCCGGCGGGGAGACGTCGAGGTGCAGGTGCACGTCGGTGCGGGTGTGGCTGCCGGAGCCCGAGGCGAGTTCCGCGCGGGCCGACGAGACCATGTTGGCCTCCTTCAGCACGCCCGACAGGTAGGGCCACACCTCGAAGCGCCGCCGCCGCAGCGGCACCACCCCGTTGTCCAGCCGCGACAGGTCGAGCAGCGTCTCCACCAGCCGTCCGAGCCGCTCCGTCTGCTTCAGCGCGATACGCATCGTCTCGGGGTCGGCGGCGGACACCCCGTCCACCACGTTCTCCAGCACCGCCCGCAGTCCCGCGATGGGAGTGCGCAGCTCGTGTGAGACATTCGCCACGAGTTCCTTGCGCTGCCGGTCCTGGGCCTCCAGCTCGTCGGCCATCAGGTTGATCGTCTGCGCCAGGTCGCCCAGCTCGTCGCGCCGGTCGTCGCGCACCCGCCGGGTGTAGTCGCCGTGCGATATCGACCGGGCCACCGCGTTCATCTCGTCCAGCGGGGCGGTGAGCGAGTGCGCCACGAACTGCGTGATCAGCAGCGTGGCGATCATCGAGAACACCGTGATGAAGCGGATCTCCGTCTTGGTGTGCACCGCGATCATCGACAGGCCCGTGGTGATGAGCACGGAGATGACGACCAGCGCGCCCAGCTTCGTCTTGATCGAGAAGGGCCGCACCCCCGCCCAGCGGCCGGCGCCCGCCCGCCCGCGCCCTCGGTCGCCGAGCCCGCTCATCACATCAACCCCTCAGGAAGGTCCCGGACGCGTTGCCGCCGACGCACCGCCGTCCCGGCGGCCGTCCCGCTCAGGGGTTCGGCGTCTCCAGCGCGTAGCCCACGCCGTGCACCGTGCGGATCCGCTCGGCACCGATCTTGCGGCGCAGCGCCTTGATGTGGCTGTCCACGGTCCGGGTCCCGGACGCGTCGGCCCAGTCCCACACCTCGGCGAGCAACTGCTCGCGCGACAGTACGGCACGCGGGGTGTTCGCGAGGCAGACGAGCAGGTCGAACTCGGTCGGCGTGAGGTGCACGTCCTCGCTGCGCACCCGCACCCGCCGCTGCGCGTGGTCGATCTCCAGCTCGCCGAGCCGCAGGATGCCGCTGCGCGGTGTGGAGGCGGCGACCACCGCGCGCTCCACCCGGCGCAGCAGGACGTGCACCCGCGCGGCGAGTTCGCGCATGGAGAACGGCTTCGTCATGTAGTCGTCGGCGCCCACGCCGAGCCCGACCAGCATGTCGGTCTCGTCGTCGCGCGCGGTGAGCATCAGCACGGGCACCGGGCGGGCGGCCTGCACGCGGCGGCAGACCTCCAGGCCGTCGAAGCCGGGCAGCATGATGTCGAGGATCAGCAGGTCGGGCTGCCATGCCTCGGCGGTGTCCACCGCGGCCGGACCGTCGCCCGCGGTTTGCACGAGGAACCCCTCGGCGCGCAGCCGGGCCGCGATGGCCTCGACGATCGTCGGGTCGTCCTCGACGACCAGCACCCGGCGCTGAGCGCCGGGTGTCGCCGTCGTGCCGTTCTGGGAGGTGTGTGTCTGCTCCATCGCCCGCCCCTGAGTGTGCTTTCCGGAATCCGTGGGGTGATCCCATGACTGCGCTTGACGCTTGAATGATCCGCGTCAGAGAAGCAGGGTACGGGCAGGCGTGGGCCCCCGGCTATCCAGGCCTTACCGCGAGATGCACCACGTCGGGAACGCCCCGGGCAACGGGGATCTCTTCGGTACGGACCTGCTGGAACCCGGCATTCCGCAAGGTTCCTTCAAATTCCGGAGAGGGCTGCGCGGACCACACGGCCAGTACGCCACCGGGCCTCAAAGCCCTTGCGCAGCTTGCCAGTCCCGCCTTCGAGTACAGGTTCGCGTTGTCCTCGGTGACCGTCCAGTCCGGGCCGTTGTCGATGTCGAGGCACAGCGCGTCGAACGTGTCGGAGATCTCACGGAGGCGGGCGACGAGATCCCCCTCGACGATCTCGGTCCGCGGATCGGCGAGCGCCGCGGCCGACACCTCCGCCAGCGGGCCCTCGCGGTGCCAGTCGATGATGGCCCGCTCCCGCTCGACCACCGTGATCCGCCCCCAGCGGTCGTCCGCGGCGGCGTGGGCGAGCGAGAAGCCGACGCCCAGTCCGCCGATCAGCACGCTCGGCTCCGGGCGGCCGTCCAGCGCGTCGCGCGCGGCGTCCACCAGCAGTCGCTCGGAGCGCCCGTCCGAGGTGTCCATCAGGAAGCACCCGTTGGCGATGATCTGCAGCAGCGCGCCGTGGCGCCGCAGCACGACCTCGCCGTACGGGCCCTGGCGCCGGTCGATGACCACGGGGGTGTCGTACGAGGCAGTCATGGCGTCCATCCTGGCATCCGCGCCCGGTGTCCCCGTGCCGCCCCGACGCACGGGGACGCACCCACCCGGACACCCGCCGCAGCCCGCTCCCGGACCCGCGCCCGCCCGGACCTCTGCGCTCCGGGACCCGCGCCCGCCCGGACCTGTGCCCGCCCCGATCTGCGCGGGTGCTGTTGTGAAGTGCCGGGCGCGGGGCACCCGTCGTGCACAGCGGCGGGTGGGACGCCGAACGGCTGGGCGGGGCGGAAGGAGCGCGGCGCGGTGGACGGCAGCGGTATCCGGACGGCCACCGCGGCGGCCGTGCCCCGGGCGGTGCCCGGTCCGGTGCTCCCCGTACCCGTCCGGGTGCGGGCACCTCGCCCCGGCGTCGGCCGGCGCGGCACGGTGCCGACCCCTCCCGGCGTCCCGCGGGGGCGCCGGGCCTTTCTCGGGCGGTCGCCGCTCGGCCGCGCCGGGCGGTCGGTCCGGCGACTGCTGCCGACCCCGCAGCGCACGCCGTTCACCTTCGGATACCTGCTCGTCCTCGCCGCCACCTCCACCGTCGCCGCGCACGCGGCCCCCTCGCTCGTCCGGGCGCTGCATCAGGCGTGCAGCACGGACGTCGCGCACCTCGTGCGGTATCCCGTGGCGGTGCTGTTCGCGAGTGCGCTGTGGATCGCCGGCGGGATCGCCTCGCCGTTCGCCGCCGGGTGCCTGCTCGCGCTGACCGCCCTGGAGCGCCGGATCGGGGGAGGGCGGACGGTCGGCGTCTTCCTGCTCGGTCACCTGGGCGCGACGCTGGCCACCGAGATACCGGTCGGGCTCGCGGTGTGGGCGGGCCGGTTGCCCGGCACGTCCCTGCACCGCTTCGACTACGGCATCAGCTACGGCGCGGCGGCCTGCGCGGGCTCCCTCGCCGGGCTGCTCGCGCCCCGGCTGCGGTGGCCCCTGCTGACCCTTGCCGCCGCGGCCCTCGTGGGGGGCCTGCTCGCGATCGACGACCCGCTGACCAACTGGGGACACCTGACCGCCCTGGCCCTCGGCCTCGCGACCTGGCCGCTCGTACGTCGCGGGAAGTGCGCTCGACCCACCACCGTCCCCCGGCGCCGGTACCCGCTGCGGTGGCGGGCCGGCAGGGGGGCCGACGGCGTACCAGGCCCGCCGCACCGGCGACTGCTCGGCACCAGCACCGGCACGGGCATAGCGCTCCGGCACGGGCTCGCGAACAGGACGGAACCGGCACCGGGACGGATGCCCGCGTCGTCCTGAACCGGCACCGGAACGGGCGCTTGAGCCGAGATCACCCGCACCGGGAACGGCTGCCGGAGCCGAGTCGTCCGTGCCGGCCGCCGACCGCCGACCGCCGACCGCCGACCGCCGACCGCCGACGGGACGCCGGAGTCGAACGCCGACGGGGCGCCGGAGCCGAGTCGTCCGTGCCGGCCGCCGACGGGACGTCCGATGCCCCGCCGCCATGGCCTCGGCGGCGGGTCGGGCCCCCTGCCGGACCCGCTCCCGGCGTCCCTCCGCCACCCTCCTGTCCGGCCGTCCGGCCGTCCGGCCGTCTGCCTCCTCGGGTGCCGCGGACGATGCCCGCCCGCTGTTCCGGAGTGATCGCTCACAGCGAACGCCGGCGCGGGAACATCCGAGGGTCGCCATGCATTGAGTGCACATAGCTCAACTTGTATGCCGAAGGGAAGATCATGGCTTCGACGTCCGCACCACTCACTCTGCCCGTGCTGCCGCTCGACGACGAGGTCGTGCTGCCCGGAATGGTGGTTCCGCTCGATCTGAACGACCCCGATGTACGGGCCGCCGTGGAGGCCGCCCAGGCCGCTGCCCGTGCAACGTCCGGCAAGCCCCAGGTACTCCTGGTCCCGCGCATCGACGGCACGTACGCGGGCACCGGCGTGCTCGGCACCGTCGAACAGGTCGGCCGGCTGGCCGACGGCGACCCGGGAGCGCTGATCCGCGGTCGCGGGCGGGTGCGGGTCGGCGCGGGCACCACCGGCCCCGGTGCGGCGCTCTGGGTCGAGGGCACCCGGGTCGACGAGACCGTCCCCGACCCGCTGCCCGGCCGCGTCGCCGACCTGGTCAAGGAGTACAAGGCCCTGGCCACGAGCTGGCTGCGCAAGCGGGCCGCCTGGCAGGTCGTGGACCGCGTCCAGCAGATCGACGACGTGTCCGCCCTCGCCGACAATTCCGGTTACTCGCCCTTCCTCTCTCTTGAGCAGAAGGTGGAGCTGCTGGAGACCGCCGACCCGGTGGCCCGCCTGAAGCTCGCCACCGAGCAGCTCCGCGAGCACCTCGCCGAGCAGGATGTCGCCGAGTCCATCGCCAAGGACGTCCAGGAGGGCGTCGACAAGCAGCAGCGGGAGTTCCTGCTGCGCCGCCAGCTCGACGCGGTGCGCAAGGAACTGCGCGACCTCAAGGGCGAGGACGGCGAGGAGGAGTCCGACGACTACCGCGCCCGGGTGGAGGCCGCCGACCTTCCGGAGAACGTCCGCGAGGCGGCCCTCAAGGAGGTCGAGAAGCTGGAGCGGTCCAGCGACCAGTCGCCCGAGGGCAGCTGGATCAGGACCTGGCTCGACACCGTCCTCGAACTGCCGTGGAACGAGCGGACCGAGGACCAGTACGACATCCCCGGCGCCCAGGCGCTGCTCGACGCCGAGCACGCCGGCCTGGAGGACGTGAAGGAGCGCATCACCGAGTACCTCGCCGTGCGCAAGCGCCGTGCGGACCGCGGTCTCGGGGTCGTCGGCGGCCGGCGCGGCGGCGCGGTGCTGGCGCTCGTCGGCCCGCCCGGCGTCGGCAAGACCTCGCTGGGCGAGTCCGTCGCGCACGCCATGGGCCGCACGTTCGTCCGGGTCGCCCTCGGCGGCGTCCGCGACGAGGCCGAGATCCGCGGCCACCGCCGTACGTACGTCGGCGCGCTGCCCGGCCGGATCGTGCGGGCGATCAAGGAGGCCGGGTCGATGAACCCGGTGGTCCTGCTCGACGAGATCGACAAGGTCGGCTCCGACTTCCGGGGCGACCCGGCGGCGGCGCTCCTCGAAGTCCTCGACCCGGCGCAGAACCACACCTTCCGCGACCACTACCTGGAGGTCGAACTCGACCTCTCGGACGTGGTGTTCCTCGCGACGGCCAACGTGCTCGAAGCCATCCCGGAGGCCCTGCTCGACCGCATGGAGCTGGTCCGCCTCGACGGCTACACCGAGGACGAGAAGGTCGTCATCGCCCGGGACCACCTGCTGCCCCGGCAGCTGGAGCGGGCCGGACTGGAGAAGGACGAGGTCGTCCTCGACGAGAGCGCGCTGCGCAAGCTGGCCGGGGAGTACACCCGGGAAGCGGGCGTGCGGAACCTGGAGCGGGCCGTCGCCCGGCTGCTGCGCAAGGTCGCGGCCCAGCACGAACTGGGCGAGCGGGAGCTGCCGTTCACGGTGATCGACGCGGACCTGCGCGGACTCGTCGGGCGCCCGCACCACGTGCCGGAGTCCGCCCAGGACCCGGCCGAGCGCCGCACGGCGGTGCCCGGTGTCGCGACCGGCCTCGCCGTCACCGGAGCGGGCGGAGACGTCCTCTTCGTGGAGGCGTCGCTGGCCGACCCGGAGACGGGTGCCGCGGGTCTGACCCTGACCGGTCAGCTCGGGGACGTGATGAAGGAGTCCGCGCAGATCGCGCTGTCGTTCCTGCGCTCGCACGGCGCCGAGCTCGAACTGCCGGTGGGCGACCTGAAGGACCGCGGCGCGCACATCCACTTCCCGGCGGGCGCGGTCCCCAAGGACGGACCGAGCGCGGGCGTCACCATGACGACCGCCCTCGCGTCGCTGCTGTCGGGCCGGCTGGTCCGCACCGACGTGGCCATGACCGGGGAGGTCTCGCTGACCGGCCGCGTGCTGCCCATCGGCGGGGTCAAGCAGAAGCTGCTCGCCGCGCACCGGGCGGGGGTCACGACCGTGATCATCCCCAAGCGCAACGAGGCCGACCTGGACGACGTCCCGGCCGAGGTCCTGGAGAAGCTCGACGTCCACGCCGTCACGGACGTCCGCCAGGTCCTGGAGCTGGCACTGGCGCCGGCGACGAACGGTGCCGTGCCGGAGGTCCCGGTGGCGGCGTGACGGACGCCTCCGGCGGTGAGGGCCCGGGTCCCGTGAGGGAGGCCCGGGCCCTCGCCGTGCGCCGTGCGGTGCGGGGGCCGTCGGGTGCCGCCGCCGGTCCGCGCCCGGCGCCGGTCAGCCGTTGGCGAGGGCCGTCACGCGGTCCAGGGCGCCGTTGAACCGGTCGTGGTCCCCGACGGTCGGGCCGGACGACGTGTACTGCCACATCGTGTAGTAGCCCCAGCCGGCCGGCAGCGTCCCCGGAGCGGTGTCGTAGCGGGCGATCCACAGCGGGTTGGCGGCGGCGAACCCGCCGTAGTTGCCGGTGCACTGGCTCCACCAGCTGGTGGCCGTGTAGATGACCGCGTCCCGTCCGGTGCGCGCCTTGTACCGGGTGAGGAAGCTGCCGATCCAGCCGACCATCGCGCTCGCGGTCTTGCCGTAGCAGGCCGCGCCGTAGGGGTTCCACTCGATGTCGAGCGTGCCCGGGAGCGTCTTGCCGTCCCTGGACCAGCCGCCGCCGTGGTCGACGAAGTAGTCGGCCTGGGCGGCACCGGTCGTGGTGTCGGGGGTCGCGAAGTGGTAGGCGCCGCGGATCATGCCCACGTTGTAGGAGCCGTTGTACTGCTGGGCGAACGAGGGGTTCGTGTAGTACGTCCCCTCGCTCGCCTTCGTGTACGCCCACCGGACGCCGCTGCTCCACAGCGTCGACCAGGCGACGTTGCCCTGGTGGCCGGAGACGTCCACGCCCTCGGTCTGGGCGGCCAGCGCCGGGGCGGGCAGGCCGCCCCGGCCGTCGTGGGCGATGACACCCATGCCCATCCGGGCCGAGCCCCGGGCCGGGACGTCGGCGGCGTCGGCGGTGGCGGGCAGGGTGCAGAGCTGCGAGAACGCGGCGAACAGGGTGGCGACCGCGAGCAGGCGCAGGCGGCGGGCCGTTCCGGATCCGTGCACGGGCATGTGCGTGCCTCCGAAGGGCGAGGGAGCTCCAGTGGAGCCCGGTGGGGGGAGAGCGGGCACGCGCGCCGCGGGGATCGGGTCACCGTCGACCCGGAATGGCGTGTGCATGCCAGCCAAAACGAGTGCCTGACCAAGAAGCTACGCACGTAGACAGCGGCGTGGGAAGAGGGGCCGGACGCTGCCGTTGGTCTACGCCTGCGAAATACTGGCGGAGCTGCGGTAACGGGCTGGTTCCGACGGAAACTTTCAGGATCGGGAAACCGAGTCAGGGGTGCTGACGTGCACGATCACGAGAACGGCGGCGGGCGTCCGGGCCCGCCCGGCGCGGTGGGGCAGGGGGCGGAGGAGCCGGTGGAGCAGGGCGACGGGGTACGCGAGTTCCTCTCCCTGGAGCGCGAGTTGACGCTGTTCCTGCGCCGGGCGCGCGCCAGCCAGGGCGAGATGGCCCGCGAGGTCCACCCCGACCTGGAGTCCGCCGCGTACGGACTGCTGGTCCGGCTCGACGAGTGCGGGCGCCAGCGCGCCACCGAACTCGCCGCCTACATCGGCGTCGGCAAGGCCACCATGTCCCGGCAGTTGCGCGCTCTGGAGGAGCTGGGCCTGGTCGCCCGCGAACCCGACCCCGCCGACGGCCGCGCCTGGCTCGTCCACCTCACCGACGAGGGGCGCGGTCGCGTCACCAGTGTCCGCGAGGCCCGCCGCGCCCGCTACGTGCGTCAACTCGCCCACTGGGACCAGGACGAGGTCGCCGAACTCGCCCGGCTGCTGCACCAGTTGAACTCGGGCATGGAGAAGTGAGGGGAGCGGCGACGGTCTCCCGCGCCGCTCACAGCTGCACGAACACCGCCGTCGCGTCGTCGTGCGTCTTGCCCCGGCCCGGCGACCGCTTCGCCGCCTCCGCGCGCTCCAGCGTGCGGACCCGCTCCACCAGCGCCGCCGGGCCCTCCTTGCGCACCAGCCCGAACAGGTCGGTCCAGTCGCCCTCGTGGAACCGCTCCACCCAGCGGGCGGCGCCGTCGGTGAGGGCGGTCAGGGCGTGCACCGCCTCGCGGGGGAAGGTGCCCGTCACCGCGCGGGCGGCCACGGCCGGATCGGCCGCGGCGGTGAAGAAACCGCCCTCCCTGTTGCGGACCGTGGCGTCGGCCACCTCGTCCGATACGAGCGAGGCCCGCGGCACCCGGGAGAGCCGGTCGTCGAGCAGGGCGGTGACCTCGCCGGCGGGGGACTCCACCAGCAGGAGGGAGTCGGAGAGGACCAGGTACTCGACCTCCGCGGCCGACCAACGCGCGAGGGCGACGGTCGCCTGAGGCGTCCTCGGGTGAGAAAGGTCACAGGTCGCGGCATGGGCCCCGGCGACCCTGCGGATGCCCTCGGCCAGCACCTCACGCAGCGGCACATCGCCCTGCGAAACGGATAGTTCGGTCAGTGCGCCGCCCAGCCGTGCGGTGAACCAGGCCACCGTGTGCCGGCAGCCGTAGCCGCTCCGGGGCGGCGTCACCCCGTCCAGCACCACCAAGGCGCCGCCCTGTCCTGAAGCGGGAACTCCGACCGCCGCGAAGTCCTCGTTGGGGCGGGCCGGGTCGCCGGGCTCCGACACGAGTTCAGTGCGCATCCGGCCAGTCTGCACGACCCTTTCACAAGGCTCACCAAAGGTCGGCAAGCGTCGCCGAACTCCTGCCGTCCACCGGGCCGGACGCCGGGTTTGCCATGGAATGATCGACTCCCGGAAGGCGTGGCGGCGCATCCTGCCAAAGGCGGGTCCCGACGTCCAACCGGCCCACCGCGCGGGCCCCTCGCGGGTGCCGGAGGAACTTGCCCGCCAACTCCCCTCCGGGGTTCACTCCTTCGGGTGGCGGCCCGGACGATGCAGGACCACCGCCCACCGGCACTGGGAGGGTCGGGAGCCGTACGGGCGGACGCCCCGATCGACCGGATGTCACCCGGACCCCGGATGGGTACACGAGTCAGGAATGCGAGCACCGGTGCAGAAGACGCGGCCGAGGCGCACAGGCAAGAAGACGGTCTCCGGCTCCACGGAGGGCGGCGCCGTCGGCGACGCCACCGGCTCCGCGGGCCGCGGCAGGACCGCCCACGTACGCAACCGGCTCATCGTCGCGGTGGCCGTCGTCGCGGCCGCCGTCGCCGGAGCAGGGGCCCCCACGGTGCTGGCCGCCTCGCGGCAACTGAACGACTCCCAGAACCTGGTGACGCTCTCCCAGCGCACCCAGCAGGCGCTCACGCTCGCCCACTCGCTGGCCGACGAGCGCGACGACGTCACCGCCTACGTCGCCGCAGGCCGCCCCAAGTCCAAGGCCCCCTCCGAGCAGCGCAGCGCCCGGGTGGACCGCCAGGTCGACGAACTGCGCGCGGACGAGGACGCCCCCGCCGCGCTCCGCGAGGACCTCGACGCGATCGCCGCCCTGCGGCGCGCGGCCCTGACCGGGAAGAGCTCCGCCCTCGCGGCGCACCGGGCGTATTCGCGGACCATCGCCGACCTGCACGCCCTCGCCGAGGACCTGGGCGACCGCCTGCCGGTCCGGGCCGGCTCCGGCGCCCACGCGCTCGCCGAACTCGACACCGCCGTCCAGCAGTCCGCCGCGGCCCGCGGACTGCTCCTCGCGGCCCTCGCGATCCCGCGCACCACCCAGACCGTCATCGACCCCGTCACCGGCCTGGCGACCACGACGACCGCCTCCTCGGCCGCCGGCACCCAGCAGCGCGACGAACTCACCGCCGCCGCCCAGCAGGCCCGGGTCCGCTCCGACGCGGCGCTCGCCGGCTTCCGGGAGACGGCGCCCGACCGGGCCGTCACCTCCTACGACTCCACGGTCACCGGCCCCGACGTGGGCACCGCCGACCGGTACCTGAAGTCCCTGACCGACGAGCCGAAACTCGCCGACTCCGAACTCGGCACCTCGCCCACGAAGCTGGACGGCGCGCTGTCCGCCCGCGTCGACCTGATGCGCGGCGCCGAGTCCTCCCTCAACGACCACCGCACCAAGGACCTCGAACAGCTCCGGGACGACGACGTCACCGCCCTGGAGATCCGCGTCGTGCTCCTCGGCGTCGTGCTGCTCGTCGCGGTCGGCGTCACGATGGCCATGGCCCGCACGCTGACCCGGCCGCTCTCCGTGCTCCGCCGCGGCTCGGCCCGGCTCGCCGCCGACCCCGGCTCCACGGAACCGATCACCTTCACCGGCCGCAACGACGAGTTCGCCGAGGTCGTCCGCTCCGTCAACGCGCTGCACGAGCACGCCGCCGCGCTGCACGAACGGCACACCACCCTCGAAGGGGACCGCAAGCACCTCATCGGCCAGCGCCAGCTCATGGCCGACGAGCGCGACCGGCTCCGCGCCGAACTCGCGGCGGCCACCGGCCACCTCCAGCAGGTCCGCGGCACCATCCACGGCACCTTCGTCAACCTCGCGCTGCGCACCCTCGGGCTGGTGGAGCGTCAGCTCGGGGTCATCGAGAACCTGGAGGAGCGCGAGCAGGACCCGGAGCGCCTCGCCACCCTCTTCAAGCTCGACCACTTCGCCACCGTCATGCGGCGGCACAGCGAGAACCTCCTCGTCCTCGCGGGCGCCGAACACGTGCAGCACCACGCCGGCCCGGTGCCCCTGGTCGACGTCGTCCGCGCCGCGGTCAGCGAGATCGAGCGCTACGAGCGGGTCCGGATCGCCGCCCTGCCGCCGCACGCCCACCTCGCCGGGTTCGCCGCCGACGACGTCAGCCACCTGGTCGCCGAACTCCTGGAGAACGCCTCCTCGTTCTCCCCGCCCGACGTGCCCGTCGAGGTCTCCGGCTGGCTGCTGGAGAGCGGCGAGGTGATGCTCTCCGTGCAGGACGAGGGCATCGGCATGACGGAGGAGCGGATGAGCCAGCTCAACAGCCGGCTCGCCGACTTCGAGCCCGAGGACGCCTACGACCAGGAGAGCGGCGAGGGCCTCGGACTCGGCCTCTACGTGGTGGCCCGGCTCGCCCACCGGCACGGCGTCCGCGTGCAGCTGCGCGAGCAGAAGCAGGGCGGAGTGGCCGCCGTGGTCGTCCTGCCCAAGTCCCTGCTGGCCCCCGCCCCCTCGTCCACCGTGCCGGCGCCCGCCGCGCGGCTCGCGGGTGCCGTCCCCTCGGTGGCCCTGCCCGGCGCCGACGCGGAGGCCAACTCCAATGTCCTGCGCGGCCGTTCGCACCAGGCGGCGACACCGCCCGCCGCCGGCGAGGACCCGCTGATCACCGCGGCCCAGGCCGCCGTACGGGACGCCGGAGAGCCCGCCGCGGACGGCGAGCCCGCCCCGGTGGCCGCCCCCGCGGCCGATGCCCCGGCCCCGGTCATCCCGGCGCCCCGCGAGCCCCGGCCCGCCGTGGACCCGCTCCCGGAGACCGCGCCCGAGACCACGATGGAGCTGCTGCTCCCGGACCTGGTCGCGCCGGCACCGCACCCCGCCGACGAGGAGACCGGCCCGGCCGCCGACGGGCCCCGCCCCGCCGCCGGGCCGGACGCCCGCCCCGCCGCCCCGCAGGCCGGTGCCGCCGCCGGTGAGCCGCTGCCCCGGCGCGACCCGGCAGGCCCCGCCGCGACCGCCCCGGCCGGCCCCGCCTCCGCCGGGTCCGAGGCCGCCTCCCGCCCCGCGTCCGGACCGGCCGGCTCCGCGGAGTCCGAGCGGCCCGCCGGCGACACGTACGCCATCGGCCCCGACCGCCACGAACGTGCCCCCGATGAGCGCCCCCGGCTCACCGACAAGGGGCTGCCCAAGCGGACGCCGAGAATCTCCGCACCCGCCGCGCCCCCGCGCCCCCGGGCGGGCGGCGTCGACGCCGACGCCCTGCGGCGCAGGCTCGGCGGATTCCACCGGGGTGCGGTCGAGGGCCGCCGGGACGTCGAGGCCGAGATCGCCGACGGGACGCACCGCACGCCCGCCCCCACGGGCGGGACCCCGTCGTCACCCGCGCCCACGGCACCCGCGCCCGCCGAATCCACGCCCATCGGGCGTCCGCGCACCGAACAGGACGTAGAAGCATCGGGGGGCACCGTCGAGGAGGCAAGCAGTTGACCGCGCCCAGTACCTTCGGCTTGAGCAGTGAAGCCCGCAACCTGCACTGGCTGCTGACGAATCTCGTCGAGGAGGTGCCGGGCCTCCAATCGGTCGCGGTCGTCTCCTCCGACGGCCTGCTGCTGCTGTCCTCCGACCCCGGCCGCCACGCCGAGGTCCGGACGGCGGACACCACCAGGCCCGCCGGCCCCAAGGGGTCGGCGGCCGACCTCGCCACCATCGTCTCCGGCATCGGCAGCCTCACCATCGGGGCCGCCAAGCTGATGGACGGCGGCGGGGTCAAGCAGACGATGGTCGCGATGGACGAGGGAAGCCTGTTCGTCATGTCGATCAGCGACGGCTCGCTCCTCGGCGTCCACGGCTCCCCGGACTGCGACATGAGCGTGGTGGCGTACCACATGGCGCTCTTCGTCGGCCGCGCCGGACACGTCCTGACCCCCGAGCTGCGCACCGAGCTCCGGCAGTCCCTCGAGGCCGAAGCGCTCGGGAGTGCCCGATGACCGTGTCGAACAGCGTCTCCAGGCTTCCCGTGCGCGGCGGCGACCGCAAACCCGCCCGGGTCCGTCCCTACTCGCTCACCGGCGGGCGGACCCGCTTCGGGCACGTGCTCCTCGTGGAGACCTTCGTGGCCGCGCTGGACGCCCCGGAGGAGCGCAGGGAGCTGACGAACGGCTCCCTCACCCACCGGGTGATGCCCGAGATGCGGGCCATCGTCGAACTCTGCCGGCGGATGCGCACGGTGGCCGAGATCGCCGCCCTCCTCAGCATGCCGCTCGGTGTGGTCCGTGTGCTGCTGAGCGACCTGGCGGACCAGGGAAAGATCCGCGTGTACGGAACGGGGCACGGGCCGGGGCAGCCGGACCGCGCCCTGCTGGAAAGGGTGCTGAGTGGACTCCGTCGTCTCTGACGCCGCACCTGGCGTCGTCTCCCTCCCCGACGAGGAGGAGAACCTCCAGGCCTGGCAGACCGACCGCACCCGTGCGCCGATCGCCACCAAGATCGTGGTGGCGGGCGGCTTCGGCGTCGGCAAGACCACCATGGTCACCTCCGTCTCGGAGATCACGCCCCTCCAGACGGAGGCGCTGATGACCCGGGCCAGCGAGGACACCGACGACCTCACCGGGACGCCGGACAAGGTGACCACCACCGTGGCCATGGACTTCGGCCGCATCACGCTCGACGACGACCTGGTGCTCTACCTCTTCGGGACGCCGGGCCAGCAGCGGTTCTGGTTCATGTGGGACGACCTGGTGCGCGGTGCGATCGGCGCGGTGGTCCTCGCCGACACCCGCCGCCTGTCGGACTGCTTCCCGGCACTCGACTACTTCGAGAGCTGCGGGCTGCCCTACGTCGTCGCGGTCAACCACTTCGACGGCAGCGAGCGGTTCGAGCCGGAGGACGTGCGGGAGGCCCTCACCGTGCCCCCGCACATACCTGTCATGATCATGGACGCGCGTCGCCGGATCTCCGTCGTGGAGACCTTGCTGGCCCTCGTCGGCCACGCGCTGGAAGCAAGCCCCGAATAGGGACGCCTAGGCCGTAGGAGAAACACCCGCATGCGGAAGATACTCGTCGTCGGAGCCGGCCAGTCCGGACTCCAGCTCGCCCTCGGCCTCCAGTCGCAGGGATACGAGGTCACCCTGATGTCGAACCGGACGGCCGACGAGATCCGTACCGGCCGGGTCATGTCGACCCAGTGCATGTTCGACACGGCACTCCAGCACGAACGCGATCTCCAGCTGAACTTCTGGGAGTCCCAGGCCCCGCGCATCGAGGGCCTCGGCGTCTCGGTCGCCGCCCCCGGCTCCTTCGACCCCGGCCCCTCCCAGCGCGCCGTCGACTGGGTCGGCAGGCTCGACGGGTACGCCCAGTCGGTCGACCAGCGGGTCAAGATGGCCGGGTGGATGGAGACGTTCGCCCAGCGCGGCGGCCAGCTCGTCATCCACGGCGCGGCGGTCTCCGACCTCGACTACTTCTCCCGCGCCTACGACCTCGTCCTGGTCTCGGCCGGCAAGGGCGAACTCGTCTCGATGTTCGGCCGTGACGCGTCCCGCTCGCCGTACACCGAGCCGCAGCGCGCCCTCGCGGTCTCCTACGTGCACGGCCTGGGCCCGCGCCCCGAGCACCCGGACGTCGACGCGGTGCGCTGCAACCTGGTGCCGGGCGTCGGCGAACTGTTCGTCATGCCGACCCTCACCACCTCGGGGCGCGCCGACATCCTCTTCTGGGAGGGAATCCCGGGCGGTCCGCTCGACGTCTTCAACGGCGTCAAGGACCCGGGCCAGCACCTCGCGCTCACCCTGGAGCTCATGGAGCGCTTCACGCCCTGGGAGTACGCGCGGGCCACCGGTGTCGAACTCACCGACGCGGGCGGCACGCTGTCCGGGCGGTACGCCCCGACGGTGCGCAACCCGATCGGCCGCCTCCCCGGCGGCGGCCTGGTCCTCGGTGTCGCCGACGTCGTCGTGGCCAACGACCCGATCACCGGCCAGGGGTCGAACTCGGCCGCCAAGTGCGCCGCCGCCTACCTCTCCTCGATCGTCGAACGCGGCGACAAGCCCTTCGACGAGGAGTGGATGCGGGCGACCTTCGACCGCTACTGGGACACCGCCCGGCACGTCACCAAGTGGACCAACGCCATGCTCGGCGTCCCGCCGGAGCACGTCCTCAACCTCATCGGCGCCGCCGGCGAACTCCAGCCGGTCGCGGACCGCTTCGCCAACGGCTTCGACAACCCGGCCGACTTCGAGAACTTCTTCTTCGACCCGGAGAAGACGGGCGCGTACCTGGAGTCGGTCGCGGGCGCCTGACCTCGCTCCGGCCCGCGGCCGGACTGTCGGTACCTGTCGACGTGGGCCGCCCCCGGGCGGCCCACAGGCGGCTCGGCGTCAGATCCCGAGCAGCCGGTTGCGGGCGGAACAGCGCCAACGCCGAGGTTCCGTACCGGGACCGGGCCCAGGATCTCGGCGCGTTCCGTCCGACCGTCTGCGGCCCTGCGACGGCGCAGCCGAATGCGGCACCCCCCCGGGAAGGGCAGGACGGAAGCCGGACACGGCGCCGCCCCGGCCCGGCCGGAGATCATCCCCGGCGCCTGCCGAACGGACCCGGTCGTATGAAAAGCTCTGGGCACATCTGCCATTGCCCGGCAGAACCCCCGAAGCACCGAAGGCGGCCGCGTGTGGATCGCGGTCGCCCACCTGTGCCGCGGGCTCGGATGGAAGAGACGGCGAGGAGCCACGTGAGACGTCCCCTGTTCACCGCGATGCTGGCACTGACCGCAATGGCCTCGCCGGCACTCACCGGTTGTGGCAGCACGGCCACCGCGTCCCACACGGCCCCCGCCTCCGTCGCCGCCAAGCCCGCCAAGAAGTCGGCGGAACCGGACTCGTCCTCGACGACCACCTCCTCCGCGAAGGCCGAGCCCGAGTACGACCCGAAGGCGGACGCTGCCGCCGACATCGCGGCCGCTCTCAAGTCGGCGAAGAAGGACGGTCGCCCGGTGCTCGTCGACTTCGGCGCCGACTGGTGCATGGACTGCCGCGTCCTGGGCGCCCGTTTCAAGGAGTCCGGGCCGTCCGCGTTGCTGGCCGACTACCACGTGGTGAGGGTGGACGTCGGCAACTTCGACCACAATCTGGACGTCGCCGCACGCTATGTGGACCTGCGTACGAGCGGCATACCGGCCCTGGTCGTTCTCGACCCCGCTTCCGGCCGGGCCAAGGTGGCCACGAACAAGGGCGAGTTCGCCAACGCGCGCACGATGTCGGCGGACCAGGTCCAGGAGTTCCTGAAGCGATGGACATAGCCGTCCGCCCCGGGCTCCGCACCCGCCGTGCGCACCGCGGGGCGGTCCTGGCCCTGGCTGCTGCAATGCTTGCGGGCTGCGCCGGAACGGGGACGAGCGACGCCGTGGTGGACGCCGCTTCGTTCTCCGCCGGCGGCGTGGTGGTCTCGGTGCGGGTCGAATCCCGAGGCGACGGCCTGCGGGTCCTCGCGGACCTGCGGCCCCGGCAGGCGGGCTTCCACCTGTACAGCCTCGACCTTCCCGACGGCGGTGTCGACGGGATCGGCATCCCGACCCGTATCCGTGCCGAGGCGGCGTTGCGGGCCGCAGGCCCGGCGACCACCGACGCCGAGCGGCGGGTGCTCCGCCCTGCGGGCCTCGACGTTCGGCTGCCGGTGTACGAGGACGGACGGGTCGTCCTCGAGTTGCCCGTACGCCGCGTCGGAGGGAAGGACCGCGCGCGGGTGCTCCTCACGTACGGCGCATGCAGCGAACGCGCGGGATGTCTGCCTCCCGTACACGACCGCGCCGTAACCCTGTCGCTGGGACCTGCGAGTTAGCGGTCCGGCGGTACGTCTCCGTTCTCGGCCGCTCAGGGGGCTGGGAGAGGGGAGCGGAGTGGTGTGACGGTGCGGGTGGGACGGGCCTCGGCGGGGTGCCGCCCCCCATGGACGGCTGCGCCGCGTGCGATGACAGCGGCGGGCGGGTGCCGGATCGCGACCCGGAGACGACGGGCGCCTACCTCGCCTCGCTGGCCGGGGCCGGCGCGGCGTAGCCCTCGTCGTCTCCCTCCGCGGCGTTCCCGGGGAGCCTCGGCGGTGTCCAGTGCCGCAGGGGCTCCCCGCCCGGGTCCGGGCGGACCGCGCCCAGCAGCGGGTTGGCCGCGACGGGGGAGACCTTGACCCGCGCGCCGGGCCTGGGCGCCTGCACCACCATCCCGCCGCCCAGGTACAGCGCGACGTGTGTGGCCTCGGGGAAGTACACCACCAGGTCCCCCGGGCGCAGTTCGTCGAGGGGGACGCGGCGCAGCTCGGCCCACTGCTCCTGGCTGGTCCGGGGGACCGCTCGTCCCGCCCGGTCCCAGGCCCGCGAGGTGAGCCCCGAGCAGTCGTAGGCCGCCGGCCCCTCGGCGCCCCACACGTAGGGCTTGCCGATCTGCTCCACGGCGTAGCGCACCGCCCGCTCGCCCGCCGCCGTGGGGGCGCGGTCGTCGTCGAGCGCCCCGGAGGCCATGAGCGTCCGCTGCGCCGCGGCCGTCCCGGCGCGCTCCGCCCGGTCCAGCTCGGCGAGCTGGTCCTCGGTCAGCGAGGCGAGCAGTCGCTGCACGGCGTCCAGGCGCTCCCGGACCGCGTCCCGCTCCTTGCGCTGCCGCTCGGCGAGCGAGAGCCGGCCGTCCAGCGCCTTGCGGGCGGCCCGCGCCAGCACGTCGATCCGCTTCTCGCCCCCGGCGACGCGCTGCACGGTCTCCGCCCGCTCCAGCGACAACTGCCCGATGACATGGCCCTGGTCCAGGGCGTGCTGCGGATCGCGGGCCAGCAGCAACCGTACGTAGGAGGAGATCTCCCCGCTGCTCTGGTACTGCTGGCGGGCCAGCCGGCCGGCCGCGCCGCGGCTGTCGTGCAGCGAGAGGCGGGCCGCGGCGAGGCGGGCGTCGAGCCGGTCGGTCTCCGCGCGCTGCTCCTTCAGCTTCTCGGCCGTGCCGTTGTACGCCTCGGTGGCCTTCTCGGCCTCCCGGTACAGCCGCTGAAGCTCCGTCAGCAGCGAGGCCGCCGACCGCCCGGAGCCTTCCTCGGTGCCGGTGCCGGTGCCGGTGCCGGTGCCGGTGTCCGATTCCGTGGCCGTGGGGGTGCCGGCCTCGGCGCCGGTGCGGGGGGCCTCGTCCGCCGCGGGGCCGGGCGCGCCGTCGGCGGCCCCGGTCGCGGCTCCGCTCGTGGGGCCCGGCTCGGGGAGGGCCGCCGCGGGGGACGGCGCGAGCAGGGCGCCGGCCGCCACCGCCGCCGTGCAGACCAGACGCAGAAGCCGTCCTGACACGTCATCACCTCCGGTGCCCGGGGCGGCCCGTCCACCGCCCCTCTCGCACCGGCAGGATCGGGCGGACGCCTCCCGGGCGCGCGCCGGGTGGCCGCTTCGGCGCAAGAAGGTCACTCGTCGGCGTTGCCGCCCGGCGTGTCGCCGCCCGCGCCGCCTCGCTTGTGCCTGCGCGCGGACCAGGGGAGGGCGAACCGGGGGCCCGAACCGTCGTCCGCGGGGTCGTACTCGTACGTCCATCCCTTGTGCAGGCCGAGCCGCTTGCCGGTCGCCGCCTGGACCCGCCGGTACACGAGCACGGTGGGCGGTCCGCCGTCCGGAGCGGGCACGGGGACGCGGTACGTCTTGGGCGGGTGGCCGGTGATCCCGAGCAGCACGGGCAGCACGCGGCCGTCCAGCGGGCCGCCGACAAAGGGGGTGTCTTCGCTCTTCACCGGACCAGTGTCACAGCAGGTGCGCCGCGTCCCCGACAACGGGCAGCACCCGGCTCACCAGCGTGCCCACGACGCCGTCGGGGCGCTCCATCGACAGCGAGGCGCGGACCACCGCCGCGGTCTGCGGGTCGCGGCCCGCGCTCGTCGCGAGCACGGCCACGAACTGCTCGACGAGCCAGTCCCGCAGCTCGTCCAGCGGCGGTTCCTTGCCCTCGTCGAGCCAGATCAGCGAGGCCGCCTCCACCGCCGTGATCCACATCCGCACGGTCATCCGCAGCCGGGGGCCGGGGGTCCGCACCGCGAGGTGGTCGAGGATGTGGTCCGCCGCCGCCCGGCGGACCCCGTCGACGATGGCCGTGGTGCGGGAGGTCTCGATGACGCTGCCGCCCTGGAGCAGCGCGCTGAACCCGGCGTCGTGCTGGTCCACGAAGGCGAGGTAGCGGTCCAGGGCGTGCGAGAGGCGCTCGGTCAGCGGGCCCTCGGGGGGTTCGGCGAAGCACTGCTTCAGCTCGTCCGCGGCGGAGCGCAGCGCGGCCTCGTACAACTGCTGTTTGCCGCCGGGGAAGTAGCGGTACACCAGCGGCCGGGACACGCCGGCCGCCTCCGCCACGTCGTCCAGCGAGACCTCCTCCGGCACCCGCTGGGCGAAGAGGGAGAGCGCGGCGTCGAGGAGCTGGCTGCGCCGTTCCTCGACGCTGAGCCGGCGGTACGCGGGAGTGGAGGCCTGCGAGGTCATGTCGGGCAGCGTAACCGGACCGCCCGCGGCCTCGCCGTGACGGCGGCGCGCGGGGCGGACCGCCTCCCGCCGCGGTCCGCCGGGCGGCGGGGGGGGGGGGGGGGGGGCGGCCGGCGGCCCGCGCCCCCCGGGGGGCCCGGGCGGCCCCGCCGGCCGGAGGCCTTACCCAGCCGGCGGCCGGCCCCCCGCCCCCCCCCCA
>NZ_JBICWL010000008.1:111036-239898 GCF_043199735.1 Streptomyces sp. NPDC048566
TGGGCAATCTGCCCTTCACTCTGGGACAAGCCCTGGAAACGGGGTCTAATACCGGATAACACTCCCTCCCGCAGGGGCGGCCGGCGGACCGCTCCCCGCGTCGAGCCGGCTCAGGCCAGCAGGCCGGAGGACTTCCACAGCCGGCGGCCGGCCCCGCGCAGCACCCCGATGTCGTCGAGGAAGTCCGTCAGCCGCTTCGCGCCGGTCTGCATCACCTCGCGCCGGTGCCCGCTCGCCTTGACCTGGGCCATCGCCTCGCGCTTGTCGAGGCCGACGTTCGTGTACACCTCCGGGTTGACGAAGGCCACCGAGAAGACCCGGGCGAACTCGCCGGAGGTGAGCCGGGTGAACTCCTGGGACCAGCGCGGCGCGGTGATCATCTGCCGCCGCAGCTCCTCGCGGGCGTAGCGGACGTGCCGCGCCTCCTCCACGACGTGGATGCGGGTGACGCCCCGGACCAGGGGCTGCACCCGCTCGTCGGGGAAGGTGAGCCGCTGCATCCAGTCGAGGATCTCCTCGCCGAGCAGGGTCGCGGTGAACGAACCGGGCGTGGTCGAGATGGTCTTGAACAGCCGCCCCAGGTTGAGGTGGGCCCGGCTCACCGGGTAGTGCGGGGTCCCGCCGCGGCTGATGAGCCGGGCGAACATCTTCGAGTGGCGGCACTCGTCCTCGATCTCGGTGAGCGCGTAGCGCACGTGCGCGCTCGTCGCCGCCTTGTCGTAGATGTGCCGTACCAGCAGCTGCATGAGGATGAGTTCGAACCAGATGCCGAGCGAGGCCAGTGCCGCCGCCTCGTGCTGCGACAGCGCGATGCGCTGCTCCTCGCTCATCCGGTGCCACAGCGGGGTGTCGTACAGCGACACCAGCTCCGGCGGCCAGAACCACTTGCCCTCCTCGAAGGGCGCGTCCCAGTCGAGCTCCTTGTCCGGGTCGAAGGAGTGCTTGGCGGACGAGTCGAGGAGCCGCTCGGCCACCTGCTCCCGGTCCTTGAGCAGGCCGAGGGCGTCTCGGAGCACCTCGGCTTCGGTCACCGTCGTCATGACTGTATCCACCTCGTCGTGCGGGATCTTCGGGTTACCGGCGGTCACAACTTATGAGACTGCTTGTCAGCAAGCTCGTCAATCCCCTGGGCGGCACCAGTTGGCGCAGGCGGCGGCCCGGTCGCGCGACACGCGCCCCCGGCCGGAGGCAAACCCCTTCGCGACCGCACCGGGGCCCCGGCATCATCACCCCCATGAAGCCTCCGCTCCCCGCCGACCGACCGGCGGCCCGCCGCAGCCTCGACGGCCTCGCGCTCGGCGACGCCTTCGGCGAGCGCTGGTTCCCCCTCTTCCGCGACCGGCTCCGGGCCGACGAGGAGATCCGCTCCCGGCGCACTCCACCGGAGGACACCTGGCACTGGACCGACGACACCGCGATGGCCCTCGGCGTCCTGCGGGTCCTCGACCGGCACGGCGAGATCCGGCGGACGGACCTCGCCCTGGCCTTCGCCCGCGGCCACGAGGCCGACCCCGCCCGCGGCTACGGATACGGCATGCAGGAACTGCTGCCCCGGCTGCTCGTGGAGCCGCACCGCTGGCGGGAGCTGGCGCGCGCCCTGTTCGACGGGGAGGGCAGCCTGGGCAACGGCGCGGCCATGCGGGTCGCCCCGCTGGGCGCCTGGTTCGGGGCGAGCCTGCCCGCGGTCGCCGAACAGGCCGTCCGCTCCGCCGAGGTGACGCACGCCCACCCGGAGGGCGTGGCGGGCGCGATCGCGGTCGCCACGGCCGCCGCGCTGTCCGCCCGCGGCGGGCTCGACCTCGCCGCCGTCGCCGCCGCGACGCCGCCGGGCGCCACGCGGGACGGAGTTCGGGAGCCGGCTGGCCTGCCCTTCGCCACCCCGCCCCGGCAGGCCGCTGACCGGCTCGGCAACGGCCGGCGCATCCGCGCCGACGACACGGTCCCCTTCGCCCTGTGGTGCGCCGCCCGCTACCCGACCGACCTGACCGAGGCGCTGTGGAGCACGGCCGAGGGCTTCGGTGACGTCGACACCACCTGCGCGATCACCGGCGGCGTCGTCGGCGCCCGCACCGGGGTCACGGGCGTCAGCACCGAGTGGCTGCGCCGCCGCGAACTCGTGCCGCGCGGCGTCTGACGACACGGGCCGCACGGCGCGGCGCCTCACCGGTCCACATGCTGCGGCCCCTCACCGGGTCACCGCCCGGAACCCCGGCCCCCTCGACCGGCGGTCGCGCCCCCGTCCGGCCCCCGGCCCCAGCCTCCGGTATCTGGCCCCGGGCCTCCCGGCCGCCGGCCCCCGGGTCTCCGGCCCTCCGGGTCTCGGGGCCCCGGCTTCCGGGCCTTCGGCTTCCGGGCCTTCGGCCCCCGGGTCTCCGGGCTTTCGGGTCTCGGGGCCCCGGCTTCCGGGCCTTCGGCCCCCGGCTTCCGGGCTCCCCGGGCCTTCGGCTTCTGGGCCTTCGGCCCTCCGGGTTCCCCGGGCCTCCGGCCCCTCGCGGTCCGGGGAACCGCGGTCCGGATCCGGGTCCGGGGCCTCGGACCCGGGAGGGTCACCTGCCTCCGCGGTCGCGGGTGTCCAGCACCGCTTCCATCACCGACCGTGCGATCGGGCCGGCGAAGCCCCCGCCGCTGATGTCCCCGCGGTTCGCCGCCGCGTCCTCGACCACGACCGCCACGGCCACCGCCGGCTGCATCGAGTCGTCGGGCCGGGCCCAGGAGATGAACCACGCGTAGGGGGTGCCCGCGTTGCCCAGGCCGTGCTGAGCGGTGCCCGTCTTGCCGCCGACCGTGGCTCCCGGGATGGCGGCGCCCTGGCCCGTGCCGCGCTCCACCACGTCGGTCATCAGTTCGCGCATCCGCTGCGCCGTCGACGCGCTCATCGCCTGGTGCAGGGTCCGCGGGCCCGTCGTGGACAGGGTTCCGCCGCCGCGCCGGGTCGTCCGCTCGACCAGGTAGGGCCGCCGCACGCTCCCGTCGCCCGCGACCGCCGCCGCCACCATGGCCATCTGGAGCGGGGTCGCCCGGGTGTCGAACTGGCCGATCGACGACAGCGCCAACTGTGCCTTGTCCAGCCGCAGATCGAAGTTGCTCGGCGCCACCGCGAAGGGGATGCGCAGCTTGCGGTCGTTGAAGCCGAAGGCCGCCGCCGTACGGGTCATGGTGTCGAGCCCGACCTGCACGCCCAGTTTCGCGAACACCGTGTTGCACGACCAGGTGAACGCGTAGCGCAGCGAGGCGTCCTCGCAGCCCTCGATCTCGTTCGTGAGCCGCGTCGTCGTGCCCGGCAGCCGGTAGGGGTCCGGCGACCGGCTCGGCTCGTCCACGTCGTCCACCACCCCGGCGTCCAGCGCCGCCGCCGCGGTCACGACCTTGAACGTGGACCCCGGCGGATACGTCTGGCGGATCGCCCGGTTGAGCATCGGCTGGTCTGGCGCGCCGTTGAGCCGGGACCACGCCCGCGTGACCGACGGTCCCGTCCCGGACAGCACCCCGGGGTCGTAGGACGGGGTGGAGACCAGGGCCAGGACGCGGCCGGTGGACGGCTCGACGGCGGCGACCGCTCCGCGGCGCGCGCCGAGCCCCTCGAACGCCGCCCGCTGAGCCGCCCCGTTCAGCGTGGTGACCACGCTGCCGCCGGGGTTCCGCGCCCGGGTGAAGTCGTTCCACAGGGGGAGCGGCGCGAGCATCGGGTCGGCCCCCGACAGCACCCCGTCCTCGGTGCCCTCCAGCAGCGTCGTCCCGTACACCTGCGAGGAGAAGCCGGTCACCGGCGCGTACAACGGGCCGTCCCGGTAGGTGCGTTCGAAGCGGTACTGCTCGCCGGTGTCCCGGGAGCCGGTGACCGCCCGGCCGTCGACGACGATGTCGCCGCGCGGCTGGCCGTAACGGGCGATGGCCGGGCGGCGGTTGCCCGGGCTGGCGTCCAGGGAGGGTGCCTGGACCAGCTGCACCCGGGCGGCGTTGACCAGCAGCGCCACCAGCAGCACGGCGCACAGCCCGATGGCCCGCCGGATGTACTTCGTCACGGTGTCTCCGTCCCGTCGGGGCCGCCGCGCGCGCTGTCGCTGACCCGGATCAGCAGCGCGACGATGATCCAGTTGGTGACCACCGAGGAGCCGCCCTGCGCGAGGAAGGGCATCGCCATGCCGGTCAGCGGGATCAGGCCCGTCACCCCGCCGGCGATGACGAAGACCTGGAGCGCCACGATCGAGGCGAGCCCGACCGCCAGCAGCCGGCCGAAGGGGTCGCGCACCCCGAGACCCGCGCGGTAGCCGCGCTCCACGAGCAGCGCGTAGAGGAGGAAGATCGCGGACAGGCCGGCCAGCCCCAGCTCCTCGCCCGCCGTCGCGAGGACGAAGTCCGACTTGGTGGCGAATCCGATCAGGATCGAGTGGCCCAGCCCCAGCCCGGTGCCGAGCAGCCCGCCGGAGGCGAACGCGAACAGCGACTGGGCGAGCTGGTTGGGGCCGTCTCCCGCCGCGATGGACGCGAAGGGGTCCAGCCAGTCCGCCACCCGGCCGTGCACATGCGGCTCCAGCCGGCCCACCGCCACCGCTCCCAGGCAGGCCAGCAGCAGGCCGACCGCGATCCAGCCGGTGCGCCCGGTCGCCACGTACAGCATGATCACGAAGAGGCCGAAGAACAGCAGCGAGGTCCCGAGGTCGCGCTCCAGGATCAGGACCAGGACGCTCAGCAGCCAGATCGCCACGATCGGGCCGAGCACCCGGCCGGTGGGCAGCTGGAGCCGCCGGAACCACCGCAGCTGCCGGCCGCTGTAGGCGAGCGCGGTGCGGTTGGCGGCGAGGTATCCGGCGAAGAACACCGCGAGCAGCACCTTCGCGAACTCGCCCGGCTGGATGGAGAACCCGGCGACACGGATCCAGATGCGGGCGCCGTTCACCGCCGGGAAGAAGACCGGCAGCACGAGCAGGGCGAGGGCGCTGACCACCGAGACGTAGGTGTAGCGCCGCAGGACGCGGTGGTCGCGCAGGAAGACGACGGCCACGATGAACAAGGCGACGCCGAGCGTCGACCAGACCAGCTGGGTGGGCGCCGCCCGGTCGCCCGGGGTCTCCAGGTCGAGCCGGTAGATCAGCACCAGGCCGAGGCCGTTGAGGAGGACGCCGATCGGCAGCAGCAGCGGATCGGCGTCGGGCGCCCGGACCCGTACCGCCACGTGCGCGAGGAGCGCGAGCACACCGAGCCCGGCGCCGTATCCGGCGGCGCCGGGCGGGACGGTGCCGTTCCTGGCGAGCCCGACCGCGCAGTACCCGTACACGCTGAGCAGGACGGCCAGGACGATGAGCGTGAACTCGATGCCCCGGCGCCGGGGCAGGCGAACGGCGGGAGGGGCCGGCTCCACCGCCACGGCCGTTCCGGACAATCCGGGCTGCGTCATGTCCGGAACGTAGCAAGCAGCCGACCTGATGTCCCGTTATGAACTGACAAACCGCCCTTTGCGGTGTGCCGTCGCGGCCGGGGGACACCGGCGGCCGTGACGGGCCCGGGGGCGGCGCCCGCGGGGTGGCGGGGCGTCAGCACCAGCGCGGGGCCGGGCCGATGTTGTCGATGTAGCGGGCCGCGCCCCAGGCCCAGGTGCCGTCGGTGAGGAGGTACCAGAGCGGGTTGCCGTCCACCTTCTGGCCCGGGGTCTTGCAGTAGATCGAGACGATCTCGCCCTGGCGCGCCACCCGGATCAGCCGGCCGCCGCGGTTCGGGGCGCTGCGCAGCGCGAGCCCGCCGCGGGCGGTGACCCGGCCCTTGTAGCGGCGCGCGTCCTCGCGGCCGTCGCCGCGCCCGTTCCCGTTCTCGCGGCCGTCGCCGCCGTTGTTCCACTCCCGGCCGTCGCCGCCGCCGGTGCTCCACTGGCGGCCGGCGCTGCCGGCGGCATGGCCCTCTCCGTCCGCGAGGGCGGGGGTCGCCGCGGCGAGCGCGACCATGCTGCCGGCGGCGAGGGCTACGGCGATTCGGGTGTACGGGGACCGCTGGGGCATGAGGGCTCCTCCGGAAAGCGGGCGAACCTGACTAACCGCCACATTAGGAGGCGTGATCGGCGAGCGCAGGTCACACTCCGCCATCGGAGAGCGTGTCCCGCCCCCGCCGGGTCCGGGGCGCCTCCCGCGGCAGGGTCAGCGTCGCGACCGCCCCGCCGTCCGGGGCGTTGCCGAACTCCAGGCGCGCGCCCAGCACCTCGGCCTGCCCCAGCGCGATCGTCAGCCCGAGCCCGTGCCCCCGCGCGCCGCCCTCGGTGCGGAAGCGCCGCGGCCCGTCCGCGACGAGGTAGTCGGGATAGCCCGGCCCGTGGTCCCGCACGGAGACCATCGGTCCGTCCACCGTCAGCACCACAGGCCCCGCGCCGTGCCTGTGGGCGTTCGCCACCAGGTTGCCGAGCACCCGTTCCAGCCGCCGCCGGTCCGTCTCCACCCGCGCCGCGCGCACCACCCGGACCTCCGTGCCGGTGCCCGACGCCCGCACCACCCGCTCGGCCAGCGCGACCAACGGCTCCGCGTCCAGCTCCAGACGCTCCCGGCCGGCGTCCAGGCGGGAGATCTCCAGCAGGTCCTCGGTGAGGGTGCGCAGCGCCGCGACCCGGTCGCGCACCAGCTCCGTCGGCCGGCCCGGCGGCAGCAGCTCGGCCGCCGCGTGCAGCCCGGTCAGCGGCGTCCGCAACTCGTGCGCCACGTCCGCCGTGAACCGCTGCTCGCTCAGCAGCCTGCGCTGCAATGACGACGCCATCCCGTCCAGCGCCCCGGCCACCGCCGCCACCTCGTCCTGCGCCCGCCGCGGATTCCGCGCCCGCCGGTCGTCCACCCGGGCGTCCAGGTCGCCGGCGCTGATCCGGCGCGCCACCCGGGCCGTGGCGTGCAGCCGGCGCGTCACCCGGGTCACCGCGAAGGCGCCGACCAGCAGCGTCGCGCCGATCGCGAGCGCCGACGACCAGACGATCGCCCGGTCCAGGGCCTCGATGGTGTGCGCGCCCTGCGCGTAGTCGTACCGCACGGCCAGGGCCCGGCCCCCGTCGGCGGGCCCGGCCGCCCACATGGTCGGTTCGGGGTCGTGATCGCCGACCATCGAGCCGCGGTCGCCCGCCACCGCCAGGTCGCGCAGCCGCTCCGGCAGCCCGGGAGGATCGACGCCCGCACCCGGCGGCAGCCGGTCGCCCGCCTCGTACGCGGCCGTGACGTCGGTGAGCCGGTCGAGCGCCCGCCCGCGCGCCTCGCCGACGGTCTGGTCGGTGACCGAGACGTGCACGAGAACGCCGAGCAGGGCGGCCAGCCCGCAGCACATCACCGCGATGAACGCCGTCGCCTTCCAGGTCAGCGTGGCGGTCCAGCCGGGCAGCCGCGGCCGGGGGCTCACCCGGTGCCCGGTGACGTCGCCGGGGCAGGGGGCGTGGGCGGTGCGGCGGCCGGGGAGGCCGGCCGTGCGGGGGCGGAGGACCACGCCGGGGAGGGAAGCGCCGACGGGGGCACGGTCCGGGAGGCGCGGGGGGACGGCGGGCGCACCCGCAGGATCTCGTCCCGGGTCGCGAGCATCGCGTTCTGGTGCCCGTCCCAGGACCACACGGTGCGGAACTCGTAGCCCGGCAGGGTCGACGGCGACCGGATGATCACGTCCCGGCCGGCCAGCTCCACGCTGATCACGCTGTCCGTGGTGCTCATGACGTCCACCAGGTCGTGGTGCAGGAACGTGTAGACGCGGACGGCGAGCTGGTTCCTCGGGAAGCGGATGCCGAGGATGAGATCGTCCCGGCCGTCCCCGGTCAGGTCGCGGTGGTACGCCTGGAGGATCGGGCACGTCCCGGCCCGCGTCCCGCCGGCCTCGCAGTACGAGAGCTGCCGCGCGACCTCCGCGTACGGGGCGTCCGGCCCCCTGTACCGGTCGGGGTGCGCGGCGATCTCGGCGCGCACCACGGCGAGCGGGTCGACGCGGTGGATGTCGTCGCCGGGCGCCGTGACGCCCCGCACGGTCTCGGTGTCCGCCTCGCCGTAGTCGATCGCGGGAGTGGAGGCGGGCGGAAGCCGCGGCCACAGCCGGGTCGGGCCCACCGCGGTCGGCGTCGCTCCCGCGCCGCGCGGTTCGCCGGAGTCCCCGCAGCCCGCCGCCGCGGCGGCCAGCGCCACGGCCGCGGCGGCGCCGAGAAGGGTGCGCACCGGCCCGGAGGCCCGCCGCGCGGGGCTGCTGTGGATCACTGCGCTCCTGACCGGAACGGCTCGGGAGGACGGGAGGGCCGGTCGCCCCCGTCACCCTACGCATCATCCACGGAGATGTCCTTTTAGTCGTGAATGTCGCTTCCCGTACGGGCGTCCCACCCGCGCACGTCCGGCACGCGGGACGCAAACCCCGGCAGGGGGCGCGCACGTCCGGCGCCCCGCCGGGCCGCGTCGGCCCACGGCCGCCGCTCCGGGGCGTCCGCGCCGCGCTCCCACCCCGTCGCCCGCCCGGCCGCTCCGTCGGCGGGCCGTTCGCCGCGGCGCCCTCACTCCGCGAGTTCCTCCAGCAGCCGCGCCGTGGCCAGTCCGGCCCGCAGGTACTCCACGAACAGCTGATTGTGCAGCGCCCACGGCGAGCGCCGGCTCCTGATCAGCCGGATCGCGTCGTCGGCCGAGTACCCGGCGAGGACGAGCGCGTGCGCCACGACCAGACCCGACCGGTTGTACCCGTGGTAGCAGCGGACCAGCACCCGCCTGCCGTCCTCCAGCGCGTCGTCCGCCGCCCGCGCGAGCCGCATGACCCCGGTGAGCTGGGTCCCGTCCAGCGGCCCGTCCGGGATCGCCCACACGTGGTGCTCGACCCCCCGGTCGGGTCCGTGCCCCGGCAGCCGCAGCAGCGACAGGACCAGATCGAACTCGTCCCCGACCACGGCGGCCTCGACCCGGCCGGACGCTCCCGCGAACCGGTGCCCGCCCATCCACAGGCCCGGCACGATCTCGCTCCACGGGCTGCCCGGAGCCGGAACGTCCGGCTGCTTCCTGCGACCCCGCAACGGCGCCTCCCGCTCAACTCCCCCAACTCCCCTCAAAGGTAACCGGGTTCTTGCCCCTGGAGCACCCCGCCTGTTCCCATGGACGGGGGTGATGCGGCATGACCGGACTGCGCGTCGTACCGGCCGGGCGCCCCGGCCGGGAGCGCCTCTACGTGTGCCAGAGGGACGGACGGAACCTCGCCTGGTACGACCGCGAGGCCGCCCGGGTCAACCTGCTCGGCGAGGACCGGCGCGACGAGGTCCTGCGCGCGCTGGAGCCCTTCCTGACCGGGCCCGTGACCGTCGGCCCGCCGCCCGTCCCGACCGCGGCCGAACTGGCCCGTCTCGCCCTCCATCCCGACGACGACCTCGCGCCGAACCGTCCCGGCGAGGCCCTCCTGGTCGACCTGGACCGCGCCCCGGGACCCGCCCGCCGGCTGCGCCCGGACCCGCGCCGCCGGGCACTGGCCGCCGAACAGGCCGTCGGCGCGGCGCTGGACGCGCTGGCGGGAGGCGGCTGGCACACCCTGCACTCGATCCCGCTGCCGGGCGGCGACCGCCTGCACCACCTGGCCGTCGGCCCGGCGGGAATCCTCTGCGTCCGCAGCCTGCCCGCCCGCGGGCAGCGCGTCCTGGTCGCCGACCCGATGGTGACCGTCGGCCGCCGGGAGCCGCACCCGCTGCTGCACCGGTTGCGGGCCGACGCCGACCGCGCCTCGCACGCCCTGACTGCCGAGGTGCACGCCGTCCTCGCGGTCGTCGACGCGGCCCGCTGCGACGTCCTCGCCCCGCCCCGCGAGGTCCGTGTCCTGCGCGACACCGACCTCGACGCACTCGGCCGGCCGGGCGGCGTCCTCAAGCCCGCCGACGTGGAAGCCCTCCACGCGCTCGCCCGCGACCGGCACACGTGGCTGCGGCTGTGAGATGAGGGGGCGAGGAGGGGAGGGGAGGGGAGGGGAGGCGGGTCAGGGCAGCGGGCGCGCCCGCTCGGGGTCGAGCAGCGGGGCCAGCAGGTCGCCGAACCCGGCCACCCGCGCCGCGATGTCCGGTGCCTCGAACGACAGCGCCGCCGGGCTCCCGCACCCCTCGACCTCGTCCCACGTCACCGGCGCGGACACCGTCGGTCGGGGCCGGGCGCGGAGTGTGTAGGGGGTGGCCGTCGTCTTCCGGCCCGCGTTCTGGCTCCAGTCGACGAACACCTTGCCGGGCCGCAGGCTCTTCGCCATCCGGTGCACCACCTGCCGCGGCAGCGCCTGCTCCGCCTCCACCGCCAGGGCCTTCGCGTAGTCGCTGACCTCGTCGGACGGCGTGGGCACGACCGCCGCCAGCAGATGCAACCCCTTCGATCCCGACGACTTGGCGTACGCCTCGATCCCGTCCGCGGCCAGCCGCTCCCGCAGCCACAGGGCCACCGCGCAGCACTCGACCACCGTCGCCGGCGCCCCGGGATCGAGGTCGAACACGATCCGGTCGGCGACACCGGGCGAACCGATCGTCCACTGCGGCGTGTGGAACTCGGTCACGAGGTTCGCCGCCCACATCAGCGAGGCCAGATCCTGGAGGAGGACCATCCGCGCGGGCCCTTCGGTGCGCGGCACCTCGGCCGTCCTGACCCAGCCGGGCGTACCGGGCGGAACGTTCTTGGTGAAGAAGACCTGCCCGTCCGGACCGTCCGGATACCGCAGGAACGAGACGGGCCGGTCGCGCAGATGGGGCAGGAGCACGTCCGCCACCGTCGCGTAGTAGTGCAGCACCTCGCCCTTGGTGAAGCCGGTGCCCGGATACAGCACCTTCTCCAGGTTGCTCAGGGCGAGCTTCCGCCCCTCCACCTCCGTGATCGGCGTCATACCATGAGAATCCCACGAAAAAGGTATGCCAACGGGACGAAGTGATCGGAAGGGTGCCGCACGTGCGATCCATATGGAACGGAGCCGTCGCCTTCGGCCTGGTCAGCATCCCCGTCAAGCTCATGAACGCCACCGAGAGCCATGCGATCTCCTTCCGCCAGATCCACCTCGACGACGGGGGCCGCATCCGCTACCGCAAGGTCTGCGAGCTGGAGGACGCGGAGGTCGCGACCGCCGAGATCGGCAAGGCGTACGAGGAGGCCGACGGCACCCTCATCCCGATCACGGACGAGGACCTGGCCTCGCTGCCGCTGCCGACCGCCCGCACGATCGAGATCGTGGCGTTCGTGGCGGCCGACCGGATCGACCCGCTCCAGATGGGCACGGCGTACTACCTCTCCGCCAACGGAGCCCCGGCCACCAAGCCGTACGTCCTGCTCCGCGAGGCACTCAAACGAAGCAACAAGGTGGCGGTGGCGAAGTTCGCGCTGCGCGGCCGGGAGCGGCTGGGCATGCTGCGCGTCGTCGACGACGTGATCGCGATGCACGGCCTGCTGTGGCCGGACGAGATCCGCGCGACCGACGACGTCGCCCACGACGACGGCGTCACCGTCCGCGACAAGGAACTCGACCTGGCCGACGCCCTGATGGACACGCTCGGCGAGGTCGATCTCGCCGACCTGCACGACGACTACCGCGAGGCCGTCGAGGAACTCATCACCGCGAAGGCCGAGGGCCACGAGGCCCCGGCCGCCCCCGCCGAGGACGGCGGCGGCAAGGTCCTGGACCTGATGGCGGCGTTGGAGAAGAGCGTGAGCGCCGCCAGGGAGTCCCGGGGGAAGGGCGGGCGCGCGGGCGAGGAGGGCCACGGCGGCGAGGACGCCGAGGTCCACCCGCTGCCGGCCGGCGGGAAGGCGGGCGGGAAGCCGCGGAAACCGGCCCGCGGATCGGCGTCCGACCAGGCCGGTCGCCGGAAGTCTGCGTCCACGGCCGCGGCGGACGGGGGGCCGTCGACCGGGAAGGCGCCGGCGAGGAAGGCGGCGGCGAAGCAGCCGGCGAAGAAGAGCCCGGCCCGCACGACGGCCGCCCGGTCCACGGCCGGGACGTCCGGGGCCTCCGACCGGTCGGCCGGAGCCACCACGACCTCCCCGGCGACGGGCAGGCGGACCGCCGGAAAGGGGACGGCCGCCGGAGAGAGTCCCGCCAAACGGACGACCGCCGACAAGACGGCGTCCGCGAGGAAGACGTCCGCGAAGGCCCCGTCCGCCAGGAAGACGACGTCCGCGAAGACGACATCCACGAAGAAGACGACATCCACGAAGAAGACGACGTCCGCGAAGAAGACGACGTCCGCGAAGAAGACGGCGACGCGGACGTCCGGGACGAAGACCGGCGCCACGAGGTCGGCGAAGTCGACGCAGGCGACGGCGAAGAAGACGTCGGCCAAGAAGCCGGCGGCGCGGAAGTGGGCGTCGGCGTAGGTACTCCGGCGGAGTCCGCGACGCGCGCTTGAGGGCGGCGGAACGCGGAGCGGCCGGGGGAGACGGCGGGAGTGCCCGGGGGAGAGGACGGGGAGCACCCGGGGAGAAGACCGACGCGCCCGAGGGAGAGGACCGGCGGCCGGCGGGTGGGCGGGGCCGAACCGAGAGAGGGCGGGCGCGCCGCGGGTGGAACCCGGCAACCGGGCCCCGCCCAGGGCTAGCCGCCGGTGCCCTCCCCACGCGCGACCGGCCGTCTTCCCCCCCCGGCGGCTCGGCGGCTCGGCGCCTTGGCGACTGGACGGGCACCACCTCTCGCAGCGCGAGGTGGCGCCCGTCCGGCGGCTCGGCCGCCCGGCTCCCCGCGCGATCGCCTCCGCGCGGGGAACGTGGCCTCCTCAGGCCGTGCGGCGCAGGGCGAGCACCGCGTTGTGGCCGCCGAAACCGAACGAGTTGCTCAGGGCGAGGTCGCCTCGCGAGGGAAGGGGCCGCGGCCCCTCGGTCACCACGTCCAGCCCGATCGCCTCGTCCTGCTCCCGGCAGCCGATGGTCGGCGGGATGAGCCCGTGATGCAGCGTCAGGACCGTGGCGACCGCCTCCACTCCGCCCGCCGCGCCCTGCAGATGCCCGAGGTGCCCCTTGAGCGCGGTCACCGGCACGTCCTCGCCCAGCACCGCGCGCAGCGCGGTCGCCTCGGCGAGGTCGCCCTCGGTGGTGGCGGTGGCGTGCGCGTTGACGTGGACGACGTCGACGGCGTGCCCGCCCGCGTCGCGTACGGCCCGCCGCAGCGCGAGCGCGACCCCGTCGCCGGTCGGGTCCGGCGCGGCCATGTGGTGGGCGTCGGCGGACAGACCCCAGCCGGCCGCCTCGCAGTAGATCCGCGCGCCGCGGGCCCGCGCGTGCTCCTCGGACTCCAGCAGCAGGAAGCCCGCGCCCTCGCCGTTGACGAACCCGTCGCGGTCCTTGGCGAACGGCCGGGACGGACTGACCGGCCCCGGCTCGTGCTGGGACAGCGCGCGCAGCGCGGCGAACGAGGCCATGATCGCCGGGGTGACGACCGCCTCCGCGCCACCGGCGAGCGCGACGTCGACCCGTCCGTGGCGGATGCGGTCGACGGCCTGCCCGATCGCCTCGGTCCCGGAGGCGCACGCGCTGGTCACGGTCCGCGCCTCACCCGTGATGTGCAGCGCCAGCGACACCTGGGAGGCGGCCTGCGAGGGCACGGTCATCGGCGTGGTCAAGGGAGAGACGGCGCGAGGCCCCTTGTCCCGCAGCGCGCGGTCCCCGCCGACGAGCACGGAGGCGTCCCCGAGGATGGCGCCGACGCTGACTCCGACCCGCTCGGGGTCGAGCCCGCTCTCGGTGGTCCCCGCCTCGTCGAACCCGCCGTCCCGCCATGCCTCGCGCGCGGCCAGCACCGCGAACTGGGCGGCCCGGTTCATCCGCCGGGCCTGGGGCCTCGGCAGCAGCGTGGCGGGGTCGACGGGCACGCTGCCCGCGACCCGCACCGGCAGCTCGGCGAACTCCTCGCCCGCCAGCTCCGCTATCCCGCACCGCCCGTCGAGCAGGCCCTGCCACAGCTCGCCCGCCCCGACGCCGAGCGGTGTCAGGGCGCCGACCCCGGTGACGACCACCCGCCGCGGGCCGGCGCCGTCGGAGACGGTGCGCCGCGGGCGCGGGACGTGCCGGACCACGTGGCCGGCCTCGACGTCCCGCGCGGCCAACTCCCGCAGCCCGGTGTCCGAGACCGGCTCCTCGCCGCGGTCCTCCAGGTCCCGCTGCCAGCGGCCCCAGCGCCGGGTGTACGACACCTCGACCGCGGCGGGATCGACGACGCGCAGCGAGGTGACCCGGTCGCCGTCGCGGAACTCCACGCCGTCGAGATCGGCCGAGGCGATCTCGGGGACGCGGGCCACGTCCATCCGCCGGCACGCCACGGTGACCCGGTGCCCCCGGTCGAAGACCCGGTCGTGGTCCCGGCCGCCCAGCGGCGGGCGCAGGGTCACCCGGATCGTGTGCGGCGTCTCGGGAAGCGTGTGCATCACCACGTACCACTCGTCCCGCGCCACATCGCTTTCGGACAGGGCGAGGAGATCACCCGGAACGAGTTCGGCGACGGTGACGGCGTGGGGCTGCACGGGAACGTCGGAGGAATTGCGCATGGATTCGCTGCCTTCGCTGTGGGGCTGGGGAGAATTCCCGCCACAACTGTCGACGAAAAGTCCTAATTTGCCTAGGTCTACCCCTCCCATTTGTGCGGAAGGTCACGAAAGCGGGCGCTTGCTTTCCGGTCCGCCGGAACAGCGCGGTCGAGATCCTCCATTCCGGACGGAAAAGCAGGGGAACTCGGCTCGCCGCAGGTGGGAGCCTCCTTCGTCGCCTCCGGCGTACGATCGACCCGGCATGGAATGGCTTTATAAAAAATGCCCCTGGCATATGTTGAAAGTGACGTGCGCCTCACGTTTTATGGCCCGGCCGGCGACGCGGACCACCTCACCGGACATGGGGCGATCCATAAATGATCCAGCAGTGATCTGCGACCGGCCCGGGATTGATCCGGAACCGAACCGCGAAGCTCTCCCGCCGGGCTTCTCGCCGATCGGTCACTGATCTTGATGGGCGCTCCGGGGGGGGCGACATGCGGTCGCTGGGGCGACCTGCGGATGCCGGGGCCGAGGCGCGGGTCCTGGGGGCGACGTGCGGGTCCCGGGGCCGATCGTGCAGCGGGCCGCGACTGCGAGGCCGGCGGTGCCCGACCGCGGGCCCGTCCCCGGCGACGGGCCCGCGGTCGATGCCCGTCGCCGGGGACAGGCCCGCGGTCGATGCCCGCGGCGCACGGAGCGGGGTTGCCGGACTCCGGTACGGCGCCGGCCGCCACCGCGACGGCGTTCGTACCGCGACGGCGTCAGGCGGCCCGGGACTCCGGCCGCTCCCCGGGCTCCGACACGGTTACGGAGAGGTCGTTGTCCAGCGTGTAGTACGGCCGCACCGCGCAGCCGCCGACGGTGCTGGAGGGGTACACGAAGACCTCCTTCCGGTCCGCCACGTCGTCCAGCAGCCGGCCGACCCGTACGGCCGACGCCGTGCCGGCCGGTCGTATCCACAGGTCCCAGACGCCGGCACCGGCGCCCGCCAACTCCCCGCACCCGACACGGAATCGGAAGCTCCGCCCGTCGCTCTCGACCCGGAGCCCGGCCTCCCGGGTCGTGCCGGTGCCGCGCAGACGCATCCGCACCACGGCTCCGGGGCCGAAGCAGGCTCCGTGCAGACGACCCGTGACGACGATCGTCCCGTCGCCCGGGAGCACGATCCGGTCGGTCTCGGCATGCGCGGTCCGCAGCCACGAACGGACCGACAGGTAACCGGACTTGGTGACGTACGGGACGCGCACGGCGACGGGCGAGGAACGGTCGCGGGCGCCCCCGTCGACGAGTGTCCTCAGGTCCCGCGGACCCGGCCGCAACCGCTGCGGCTCGCCGTCGGGCTCGTCGAGCAGATAGACGTCCCAACGGCCCTCGCCGAGCGCCGGCCCGTCCTCCAGGACACCCGTGAACCGGCCGTCCTCGCACGGCTCCAGGTCGAGGACGCGGGGGGCCTGCTCCACCTCCGCCTCGCCCTTCCGCGGCCGCGGTCGGAGGAGCAGGCGGGGGTGGGAGGCCGACGGTATCCGCACCCCGAAGGTGATCCGCCCCTCGGCGTCCACCGTGCACCCGGCACGGGGCTCCGGCTCGATCGACATGCTCATCCCTCTGCCCTCCGGCTCCGGTCGTTCCCCGCGCTGCTGTTCCGGTCGTGGTCGTGGTTCCCGCCGTCGTTCTTCCTGGCCGCGTAGGCGTCGCGGAGCGCGTGGCGCCGGGCCACGAGGCTCCGGCGCATCCCCGGGCGGCGCGGTTCGGCGGGGAGTCCGGCGCGCTTGGCCGCCACCACCTCGGAGAGGAACCGCTCGGCCTGCTCGACCACCGGCCCGGGCGCGAACCTCCGGGAGTTCTCCCGGGCGGCACGCCCCATCCGCAGCCGTGCGTCGTCGTCGTTGATCAGCTCCAGCAGAGCCGCGGCCAGGGCCTTCTCGTCTCCCACCGGGACCAGCCGCCCGTCCACGCCGTCGCGGACGATCTCGCCCGGACCGTGCGGGCAGTCGGTGCTCACCACGGGCAGTCCGTTGCGCATCGCTTCGACGAGGGTCATGCCGAACGCCTCGAAACTTGAGGCGCCGGCGCCGATGGACCCCTTCACCCATTCCCCTCCCATGTGGGACACCGCCCCCATGAGGAACACGTTGTTGCCGAGCCCGAGGTCGGTGACGACCTGCCGCAGCCGGGCGTGTTCCTGACCCTTGCCGTAGATACGCAACTGCCAGTCCGGTCGTTCAGCGACCACCCGGGCGAACGCCGCGATCAGCAGGTCGTACCGCTTCACCCGGACCAGCCGCCCGGCCGCGACCACCACCTTCGACGTCCCGTCGGCGGGCGGAAGTTCGGGGTCCGGAACACTGTTCGGCAGGACCTCGACGCGCACTCCCGGCAGATGCATCTTGGCCCCGTAGGAGGCCGCGTCCGCGGCGGTGACCGTGGTGAGGGCGTCGAGCCGCCGGTACGCACCGCGCAGGACCGTCCGCAACGCCGGCGCGTGACTGTCGAGCGTGAGGTGCTCCTGCCCGATCCGGACGATCCGCTCCGGCGCCTGGAGCGCGAGATGCACGTTCAGCCCCGGCCGCGTCCCCACGACCACATCCGCGTCGGCCTTCTCCAGGTACGCCTCGATCCGCTGATCGGTCAGCTCGCTGTACTGCCCGTACCGCCGCTCGGACACCGGAAACACCTGCGCGGGCCGACCGTGCAGCGGGTGGTCCTTCTCCTCCCGCAGATCGACCAGCGCCCGCAGCGACACCCGGTGGTCCAGCAGAAGGCTGGGACGCTCCCGGGTCCGCAGCACCGAGACGACCTCCACACTGTGCCGCTCCGCCAGCGCCGCGGCCAGGTTGAAGGTGGTGCTGATCGTGCCCCCTATCCCGTATGCGTTGTGGATCAAGAACGAGATCTTCATGCCGTGCTAGACGGGCGCAACCCCTCCAGGGTTGCCGTTCGATACCGATCCTTACCCTTGGCACACCTCGGGGTGTGACGTTCCGGTTGAGCGGGTCGACCGGTGCGGGGCCGGCGGAAGGGAAGCGGAGACGGACGGAGACCTCGTCCCCGGCCTCCGGCCGACCGCGGCAGACGGGTCGGGCACCGTACGCCTGGCGGGGAAGTCCGTCACGGTGAACGGACGCAGCCGGCAGGGACTCCGAAGACACACACCCGCAGGTCAGGACGCGACGGCGAGGTCGGCAGCCGATCGGTAGTCGGTCTGTGGCCGGTCGGTGGTGACCGGCACGCGACCGGCACGCGATCGGCAGGCGTCTCGGACAGCGTGCCCCCGGGGCCCCGGCCGCCGGCGCCAGCGACGTGCAGTACGGGGAGCACGGGCTCTACTGGCTGCGCGGGCAGTGCGGTCAGTCCGAGCAGTGCTGTCAGTACGGTCAGTACGCATTCGGCAGGGGGGAACGCGGAGCGACTGCCACGCGAGCGCGGACCTCAGGCGGGACGGGCCGGCCGTTCGGGAATCCTCGGAAGGACCTTCGCGGCGATGTCGAGCAGTGCGCCGTCGTCCGGCAGGGCACCGGTCGCACTCCACACGGTGATGTCGCAGTATCCGCCGCGGTCCTCATGGTCCAGAGCCACGGTCAGGGTCCGGGCCGGGGGCCCCTCCCCGACCGGCCCGCCCGATCCGCCGGACCCGAGGTCGATCTCCAGCTTCATGGTGTGATCCGAGGAGAGGACGGCGGGCCGCCCGAGCACGGTGAGCGTCCTGACGCTCGTCTCCCCTCCGAACTCCGTCAACTTCACGTACTGGGCCGTCGACAGGTCGTCGTAGGTGACGGAGACGTTGATGGTGTACGTGTCGAACGCGACCTCGGCCTCCGGCCGGGCGACCCTCCCGCCGGTCAGCGGGGCGGTGCCGTTCGAACTGGACACCGTGGTCGCCGTCTCCCCGGGAGTCCCCAGAAACCCGGCCAGGCCCGGCCGGTTGAGCGCCTCGCAGAGTTCCACGCCGGTCACGGGCTTGTCCGCGCCCCGGTAGACCCGAGGAAGCTCCTCGTGTTCCCCGTCCGCGCAGGACGCGGCCTCCGGGACGCCGCCCTGGGACGACGTGACGCGCGGTGCCAGCCACACGCTGGCCGCCAGCGCCCCGAACAGGGCCAGGGCCGCGCCCGCCTGGAGCCACGGACGGTGCTGCTTCTCCGTACGCTCCGGCACGGGCGGCGCAGCGACCCCGGCCGGCACAGGAGCCCGGGCCGTGGTCTTCCCATCGGTCGGAGCGTCGGCGCCGCCCACCAGGTCTCCGCCCACGGACCCGCCCCTGCGCGTCCGCCGGCGTGCGCGCAGCGTACGGACCACCATGTGCACCCGTAGGGCGGTGGCCACGAGGAACACCGCGCCGATGACCGCGGGCACCCGGTCGTGGTCGCGGACGGCGAGATACATGATGCGTACGCCGAAGACGGATCCGACCAGGATGAGCAGAGGCTCACGAACCCGGAACGGCAGGAGACGAAGGAGGAAACCGAGCACCCGGCGATCCCATCAGCCCAAGATCACATCCGCCGTGATGGAAGCCACAGTTCCGGGGTCACGCCGGCTGGGGCTCGGCCAGCGCCAGTCCGGATCCGGATTGCCGGTACAGCCGCCGAGACCGACTACGTGATGGTGCTGGGAACTTCGAGGTACGCGGACCAGTGCGCGATGTTCTGGATTCCGCAGCCGAACACGGCCCGATCGGGACCAGTCAGCAGCAACACTCAGGGCTGTAGCTGCCGGACCTCGGACGCGGGGCCGACAAGGGCGGCGCGGCTGCACCCGCCTGCACATACGCGAAGACCCCGGCCTCAGCGTTTCCGCTGGTGACGGGGTCTTTGGGCACCTCATAAGGGGTGCCCCCGGCAGGATTCGAACCTGCGCACACGGCTCCGGAGCCCAGGTGAGACCGCAGGGTCATTGCTGCCCTGACCTGCGGCTGAGGCTCCGATCGGGCGAGTGTCGAGCAAGGTCATCACGCCCCTATTACGTGGGTGGCCTGTCGGGCGGTTGGTGCGGGCCGTATCGTCGAAGCATGATCTCGGGTAGCGGCGAGGGAACGGGCAGCGACGGTGCGGAGTTCACGGCGGAGGGCCTGGAGCCTGTCCTCCGGGAGGCATGCGCGACTGCCGGACTCGACTACCGCGGCGCCGAGTTGCTGCGGCTCGGATCGAACGCGGTCTATCGCCTAACGTCGTTACCGGTCATCGTCCGCATCGCGCGTGATCCGGCGGTTGAAGCGGAGATGGCCCGGGCTGTGGGGGTGGCCCGGTGGCTTGAGGAGCAGGACTTTCCGGCCACGCGTGTGCCGGCGTCCATCGCTCAACCGATCGTCGTCGGTGGCCTGGTGGTCACCTTCTGGGAGAGTGTCCAGGAGACCGAGGAGTACGCGACGGTCGGTGAGCTGGCCGACCTCGTGCGCCGCTTGCACTGGCTCGAAGAGCCTGAGTTTCTGGGCCTGCCGTACTTCGACCCACTGGCCAAGCTGGAGACGTCGCTCGAAGGGCTCGACGACATCCCTGGGGAGGACCGAACGTTCCTGGAGGAGCGAGCGGCGAGGCTTGCCAAGGATTACGACCGGCTGGACTTCGTACTTCCCTTCGGCATGATCCACGGTGACGCCAGTATCGGGAACATCCTCCGCCATCGGGACGGGCGCGCGGTGTTGATCGACCTGGACGGCTTCGCCCTTGCACCTCGTGAGTGGGACCTCATTCAGACGGCGATCTTCTACGACCGGTACGGCTGGCATACAAAGGCGGAGTACGCCGAGTTCGTGCACCGGTACGGCTTCGACCTGATGAACTGGCCGGGCTACGAAACGCTCGCTGACCTACGTGAGCTGATGATGGTCGCCTGGCTCGGCCACCAAGTCGCGACGAGTGAGCGGTCTGCCGCCGAATTCGCTCGACGAGTGCACTCTCTCCGCACCGGGGAGGGCCGAGACGAGTGGGGCCCGTTCTGATCCCGCGAGGCCCCCTCAGACATCGGCGTGAACGCCTGAGGCTATCCACAGCCTGTGCTCTGTGACCTGCTCAGTGAACGCTTGGACGTACGCGCTGTCGCCGGCCCCTGCGAGGTTCTGCCGAAACTCGGCAAGGTAGCTAACGCACCGTGCCGACTTGAGCTGCTCGCCCAGGTCGAGTGCATCGACCGCAACGCGACAAGCCTCCTCGACGTCTCCGGCCCATAGGTGAGCATCGGCGAGAACCATGGTCGCGAAGAAGTCGCTCCGCACGTGGCTACCGCTCATCGCGTTCTCGGCATGGGCGACGGCTTGCCGGGCGCTGTTGACATCACGGAAGCAGTGAGCGGCCTCCGCGGCGAGCTCGGCCTCGTCGAAGTAGCTGATCCATTCGGGTTCGTCGTCGGAGTTCCGGCTCTCCAGCGCTTTCGTGGCGGCACTCAGGGCGGCTTCGCAGGCTCGGATGTCCCCGGTCCGTGCAAGCGCGCGGGCTTCCATGGCATGGAACTGGGCGCGAAGCGTGGGCGTGGCCACAGGAGAGATGCCCATGAGAGCCGCGCGGGCGAGCGTTGCGGCCTGGGTGTAGCGACCGAGGAAAGTGGCCTGATGACTCATGGCCGACAGAATGCTTCCGGCGAGCCGACGGTCGTTGGCGTCCTGGGCCAGGCGGAGAGCCTGGAGAAAGTACCGCTGGGCCATGCCGTGGCGGCAGGCGTCGTACGACATCCAACCAGCAAGAAGCGTTGCTTCCGCCGTGGTGGAGAGCAGCGCTCGGCCGACCTGCTCCGTGTACTGACCGCGCAGGAGTGGTGTGACTTCGGTGCTGAGGTACTGGATCGCCGCATGCCGTGCGTGGTCACCGCCGAACCGGTCGTCCAATTCGGCGAACATGTCCGCCGTGGTCTTGATGGCGGCCACGTCTCCGAGACCAACACGGATTCCATCCCGGCGTTGCCGGGGAATGGCCGGCTCGGGCGCCACCAACCATCGGAGGGACGCTTCGTTCCAAGCAGGCTCGGACGGCTCGGCCTGTAAGAGGGGCTCGTACCGATTGAGATCCGCACGCCACAGTTGGCTCACTGCTTCGATCGCGTCGTCGGGGCTCGCCGGATAGCTGACGTCCAGGAGCGACGCATCCCGTCCGCTGTCGTGGGTCAGCGCGAGTTCGGCCGCACTGAGCTCGTATGCCTCGCAGAGGAGCGGCCCATAGAAGTCGTCCGGAACGCTGTGGCCGTTCTCCCAGCTGGCAATACGCCGCTTGACGCTGGCGTCTGCCGGGAGCTGATGGCCACGGCGCGCCGCAGCGTGACGCAGCTCTCGCACCAATCGCGGCTGACTCCACCCGCGATCCGTACGGGCCTGCCGTAAGCGAACGCTGGTCGATTCCATCGAAGACGTAACCGTCCTCTCCCGGTGAGTGAACTCGTGCGATTACTGGGGCGCGCGACTCTGAGGCCGTACGACCGAATGTACGCGCGGTTCATGGCTCGATGCTCTAAGTAGGCGCAGATCGGGAGCGATTGAGCCGCGACGGGGGATGACGCGTCCACACGTAGCGCGTCATCCCCCGTCACCTCTCGTCATCTGCCCTGACCAGGGTGGCGAACGTGAGTCTGGAGGCAGCGCGGCATTGCGGCCGTGAATGAGACTGACCGAGGTGGGATGACGTGCAGCGGATGACCACAAGAGGCGTCGAATGGCTCTCTGCGGCGGCCGACGATCCGGCCGACTGCCGGGCGACCTGGGAGGACGACCCACGCGCACCGTACGCGCTGGCGGCCGGCCGCTTCTTCGACGTGGTGACGGTCGAACAGCGCCTGGGCATGGAGACCTTCGATCAACTTCTGCACCGGGGACTTCCATTCGGCCCCGTGGTACTTGATTACAAGGCCCGACGAGTCGGCTTCCTGCTCGGCTCGCGGAGTCAGGAGACTTTTGTCCACTACCTCGCTCAGGAAGATGGCACGCCCCCCACGTACCGGTATCTCGGTCACGGCTCAGTGGTAGTCGTCCCGGGACCCATGCCTATGAGCGGCGACCGCTACCAGTGGCTCCGGGCACCGACTCGACGCCCCATCGCCAACCCGCTGCGTCCAGTCGCTTTGGCCACGATGCTGGTTGCCTCCACCGAGCTGCTCATCCGTGTGGACCGGTACGGCGAGCGCTACCCGTCTGCGGCTGCACTCGCCCTCCCCAACTTCGAGGGGTCTTCGGCCGATGCGGGATGACCCCACGCACCGGCATGACGCTGCCACCTGGTCCCCCCTGGACACCGATGACTGGTACGCCGCGCGTAACGCCGCAACGGCCCTTCGGGATGCTCTGCTCTGTGCCGGCCTGGAGAAGGACTTCCCCTACTTGCGAGCCGACTTGAATGCCTTCGGGCATGGCCTGATCGAGCTGGGCCGTGTCTCACCGGCCACCGCGGAACGCCTGGCGGAACTGCTACGGCTGGCGCTTGCCGCGGGGCTGAGGCGACTTGAAGAGAGCAGCGACGGAGCTTCCCAACACCGCGAAGGAGAGGGCTGACGTGATGACCGACCGACGGGGAGTCGTCGCCAAGCGCGCTGAAAGCCTGATGCCTGGTGTGCCTTACGTCCGGGGCTGGGCGCAGGCTCGACGCGGTGCTGACGAGTTGGCCGCGCAACTGACCGCTCTCGGCCTGGAGTCGGACTTCCCCGGCCTCACTGCCGACGTGAACGTCTCGGGCGACGGCCTCGTACGACTCGGCACCATACGGCCCGAAGCGGCCATGATGCTGGCGGAACTGATCGTGTCGGGCCTCGCGGCAGAGATGCCGACGCATGCCGAGACCTCAATGCATGAGGCGGGTGGCGCCCGCCGCACCTCGACGGCTGCGTGACCGGATCGGCCCGAGAAGCCCCGGCCGGTCGCGGTCCGAGCATTCCTGCGATCAGCCGAACCGGCCCTGTGTGTCACCGTTCCCGATTGGACGATGCGCGGGGCCTTCTGTCCGCGAGTTTTGTCGTCTGTGGTCTGCCGCTCGGCCGGGACCGGCGCCCCAGCGCCGCAGCCCGGACGAACGGCAGACCACCCTGCTCCGAGGATGGATGCGGGCCTCATGTCGGACTCCGGACAGCAGAACATCAGCTTGGGAAGCTGAGGGCATTTGGAGCTGGTTCGGGCGCTGGCCTGGGCGAACGTCCTGGGCGAGGCGGCGCCGGGCAGGAAGGTTGTCACCGTGATTCCCCGCTACTCCCCGCTCAATCTGGTGCACTTGTGGTGCGGTGGGACTAAGAATTGCGTTCTGGAGTCGGCTCGATGACGTCTGCCCAGACCAGATCGCCCCACGGGTTTCCCTCTATGCCGAGGCGTTCCGCGACGACATCATTGAACTGCCCTATTTCATAAGGGAGTTACACATGCAAGCACGGTCAGGTGGTAGTTCGCATTGGTACGGGTGATTCGAACCGCACCCATCACCATGATCAACATCACAGTGAGTCAGATGCTTTTTGTGGCTTTCGCGCAAGATGTGAAAGCACTGTGAGACTCGCATCTCTCCTACCATCAGGCAGCCATCGCCAAGCTTTGGCGATGGCTTGACTATTTCAGGGGGGGATAGTGCGAAGACGTTTTACGGTCATGACGACTACTTCGCTGACGCTGTGCTTGGCGCTCGCTGTCCAGTCGGCCGCGGTGGCACTGCCCGACGATGGAACGAACGGGGCTGACGAATCACGGTCGGCCGCTGGCGTGGACAAGCGGATCACCGAGGCGCCGAACGAGCAGGCAGCGAGGCTGGCCGCGGTTCTTCAGGGTCATCGGGTCGAGGTGCTGTCCGCGCGTACGGAGGACTCCACAACGTGGGTGAACCCGGACGGGACGATGACCACGGACGTCGCCTCGGGGACGATCCGCGTCAAGGAGAACGGCCAATGGCGCCAGATCAACACCGACCTGGTCGACTCCGGCAGTAGGCTCGAACCGAAGACCGCTGCTGCCAATGTGCAGCTGTCCGACGGCGGTGCCGAGGACTTCGCTCAAGTTGCCTCTGGGGCACGGTCGTTCGGGCTGGATTGGGAAAGTAGCTTGCCGGCCCCGACCGTGGACGGGGACACCGCCGTCTACCGGTCTGTAGTGCCGAACGGCGACCTTCATGTCACCGCGCTGCCACACGGGTTCACGGAGTCGCTGATTCTGAAGGAGCGTCCGACCGAGCCAGTGGAACTTAGGCTTCCGGTGACGCTCAAGGGCATGAAGCTGAAGAAGACCGCTGAGCGGCATCTGCGGCTTGAAGACGCTACTGGCTCACTCGTCGCCAGCGCCCCCTCGCCCCGGATGTGGGGCACGGGCACCGATGCCCGCTCGGGTGATCCGGCGAAGAGCGTCGAGATAGCCACCACCGTCGAGGAGACGGCGGACGGCACGGTCCTGGTGCTCAAGCCGAGCCAGGAGTTCCTCGACGACCCGGCAGTGGTCTACCCGGTCACCATCGACCCGACCACCACACTTGCCGCCTCGACCGACACCTGGGTCGCCACCAACTACCCCGATTCACAGCGGGGTTCGACGGAGCTGAAAGCCGGCACCTATGACGGGGGCACCACCAAGGCACGCTCCTACGTCAAGTTCGACGTCGCCAAGTACCTCGGCAAGCACATCCTCAGCGCGGAGCTGCGGCTGCACTCGTACTGGTCCTCCACCTGCGCCACCGATGGTTCCGGGGTCGAGGTACGCCGGATCACAGGCAGCTGGGACCCGAGCGCGGTGACATGGGGCGCGCAGCCCGCCACCACGACGACAGGCTCCGTCATCTCCAAGGCAGCCTACGGCTACAGCTCGGCCTGCCCGGCCAACTTCATGCGATGGAACGTCAAGGACATCGCCCAGTCCTGGGCGGACGGAGAGTCCAACAACGGCTTGCAGATCCGGGCCGTCGACGAGCAGGACTCAAAGAGCTGGCGCCGGTTCCGCTCGGCCAACTACGTCGACGGTTCTCAGGGCCCGACCGAGCCGGCCCTGTCGGTCACGTACAACACCAAGCCGGGCGCCGCGAGTCCGGTGAGCCCGGCCTCGGACACCTTCACCGCCGACACCACACCCACGCTCCAGGCAAAGGCCACGGACGCAGACGGCAACACTGTGCGGCTCAGTTTCGAGGTGTGGAACTCTGCCGGCACCACCAAGGTCGCCTCCGGTACCTCGGCCTACGTCGCCTCCGGCACCGCTGGCAGCTGGACGGCGCCCGCCCTGGCCACTGGTACCTACAAGTGGCGGGTCAACGTCTACGACGGCACGGACTGGAATAGCACCTGGTCTGCTTGGCGCAACCTGACTGTGGACACTTCCGTCCCGGCCGCGCCCACGGTCACATCGACGGCGTATCCGGCAGACGGCCTGTGGCACGGAGACGCGGGCACCGCAGGAACGTTCACGCTCACCGACCCTGCGGGTAAGGCGACTTCCGCCGAGTACCGCCTCGATGAGGGTGCGACACAGACGGCAACCCTGGCCTCCGGCAAGACGACACTCACGCTGACACCCACGACGCGCGGCACGCACACGCTGACCGCACGGGTCAAGAGTGCCGCCGGCACTTGGTCGGACTGGGCCGAGTACACCTTCCGGGCCGGCAACATCACCGGAACCCTGACTGTCCCGTTCATCAACGAGATCGCCGAGACCCACTTCGCGGACCTTCTGCACCCCGCCGACGGGCTTGAGGAGACCGACGAACTGGATGAGGAGATCCCGGACGAGGACGACACTCCGGCCGGCTACGTCGAGCAGGAGGACCCGGAGAAGACGGAGACCGAGGACTCCGCGGTCCAGACGGCCACGACGGAGCTGCCGTCGTCCTCCGTCGGTACTCTGACGGGCAACAGCGCCGACGGATCGGCTCAGACGCTGATCGACCTCCCGGGGGCGTCCTCGGCAGCCGCTGAGCTGAGTGAAACCGGTCTGGTGATCTACGCCAACACCCAGACGGACGCCGACACCATCGCCGTCCGTAGCAGTGCCAGCCAAGTCGAACTCTTCCACCTGCTGCGCAGCGCCAACGCGCCGAAGTCCTTCGTCTACAAGATCGCCCTGCAGACGGGGCAGGAAATCTCGGCTGTCTCCGACAACACGCTGATGATTTCCGACACGAACAGTGACCTGGTCACTTTCCTCAGCGCGCCGGTCGCCGTCGACGCCAAGGGCGCCACGGTGCCCGTCACGATGAAGGCGAACGGATCGGACGTCGAGGTCTCCCTCACCCCAGCGGCTGGCCAGACCCTCGCGTACCCGGTGATGCTCGACCCGAGCGGCGCCAGCTACACGGTCACGCCGGCCGAGCGCAGCTACTGCTACTGGAACCCGTACGACTGCTCCAAGGCACGCGACCAGGCAGGTATCGCTCTGAGGGCCGCCCAGAACCTCTACCCCGACAGGACCCTCTTCCAGGGGACCGGTGACGCCTTCCGGCACTGCTACTGGAACGCTCTGATGGAGGTCTTCGTTGACCACGAGACGGCCTACGAGGTAGCCACCCGCCACGAGTCCGAATCTAGGGGCGTCGACAAGCAGATGGACCTCAACAACAACAAGAAGGGGCGAGAGATCGGCCGCTACTACAAGGCGCGATACTCCAAGGCCGAGGCGTACACGAAGACCCGAAGCTCGTGCAAGAGCCACGTCTCAACGGGCAAGCTCTGGATCATCAAGAGTGGCCGTTTGGTGAGGAGTAACGCATGATGACCATGTTCCACCGCCGAGTCGTACCGGTACTGCTGCTTGGCCAGGTCGCCTATGTCGCCCTGCTTGAGTTCGCGTTCACCTTCCTGGTGCCTGACACCGCGGAAATCGACCACACCGATCCCCAAACCTCTGGCACCGTGCTGTACCTGGTGCTGGCCGCTGCGGCCGTCCTGGCCATGGCGGGCGGAGCCGTTCTACTGGGCTCGGCACAGGTCAGAGACAGGACGCCTCGCGCGCTGCGCGTCGGTTGGCTCATCCTGCTCGGGCTCGGCGAAGTCGCCATCGCCGTGATGTTCCTGAGAGTGGTTGTCACTGGGGCCTTGAGCCCGGACACGCTGATCGGTGTGCTGGCGAGCGTGGCAAGCTGCGCAGTCGCATGGTCGTGTCTGACCGAGACAAGCACTGTGCTGCGAGGCACTCCAGCCTAAGTCGCGTCGGGCGGAGCCGGTATCGGCTCCGCCCGACCTGCTTGCTCATGGCAAACGACGGTGGAACTGATCACAAAGCTCCTCTAAGGTGCGGCCTCGTTTGCCTCACCACATAGGACACAGTCTTAGGAGCGAGGTTGGGAGATCACATGCGTGACCTGCGGACTCCCTGTCTGGTCCAGAGCTCGGCGAGTTCACCCTGTGGACCCTCGGTTCCCCGTGAGTTCCCGTCCGTTCTGGCACGGAAGTGGCACGCTAGGCTGCGGCCATGCCCGAGATCAACCCGACGGACCCGGAAGCCGAGAGGGCGAGAGGGCGCGCTCCACTGTGGCTGGACGCCGAGGATCTTCATCGGCTGGCATCCCACTGTTGCTGCTCCGAGGACACTTCGGAGAAAGATCGTGAGCAGTGTGGGCGCATCCGCTTCCGGGCGTCGGCAGCGCTCCACAAGAACGGACTGAGTCGCTGGCTGCTGTAAGCGGACAGTCTTGAAATCTGCCGGCTTCGCCTTCCCAGGTTCGAATCCTGGCGCCGCCACCCTAACGGGAATTGGCCCCTGACCAGCAAGTTTGGTCAGGGGCCGTTCTCGTTCCCGGCTCACGCCAGTGACCGCCGCTCCCCGCTGTTCCCCGCCCGTTCTGGCACGGCCGTGGCACACGACGTGACCTTGATCATGCGGCGGCGTTCCGCGCCTGCTTCCTTGATCGGCGGTACCGACGCCACTTGGGCGCGAGCTCACCGCACGCGGTCACCCAGACGGCAAGAACAGCGGAAGAAACGATGCCCTCGTGCTCTCCAGTGAGCCTGCCCACCGCCCACAGGGCTGGCGTCGTGATGAGCCAGGCCACGAGCAGGTGTCTCGTCTTCGGCCACCAGTGCGCATTCTCCACAGGCGGGACGGTATCAAGGGCCATCGGTCCGTCTGGCGACGGCAGGAGGTCGGCAAGTCGGGCAGCCTACGCCGGGATAGTCGCGAGCTTTGAAGCTGTGGCCTCATCCTTATCAGGTCAATCACGGTGAAGCGGTGAGGTCGCTCAACGCCGCTGGCCCTCAAAGGCCCTGTTCGCTGAGGTACGGATCCGATCGCTGCCGTACATCGCTGTTGGTGTCAGCCGCTGATGTCAGACGTGAGTGGGCGGTTTGACCGGCTCCCTTACCTCCTGGCGTCAAGGTTCCTGCTGCTCGGCTGAGCGAACCACAGGGATCTTGTGGCCTCGCCTGGCTGCCCGAATGCGGTCGATGATGGGCCACACAAGCCCAATAAGAAAGCAGATTGCCCCTACGCCAAGGCCCCACCGAATCAGAGGTGGTTGGCCTCCACCCGCCGCGCGGGCACCGGCCCAGACCGCTCCGGCCGCGAGCCCGAACCCCGTCCCCCATCGAGCTTCCTGACTGTCGCTCATGTTCCCCCTCTTAGTTTTCATGCGCGATGATCCCACTCGCACCCACCCACCACTCACCCAAGCTTCCATCCCGTCTGCCGTCGACCCACACACCGTGGAGCGGGCGTGGTTCAGGGCGTCAAGGTGGAGCGCCCTGCCGGACGAACGACCTTGACGCCCTGGGCCGCGACTGCTGGGCTCCGCCTGGGTCGACGGCAGACGGGATGGAAGCACCCCAAACTCGGCCGGCACCCGCGAACGGCGCCCCCGCCATCTCGGAGCCTGAGCGCCCCCGCCGGAGGCACGTTCTGACCTGCTGACGTTATGCGGTGATCACCTCATGACCCCCGGCCCCACCCGCTGTGGGCGCGCGTCGGCGCAGCGCGGGCAGAGCGGGCCGAAGGCAGGAGCGCCGCCCGCGGCGGAGCCGGGAGCGCGCCCGGCGGAGCGGAGCGCAGCCGGGGCTTGAATCAGTAGAGAAAGTCTGAGCCAACTGGGCGTCTGCTACAGCCTGAAGGACAGCTCCAAGTCGTCGCCCGGAAGGTGGAACTCCTCCAGGGCGAGCGGCTTCTCTGCCGCGGTGAGTGTCACGCGGATGATGTGGAGCAGTGGGACACCTTCGGGGAGTCGGAGGGCCTGGGCCTGGTCCGGGAGCGGCATGCGGGTGCGGATGTACTCAGTGAAGTGGAGTTTCTGGCCCAGGTCGGCGAGTGCTGCGTAGAGCTCCGGGGCCGGCGGGGGTGCTTCCTCCTCGTACTTCGTGTCGATCAGCACGGAGAACGGCACGTACGTGCGGTGGAGTTGGCGGAGACGGCCGTTGTCGGCGGTCTGCAACGCGTCGTACGTGATCATCGGCTCGCCCGGCGGGATGCGCAACAGGTCGGCGAGTGCGAGCGGGGCATCGGTGCGGGTGGCCACCGGGGGTTCCGCATTGGCCCAACGGATGCCGTCGGCCTCGACGTAGCCTCCGTCTGGCGTGCGGCGGATGCCGCGCGGGCGCGTGTGGCTGGGGCGGGTCTGGGGTGAGCGGGCGAAGGTGCCCCGTCCCATGATGACCTCGACGAGACCGGATGCTCGCAGCTCGGTGAGGCCCTGACGGACCGTGGGGCGCGTCACGCCGAACTGCTTGGCCAATGTCTCCTCGGAGGGGAGCGGCTGGCCGGCCGGGTAGGTGCCGTTCAGGATGCCTTCGCGCAGGTAGTCGGCGATCTGCCGGTACTTCGGCTGCGTGTTCTGTGGCGGCATGTAGGCCCTCCGTGGCCGTGATTCCCGATCAGCTGTGCGCCGTCGTGGACGGCTTGTGCGTTGCGGTGAACAGCGTCCCCTATCCCAAGACGGTTGACAACCCGTACTACGGGTGGTCACTCTGGATTCCTAACCCGTAGTACGGGTTGTCTAGCAACCCGAAGGATCGGCCTTCGGGTGCGATGGATGAGGAGTCCAGACAAGTGGCAAGCCTTCCGATCGACACCGCGAAGTTCACGGGGATCATCTGTGCCGTGCCCCCCGCTCCGCGGATCGCGAACCGTGAGACCGGTCAGCTCCGCGTTGACCGCGACACGGGCAAGACCATCTACCAGGTCGGCCTGTGCCTGATGTCGGGGGCGTCCGCCGACGTCGTGACTGTGAACGTCCCCGGTGAGCCCAGCGGCGTGCAGCTCGGCATGCCCGTGGCCGTACGGGACCTGGTGGCCACGCCGTGGGAGAACGACGGCCGGCACGGCGTCGCCTTCCGCGCGGCGGAGATCCGGCCCCTGAGCGCTCCGGCTCCGGCCGGGAAGGGGGCCGCGCAGTGATGAACCTGGCCTCCACCGCTTCGGCCGGGACGACCTGGCCGAGCTCGTTCCTCGTGGTGGCCGAAGTGCTGGTGTCGGGCCTGCTCCTCGCAGGCCCGGCCCTGCACCGCCGCTACCCCGTTGCCTGGTGGTTCTTATTCGGGCTCCCGGCCGCATGCTGCCGCGTCATCCGTACGTGGCGGCCGTTGATGGCCGGCTGCGGTCTGGCTGTGAGCCGCCGTCCCGCTCTGACGGTCGTGTCCGGGCTCGTCGGCAAGGGGGCGCCACCGCCTCAGCCGTTGGTGCCCCGGTTCGGGTTCATACGGCCGACTTCCGGCGGCTTCTGGCTGCTGGCGCGTCTTCTCCCGGGCCAAGTGCCCGACGACTTCGTCAAGGCGGCGCCCGCCATGGCCGAAGCCTGGGGGATGCACGCCGTCCGGGTCGCTCCTCAGAAGCCGGGCACGGTCCGGATCGCGGCTTCGGTCATTGACCCGCTGGCGTACCCGCGCATACCGAAGCAGCGTGGGCCCGTGAACCTTCTCCGCGTTGCGGTCGGTGCGCTGGAGACCGGCGCCGCCTGGGTGATCGACCTGCGTCGCATACCGCACTGGCTGATCGTCGGTGCCACCCGTTCCGGGAAATCCACGCTGATCAACGCGCTCGTGGCGGGCCTGGCTCCGCAACCCGTCGCGCTGGTCGGCGTCGACTGCAAGGGCGGCATGGAACTGTCGCTGTACGAACCGCGGTTATCGGCGCTCGCGACCAACCGCGAGCAAGCCGTCAGGCTCCTGGCCGCGCTGGTCGATCTCACCCTCGATCGTATGACCGTCTGCCGTGCGGCTCGCGTTCGGAACATCTGGGGCCTCCCGGAGCAGGAACGGCCGGTCCCGGTGGTCGTCATCGTCGACGAGATCGCGGAACTGTTCCTCATCGCGAGCAGGAACGAGAAGGACGAAGCGCACGCGGCCGGTACGGCGCTGATCCGGCTCGCCCAACTCGGCGCGGCGCTCGGCGTCTTCCTCGTCGTCGCCGGCCAACGCGTCGGCTCCGACCTGGGGCCCGGAGTCACGGCCCTACGTGCCCAGCTCGGCGGGCGAGTCTGCCACCGCGTCGCCGACCCCGGCACGGCAGAGATGGCCCTCGGTGACCTCAACCCGGACGCGCTCAAGGCAGCGCAGGCGATCACGCCGGAACAAGCCGGTACCGCGGTGCTGGCCTCCGGCGACGGCTGGGAACGCGCCCGATCCCACCTGATCACCGAAGCGGACGCGGAAGCCATCGCGGCCGAGTACGCGCATCTCACCCCGCACCTTCCCGAACTGCTGGACGCGAAGTGAAAGGGGTCCACCGTGCTCGTGTCCGTCTCGGCGGTGCTGCTGCTCGGACTGCTCATCTGGTTCCTGCTGCGCATCCGCTATCTGCGCTGGGCCGACCTGCTGCTCTGCTCGGCCTTCGGCTTCCTGCTCGCCCGGACGATGGCCGCGCCCCTCGTGGCCACGGTCCTCGCTGGCCTGGGCGCCTTCCTCGGAGGGCTCCGCTTCTGACCCATCCCGCACGGCCTCAGCTGAACAGCGCCCGCACAACGGGCTCCCGACGGGGCGCCAAGTCGCCAAACCCGACCCCGTCAGGAACCCACTCCATCCGCCACGTGAGCAGTGAAAGGAGCACCCTCACTTTGTCCACCGCGCATCGTCCGCGCAAATCCCCTCCGCTCGAATGCGAGCTGAGGGACAGGGAACAGCCGACCTGCGTCGGACGGGAACAGGTCGTTCTCGTCGGACTCGACGGCTTCGAACGCTGGCTCTGCCCGGCGCACGCCGCCGCCCTCTGGCTCAACGATCCGACGCTTCGCTTCAGTGCCAAGACTCGGCCCCAAGGGATCTCTGCCGTCATGTGGCAGGCGTTCGGCGGGGGTGGTCGTCCATGACCACGACTTCCCTGACCCTCCCGAAGGACGTCTCCGCGCTGATCGACAGGGCCGGAGAATCGGGCTTCGAGGCCTGGCGAGGCCAGATCATCCGCCTCGGTGGTTGCACCAACCCGATTCACCTCGTCGGCACCGCCACGGTCGTCGACTCGTCGACCGGCGAGGCCCTCCTCTCGTACGGCTCGGACGTCTACGGCGGCCGGCTGCTCACAGCGTGCGGCAACCGCCGGGCGACGGTCTGCCCGACCTGCGCCCGCATCTACCAGGCGGACACGTACCAACTGATCCGTGCCGGACTGGTCGGCGGCAAGAGCGTGGGAGAGGAAGTTGGCGGCCACCCCAGGGTGTTCGCGACGCTCACCGCTCCAGGCTTCGGCCCGGTCCACACTCGCCGGGAGCGCGACGGCCGCGTGCGGGGCCTGCCGACCCCGCAAGTCCGGTGAGCCCTGCCCGCATGGATCGCCGGCCGGGTGCCACGCACGGCACACGGACGACGACCCGCGGCTCGGAGAACCTCTCTGCCCGCGCTGCTACGACTACGCCGGAGCTGTGCTCTGGCAGGCGCAATCAGGCGGACTCTGGCACCGCTTCATCTTGGAGCTGCGTCGCGAGATCGCCCGGACGGCCGGACTCTCCCGCGGGGAGTTCGGCGAGAGCGCCCGACTGTCGTACGCCAAGGTCGCCGAGTACCAGCGGCGCGGACTGGTCCACTTCCATGCCGTCATCCGCCTCGACGGCCCGGAGGGGGCCAACTCGACTCCTCCGGGCTGGGCCACGACTTCCCTGCTCTTGGCAGCTGTCCGCGGTGCTACCGAGAGGGTGCGGCTTCTGGCCCCCGGGCGGGACATCGTCGGACTGCGCGTGCTGCGGTTCGGGGAGCAGATCGACGTACGCCCCATCTTCGCTTTCGGGGCGGGGGAGCGGCTGACTTCGGCGGCCGTGGCCGGTTACATCGCCAAGTACGCGACGAAGGGAGCCGAGACCGCCGGCGCGGTGGACGGTCGTATTCACGGGGCGCGGGACCTGGTCCTGTTACCCGTACGCGCCCACGTGCTCCGCATGATCAGCACGTGCTGGTGGCTCGGCGGCCTGCCGGACTTCGCGCCGCTCGGCTTAAGGCGCTGGGCGCACATGCTCGGCTACGGCGGCCACTTCTCCAGCAAGTCGCGTCGCTACTCCACCACTCTGACCGCACTCCGGCAGGCTCGCGCAGAGCATCGCGCGGAGGAGCAGCGAACCGCCCTCGGTATCAGCTCGCGGTCCACGGTCACGGTCGGCGCGTGGCGCTACGCCGGGCGCGGCTACTCGCCGGAAGCGGCGCTCCTGGCTGCTTCGGTACGGGAGGGCGGTGCTTCCCGTGGCGCGTGACGCCCGTGCGAAGTCGGCCGAACTCCTCACCGTTCGGCAGGTGCTCGAAGAGCTCGGCGGCATCTCCCGGCGCACCTTCTACCGCTGGCGGGAGCTCCGTATCGCCCCGGCCTGCATACGGCTGCCGAACGGTGAGTTGCGGGTTCGGCGTGACGTGCTCAACGACTGGTTGGAGGAGCGGGCGGAGGGAGCAGCCTCGTGAAGTCGTACAAGGCTTCTGTCTGGAAACTGTCGGTCAACAAGACCACCAAGAAGCCGACTTACCTCGTGCGCTGGGTGGTCGACGGACAGCCGTTCAGCGAGTCGCACAAGACGAAGGCGCTGGCCGATCGTTTCCGGGCCAAGCTCGTGCGAGCACTCGACAAGGGCGAGCCGTTCGACACCGTGACGGGTCTGCCCGACTCCCTGCGAGGCGGTAAGGCCGCCCTGTCATTCCTCGACCTGGCGATCAGGTACATCGATGCCCGGTGGCCGGAGGCATCGGCCAAGCATCGGGACAGCATGACCGATGCCCTGGCGACGGTCGTTCCCGTCCTCATCAAGCCGGGACGGGGACGGCCGACCCCGGAAGCCTTGCGTCGCGCTCTCCGCTCGTACGTCCTGCCCGTGCCGCGCCGGGACCGGGAGCGGCCGGAAGAGATCGCCTCTGCGGTGCGCTGGATCGAGAAGGCCTCGCTTCCGGTCGGGGAGCTGCAAGAGATCACCCGTGTCCATGAGCTGATCGACGGACTGGGTCGGCGGCTGGACGGCAAACCCGCGGCGACGCAGACGTATCGGCGTCGCCGGGCGGTGGTCTTCAACGCGCTCGAATACGCCGTGGAGCTGGAGCACCTCACGTCCAACCCGCTGAGCCGGGTACGGCGCAAGCGCGGCAAGCGGGCGGTGCAGGAAGTCGACCGTCGGGTCGTGGTCAATCCGCGGCAGGCTCGGGAACTGCTGACCGCGCTCACCTACGTGGGCGGCTTCGAGCGGGCAAGCGGTCGGCGGCTGCGGGCCTTCTTCGGATGTCTGTACTACGCGGCCATGCGGCCGGGCGAGGCGCTCGGGCTCCGCCGGTCCGACTGCACGCTTCCGGCGTCGGGCTGGGGCCGTATTGAGCTGGCGGAGACCCGTCCCTCTGCCGGTAAAGCGTGGACCGATTCCGGCGAGGCGCATGACCGGCGAGGGCTGAAGCAGCGGGCCCAGGGCGAGGTGCGCATAGTGCCGATTCCACCTCCGCTGGTGCGACTACTGCGCGAGCACCTGAAGGAGTTCGGCACGGCAAAGGACGGCCGGCTCTTCTCCAGTGAGCGGGGCAACGTGATCGCGGCCTCCTCGTACTCGCGTGCGTGGAAGCAGGCTCGGGAACTCGCCCTCGTCCCGGATCAGGTGTCCTCGGTCCTCGCCTTCCGGCCGTACGACCTTCGTCACGCGGGAGTCTCCCAGTGGCTCAACTCCGGTGTACCGGCGCCGGAGGTCGCCGCTCGCGCGGGCCATTCGGTGGATGTCCTTCTGAAGATCTACGCCAGGTGCATCGACGGCCAGGAGCAGGAGATGAACGACCGGATCATGCAGGGACTGAGGGAGGAGGACGACACCTCAGACTGATCAACCGCACCACTGGCGAATGCGAGCCCCGGGCTGGGAACGGTCCGGGGCTCGCGCCCGTCCACGTATGGTCCACAGAGCTTCGTTCGGAGGTGTGGCGCAGGCCCTCTGACCTGCCGCGAAGGCCTTCAAGATCAACACGCCATTACAACGTGATCACTGGCAAACGGCTGCTTTCGGCGGCATCTGCCTGCACATGGCTGTAGATACGCGAAGACCCCGTTCTCAGCGAAACCGCTGATGGCGGGGTCTTTGGGCACCTCATACAAGGTGCCCCCGGCAGGATTCGAACCTGCGCACACGGCTCCGGAGGCCGTTGCTCTATCCCCTGAGCTACGGGGGCGTGTCGGGCGCTTTGTGCGGCGACGGGTAGAACCCTACCAGCTCTTTCGGGCGTGATCGCCACCGCTTTTGGCGTCGGCCGGGGCGCGTCGGTCCCGGGCGCCCCGCGGCTCGCCCCGAGCCCCGCCCCGTTCGCGGCGGTGGCGTGGGGGAGCGGTGGCCGTTCGCGGAGGGTGGGCCCGTGTTCACGGGGCGGAAGTGGGGAAAACCCGGACGCGGCCCCGCGCCCGGACCTACTCTCGAGTTGTGCCAGGCGCGTCCGGCCGGGTGCTTGTTGTGGACGACAACAAGGTCATCCGGCAGCTGATCAGGGTCAACCTCGAACTGGAGGGTCTCGAGGTCGTGACCGCCGCTGACGGTGCCGAATGTCTGGACGTCGTCCACCAGGTTCGGCCCGATGTCGTCACCCTCGACGTGGTGATGCCGCGCCTCGACGGACTCCGCACCGCCGCTCGCCTCCGCGCCGACCCCCGTACCCGTGGCCTCCCGCTCGCCATCGTCAGCGCCTGCACCCAGCACGAGGTGGAGAGCGGCCTCGACGTCGGCGTGGACGCCTTCCTCGCCAAGCCGTTCGAGCCCTCCGAACTCGTCCGGCTCGTCAAGCGGTTGGTCGAGCGCGGCCAGGCTGCTCAGGGCGTCGGCGTCGACGTCGGCGAGTTCGCCGGTGCTGCCGGTGCTGCCGGAGTCGTCGGTGCGGGTCCCGGTACCGGTGTCGCCTTCGGTGACGGCGACGACGGTGACTCCGTTGAGCGGGCCGACCGTGGCCGGCGCGCCGACTGTGCCGAGCGCGCCGGGCACTGACCGCGCACGTCACCCCGCCGCCCACCCCTCCCGTAGCCACCACCCCCGTGGCTCACCTCTTCCCTGGCGTGCGCCCTGCGTGCCCATTTCCCCCACCCCCCTCTCGGTTCCCCCTCCCGCCGGCCGCCACCCGCCACCCGCCAGCGGCGCCCAGGCCCGCCTGCTCCCCTCTACCGCTGTCCCTCCTGCGGCTCGCCCCCCAAACGAGCCCCCCCCGCCGCCCCCTCGCCCACCCCTCCCGCATCGCCCCTCAGTCGAGTGAGGGAACGCTTGGTCGAGGGTCGGTCCAGTGCTCGTCCACATCGCGGACCATCCGGCAAACCGGGTCGCCTTCCCACCCCCCTTCTCCCCTACGCTGGTCACGTGACCCCCGTCGAGCTCTCCCGTACCGTGCTGCGCGCGGTGCGTCGTGCCGTCGATGCGGGGGAGCTGGACGTCGCGGTGCCCGCCGGTGCGGGGGTGACGCCGCCCGGTCCCGGGGGATGCGGGGACTACGCGACCAACGTCGCCCTGCGGCTGGCGGGTCCCGCCGGACTGCCCGCTTCCGAGGTCGCCGCGATCCTGCTGCCTCACCTCGGTGACGAACCCGGTGTCGCCCACGTGGCCGTCACCGGACCCGGGTTCCTCAACGTCACCCTCGCGGGTGGAGCGTCCGCCGCCCTGGTGAGCGACGTGCTCACGCGGGGCTCGCGGTACGGGCACGGTGACGCGCTCGCCGGTGAGGTCGTGGAGTTGCGCGTCCCCTACGACACGCGTGCGGAGGTCGTCGCCGACACCCTCGTACGGATCGTCGCCACGCAAGGCGGTCGTGCCGAGGTCCGTCATGCCGAGCCCGTCACCCTGCGGCCCGTGCCCGCGCCCGAAGACCCCGCCCCGCTCGGTGCGGACGCCGCTCGCTGGGCGCTGCTGTATCCGGCCTCCCATGACCGGCCCCGGATCAGTGCCGATCATCTGGACCAGCGGGAGGGCAATCCGCTCTTCCGGGTTCGCTACGCCCACGCCCGTGCCCGCGCCCTGCGCCGGAACGCCGCCGCTCTCGGATTCGACGCCGCTTCCGACGTCCGTCCCGATGCCGGTGAACCGTCCTCCGCGAGCGCGCGTCCGGCCCACGCCGCCGTCTCCTCGGGGACCGCGGGCTCAGGGCCCTCCCTGTCCGAGGACGCCTCCGCGACCTCGCACCCGTCCGCGACCGCTGCCTCCTCCACGACTGCGACCCCCTTCGGGGCCGTGTCCTCCGGCGCGGGTCCCGTGGCTGCTGAGGGTGCCGTTCCGGCCCCGGACCCAGCCCCGTACGCCTCTCCCGCCCCAGGTCCCGTACCCAGCCTGGGTGCCTCACCGGACCCGGATGCCGCGGCCTCCCCGGGCCCCGTTCCGCCCCCCGCCCCAACCTCGGCCCCCGCCCCGGACTCCGCTCCTGCCGCGCAGGGCGTTCCCGGCCCGGACGGGGCTCCCACCTCGGACGCCGTCCCCGCTCCCATGCCCGTCCCCGCGCCGGTCCTGGACTCGGAGGGCTCGGTCGCGTCCGGGCTTCCCGCCGAGGCGGGCGGTCTGCTGGCCGCTCTCGCCGAGTATCCGCACGCCCTGCGGCTCGCCGCCGTGCACCGGGCGCCGGATCGGCTGGCGCGGCAGCTGGTCGTGGTGGCCGACGGTTTTCTGCTGTTCCAGCATCTCGTGCTGCCGCTCGGCGACGAGAAACCCTCGGCCGCCCACCGCGCCCGGCTCGCGCTCGCCGAAGCCGCCGGGACGGTGCTGGCCGGTGGCCTGTCCCTGCTCGGCATCAGCGCACCCGAACATCTCTGAAGCAGAAAGCCCTACCGACATGAGCCGTTCCGCACACCCCGCCGGGCCCCGTCACGCCGACGTGTTCACCGAGGGGCACTACAGCGCCCCGCCGGCCGACCTGAACGCACTCGACCCGAAGGTGTGGGCGCACACCGTCCGCCGCGGGGACGACGGGGTCGTGACCGTCGGCGGGCTCCAGGTCACCGCTCTCGCCGAGGAGTTCGGGACGCCCGCCTATTTCGTGGACGAGGCCGACTTCCGGGAGCGGGCCCGCGCGTGGCGTACCGCGTTCGGGCAGGACGCCGACGTGTTCTACGCGGGCAAGGCGTTCCTGTCGCGGGCCGTCGTGCGGTGGCTGCACGAGGAGGGGCTCAACCTGGACGTGTGTTCCGGCGGTGAGCTGGCGACCGCGCTGTCCGCGGGGATGCCCGCCGACCGGATCGCCTTCCACGGCAACAACAAGTCCGCCGAGGAGATCCGCACGGCCGTCGAGGCGGGCGTCGGGCGGATCGTGCTCGACTCCTTCCAGGAGATCGTGCGGGTGGCGCACGTCGCGCAGTCGCTGGGCCGCAGGCAGCGGGTGCAGATCCGGGTCACCGTCGGCGTCGAGGCGCACACCCACGAGTTCATCGCCACCGCGCACGAGGACCAGAAGTTCGGCATCGCGCTCGCCGACGGGCAGGCCGCCGAGGCCGTACGGCGGGCGCTGGCGCTCGACGGGCTGGAGCTCGTCGGCATCCACTCGCACATCGGGTCGCAGATCTTCGACATGGCCGGCTTCGAGGTCGCCGCGCGGCGGGTCGTCGGGCTGCTGGCCGCCGTCCGCGACGAGCACGGGGTCGAGCTGCCCGAGATCGACCTCGGCGGCGGCCTCGGTATCGCCTACACCAGCGACGACGACCCCCGTGAGCCGCACGAGATCGCCAAGTCGCTGAGTGAGATCGTCACCCGGGAGTGTGAGGCGGCGAAGCTGCGCACGCCCCGGATCTCCGTCGAGCCCGGGCGGGCCATCGTCGGTCCGACCGCGTTCACGCTGTACGAGGTCGGCACGATCAAGCCGCTGGAGGGGCTGCGGACCTACGTCTCGGTCGACGGCGGGATGTCCGACAACATCCGCACCGCGCTCTACGACGCCGAGTACAGCGTCGCACTCGTCTCGCGCACCTCGGACGCCGAGCCGATGCTCGCGCGGGTCGTCGGCAAGCACTGCGAGAGCGGCGACATCGTGGTGAAGGACGCGTTCCTGCCCGCCGACCTGGCGCCGGGCGACCTCGTCGCGGTACCGGCGACCGGCGCGTACTGCCGGTCGATGGCCAGTAACTACAACCACGCGCCGCGGCCGCCGGTCGTCGCGGTGCGGGACGGCGCGGCCCGGGTGATCGTCCGCCGCGAGACGGAGGAGGACCTGCTGCGGCTCGACGTCGGCTGACCGGACGAACCGGGTGGAAGATCTCCTGTCGCCACCCACCAGAAAAATGAAATGGACGTCTCACGATCCGGACGAAGGGTAGAAACTCCCGTCCGGTGAGTGAGACTGGTCCAACCGAAGAGACGGTATGAGGAAACGAGGTCGGATGATGCGTACGCGTCCGCTGAAGGTGGCGCTGCTGGGCTGCGGGGTTGTCGGCTCAGAGGTGGCGCGCATCATGACGACGCACGCCGACGACCTCGCCGCCCGGATCGGTGCCCCCGTCGAGCTGGCGGGCGTGGCCGTGCGCCGTCCCTCCAAGGTGCGCGAGGGCATCGACCCCGCCCTGGTCACCACCGACGCGACCGCGCTCGTCAAACGCGGCGACATCGACGTGGTCGTCGAGGTCATCGGCGGCATCGAGCCGGCCCGTACGCTCATCACCACCGCCTTCGAGCACGGGGCCTCCGTCGTCTCGGCGAACAAGGCGCTGCTCGCCCAGGACGGCGCGGCGCTGCACGCCGCCGCCGGGGACAACGGCCGGGACCTCTACTACGAGGCCGCCGTCGCCGGCGCGATCCCGCTGATCCGCCCGCTGCGCGAGTCCCTGGCGGGCGACAAGATCAACCGCGTGATGGGCATCGTCAACGGCACGACCAACTTCATCCTCGACAAGATGGACTCCACCGGCGCGGGCTACCAGGAGGCCCTGGACGAGGCCACCGCGCTCGGGTACGCCGAGGCCGACCCGACCGCCGACGTCGAGGGCTTCGACGCCGCGGCCAAGGCCGCCATCCTCGCCGGCATCGCCTTCCACACGCGGGTGCGGCTGGACGACGTGTACCGGGAGGGCATGACCGAGGTGACCGCGGCCGACTTCGTCTCGGCCCGGGGCATGGGCTGCACCATCAAGCTGCTCGCCATCTGCGAGCGGGCCGCCGACGGCGGTTCGGTCACGGCCCGCGTGCACCCCGCGATGATCCCGCTGAGCCATCCGCTCGCCTCCGTGCGCGGCGCGTACAACGCCGTGTTCGTCGAGGCCGAGGCCGCCGGCCAGCTGATGTTCTACGGACCGGGCGCCGGCGGCGCGCCGACCGCCTCCGCGGTCCTCGGCGACCTGGTGGCGGTCTGCCGCAACCGGCTCGGCGGGGCCACCGGGCCCGGCGACTCGGCGTACACCCAACTGCCCGTCTCGCCCATGGGAGAGGTCGTGACGCGCTACCACATCAGCCTGGACGTGGCCGACAAGCCGGGCGTCCTCGCCCAGGTGGCCACGATCTTCGCCGAGCACGGGGTGTCCATCGACACCGTGCGTCAGTCGGGCAAGGACGGCGAGGCGTCCCTCGTCGTCGTCACCCATCGTGCGTCCGACGCGTCCCTGGACGGGACGGTCGCGGCGTTGCGCGGCCTCGACACCGTGCGGGGCGTGGCCAGCATCATGCGGGTTGAAGGAGAGTAACCAGCAATGACCCACCAGTGGCGCGGAATCATCGAGGAGTACCGGGACCGGCTGCCGGTATCCGCCAGCACGCCCGTCGTGTCGCTCCGCGAGGGCGGAACGCCGCTCGTGCCCGCGCAGGTGCTCTCCGAGCGCACGGGCTGCGAGGTCCACCTCAAGGTGGAGGGCGCCAACCCGACCGGTTCCTTCAAGGACCGCGGGATGACCATGGCGATCACCCGGGCGAAGGAGGAGGGCGCGAAGGCGGTCATCTGCGCCTCCACCGGCAACACGTCGGCGAGCGCCGCGGCGTACGCCGTGCGCGCCGGGATGGTGTGCGCCGTCCTCGTCCCGCAGGGCAAGATCGCGCTCGGTAAGATGGGCCAGGCCCTCGTGCACGGCGCCAAGATCCTCCAGGTCGACGGCAACTTCGACGACTGCCTGACGCTGGCGCGCTCGCTGTCCGACAACTACCCGGTGGCTCTGGTCAATTCGGTGAACCCGGTGCGGATCGAGGGCCAGAAGACCGCCGCCTTCGAGATCGTGGACATGCTCGGCGACGCACCCGACCTCCACGTCCTTCCGGTCGGCAACGCGGGCAACATCACCGCGTACTGGAAGGGGTACACCGAGTACGCCGCCGACGGTGTGGCCACGCGCACCCCGCGCATGTGGGGGTTCCAGGCGTCCGGCTCCGCGCCCATCGTGCGCGGTGAGGTCGTCAAGGACCCGTCGACGATCGCCACCGCCATCCGGATCGGCAACCCGGCCTCGTGGAAGTTCGCGCTCGCCGCGCGGGACGAGTCGGGCGGCCTCATCGACGAGGTGACGGACCGTGAGATCCTGCGCGCCTACCGGCTGTTGGCGTCCCAGGAGGGTGTCTTCGTCGAGCCCGCGTCCGCCGCGTCGGTCGCCGGTCTGCTGAAGGCGGCCGAGCAGGGCAAGGTCGACCGGGGCCAGCGCGTCGTCTGCACCGTCACGGGCAACGGCCTGAAGGACCCCGACTGGGCGGTCGCGGGGGCTCCGCAGCCGGTCACCGTGCCGGTGGACGCCGCGACGGCGGCCGAGCGGCTCGGTCTGGCGTAACGCGGCCCGTCCCGTCCGGCGTGAAACCGCCAGGCGTGAACCCGCCAGGTGGGGCCCGCGGCCCCGCCGAGCACGCCGGACGGGGCCGGACGTCGACGGGAGCGGGCGGAAATCGGTCAGAAGTCGATGAAAACCGGCCGCTTTTCGGGGAGTTCCCGCGGCGACCCGCCGGGGGGTGCACGAGGGGCTTACGACACGCATCGTGCGCCTCCTGTGCGCCCTATGTCGCCACAGAACCTTCCTTCGATAGGCTGTACCGAACCCGCCCGCCGCATATGCCGCGGCGCCGTGACGTCCCCGCGGCCTCCGGGTCCCCGAACCCGTCCGCCGCAGTCGTCCCCGCACGTCCCCCGCCCGTTTCCTCCCGCAGTTCATCGAGAACCCCGTACATCACGCAGCTCAAGGAGAGTCATCGAGCGATGGCCGGTCCAGCGTTCCGCGCCGCCGCCGTCCGGGTGCGCGTCCCCGCCACCAGTGCCAACCTCGGCCCGGGCTTCGACGCCTTCGGCCTGTCACTGGGGCTCTACGACGACGTGGTCGTCCGGGTGGCCGACTCCGGGTTGCACATCGACATCGCAGGCGAGGGCAGCGACACGCTGCCGCGCGACGAGAGCCATCTCCTCGTCCGCTCCCTGCGCACCGCCTTCGACCTGCTGGGCGGCCAGCCGCGCGGCCTGGAGATCGTCTGCGCCAACCGCATCCCGCACGGACGCGGCCTGGGCTCCTCCTCCGCCGCCATCTGCGCCGGAATCGTCGCCGCCCGCGCGGTGACCATAGGCGGGGACAGCCGGCTCGACGACGCCGCGCTCCTGGAGCTCGCGACCGAGATCGAGGGACACCCCGACAACGTCGCGGCCTGTCTGCTCGGCGGTTTCACGCTCTCCTGGATGGACTCCGGCGCCGCCCGGGCGATCAGGATGGAGCCCGCCGATTCCATCGTTCCGGTGGTTTTCGTCCCCGGGAAACCCGTGCTCACGGAGACCGCGCGGGGCCTGCTGCCGCGCACCGTGCCGCACGTCGACGCCGCGGCGAACGCCGGGCGCGCCGCCCTGCTCGTCGAGGCGCTGAGCCGCCGGCCCGAACTGCTGCTGCCCGCGACCGAGGACCGGCTGCACCAGGAGTACCGGGCCCCCGCGATGCCGGAGAGCGCGGCGCTCGTGGACCGTCTGCGCGCCGACGGCATCCCGGCGGTGATCTCCGGGGCGGGCCCCACCGTGCTCGCCCTGGCCGATCGGGCGTCCGCCGACAAGGTCGCCGATCTCGCAGGTCAGGGGTGGGCCGCGAACCGACTGGACCTCGACGCGCAGGGGGCGTGCGTACTGCCGCTCACCCCTGCCGGCGTCGGCTGACGCCGCACGGTTGCCGGATTTCGAGAGGGGGAATGTTTGTTGGATCCGGTAGTGTTAACCTCAAGTCTGCACCCGACCCCACCATGGCGAGGTGCTTCGCGTCCCCGTCCGGGACACCCCTTCTTCCGGGAGCCTCCCAAACTGCTTCGTGCCTTGCATGGGGTGCTACGCCCCGAGCAGTGCTGAGCACGCTCCGGAACCGGCGTGACCATGCCGACGACACCGCACTTCAGTGCCTCGGCTCGGGAATCGCCATCACCAGATATGTCTTTTTCCGCCGCTTTGGCGGACCACCGCCCCGGCACGGTCCACACCACAGGGACCAAATCCGGACAGCACAACCGGTCGCCGAGCCAGACAGGCCGACGTCCGCTCCAGGGAAGGACCCTTCGTGAGCGACACCACCGATCTGATGGGCGCACGTGTCGAGGAGACCGCTGCCGCGCCCGCCACGGACGCCTCCGCGCCTGCCACCGGTGCCGGCTCCAGGCGACGCCGCGGTACCGGCCTCGAGGGCATGGTGCTGGCCGAGCTTCAGCAGGTCGCATCCGGCCTCGGGATCAGGGGCACGGCGCGCATGCGCAAGAGCCAGCTGATCGAGGTCATCAAGGAGGCGCAGGCGGGTGGGGGTGCTCCGGCCAAGGCGGCGACCGCCGACGCGGGCGCCGAGACCAAGCCCAAGCGGCGCGCCACCTCGAAGGCGCGCACCGGTGACGAGGCCGACGCTCCGGCCGGCAAGGCCGCCGAGAAGGCCGACGCCGGCAAGGCCGTCGCCCAGCAGCAGATCGAGATCCCCGGCCAGCCGGCCGGCGGTCCCGCCCGTTCGGGTGACAACGAGCGCGCGGCCGACGAAGCCCCCGCCGAGCGTCGCCGCCGCCGTGCCACCGCCGAGGCGGGCAGCCCCGAGACGGTCGCGGCCGAGGCCAAGGGCGACACACAGACCCAGACCCAGACGCAGAACCAGGCCCCGGCGGACGGCGACGGCGCCGAGGGCCGCCGTGAGCGCCGTGACCGCCGTGACCGCGACCGGGGCGGCCGTGACCGCGACCGCCGCGGCAACAAGGGCGACGAGCAGCAGGGCGGGCAGGACCGCCAGCAGGGCGGCGGCCGTCAGGACCGCCAGGACCGCGACCGTCAGCAGGGCGGCGGCGGCCGTCAGGACCGCCAGCAGTCGCGGGACAACGGCCCGCGCTCCGACGACGACGGCGACGACTTCGAGGGCGGCCGCCGCGGCCGGCGCGGACGCTACCGCGACCGCCGCGGGCGTCGTGGACGCGACGAGATCGCCGAGCCGCAGGTCAACGACGACGACGTGCTGATCCCCGTCGCGGGCATCCTCGACATCCTCGACAACTACGCGTTCATCCGGACGTCGGGCTACCTGCCCGGCCCCAACGACGTGTACGTCTCCCTCGCCCAGGTCCGCAAGAACGGCCTGCGCAAGGGCGACCACGTCACCGGCGCGGTGCGCCAGCCCAAGGACGGCGAGCGCCGCGAGAAGTTCAACGCGCTGGTGCGTCTGGACTCCACCAACGGCATGGCCCCCGACTCGGGCCGCGGCCGTCCGGAGTTCAACAAGCTGACGCCGCTCTACCCGCAGGACCGGCTCCGCCTGGAGACCGACCCGGGTGTGCTGACGACCCGCATCATCGACCTGGTCGCGCCCATCGGAAAGGGCCAGCGCGGTCTGATCGTGGCCCCGCCGAAGACCGGCAAGACCATGATCATGCAGGCCATCGCCAACGCGATCACGCACAACAACCCCGAGTGCCACCTGATGGTCGTCCTGGTCGACGAGCGTCCGGAAGAGGTCACCGACATGCAGCGGTCGGTGAAGGGCGAGGTCATCTCCTCGACCTTCGACCGTCCCGCCGAGGACCACACCACGGTCGCCGAACTCGCCATCGAGCGGGCCAAGCGCCTGGTGGAGCTGGGCCACGACGTCGTCGTGCTGCTCGACTCGATCACCCGTCTGGGCCGTGCGTACAACCTCGCCGCCCCGGCCTCCGGCCGCATCCTCTCCGGTGGTGTCGACTCGACCGCGCTCTACCCGCCGAAGCGGTTCTTCGGCGCGGCGCGCAACATCGAGGACGGCGGCTCGCTGACGATCCTCGCCACCGCGCTCGTCGACACCGGCTCGCGCATGGACGAGGTCATCTTCGAGGAGTTCAAGGGCACCGGCAACGCCGAGCTCAAGCTCGACCGGAAGCTCGCCGACAAGCGCATCTTCCCGGCGGTGGACGTCGACGCGTCCGGTACCCGCAAGGAGGAGATCCTGCTCGGCAGCGACGAGCTCGCCATCACCTGGAAGCTGCGCCGCGTGCTCCACGCGCTCGACCAGCAGCAGGCGATCGAGCTGCTGCTCGACAAGATGAAGCAGACCAAGTCGAACGGCGAGTTCCTGCTCCAGATCCAGAAGACGACGCCGTCGCCGGGCAACGGCAACGACTGAGGTCGTCCTCGCCCGCGGCACCGGGGCCGCCCCCGTCACCCACGTGACGGGGGCGGCCCTTCGCGTCGGCCGGGGGCGTCCGGACGCCCCCGGGGCGCCGAACCGCCGACCGGAGCCGTTCCGCCGCCCCACCCGGCGTACCGCGACGCCTGAGCACCACGACAGCCCGGCACACCGCGACGATGGCACGCCACGACGCCCGGCACGCCACGACGACGACACACCGCCACGCCCGGAGCACCGCGATGCCCGGACGCCACGGCGGCCAGGACACCACGCCGCGGGGCCCCGGACAGCACGACGCAGGGGCGCAGGCCCGGGGGCTCCCCGGCCGTCCGCCGTACCGGGGGAGAGGCCCGAGTCGCACTGTCCGCCGTCCGGGGAGAGGGCTGGAGGACCGGAAAGGCCGTCCGCGAGATCTCTGCCACAAGACTGCCGGTCGGTGCCGTTTTCGATCAGTACCGCACCGTCCGTCGAATCCGCAGGTGAGCGGGGATTCCCTCCGAGATCACGGTGACGCTCCGTGCCCGTCGGGGCACCAGGCGGACACGGAGCGTCGTGCAACCCTTTCCCGAGTTTCCCCGTCTGACCGTACGGAGTGACCATGGAGCGGTACGCCTCGTCACGACCGGATGGGCCTGGCCCCGGAAGCAGGGGGTAACCGACCGCAAAGGGACTGAGGGAGCACATGCCTGCCGACAGCACACAGGAGCCCGGAATACCGGGCGACCGGGACCAGGGCGCCGCCGCCGGAGGGCGCGCCGCGAAGGGCCGGCGCCGCAAGACGCGCAGCGCGCGGCGCAAGGCGCTGCTCGTGACGGCCTGGAGCGCCGCGGGCATCCTCGTGCTCGGCGGCGCCGGGGCCGGCTACCTGTACTTCAAGCTGAACGGCAACCTCAAGAGCGTCGACATCAACCAGGCGCTCGGCAGCGACCGGCCCACGAAGGTCGACAACGGCTCCGAGAACATCCTGGTCCTCGGCTCCGACACCCGCGCCGGCGGCAACAGGAAACTGGGCGGCGGCACGGACGACGGCAGCGCTCGCTCCGACACCGCGATGATCGTCCACGTCTACAAGGGCCACAAGCGGGCCGGCGTGGTGTCCATCCCCCGCGACACCCTGGTCGACCGGCCGTCCTGCACCGACACGCACGGAACCACGCACGACGCCGCCCGGGGCGTGATGTTCAACTCCGCCTACTCCACCGGCGGAGCCACCTGCGCGGTGAAGACCGTCGAGTCCGTCACCGGCATCCGCATGGACCACTACGTCGAGGTCGACTTCACCGGCTTCCAGAAGCTCGTCGACGACCTCGGCGGGGTGGAGGTCACCACGACCAAGAGCATCAAGGACCCCGACAGCCACCTGGACCTGGCCGCCGGCACCCACACCCTCGACGGGGAGCAGGCGCTCGGCCTGGTGCGCACCCGGCACGGCGTCGGCGACGGCTCCGACCTCGGCCGCATCCAGCTCCAGCAGGCGTTCATCAAGGCGCTGACCGACCGGGTCAGGCACCTCGGCGTGCTGTCCAACCCCAAGAAGCTGTACGACCTGGCCGACACCGCCACCAAGACGGTCACCACCGACTCCGACATCGGCTCCGTGACCGACCTCGCGTCCTTCGCCAACGGCCTCAAGGGCATCAGCTCGTCCCACATGACCATGGTGACGATGCCGGTCCAGTACGACAGCGCCGACGCCAACCGCGTCCTCGTCGACCACACCAAGGCCGACCAGGTGTGGAAGGCGCTCAAGAGCGACCAGCCGATCCCGAAGGCGGCGACCGAGGGCACCGCCACCGGCTCCGCGAAGGACGTCGTCAGCTCGGGCTGACCCACGCGGGGCCGCCCCGACCAGCCCCCGCCCGGCGGGCGGGCGGACCCGGTCCGCGGGCCGCCTCGGGCGCCCGCGGAATAGATCACCGCGTCCCCCGGTTTTGGGGGATACGGCCAGTGCTGGCAGACTGGTACGTCGGCCCCGGTTCACGCACCCGCATCCCGCGGCGGCGACCCGGTGCCCTCCCGAAACTAGGAGACACCTTGAAGCGCGACATCCACCCCGAGTACGTCGAGACGCAGGTCAGCTGCACCTGTGGCGCGTCGTTCACCACCCGGAGCACCATCGACTCCGGCACCATCCGTGCCGAGGTCTGCTCCGAGTGCCACCCGTTCTACACGGGCAAGCAGAAGATCCTCGACACCGGTGGCCGCGTGGCCCGCTTCGAGGCCCGCTTCGGCAAGGCTGCCGCTGCCAACAAGTAGCGAGCCCACAGCGCCGGTCTCCGGCGTCCCCGGCACGGGGGCGCCGGGACCGGCGCTTTGCGGTGCAGCCCGCACCCCCGGGTTCCGGCCACGCCGGAGCAGGGGCCCCCATGCCGTACCCCACGTCCCCGAGCCCACGACGGGGACAGTCCATTGGAGCCGGAGATGTTCGAGGCGGTCGAGGAACTGATCGGTGAGCACGCCGATCTGGAGAAGAAGCTCGCTGACCCGTCGGTCCACGCCGACCAGGCCAACGCGCGCAAGCTCAACAAGCGCTACGCGGAGCTGACCCCGATCGTCGCGACGTACCGCTCCTGGAAGCAGACCGGGGACGACATCGGCACGGCGAAGGAGCTCGCCGCCGACGACCCCGACTTCGCCGCCGAGGTCAAGGACCTGGAGAAGCAGCGCGAGGAGCTCACCGAGAAGCTCCGCCTGCTGCTGGTCCCGCGCGACCCGAGCGACGACAAGGACGTCATCCTGGAGATCAAGGCGGGCGCCGGCGGCGACGAGTCCGCCCTGTTCGCCGGCGACCTGCTGCGCATGTACCTGCGGTACGCCGAGCGCGTCGGCTGGAAGACCGAGATCATCGACTCCACCGAGTCCGAACTCGGCGGCTACAAGGACGTCCAGGTCGCGGTGAAGACCAAGGGCGGCCAGGGTGCCACCGAGCCCGGCCAGGGCGTCTGGGCCCGCCTCAAGTACGAGGGCGGCGTGCACCGCGTGCAGCGCGTGCCCTCCACCGAGTCGCAGGGCCGCATCCACACCTCCGCCGCCGGTGTGCTCGTCACGCCCGAGGCCGAGGAGGTCGACGTCGAGATCCACGCGAACGACCTGCGCATCGACGTCTACCGCTCGTCCGGCCCCGGCGGCCAGTCCGTCAACACCACCGACTCCGCCGTGCGCATCACGCACATTCCCACCGGAGTCGTCGCCTCCTGCCAGAACGAGAAGAGCCAGCTGCAGAACAAGGAGCAGGCGATGCGTATCCTGCGCTCCAGGCTCCTCGCGGCGGCCCAGGAGGAGGCGGAACGGGAGGCCGCGGACGCCCGCCGCAGCCAGGTCCGCACCGTCGACCGCTCCGAGAAGATCCGCACGTACAACTTCCCCGAGAATCGCATCTCGGACCACCGCGTCGGCTTCAAGGCGTACAACTTGGACCAGGTGCTGGACGGCGAGCTCGACGCGGTCATCCAGGCCTGCGTCGACGCCGACTCGGCAGCCAAGCTCGCCGCTGCGTAACTGCAAACGACAACAGCTCAGCCCCGGAGGACCAGCGTGCAGCAACATTTTGGGGGTCGACCCCCGAACTCCCGCAGCGTGCTGCTCGCGGAGGTGGCCCAGGCCACCCAGCGGCTGGCCGACGCCGGCGTGCCCTCGCCGCGCAACGACGCCGAGGAACTCGCCGCCTTCGTGCACGGCGTCAAGCGGGGCGAGCTGCACACCGTCAAGGACACCGACTTCGACGCCCGCTACTGGGAGGTGACCGCGCGCCGCGAGGCCCGCGAACCGCTCCAGCACATCACCGGGCGCGCCTACTTCCGCTACCTCGAACTCCAGGTGGGGCCCGGCGTGTTCGTGCCCCGGCCGGAGACCGAGTCGGTCGTCGGCTGGGCCATAGACGCCGTCCGGGCGATGGACGTCGTCGAACCCCTCATCGTCGACCTGTGCACCGGCTCCGGCGCCATCGCGCTCGCCCTCGCCCAGGAGGTCCCGCGCTCCCGCGTGCACGCCGTGGAGCTGTCCGAGGACGCCCTGCGGTGGACGCGCAAGAACGTCGAGGGGTCCCGGGTCGACCTGCGCCAGGGAGACGCCCTGGCGGCGTTCCCGGACCTCGACGGCCAGGTGGACCTGGTGATCTCCAACCCGCCGTACATCCCGCTCACCGAATGGGAGTACGTGCAGCCGGAGGCACGCGACCACGATCCCGAACTCGCCCTGTTCTCGGGGGAGGACGGACTCGACCTGATCCGCGGCATCGAGCGCACCGCGCACCGGCTGCTGCGGCCCGGCGGCGTCGTGGTCGTCGAGCACGCCGACACCCAGGGCGGCCAGGTCCCGTGGATCTTCACCGAGGAGCGGGGCTGGGCCGACGCGGCCGACCACCCCGACCTCAACAACCGGCCCCGGTTCGCGACCGCGCGCAAGGCGATGCCGTGAGCGCGGCCCGCCGCGTCCAGGCGCCCGCCGGCCGGCCGCGCGCCGCCGCGGCAAGCGCCCGGCCGTCCCGGTTCCCGCAGTTCCCCCACCAGCAGTACGTGTACGAGGAGGCCCGCTAAATGGCACGGCGATACGACACCAACGACGCGACCGACCGCACCACCGGTCTGCGTGAGGCAGCGTCCGCCGTCCGCCGTGGCGAACTGGTGGTCCTCCCGACGGACACCGTCTACGGCATCGGCGCCGACGCCTTCAGCTCGCCGGCCGTGGCCGACCTGCTCGACGCCAAGGGCCGCGGACGCAACATGCCCACCCCCGTCCTGATCGGCTCCCCGAACACCCTGCACGGCCTCGTCACGGACTTCTCCGAGATGGCCTGGGAGCTCGTCGACGCCTTCTGGCCCGGCGCCCTGACGCTCGTCGCCAAGCACCAGCCGTCCCTCCAGTGGGACCTCGGCGACACCCGGGGCACCGTCGCGATCCGCATGCCGCTGCACCCCGTCGCCATCGAGCTCCTCACCGAGGTCGGCCCGATGGCCGTCTCCTCCGCCAACCTCACCGGCCACCCCTCCCCGGAGACCTGCGACGCCGCCCAGGACATGCTCGGCGACTCCGTGTCCGTCTACCTGGACGGCGGCCCCACCCCGGGCAACGTGCCCTCCTCGATCGTCGACGTGACGGGCAAGGTGCCGGTGCTGCTGCGCGCCGGAGCCCTGTCGGCGGAGGAGCTGCGGAAGGTCGTACCCGACCTCGAGGTGGCGAATTGACCGCCGCCGCCTCCTCCCGGCCTCCCGCTCGGCACGACCAGGGGGCACCCCCATGCGCGGCATAGCCGAGGGGCACGCGGGGGCCGACCGGTCCCCCGGGGAGTCCTTCCGCATCCTCCACGTCAGCACCGGGAACGTGTGCCGCTCGCCGATCACCGAGCGGCTGACCCGGCATGCCCTCGCGGACCGGCTCGGCGACCCCCTGTGGGGCGGTCTCGTCGTGGAGAGCGCCGGCACCTGGGGCCACGAGGGCGCACCCATGGAGGCCAACGCGGCGACGGTCCTCTCCGACTTCGGCGCCGACCCCTCCGGCTTCGTCGGACGGGAACTGCTCGACGACCACGTGATCCGCGCCGACCTGGTGCTGACCGCCACCCGCGACCACCGCGCCCAGGTCATCTCCATGGGGCACTCCGCGGGGCTGCGCACCTTCACCCTGAAGGAGTTCACCCGCCTGGTCCGCGCCATAGACCCCGCGACGCTGCCGCCCCTGGAACACGGCGTCGTCGAGCGCGCCGTCGCCCTCGTGCGGGCCGCCGCCGCGCTGCGCGGCTGGCTGCTCGCGCCGACGGCGGAGGCGGACGAGGTGTTCGACCCGTACGGGGCGCCGCTGCCCTTCTTCCGGTCGATCGGCGACGAGATCAACGAGGCGCTCGACCCGGTCGTCACCGCCCTGACGGGGGTACCGGCCCGGACCTGACCTGCGGCGGCACCGGCGCCGGCGGTCCGCCGCAGCGGTCCCGACACCGGGCGTCGACCGGGCCGCGGTCCTACATTGGATGTAGCGCGTCCCCGCCGAGCCCGGAGTCCACCATGCCGGTCACCCACACGCCCGCAATGGATGCCGTCCTGCGGCAGGACCCCGAGATGGCGGAGATCCTCGGGGGCGAGCTGGACCGGCAGGCGACGAACCTCCAGTTGATCGCCGCCGAGAACTTCACCTCGCCCGCCGTCCTGGCCGCGCTGGGCTCCCCGCTGGCGAACAAGTACGCCGAGGGCTACCCCGGCGCCCGCCACCACGGCGGCTGCGAACTCGTGGACGCCGCCGAACGCGTCGCCCGTGACCGCGCCACCGCCCTGTTCGGCGCCGACCACGCCAACGTGCAGCCGCACTCCGGGAGTTCGGCCGTCCTCGCCGCCTACGCCGCCCTGCTGCGGCCCGGCGACACGGTGCTCGCGATGGGCCTGCCCTTCGGCGGCCACCTGACCCACGGCTCGCCCGCCAACTTCTCCGGGCGCTGGTTCGACTTCGTCGGCTACGGGGTCGAGGCGGACACCGGGCTCATCGACCGCGCGCAGGTACGGGCGCTGGCCCGCGCCCACCGGCCCAAGGCCGTGGTCTGCGGATCGATCTCCTATCCCCGGCACATCGACTACGCGTTCTTCCGCGAGGTCGCCGACGAGGCCGGCGCCTATCTGATCGCCGACGCCGCCCATCCCATCGGCCTCGTCGCCGGGGGAGCGGCCCCCAACCCGGTGCCGTACGCGGACATCGTGTGCGCCACCACCCACAAGGTGCTCCGCGGTCCGCGCGGCGGAATGATCCTGTGCGGGAGCGGGCTGGCCGAGCGGGTGGACCGGGCGGTCTTCCCGTTCACCCAGGCGGGCGCGCAGATGCACACCGTCGCGGCGAAGGCGGTCGCGTTCGGGGAGGCGGCGACACCGGCGTTCACGGCGTAGGCCCATCAGGTGGTGGCGAACGCCCGCGTGCTGGCCGCGGGTCTCGACGCGGAGGGGTTCGCCGTCACCACCGGCGGCACCGACACGCACCTGATCACGGTCGATCCGGCGCCGCTCGGTGTCGACGGGCGCACCGCGCGTGGCCGGCTCGCCGCCGCCGGAATGGTCCTCGACACCTGCGCACTGCCCCACGGCGGCACCCGCGGCCTGCGGCTGGGCACCGCCGCGCTGACCACCCAAGGGATGGGCCGGGAGCAGATGGCGCGGATCGCGGTGCTGCTCGCGGGGGTCCTGCGGGACGAGATCACGGCGCCGCGGGCACGCGGCGAGGTGCGGGAACTCACGGGTGGATTTCCCCCATACCCGGACTGACCGCGGGTACCTGTGCACAGGTGCACAGCCACTCGTGCAACCATCGTCGCTACCCGGAAGTCCTCAACCATATGCGTGCATCGCTAGGGTGTGGGGCTGTGATGGCCAGCGAGACCTGTGGGGAAGCCTGTGCGTGAATACCTGCTGACGCTCTGCATCACGGCCGCGGTGACGTACCTGCTGACAGGGCCGGTACGGAAGTTCGCGATCGTGGCCGGAGCCATGCCGGAGATCCGTGCGCGCGACGTGCACCGCGAACCCACCCCGCGGCTCGGCGGCATCGCGATGTTCTTCGGACTGTGCGCCGGACTGCTGGTGGCGGACCACCTGACGAACCTCAACGAGGTCTTCGCCAACTCGAACGAACCCCGCGCCCTGCTCTCCGGAGCCGCGCTGATCTGGCTGATCGGCGTGCTGGACGACAAGTTCGAGATCGACGCCCTGATCAAGCTGGGCGGCCAGATGATCGCCGCGGGCGTGATGGTCGTCCAGGGCCTGACGATCCTGTGGCTGCCGATCCCGGGCGTCGGACTGGTCGCGCTGACCCAGTGGCAGGGAACGCTGCTGACGGTGGCGCTCGTCGTCATCACGATCAACGCCGTCAACTTCGTGGACGGCCTCGACGGACTGGCCGCCGGCATGGTGTGCATCGCCTCCGCCGCGTTCTTCCTGTACGCCTACCGGATCTGGTACTCGTACGGCATCGAGGCCGCGGCCCCGGCGACGCTGTTCGCGGCGATCCTGATGGGCATGTGCCTGGGATTCCTGCCGCACAACATGCACCCCGCGCGCATCTTCATGGGCGACTCCGGCTCGATGCTCATCGGCCTGGTGCTGGCCGCCGGCGCGATCTCCATCACGGGGCAGATCGACCCCGACGTGATGAACCTCTTCACCGGGTCCCAGCGCAACACCGTGCACCAGACGGTGCCGGTGTTCATCCCGCTGCTGCTGCCGTTGACGATCATCGCGATCCCGGCCGCCGACCTGGTGCTCGCCATCGTGCGGCGCACCTGGCGCGGACAGTCGCCGTTCGCGGCGGACCGCGGCCACCTGCACCACCGGCTGCTGGAGGTGGGGCACTCGCACAGCCGGGCCGTCCTCATCATGTACTTCTGGTCGGCGCTGATCGCGTTCGGCGCTCTCGCCTACTCGGTCAACTCCGGCGCCATGTGGAGCGTGCTGGCCCTCGCGGCACTCAGCGCAGTCGGACTGGTGCTGCTCCTGCTGCCGCGCTTCACGCCGCGTGCCCCGCGCTGGGCCGAGCACCTCGTCCCGCCGCGCTACCGCCGCCGCAGGGCCGCCGCCGCGGCCACCGCCGACGGTGCGCCCGTCACCCATGAGACGGCCGTCACGGACGGCCCGGACGAGGCGCGCGAACACCGCGCCCCGGCGGTCGCCGGGGTCTCAGGAGTCAACGGGGCGACCGCAATTGGTACCCGTTCGCGACCGCTGGACCGGGGCCGGGCCGAGTCGTCGCGCTGACGTGAAGGTAAGAATCTGACTAACGCGTGACCAAGTCGTGGGGTAGCAAAAGGTTCCAATACCAGACAAGTTGCCCCTCGTTCTGCACAGACGGGCACCTTCACTCTCATGTGTGACAGCGAGCACACCAACCAGGTAAAGACCTCATCAAATAGTTTGTGATACCGTTCACGAGAACCCGGGAACAGAGCCGAAGGACCTTAGTGCGACGGTCTCTTGGCGTGAGGTTCTCTCTCCACCCGGGTCTACGCTCGTCCATGACGACACCCTGCCCCCCTGAGCAAGCGGAGTTGCCGCCATGCCGTCCAATGACGCCCGGATCCTCCTTCAAGCCGCTGTACCCACAGCCGCCGTCGGCGCGATTGCCGCCGTCGTCGCCGGTGTGGTCGCCGGCGGCAAGGGAGCGATCGGAGCCGTCGTCGCGACGCTGGTCGTGATCCTCTTCATGGGGCTCGGGCTCTACGTTCTGCAGCGCGTCGCCGCATCGCTTCCGCACCTGTTCCAGGCGATGGGGCTCTTGCTCTACACGGCTCAGATTCTGCTGCTCTTCATCTTCGTCGCCGTGTTCAAGGACACGTCGCTGTTCAACCCCAAGTCCTTCGCGCTCGCCCTGGTCGCCACCACGCTCGTGTGGATCGGCGCACAGGCGCGTGCGCAGATGAAGGCCAGGATCCTCTACGTCGAACCCGAGTCTTCGAAGGCCGAAGAGCCCGAAAAGACAGGGCCCTCGTCGTGAGGGGTAGGGCCGGGATAAGTGCGCGGGGGAGATCCTGCTATCGTCCGGTGCCAACTGCGGCATCGCGGGCGCGGGCATCTGAGCTGACGCCTGCTCAATCGCGAGGCTTGATGCCCCCCAGCCGCCCCCACATCCGTAACACCAGTCCAGTGCCGAACCGCGGCCGTGTGCCGCGCCGACACAACGAGGTTGCCGTACCTATGCGCCACGCTGAAGGAGCCCGCGGTGAGTGCTGACCCGACGCAGGTGCTCGCCTTCGAGACCGACTGCCACATCTTCGACGGCTGTGGCTTCCCGGCTCCCGGCCTGCACTCGTTCATGTTCGAGCCCCTCTGGGGCGACGGTGACAGCAACGTCTACTTCAACAAGACGATGCTCCTGGCGCTGATCGGCTCGATCGTCATCATCGGCTTCTTCTGGGCCGCCTTCCGCAAGCCGAAGGTCGTCCCGGGCAAGCTCCAGATGGTCGCCGAGGCCGGCTACGACTTCGTCCGCCGCGGCGTCGTCTACGAGACGATCGGCAAGAAGGAGGGCGAGAAGTACGTACCGCTCATCGTCTCGCTGTTCTTCTTCGTCTGGATGATGAACCTCTGGTCGATCATCCCGGTCGCCCAGTTCCCGGTCACCGCGATCATCTCGTACCCGCTGGTGCTGGCCCTGATCGTCTACGTCCTGTGGGTCTCGCTGACCTTCAAGCGGCACGGCTTCGTGGGCTTCTTCAAGAACGTCACCGGGTACGACAAGTCGCTCGGCCCGGTGCTGCCGCTCGCCATGGTCATCGAGTTCTTCTCGAACCTGGTGGTCCGCCCGTTCACGCACGCGGTGCGACTGTTCGCGAACATGTTCGCGGGCCACACGCTGCTGCTGCTGTTCACGATCGCGAGCTGGTACCTGCTGAACGGCATCGGCATCGCGTACGCGGGTGTCTCGTTCTTGATGACGCTCGTGATGACGGCCTTCGAGCTGTTCATCCAGGCCCTTCAGGCCTACGTCTTCGTGCTCCTGACCTGCACCTACATCCAGGGCGCACTGGCCGAGCACCACTGAGCGCCCGTCCACTCGACCCCGCAGTCGTCCGGTGGCCAACCCCCACCGGTCCGTAAAGAAAAGGAAGAACTGGCATGTCCCAGACCCTTGCCGCTGTCTCCGGCTCGCTCGGCTCGATCGGTTACGGCCTCGCGGCCATCGGCCCCGGCGTCGGCGTCGGCATCATCTTCGGTAACGGCACCCAGGCCCTCGCCCGTCAGCCCGAGGCCGCCGGTCTGATCCGCGCCAACCAGATCCTCGGCTTCGCCTTCTGTGAGGCGCTCGCCCTCATCGGTCTGGTCATGCCGTTCGTCTACGGCACCTGATCCACCAGATCAGCGACAGCCCACTAGACGAAAGGCACTGACATGAGCCAGCTGCTCATTCTGGCGGCCGAGGAGAAGGAAAACCCCCTCGTCCCGCCGATTCCCGAGCTTGTCATCGGCCTGCTCGCCTTCGTCATCGTCTTCGGCTTCCTGGCCTGGAAGCTCCTCCCGAACATCAACAAGGTTCTGGAGCAGCGTCGCGAGGCCATCGAGGGCGGTATCGAAAAGGCCGAGGCCGCTCAGACCGAGGCCCAGAGCGTTCTTGAGCAGTACAAGGCTCAGCTCGCCGAGGCCCGTCACGAGGCCGCGCGTCTGCGCCAGGAGGCACAGGAGCAGGGCGCCACGCTCATCGCGGAGATGCGCGCGGAAGGCCAGCGGCAGCGCGAGGAGATCGTCGCCGCCGGTCACACGCAGATCGAGGCGGACCGCAAGGCCGCGTCTCAGGCGCTGCGCCAGGACGTCGGCCACCTGGCCACCGACCTGGCCGGCAAGCTGGTCGGCGAGTCCCTGGAGGACCACGCCCGCCAGAGCCGTGTCATCGACCGTTTCCTCTCCGAGCTTGAGGAGAAGGCCGAGGCGGCTCGATGACTGCGCACGGAGCGAGCCGCGAGGCAACCGCAGCCGCACGTGAGCGTCTCGACGCGCTGACGGACTCCACGTCCGTGGACGCGGCGCGACTCGCGGACGAGCTGGCGGCGGTCACCGCGCTCCTCGACCGCGAGGTGTCGCTGCGTCGGGTCCTCACCGACCCGGCGCAGCCCGCCGAGGCCAAGGCCGAGCTGGCCCAGCGCCTGCTCGGTGCCCAGGTCAGCGGCACCACCGCCGACCTGGTGGCCGGTCTGGTGCGCTCCCGCTGGTCGCGCTCGCGCGACCTGGTGGACGCGCTGGAGGAACTGGCCGCCACCGCGGACCTCACGGCCGCCCAGCGCCGGGGCGCGCTCGACGACGTCGAGGACGAGCTGTTCCGCTTCGGCCGGATCGTCGGATCGAGCACCGAGCTGCGCGCCGCGCTGACCGACCGCACCGCCGGCACGGCGGCCAAGAGCGAGCTGCTGCGCAGCCTGCTCGGCGGCCGCGCCGACGTCACGACCGAGCGTCTGGTGACCCGCCTGGTGACCGCGCCGCGCGGACGTAGCCTGGAAGCGGGACTCGAGTCCCTGTCCAAGCTCGCCGCCGACCGCCGCAACCGGATGGTCGCCGTGGTCACCTCGGCGGTGCCGCTGAGCGACGGGCAGAAGCAGCGCCTCGGCGCCGCTCTGGCCAAGCTCTACGGCCGGACGATGCACCTGAACCTCGACGTGGACCCCGAGGTCCTCGGCGGAATCCGGGTGCAGGTCGGTGACGAGGTCATCAACGGTTCGATCGCGGACCGTCTCGAGGACGCCACTCGCCGTATGGCGAGCTAGCAAGCCCAACAGCAGAACGCAAGGACGGCCCATGTTGGGCCGTGCAGAGGATTCACCTCTCATCGGGGGGAGTCCCCATCCCCCCAAGTGAAACTTCGGGCCCAACAAGGAGAGCAGGGAACCCAGATGGCGGAGCTCACGATCCGGCCGGAGGAGATCCGGGACGCGCTGGAGAACTTTGTCCAGTCGTACAAGCCGGACGCGGCCTCGCGCGAGGAGGTCGGTACGGTCACCGTCGCCGGCGACGGTATCGCCAAGGTCGAGGGCCTTCCCTCGGCCATGGCGAACGAGCTGCTGAAGTTCGAGGACGGAACCCTCGGCCTCGCGCTGAACCTGGAAGAGCGCGAGATCGGTGCGGTCGTCCTCGGCGAGTTCAGCGGTGTCGAGGAGGGCCAGCCGGTGCAGCGCACCGGTGAGGTGCTGTCCGTCGCCGTGGGCGAGGGCTACCTCGGCCGCGTCGTCGACCCGCTCGGCAACCCGATCGACGGCCTCGGCGAGATCGAGACCACCGGCCGCCGCGCCCTCGAGCTGCAGGCCCCGGGCGTCATGATTCGCAAGTCGGTGCACGAGCCGATGGAGACGGGCTACAAGGCCGTCGACGCGATGACGCCGATCGGCCGCGGCCAGCGTCAGCTGATCATCGGCGACCGTCAGACCGGCAAGACCGCGCTGGCCGTCGACACGATCATCAACCAGCGCGACAACTGGCGCTCGGGCGACCCGAAGAAGCAGGTCCGCTGCATCTACGTCGCCATCGGCCAGAAGGGTTCCACCATCGCCTCCGTGCGTGGTGCGCTCGAAGAGGCCGGCGCCCTGGAGTACACGACCATCGTCGCCGCCCCGGCGTCCGACCCGGCCGGCTTCAAGTACCTGGCGCCGTACACCGGTTCGGCCATCGGCCAGCAGTGGATGTACGAGGGCAAGCACGTCCTCATCATCTTCGACGACCTCTCGAAGCAGGCCGACGCCTACCGCGCCGTGTCCCTGCTGCTGCGCCGCCCGCCGGGCCGTGAGGCCTACCCCGGTGACGTCTTCTACCTGCACTCCCGTCTGCTGGAGCGCTGCGCGAAGCTCTCCGACGACCTGGGCGCCGGTTCGATGACGGGTCTGCCGATCGTCGAGACCAAGGCGAACGACGTGTCGGCGTTCATCCCGACCAACGTCATCTCCATCACCGACGGCCAGTGCTTCCTGGAGTCCGACCTGTTCAACGCCGGCCAGCGTCCGGCCCTGAACGTCGGTATCTCGGTCTCCCGCGTCGGTGGCTCCGCCCAGCACAAGGCGATGAAGCAGGTCTCCGGCCGGCTCCGCCTCGACCTGGCCCAGTACCGCGAGCTGGAGGCGTTCGCCGCCTTCGGTTCCGACCTGGACGCCGCGTCGAAGTCGCAGCTGGAGCGCGGTCAGCGCCTGGTCGAGCTGCTCAAGCAGGCGCAGTACCAGCCGATGCCGACCGAGGACCAGGTCGTCTCCGTCTGGGCCGGTACCACCGGCAAGATGGACGACGTGCCGGTCGCCGACATCCGCCGCTTCGAGAAGGAGCTGCTGGAGTACCTGCACCGCAAGGAGCAGGGCCTCATGACCTCCATCAAGGAGGGCGGCAAGATGTCGGACGACACGCTCACCGCCATCGCGGACGGCATCGCGGACTTCAAGAAGCAGTTCGAGACCTCGGACGGGAAGCTTCTCGGCGAGGACGCTCCGGCCACGGCCAAGTGACGTAAGGAAGGGACCTGACTCATGGGAGCCCAGCTCCGGGTCTACAAGCGTCGCATCCGATCCGTCACCGCGACCAAGAAGATCACCAAGGCGATGGAGATGATCGCCGCCTCGCGCGTCGTCAAGGCGCAGCGCAAGGTGGCGGCCTCCACGCCCTACGCGACCGAGCTCACGCGCGCGGTCACGGCGGTCGGCACCGGTTCGAACACCAAGCACCCGCTGACCACGGAGGCGGAGACGGCGACCCGCTCCGCGGTGCTGCTCCTCACGAGCGACCGCGGACTGGCCGGCGCCTTCAACGCCAACGCCATCAAGGCGGCCGAGCAGTTGACGGCACGCCTGGAGGCCGAGGGCAAGCAGGTCGACACGTACATCGTCGGCCGCCGCGGTCTGGCCCACTACAACTTCCGTGAGCGCAAGGTCGCGGAGTCGTGGTCGGGCTTCACCGACGAGCCCACCTACGCGGACGCGAAGAAGGTCGCGGGTCCGCTGATCGAGGCCATCGAGAAGGAGACGGCGGACGGCGGCGTGGACGAGCTCCACATCGTCTACACCGAGTTCGTCTCGATGATGACGCAGAACGCCGTCGACGGCCGTCTGCTGCCCCTTCGCCTCGAAGAGGTCGCGGAGGAAGCGCCCAAGGGCGAGATCCTGCCGCTGTTCGAGTTCGAGCCGTCGGCGGAGGACGTCCTCGACGCCCTGCTGCCGCGCTACGTCGAGAGCCGTATCTACAACGCGCTGCTCCAGTCGGCTGCCTCCAAGCACGCCGCCACGCGCCGCGCGATGAAGTCGGCGACCGACAACGCGGGAGACCTGATCACTACGCTCTCCCGACTTGCCAATGCGGCCCGCCAGGCCGAAATCACCCAGGAAATCAGCGAGATCGTCGGTGGCTCCGCAGCCCTTGCCGACGCGACCGCGGGGAGTGACAAGTAATGACGACGACTTCTGAGACGGCCGTTGCCACGGGCCGCGTCGCCCGGGTCATCGGTCCGGTCGTCGACGTGGAGTTCCCCGTCGACGCGATGCCGGACATCTACAACGCCCTTCACGTCGAGGTGGCCGACCCGGCCAACGCCGGCGCGAAGAAGACGCTGACCCTGGAGGTCGCCCAGCACCTGGGTGACGGCCTGGTCCGCACGATCTCCATGCAGCCCACCGACGGCCTGGTCCGCCAGGCCCCGGTGACCGACAGCGGCACCGGCATCACGGTCCCCGTCGGCGACTTCACCAAGGGCAAGGTCTTCAACACCCTCGGCGAGGTGCTCAACGTCGACGAGAAGTACGACGGCGAGCGCTGGTCCATCCACCGCAAGGCCCCGAACTTCGACGAGCTCGAGTCGAAGACCGAGATGTTCGAGACCGGCGTCAAGGTCATCGACCTTCTCACCCCGTACGTCAAGGGTGGAAAGATCGGTCTGTTCGGTGGTGCCGGTGTCGGCAAGACGGTGCTCATCCAGGAGATGATCTACCGCGTCGCCAACAACCACGACGGTGTCTCCGTGTTCGCCGGTGTCGGCGAGCGCACCCGTGAGGGCAACGACCTCATCGAGGAGATGACGGAGTCGGGCGTCATCGACAAGACCGCCCTCGTCTTCGGCCAGATGGACGAGCCCCCGGGCACCCGTCTGCGCGTGGCCCTCGCGGGTCTGACCATGGCGGAGTACTTCCGCGATGTGCAGAAGCAGGACGTGCTGTTCTTCATCGACAACATCTTCCGCTTCACGCAGGCCGGTTCCGAGGTCTCGACCCTGCTCGGCCGCATGCCCTCCGCGGTGGGCTACCAGCCGAACCTGGCCGACGAGATGGGCCTCCTCCAGGAGCGCATCACCTCGACCCGCGGTCACTCGATCACCTCGATGCAGGCGATCTACGTCCCCGCGGACGACCTCACCGACCCGGCCCCGGCCACCACGTTCGCCCACCTCGACGCGACGACGGTTCTCTCCCGTCCGATCTCCGAGAAGGGCATCTACCCGGCCGTGGACCCGCTGGACTCCACGTCCCGCATCCTGGACCCGCGCTACATCGCGGCGGACCACTACGCCGCCGCCATGCGGGTGAAGTCGGTCCTCCAGAAGTACAAGGACCTCCAGGACATCATCGCGATCCTCGGTATCGACGAGCTGGGCGAGGAGGACAAGCTCACCGTCCACCGTGCCCGTCGCGTCGAGCGCTTCCTGTCGCAGAACACCCACGTCGCCAAGCAGTTCACCGGCGTCGACGGATCGGACGTCCCGCTGGACGAGTCGATCGCGGCCTTCAACGCGATCATCGACGGCGAGTACGACCACTTCCCGGAGCAGGCGTTCTTCCTGTGCGGTGGCATCGAGGACCTCAAGGCCAACGCCAAGGAGCTCGGCGTCTCCTGAACCCCGTGTTCTGAGTGAGGGGGGCGGGGCCGTGCCTCGCGGGGTGCGGTCCGTCCCCCTCCGTACGCCTATTAGACTTTGACCCAACACCCGGCAGCAACGCCGGGTGGTGACCCGAGGAGCCCACCTTGGCTGCTGAGCTGCACGTCGAGCTCGTCGCCGCGGACCGCAGTGTCTGGTCCGGCGAGGCCACCCTGGTCGTCGCGCGTACCGCGTCCGGCGACATCGGCGTCATGCCCGGTCACCAGCCGCTTCTCGGTGTGCTGGAGTCGGGCCCGGTGACCATCCGTACGACCGACGGCGGAACGGTCATCGCCGCGGTGCACGGCGGATTCATCTCGTTCGCCGACAACAAGCTGTCGCTGCTCGCCGAGATCGCCGAGTTGTCGGACGAGATCGACGTCCAGCGCGCGGAGCGGGCGCTCGAGCGCGCGAAGTCGGACGCGGACGCGTCCGCCGAGCGCCGCGCGGACGTCCGACTGCGCGCGGTGTCGACGCGCTGACGGCGGTGCGACCCCGGCCCTTTGGGTACCGGGGCCGCACTGTGTGAAGCTTTGACTCAGCCGCGGCTGGGACCGGATCACTCCGGCCCCGGCCGCGGCTGAGGCAAATCCGGGAGTTTTTCCTATTCCGTTACCTAGGAGACGAGGAGGTCGGTGTCGATGGTCCTCGCTCTGACTGTGTGCGGATTGGTCGTGGCCCTGGTCGTGGTGGGGCTGTTCGTCTTCGGCCTCCGACGCCGGCTGATCCAGCGCTCCGGCGGAACGTTCGACTGCAGCCTGCGCTGGGACGTCCGGGAGAAGGGCGACCCGAGCGGCAAGGGGTGGAGCTACGGCGTCGCCCGCTACAACGGCGACCGTGTCGAGTGGTACCGCGTCTTCTCCTACGCGCCCCGTCCGCGCCGGGTCCTCGAACGCGCGGCGATCGAGGTGGAGGGCCGCCGGGCCGCGGAGGGCGAGGAGGAACTCGCGCTGCTCTCCGACGCGATCATCCTGACGTGCCTGCACCGCGGCACGCGGCTGGAACTGGCGATGAGCGAGGACGCGCTCACCGGTTTCCTCGCCTGGCTGGAGGCGGCCCCGCCCGGCCAGCGCGTGAACGTCGCCTGACCCGCACCGGCACCGGCAGTCCGCGCTCCGCAGCCGCAGTCCGCGAACGCGCACCCACATCCGCACTCCGCGGACGCACCCGCAGTCGCCCCGCTGTGACGTCCGCAGTCCGCGGACGCACCTACACCCGCAACCGCCCGCAGCAGCGGTTCGCCGACGCTCCCGTCCCGCACAGCGGTCGCAGTCCGCGGACGCACCCGCGTCCACCGCCGCAGCCGCAGTCCGCGGGCGGGTGTGCCCGCGGACCTCGCCCCACCCGCCCCTTCTGCCGTCCCGTCCGTCCGGCCGCCGGCCGCCGGCCGCCGGCCGCCGGCCGCCGGGGCCGATGTCCGGCGCCGGTGACAGGGCGCCCTACGGATAGAGCCGCGGGCAGACCCGGAGGTCTGCCCGCGGCTCCCGTGCGGGGTGGTGCGGAGGTCAGCTCAGGCCGTTGCTGATCGCGCTGACCAGCTCGCCGTTGCTGGTGTCACCGCTGAACTCCCAGAAGAACGCGCCGCCGAGGCCCTGCGTCTTGGCCCAGGACATCTTGCCGGCGATGGTGGACGGGGTGTCGTAGGACCACCAGTTGCTGCCGCAGTGGGCGTACGCCGTGCCGGCGATGGTGCCGGTGACGGGGCACGACGTCTTGAGGACCTTGTAGTCCTCGTTGCCCGGCTCGTACGTGCCCGGTGCGGGTCCGGTGGCGGTGCCGCCCGGAGCGTCCTGGGTGACACCGGTCCAGCCGCGGCCGTAGAAGCCGATGCCGATGAGCAGCTTGCTCGCCGGGACACCCTTCGCCTTGAACTTGGCGATCGCGTCGGCCGTGGTGAAGCCGGCCTGCGGGATACCGCTGTACGAGGTGAGAGGAGAGTGGGGCGCGGTCGGGCCGTCCGCGTCGAAGGCGCCGAAGAAGTCGTACGTCATCACGTTGTACCAGTCGACGTACTGCGCGGCGCCCGCGTAGTCGGCGGCGTCGATCTTGCCGCCGGAGGTGCCGTCGGCCGTGGTGGCCGCGGTGACCAGGTTCTTCGTGCCGAACTTGGCACGCAGGGCCTGCATGAGGTTCTTGTAGGCCGCCGCGCCGGAGGTGTCGCAGGTCAGACCGCAGGCGTTGGGGTACTCCCAGTCGATGTCGATGCCGTCGAAGACGTCGGCCCAGCGCGGGTCCTCCACCAGGTCGTAGCAGGACTGCGCGAAGGCCGCCGGGTTCTTGGCCGCCTCACCGAAGCCGCCGGACCAGGTCCAGCCGCCGAAGGACCACAGCACCTTGATGTTCGGGTACTTGGCCTTCAGCTCGCGCAGCTGGTTGAAGTTGCCGCGCAGCGGCTGGTCCCAGGTGTCGGCGACGCCGCTGACCGACTGGTCGGCGGTGAAGGCCTTGTCGTAGTCGGCGTAGGAGTCGCCGATCGCGCACTTGCCGCCGGTCACGTTGCCGAAGGCGTAGTTGATGTGCGTGATCTTGGCGGCGGAGCCGGACGTCACGAGGTTCTTGACGTTGTAGTTCCGGCCGTAGATGCCCCACTCGGTGAAGTAGCCGAGCTTGACGGCGTTGCCGGTGGGCGGCGGGTTGGTGCCGCCACCGGTGGTGTGCACGGAGACCGCGCCGCTGACCGGACCGGTCTGGTCGGCGGTGTCGCGGGCCTGGACCGTGTACGAGTAGTCGGTGCCGGCGGTGAGGCCGCTGTCCGTGTACGAGGTCGTCGTCACGGTCGCGACCTTGGTGCCGCCGCGCAGGACGTCGTAGTTCTTGACGCCCTTGTCGTCGGTGGCCGCGCTCCAGGAGAGCTTGACCGAGGTGTCGGTGATGCCCGAGGCGGTGGGGGTGCCGGGGGCGGAGGGTGCGTCGTCGCCCGGGACGGTGGTGCCGCCGTCACAGCTGCCGCCGTTCAGCGTGCAGTTGGAGGGCGAACCCGATCCGGCACCGTTGAAGCCGAAGGAGATGGAGGCGCCGGCCGCCAGGGTGCCGTTGTAGGACTTGTTCTTGGCGGTCCAGTGGTTGCCGGAGTGGGTGACGTCCGCGTCCCACGCGGAGGTGACGGACGTTCCGCTCGGGAAGTCCCACTCGACGGTCCAGGAGCTGATGGCCGAGCTGCCGGTGTTCTTGACGGTCCACTGGCCGCCGAACCCCGTGCCCCAGTCCTGGGTCTTGGTGTAGGTCGCGGTCGCGCTGGAGGCCGCCTGGGCGGGCCCCGCGAGGCCGACGAGCGCGGCGAGCGGGAGGAGCAGGGTGGTCAGCCCCGCCACGGTCCTGTGTCGGGATCTCTGCCGGAAGCGCATGATGCCTCTCCTCTTTCGTCTGGTGCCGTGGGGCGCCGGGACGAGCGGAGGAACCGCGACCGTGCTCAGCCCGGCGGGCGTGCGCGCGCTCGCGCTCCCGCCACCCTTGCGCCCCCTGGGCCGGGGGTGTCGTGGGCATGGCTAAGCGCAGTGCCGCGAGAATAGAAAGGTCTGGACCACGGGTCAATAGGTCTGGACCAGTGGCTTCAGTAGCGGATCATGCGCCCAACTCCCGGACGTGTCCGGCTGCTTGGACTCGGCTGCCGCGTTCCGGCGTGAGGGCAGGCGGCTGACGTGCGTCTTCGCCGTCACCTCGGCTCTGTCGGATCGCACCGCGATCTCCGCGTTCGACAGGCTCTCGACGAGGCGGAAAAATCCTCGCGCACCCGCGGGGGCGAGGCGCCCGGCGCGTCGGGCCCTGCCCCGGTGCCGTGCGCGGGCGGGGTCGCGAGGGCGGCGAGCAGCCGCCGCGCGACCGCCGGGGTGCCGCTCTCCTCGCCCCACCCCCGGCCGGCACCTCTGCCGGGTGGCGGCGACACGCCCGGCCGCGGCATGGCGGGAGAAGGGGCGCGCGGGCCCGCCCGCGTGCCCTGGCCCGCCCCGGCCTCCGGCGCCGTGCCGCTACCGCTCGCCGCCCGGGACCCACAGCACGTCGCCGGTGTCCTTGTTGGCGGTGCGCGCCAGGATGAACAGCAGGTCGGAGAGGCGGTTGAGATACGTCGCGGTGAGCGGGTTCATCGTCTCGCCGTGGACCTCCAGGGCCGCCCAGGTCGAGCGCTCGGCGCGGCGGACGACCGTGCACGCCTGGTGCAGGAGGGCAGCGCCCGCGGTGCCGCCGGGCAGGATGAACGAACGCAGCTTCTCCAGCCGCTCGTTGAAGCGGTCGCAGTCCGCCTCCAGTCGGTCGACGTAGAACTGCTCCACGCGCAGCGGCGGGAACTTCGGTTCCTCCACCACCGGCGTCGACAGGTCGGCGCCCACGTCGAAGAGGTCGTTCTGCACGCGGGTCAGGACCTCGACGACCTCCGTCTCCAGGCCGCCGAGGGCGACGGCCGTACCGATCACCGCGTTCGCCTCGTTGGCGTCGGCGTACGCCGAGATCCGCAGGTCGGTCTTGGCGACCCTGCTCATGTCGCCGAGGGCCGTCGTGCCCTGGTCGCCGGTCCGGGTGTAGATGCGCGTCAGATTGACCATGGGTCCAGCCTAGTTACGCCGCCGCCCCGGGGGAGACCCGTGTGCGCACCGTCACGGCGGCCGTGACCTCGGCCGGGGCGTCCGTGCCTTGCGGCACGCGAAGGGACCCGGCCCCGGCGGCCGGTCACCGGTATTGGTGCGCCCGCCGCGGACGGTCGGCCGCCGGGCCGCTCCCCGCCCGGCCGCTCCCCGCCGGGCCGTTCCCTGCCGGGCGGCGGACCGAAGGGCGCGCGGGAGGCGGGCTCCGCTGCCGACCCGGCGGAGCGCGAAGGCTGCGGGGCAGGGGGAGTGGGAGTCGGTGTGGGGGTGGGTGCGGGTGTGGGAGTGCGGAGGCTGCGGGGAGGGCCCGCGGCGGTGGGCGGGGGAGTGGGTGCGCCGTCCCGTCGCCCGGGACGGCGGCCGGGGCGACCGGGCGGGCCGCAAACCGGACGAAGTGTCACGAGAGGCGCTCCGCTACCCGCGAGCGCGGGGTCACGGTGGCCTCAACTAGGCCGTACGGGCGGTCCTATGACCCGTGTCGGTGTGATGTCCGTCAGATGAGACGTGACGCGCGTTACTTACCGGTCACACAGGCGCACACGGACGCTAGGGTCCGCCGGAGAGCAACTCGATCAGCGCGTCAAGGGAGTCGGAGTGGCACGGAAGCTCGCCGTCATCGGAGCCGGACTCATGGGGTCCGGTATTGCCCAGGTATCCGCCCAGGCGGGCTGGGACGTCGTCCTGCGCGATGTCACCGACGAGGCGCTCGGCCGCGGCCTCGACGGCATCAGGGCCTCCTACGACAAGTTCGTGGGCAAGGGCCGGATGGAGGCCGCCGACGCGGAGGCCGCGCTCGCCCGCATCACCGCGACCACCGACCTGGAGGCGGCGGCCGACGCGGACATCGTCGTCGAGGCGGTCTTCGAGAAGCTGGAGGTCAAGCACGAGATCTTCCGGGCCCTCGACAAGATCGTGCGCCCCGACACCGTGCTCGCCTCGAACACCTCGGCCATCCCGATCACCAAGATCGCGGCGGCCACCGAGCGCCCCGAGCGGGTCGTCGGCGTGCACTTCTTCTCGCCCGTGCCGATGATGCAGCTCGTCGAGCTGGTCCGCGGCTACAAGACGAGCGACGAAGCCCTCGCCACCGCACGGGAGTTCAGCGAGTCCGTCGGCAAGACCTGCATCGTCGTCAACCGCGACGTCGCCGGGTTCGTGACCACCCGCCTCATCTCGGCCCTCGTCGTCGAGGCGACGAAGCTGTACGAGTCGGGCGTGGCCACCGCCGAGGACATCGACCTCGCCTGCCGGCTGGGCTTCGGCCACGCGATGGGCCCGCTCGCCACCGCCGACCTCACGGGCGTCGACATCCTGCTCCACGCCACCGGCAACATCTACACCGAGACCCAGGACGAGAAGTTCGCGCCGCCCGAGCTGATGCGCCGGATGGTTGACGCCGGTGACATCGGGCGCAAGAGCGGGCAGGGCTTCTACAAGCACTGAACGATCGCCGCGGCGACGGACGACCCCGTCGCCGCATTCGGCACGGAAACCGCACGCACCTCTCGGGTATCACCCCATGAGGTGAATTCGGTATCGGTTCGCTTACAGACGGCAACCTCTGCGGCCCTCGGGCAGTCAGACGGTGCACACCACACGGACGACAAGACGCGGCATCAGACACACGCGGAGTTACCAGACGCCTTCCCGGGGAGCGCATATGTACATCAGGGGCGACCACGCCGAGCTGGTCGTCGGGGGCCGCCTCGACGTACGCAGCGCGGCGGACGCCCGCACGGTCCTGCACTCGGCCGTCGACGACGGAGCCGGCGACCTCGTGCTGGACCTGTCCGAGCTGGACTCCTGGGACGCCACCGGACTCGGTGTCATCATGGGGGCCCACCGGCGCGCCGGGCGGTGCGGCAGGCGGCTCGTGCTGCGCCGGGTCCCCCCGCAGATGCAGCGCCTGCTGGTGGCCACCCGGCTGCACCGCATCCTGGCGATCGAGGGCGGCATCGGAGTCGAGTCGCTGCCCCGCGTCTGACCCCGGCGCAGCGCTCCGCGCACCCGCGCGCGACCGCGTCCGCACCGCGGCACCGGTCGGCGAAGCGCACCACGCGCACAATCCTCACGAAGCTGTGACTGTTCGGGCGGCACGGTACCCCGCCGGTTCCCGGATACTGTGCAAAGGTTTAGGGTTTCGGCTGCCCGCCGCCCGAAACCCATACGAGCGGGCACCGGACCAGAAGCGACAGCGCGGTGTGCAGCACGGCCGGGAGGGCAAGGCACACGACGCTTTTGGGGGGCTTGGAACATGGACCCGAACAACCGGGGAACCGAAGAGTACGGCCATGACGACGACGGCCAGGCGCCTCGCCCGCGCCCGCCGCGCGACCCGCTCGCCACCGACCTGGGCCAGCACGCACCGGCGGTCGTCCGCACGGTCCCGCTGGTGGCCGGCGACTTCCTGCTCACGGTCAACCCCGTCGACGGCAGCGAGATCGAGAACTGCCCGCCGCACGAGCAGCCGCGACCGCCGGTCAAGCGCGGCCCCGCCGCACGCGCCGAACTGGCCCGGGCCGCCAAACCCCCGGTGCCGCCGGGCCCCGCGCAGCCCCGGGTGCCCCTGCTGGAGCGCCACGACGAACGCGAGCGGCTCGTACGCCTCCTCGCCCGGGGCCGTTCCATACGGCTCACCGGGCCCTCCGGCTCCGGGCGCACGGTCCTGCTCGACGCCGTCGCCGACGACTGCGCGGACCTCGCCCCGGACGGCGTCGTCCGCCTCTGCGGTCACCGGCGCACCGCGACCGACCTGCTGCACGACCTCTTCACGGCCGTCTACGACGCTCCCCGGCACCGCCCGGACCGCGACGAGCTGCTCCGCCTCGTCCGCGAGATCGGTGCCGTCGTCGTCGTCGACGACGTGGAGATCGGCGGCGCCGCGCTCGACGAGCTCCTCGACGCCACCCCCGAGTGCGCCTTCGTGATCGCCGCGACCCCCGACGTCCCGGCCCCCTCCTCCGAGTCCCTCCTCGAAGAGGTCGCCCTCGGCGGCCTCGACCGCAGTGGCGGCCTCGCGCTCCTGGAGCGCTCCGTCGGCCGCGTCCTCACCGAGGAGGAGTCGAACTGGGCGGGCGACCTCTGGTTCGAGTCCGAGGGGCTGCCCCTGCGCTTCATGCAGGCCGGTGCCCTGCTGCGGCAGCGCGACCGGCTCCAGGCCGGCGAGGACGCCCTCGACGAGTACGGCGTCTTCCAGGAGGTGCCGGACGACGCCCCCCTGGAGGCCGCCGAGGCGCACGACGTACCGCTGCCCTCCCTCGCCGAGGGCGCCGCCCCCGCCGCCCTGCTCGCCTCCCGGCTCAGCGAGTCCGCCCGCGCCACCCTGCGCTTCGCGGTCGCGCTGGGCGGCGAGGTGCCCCACCAGGCCCACCTGCCGGCCCTCGTGGGCGACACCCACGCCGACGCCGCCCTCGCCGAACTCGCCGGCTGCGCGCTGATCTCGCCGGTCGGCTCCCGGTACCGGCTCGCGGCGGGGGTGCAGGCCCAACTGGAGGCATCCGGCTACGCCGACACCCTGGAGGAGCGGGCCCGGACCGCCGCCCGGCACTACACCTGGTGGGCCGGACACCCCTCGGTCACCCCGGAGCGGGTGTGCGCCGAGGCGGACGCGGTGCTCGCCGCGCTCACCTTCCTCGTGCCCACGGGCACCGCTGCCGCCGGCACCGAGCAGGACGCCGGGGAGGACGCCCGGGAGGACGAGAACACCGCCGTCCGGCTCGCCCGCACCGCCGCGCCCGCCTTCGCCGCCGGACTGCACTGGAGCGCCTGGGAACGTGCCCTGCGCTCCGGCGCCGAGGCGGCCCGGCTGACCGGTGAGGTCGGCGAACAGGCTTACTTCCACCATGAGTTGGGCGTCCTCGCACTCTGCGGCGGCCAACTCGACCGGGCCCGCGCCGAACTGGAGGCGTCCATCGGCCTGCGCGGCGCCCTGGCCGACAAGCGCGGCACCACCGCGGGCCGCCGCGCGCTCGCCCTGGTGGCCGACCGGTCCGGCACGCCGTTCGCCGTCGGCGGGCGCACCGCGGGGGAGGAGGTGCCGGACGCGCGGCACGAGGAGGCGTCGTCGCCGCCGCGCGGTGTCCCGGCCCCCTTCCCGACGGTCGTGGACACCTCCGGCGACGCCCCGACGATGCTCGCCCACCCGGCCGACACGGGCCTCGCCGCGGACAAGCGCCCGGGGGTCGCCGGGCGCCTGGTCTCCGGCACCCGGCGCAACCTGGTCGCCGCGGGCGCCGGGGCGCTCCTGGTCGCCGTCCTCGGCACCGTCGTCACGCTCGGCGCGACCTCGAACCGCGACAGCGACACCCCGTCCGAGAGGGTCGGCGTCAACCCCTCCGTCAGCCAGGGCGACGACGACAGCCTCGGCGCGGACAAGGCGACCAAGGCCGCGGACGCGAAGCCCACCGACGACGCCCCCGCCGCCCCCACCGACCCGGGACCCGACGGCAGTTACGGCACCACCGACGACCCGACGCCGAGCGCCACGGCCACGCGGGGGCCCTCCGACGAGCCGAGCGGCACGCGCACCTCGGCCAAGCCGTCGCGTTCGCCGTCCAAGACGCCGTCCAAGTCCCCGACGGGCAAGCCCTCCTCGTCCTCACCGAAGCCGTCGGACACCTCGTCCCCGACGCCGACGGACGATGCCTCCCCGACGGCGTCGGCGTCGGACGCGGACTCGACCGAGCCCTCCACCTCCGACTCGGCGAGCGGCCCGTCCGCGAGCATGTCGGCCGGGGCGCCGGAGAGCGGCGGCCCGGAACCCTCCGACGGTCTGGTGATCTGAGCGAGGACCACGCGAGACGGGTGAGGGCCGGGTTCCGTGACGGAACCCGGCCCTCACCCGTGCCGTGCGCGGACGGGCGCACCGGGTGCCCGGGGATGCGGCGTGCGGGTCAGAACAGGCGCAGTTTGTCGTCCTCGATGCCCCGCAGGGCGTCGTAGTCGAGGACGGCGCAGCCGATGCCGCGGTCGGTGGCGAGCACCCGGGCCTGCGGCTTGATCTCCTGGGCGGCGAAGATGCCGCGGACCGGCGCCAGGTGCGGGTCCCGGTTCAGCAGCTCCAGGTAGCGCGTGAGCTGCTCCACGCCGTCGATCTCCCCGCGCCGCTTGATCTCCACGGCGACGGTCGCGCCGTCGGCGTCCCGGCACAGGATGTCGACCGGGCCGATCGCCGTCATGTACTCGCGGCGGATCAGCGAGTACCCCTCACCGAGCGTCTCGATGCGGTCGGCGAGCAGCTCCTGGAGGTGCGCTTCCACGCCGTCCTTGATCAGGCCGGGGTCCACGCCGAGTTCGTGCGAGGAGTCGTGCAGGACCTCCTCCATCGTGATGATGAGCTTCTCGCCCGCCTTGTTGACGACGGTCCAGGTGCCCTCCTGGTCCCCGGAGCCCTCCTTCAGCGTGCAGGGCGGAGACATCCAGTTGAGGGGCTTGTAGGCCCGGTCGTCCGCGTGGATCGAGACGCTTCCGTCCGCCTTCACCAGGATGAGGCGGGGGGCCGACGGGAGGTGGGCCGTGAGCCGGCCCGCGTAGTCCACGGAACAGCGGGCAATGACGAGACGCATGGTCGGCAACGCTACTCGACCGGCGGCGGTGCTCGCGATTCTCCTGCCCCTCCCGTCCCGGCGAACGGCCCGGAAAACGACGTTCGCGACGTATGTCCACGCGGTCGCCGGGTTCCGGCCTGCCGGGCCCGGGTGGGCCATCCCATTGATCCTGAAGCTTCCCTGTTCGGGCGTGGCTGATTGTGGGCCTACCGCCGGTTCGCCATGTGCCCATTCTCCTGGTGCCGTGACCTGGCGTTGCTTACCGTATAAGCGGGAGGTCGTGACGCGTGTACTCAGCGTGTCTGACACCGCGAACTCCCCATCCCTGTCCGGCAACCCCTGAGTCCCGGGGGTGCGAGAGGAGAACCCATGTCGCTCGACGTCTCACCGGCCCTACTCCAACAGGCCGAGCGAGGCGAGGTCGACGAAGCTGACTTCGTCGACTGCGTCCGGACCTCCCTGCCCTATGCGTGGGAGATGATCAGCTCCCTGGTGGCCCAGCTGAAGGTGGACGGCGGCAACTTCGCCGACAACCAGACGCCCCCGCCGGACGAGCAGGCACGTGGCCAGCTGCTGCGTGCGCTCGCGAGTGACGCGATACGCGGCGCGCTGCAGCGGCACTTCGGTGTGCGGCTGGCCTTCCAGAACTGCCACCGGGTGGCGGTGTTCCCACTGGACGACGCGGTGGACGACACGCTGGCACGCTTCACCTCGGTCCGCAGTCAACTGCTGAACCAGTCACCGGAATTCAGGGACTGCTGACGCGCTGACACCGCTTGGCTTGCCGCTCCGTCCGCGGGAGGTGCTCTGGTACCGGGGCGGCAAGCTCACCGCGGGGCCGGCCCGACGGGCCGGACCGTGCCCCGTCCGCGGCCCGGCGCCTCAGCCGAGGCCGGGGAGGACCTCGGCGCCGAGCCGGCGTACGTTCTCCTCGGTGGCCGCCAGGTCGCCCGAGCCCTCGACGAGGAGGGCGAAGCGCGTGATCCCGGTCCGTTCCGAGGTGGCCGCGAGCCGGTCCGCGCACAGCCGCGGTGTGCCCACGGGGTGCAGCCCGCAGAGGAGTTCGGTGTACGCCACCGGGTCCCGCATCGAACGGGCGCGGCCGTCGACCGTCACATGGGCGTCCAGCCCCTGCCGCAGCCAGCCCGGCATCGCCTTCACCAGTGTCTCCACCGCGTCCGTGCGCCGGTCGGCGATCTGGCAGACGCCGGCGGACACATGGGCGGCGCCGGCGATCTCGTCGCCGTCGCGGCCCGCGGCGCGCGCGTGCCGGCGCCACAGCCCGACCATTTCGGCCTTCTCCTCGTCCCCGACGTGCATGCCGAGAAGCATCGGCAGCCCGCGCTCGGCGGCGAGCCGCACGCTCGACGGCGAGGTGCAGGCGACGACGACCTCCGGTCCCGCCGTCTCGCACAGCGCCTCCGACGGACGCGGCACGACGGGGACTTCGCGGAAGGGGAACCGCGCGGACGTGCTCGCGACGGACGGCTCACGCAACCAGCGCATCAGCAGATCGAGTGAATCCGGGAACCCGTGTTCGTACGCCTCCAGGCCCGCTCCGAACACCTCCAGGTCGACCCAGGGGCCGCCGCGCCCGACCCCCAGCGAGAACCGCCCGCCGGACGTCAGGTGCAGCAGCGCGGCCTGCTCGCCGAGGGCCACCGGGTGCGCGGTGGGCAGTACGCTGACGGCCGTGCCGACCCGGATGCGGCGGGTGCGGCCCAGCAGGTACGCGGCGAGCGTGACGGCCGACGGGCAGGTCCCGTACGGCACGAAGTGGTGCTCGGCCAGCCACACCGCGTCGAGCCCGGCCTCCTCGGACACCTCGGCCGACCGCACCGCGCGGTGCAGGGCCTCTCCCTGGCCCTGTCCCGGGAACTGGGCGGCGAGTACAAAACTTCCTACGTGCATCGAACTTTCCTGCTTCCTCGGCTCCGACAGGGAGCTCCCCCACCCGGCATAACCTCCTGACACGTGCCGAGGACACGGCTTGGCGGGGAGATTTGCGGATTGTCTGGGAAATAGGCCGTCCGATGGGGGATCTGTGCGGGTTGGCGGTGTACGCGTACCCCTGCACCCGCCGCGTAGGCTGGACGTGGCCGCTGCTCCCTGTATAGCTCCGTGAGGTGTCCCTTGTCCCCGCGTCGCAACCGTCCGAAGGACGCCGGCTCGTCCGGCCGGAGCGCCGAGGCGGACCCGTCGGACCGCTACGGCGGCTGGCAGGCGGCGGAGAGCTGGCAGGGCGAGGAGTGGAGCGTGCGCCACGTGGCGGGCGCGAGCGCGCAGGGCAAGACCTACCGCTGCCCCGGCTGCGACCAGTTGATCCCTTCGGGGATGCCGCACGTGGTGGCCTGGCCGGACCACTCGGGGGTCGACGAGCGCCGGCACTGGCACAAGGCGTGCTGGAACGCGAAGGACCGCCGCACCTCGCGGGTGCAGCGGTCCCGTAACGCGCCGAGATTCTAGTGCCCTGACCGGAAGGGTGAGCCGGTGAACCTTTCCGGTCAGGGCACCAGGGCGGGTGCGCGGCGCCCGGCGGGCGTCAGACGTCCCGGCGCTCCAGCAGGACGAAGGCGCCGACGACGGCCGCCGCCGTCACCCCGGCGAGCAGGCCGAGCTGGGCGGCGCCGTTGCCGCCCTCGGAGTCGAGCCGGAAGATCCGGGCGAGGGCGTTCGGGGCGTTGTACTCCTGCATCTTCTCGCCCACCGTGCGCAGGCTCTCGGACATCAGCAGGAACGCCGGCATGATCGCGGGCACCAGCACGACACCGAGCATCGTGGTGATCGCGCCCGCGGAGTGGCGCAGCATCGAGCCCACCGCGAGCGCGAGGACGCCGAGCAGCGACACGTACAGGGCGCCCAGCAGGACCGTGCCGCCCCACGGGACGCCGGCGGGCTCGCTGTGCATCCCCTCCGTGATCAGGCCGACCAGCCCGATCGCGAAGGCCGAGACGGCGAAGGCCACCGCGAAGAAGATGATCAGCTTCGCGGCGAGCACCCGGTGCCGCTGCGGCGAGGCGGTGAAGGTCGTGCGGATCATGCCCGTGCCGTACTCGGAGGACACCACCAGCACGCCCAGGGTGATCAGGCAGATCTGCCCGAGCATCAGGCCGAAGAACGCCGGGATCGTGTAGGGGACATCGCCGAAGTCCTCGTCGGTGGTCTGCGCGGCGACCAGGAGGCCGATGCCGATCACCAGCAGCAGGAAGACGCCGAGCGTCCACAGCGTGGAGCGCACCGACCTGATCTTCGTCCACTCCGAGCCGAGCGCGTGCCCCAGGTGGGTGCGGGTGACGGGGATCGGCGACGTGTACGAGACGCCGGGCGCCGCGTGCCGGTCGGGGGCGGCGGTCGTGTGCTGCGGCATCGGTGGCTGGGGCGTGCTCATCGGGCGTCCTCGGGCTTGGTCGAATCGGCGGCGGGCGCGGGGGCCGGGGCCGCGGGGGCCTGGGGAGCGGCCTGGGCGTAGGGGTTGGCGTCCGCGGCGGCGGGGGCGGCCGGAGGGCCGTAGGGGCCGGGGTGGCCCGCGGGCGCGCCGTACGGGCCCGGCTCGGGCGCCTGCGGCATCGCGAAGGGCGGCCGGCCCCCGTGCTGGGGCGGCGGCGGCGCGTACCAGCCCGGCTGGCCCTGGCCGGCCACCGGAAGTGGCGGCTGCGGCATCGCGCCCGGCGGGAGCTGCTGCTGGAGGCCGGCCTTCTGGTCGATGGTCGAGCGGTAGTCGACGGCGCCCTGCGTCATCCGCATGTACGCCTCCTCCAGTGAGGCCTGATGCGGCGACAGCTCCCACAGGCGGACGTCCGCGGAGTGCGCGAGGTCGCTGATGCGGGGGAGGGGCAGGCCGGTCACGCGCAGCGCGCCGTCCTGCTCGGGCAGCACCTGGCCGCCGGCCTCGGTGAGGGCCGCGGTCAGCTTCTCGCGCTGCTGCGGCTCGGAGTCCGGTGTGCGCACCCGGGCGAAGTCGGCCGAGTTGTGGGAGATGAAGTCCTTGATGTTCGAGTCGGCCAGCAGCTGGCCGCGGCCGATCACGATCAGGTGGTCGGCGGTCAGCGCCATCTCGCTCATCAGGTGCGAGGAGACGAAGACCGTGCGGCCTTCCGCGGCGAGCGACTTCATCAGGTTGCGCACCCAGAGGATGCCCTCGGGGTCGAGGCCGTTGACCGGCTCGTCGAAGAGCAGCACCTGGGGGTCGCCGAGCAGCGCGGCGGCGATCCCGAGGCGCTGGCCCATGCCGAGGGAGAACCCCTTGGAGCGCTTCTTGGCGACGTCCTGGAGGCCGACGACGCCGAGCACCTCGTCGACCCGGCGGGCCGGGATGCCCGACAGCTGGGCCAGGCAGAGCAGGTGGTTGCGGGCGTGCCGGCCGCCGTGCACCGCCTTGGCGTCGAGCAGCGCGCCGACGTGCCGGGGGGCGTTGGGCAGCTTGCGGTACGGGAAGCCGCCGATCGTCACCTGCCCGGAGCTGGGGTTGTCCAGCCCGAGGATCATCCGCATCGTCGTCGACTTGCCGGAGCCGTTGGGCCCGAGGAAGCCGGTGACGGCACCCGGCCGCACCTGGAAGGAAAGGTTGTACACGGCCGTCTTGGCGCCGTAGCGCTTCGTCAGGCCGACTGCCTCGATCATGCTCCGCACCCATCGAAAGGTTCAGGACGGCGGGGCGCACGCCCCCGTAAGGGTTAGGAGGATATCCGGGCGCCGCCGGTTCCACTCAAGACGGAGTAAAGCCGGGCTGGCCGGAGCGGTAAAGATCCAGTACGAGAGCCGATTTCGCACGACTGTCCTGTCAGGTACCCGTCGTAATTGCCCCGGCGGGACGCGGGAGCGACGCCGGGGCGCGTCTCACGCCTCCGGCGGCAGCGAGTCGCCCAGGGGCGGCAGGTCGTCGTACAGCCGCAGCTCGGCCGACTCGTCGACGTACGGGAGGAAGTCCGTCTGCGGCAGTACCCAGCCCTCCTGTCCGAAGACGAGCGTGCCCCGCTCGCGCAGTTCCCGGTCGGCGCCCGCCGCGCGCACCCAGGCGTCGGGGTCGGGGCCGAGCAGTTCGCGCAGCCGCGCCGAGGAGGCGAGCAGGGAGGCCAGCAGTGCGGACTGGTCGCCGCCGCCCGGCCGGGGCAGCCCGCTCTCCGGCTCCGCGAGCACCCCGTGCGCGCTGAAGTAGATGTACGCCCCGCCCAGCCGCTCCCCGGACGGCATGGTCATCGCGAACGCGTCGCCCGGGAGTATCGCGCGCCGGTAGTCCGGGAACTCGGTGTCGTCGACGGCCTTGAGCTGCGTCGAGTCCAGCCACGTCACGACGAGCGTGGTCTCCGCCCCCCGGTCCACGTACGGCGTGCCCGCCACGTAGCCCGCCGGGCTGATGTGCCCTGAGCAGCCGACGCCGATGCCGCGCACCCGCACGGGGACCATCGGCACCGTCGCCGGGATGCCCAGCCGGGTCAGCTTGTGCGCGACCTGCCCGGGGGAGGCGTTCGACCCCACCGCGATCACCGGATGCCGGCGGCCGGTCCCGACCTGGCCGAGGTCGGCGAGCGCCTCGTCCAGGCGCTGCTGCTCCTGCCGCTCCTCCACCCACCACTCGCCCAGCCGCAGCGGCCGGACGTCGAGGTGCAGCAGTTCGCCGCCGGTCAGCAGCGACGGCTCGGTGGTGGGGCGGCCGGGATAGGTGAGGGGCTGCTTCGCGGGCACGTCGTCCAGGCCCAGCGCCTCGAGGCTTCGGTCCTTCGTCGTCACGGTGACGCCCTTCGGGGGTGGTCGCGTGCGTACGGGCACAGCGTTTCACGCGATGTCTACCCGGGACGGCGCCCGGTCTCCCCGGCCGGGCGGGGGTTGGTCGGAACCCGCACCGGGAATGATGCCGTCCCCATTGTAGGAGGGGCACCAAGTCGGTTACGGGGGACGCGAGTTGAGATTCATGGGGCGTGAGGTGCGGTGGCCCGGGCGGTCCGCCGGCACCCGGGTGCATCCGCACTACCGCACATCTGTTCGCTGGTGGATCGCGGGACGGACCGTCCACGCCCTGCTGCTGATGGCACTCGGCGCCCTCGCCGGGCTGTCGGTCGTCCTCGCGACGGCCTGGACGCTCACCGAGCACACCCCGCGCTCCCTGGCCGACCGCTTCTCCGACCGGGAGGCGCTGGCCGACCTGAGCCTGACCGTGCTGCGCGCCTGCGTGGGCACCGACAACCTCGAACCCGAAGCCGACAGCACCGCGCACCAGGTGCTCGCGACGATCGCCTCCGTCACCGGAGCGCTCGTCCCCGCCGTGCTCCTCGGCATCGTCCTCATCAAGATGTTCGCCCTGCGGCCCTTCGTCTGGCGGCGGCGGGCCAGCATCTCGCACGCCTGGACCGCCGACTTCCCCGGCTACTCGCGGCGCAACGCGAGCAGCGACGACGCGGTCATCGCCGTGCGGTTCTACAACCGCTTCGACAACCTCTCGGTCGTCGACCTGCGGGCCCGCGCCCACCTGCGCTACCTGGAGCGGTCCCCGCACGACGGCAGCCTCGTCATCTACAAGCAGTGGCTGAAGGTCCTGGACGCCCGGGGCGAGCCCGCGGACGAGCGGAGCTGGCTCGCGGTGGAGCGCGGGGCGCCCTTCACCGTGTGGATCCCGGTGGAGGCACCCGTGCCGGCACTGCCGTTCCGGCGCATCCAGGGCAAGGACCTCACGGCATCGCACGGAGTGAAACTGCTCGTCCGGCTCACCGCGCGGACCGTCGGTCTCGGCACCGAGGTCGCCGACGAGCGCTGGTTCGACCTGGAGGGGGGCGACTTCGAACTCGGCCGGTTCGTGCCGCTCCAGCCGGACCTCGGCTGCGACGTCTGGCAGTGGGAGGGCTGGACGGAGTTCGACGGCCTGACGGGTCCCGCACCGGACGGCGAAGACACGGGCGGGCACGGCACGGGCGGGCACGGCACGGGCGGGGACGGCACGGGCGGGGACGGCACGGGCGGGGACGGGCCCTAGCGACCGCACCGCGCCCGGGGTGTGCGGACCCGGGCGCCCGCACACCTCCCCCGCACCGGACGGCTCACGCGTCCCTCCGCTTGAGCAGCACGTATCCGCCGACCAGTGCCGCCACCACCCACAGGACCATGATCCCGAGGCCGCCCCACGGTCCGTAGGGGGTGTCGTCGAGCGGGGCGACCACCCGCAGGATGCGGCTGCCGGCCTGGTCGGGCAGGTAGCGGCCCACCTTCTTCGTCGCGGACACCGCCCCCAGGATGTTGGAGATCAGGAAGAAGAACGGCATCAGGATGCCGAGCGAGAGCATCGGGCTGCGCAGCATCGCCGCGACGCCCATCGAGAACACGGCGATGAGCGTCATGTACAGCCCGCCCCCGATCACCGCGCGCAGGACGCCCGGGTCGCCGATCGACACCCGGTGCGAGCCCAGGGCGGCCTGGCCGAGGAAGAAGGTGACGAAGCTGGTGACCATGCCGACGACGAGAGCCAGAGCGGTCGCCACCGCGACCTTGCCGAACAGGAACGCGCCGCGCTGCGGCACCGCCGCGAGCGAGGTGCGGATCATGCCGGTGCTGTACTCGTTGCCGACCACCAGCACACCGAAGACGATCATCGCGAGCTGACCGAGGGTCATGCCCGCGAAACTGATGAAGGTCGGGTCGAACTCCAGCCGGTCCCGCGCGCTCATGTTGTCGAACTCGTTCTTCGACAGCAGCGAGATGAGGATGCCCAGCGCGATCGTGACGACCGCCGCGAGGCTCAGCGTCCAGACCGTGGACGCCACGGAGCGGATCTTCGTCCACTCCGACCGGAGCACCTGGGTGGCCGCCATCTCAGCCCTTCCTCCAGTCGGCGCCCCACTGCGGAGGCCGGGGGGCGCCGGCCGACGGCGGCCCGCCGGGCGCGGCCGGACCCACCTGCGGCGCGCCCGCGCCGAAGGGGCCCCGCGGATCGGGGCCGGAGTGCGCGTGGTACTCCACCGACTCCGCGGTCAACTGCATGAACGCCTCCTCCAGGGATGCCTGCTGCGGGCTCAGTTCGTGCAGCACGACCCCGTGCCGCGCCGCCAGCTCGCCGATCTCCTCCGGCCGGCCCCCGTCCACCTCCAGCGGACCGCCGCCGGTCTCCACGACCGTCATGCCGGCGCCGTGCAGGACGTCGAGCAGTCGCTCCCGCTCAGGGGTGCGGATCCGGACGTAGGAGCGCGAGTTCTGCCGGATGAAGTCGGCCATGGAGGTGTCGGCGAGCAGCCTGCCCTGGCCGATGACGACGAGGTGGTCGGCGGTGAGCGCCATCTCGCTCATCAGGTGCGAGGAGACGAAGACCGTACGGCCCTGGCCGGCGAGGGACTTCATCAGGTTGCGGATCCAGTGGATGCCCTCGGGGTCGAGGCCGTTGACCGGCTCGTCGAACATCAGGATGCGCGGGTCGCCGAGGAGCGCGCCCGCGATGCCCAGCCGCTGGCCCATGCCGAGCGAGAACCCCTTCGCCTTCTTGCGGGCGACGCCGGTGAGGCCGACGGTGTCGAGCACCTCGTGGACCCGGGGCGCGGGGATGCCGTTGCTCTGCGCCAGGCACAGCAGGTGGTTGAAGGCGCTGCGCCCGCCGTGCACGGCCTTCGCGTCGAGCAGCGCGCCGATGTACTTCAGCGGGTCCCTGAGCCGGTCGTAGTGCTGCCCGTCGATCCGCACGTCGCCGGAGGTGGGCCGGTCGAGTCCGAGCATCATCCGCATCGTGGTGGACTTGCCCGCGCCGTTCGGGCCGAGGAAGCCGGTCACGATGCCCGGTCTCACGGCGAAGGTCAGGTTGTTCACCGCCACCTTCTCGCCGTACCGCTTGGTCAGCCCCTCGAGCTCGATCATGCGGCCACGCTAAGACGGCCCCCCGGTGCCTGCCACCGGAGATCCGGGGGTCCGGGCGGGGCGGAAGCCGCGGGCCGCCCGGCCGTCTCACGGCGTCCGCCCGATCGGGCGGACGGCCGTCGCGCCGCAGGAGGCGGGCGTGCGGAGCCGGCCATGGGCGGGCGCACGACAAGGCCCGCACCCTCGCGGAGGGAGCGGGCCCTGTGTCGTGGTGCGTGGTTACCGGGACTGCTGCGCCGGAACCCCGCGGGTGACCGGCTCGTCCTCGGCCGGCGAGCCGGCGGCCGCCACCGCGGCGCCGGTGAGCGTCGCGAGCATCTCGCGGACGTTCGTGAGCTGCGCGTTGATCGAGTCGCGGCGGTTGGTGAGGGCGGCCAGCTCGCGCTCGGACTCCGAACGGATGCGGTCGGCCTTGGCGTTCGCGTCGGCGACGATGTCCTCGGCCTGGCGCTGGGCCGTCTCCACCGTCTGGCGGGCGCGGCGCTCGGCGTCCGTCCGCAGCTTCTCCGCCTCCAGGCGGAGCTGCTCCGCGCGGTGCTCGATCTCCGCGAGGCGCTTCTCGGCCTTGGCCTGACGCGAGGCCAGGTCGCGCTCGGACTGCTCGCGGCGCTTGGCGAGGTTCGTCTCGAAGTCGGCGGCGGCCTGCGCGGCCTTGGCGCGGGTCTCCTCGAAGAGGGCGTCCGCCTCCTCGCGCTTGGACTGCGCGTCCTTCTGCGCCTCGGAACGCAGCTGCGAGGCGTCGCTCTTGGCCTTCTCGACGATCCGGACGCCCTCGTCCTCCGCCTTGGCCTTGCGGTCCGCGGCGAACGACTCGGCGTCGTTGCGCACCTGCTGGGCCGCCGACTCGGCGAGCTCGCGGTGCTGCTCGGACGCGCGACGGGCCTCCTCGCGCAGGTCCTTGGCCTCCTCCTCGGCGAGGCGGAGGATCTTCTCGACACGCGCGCCGAGCCCGGCGTACGACGGCTCGGCGTCGGTTACCTGGGCCTGGGCGTTCTGCGTCTCGAGGTGGAGCTCCTCGATGCGCTTTTCCAGGGCGGTGATGCGGGCCAGAGCGCTGTCACGGTCGGAGACGAGCTTCGAAATGCGTTCGTCCACCTGAGCGCGGTCGTACCCACGCCGCACAAGCTCGAAGCCGTAGGGGGAAGTGTCGCTCATGGGGTTCCTGTCGAATGAGACCGGTGAGGTGATAGGTGGAATCCTAGGGGTCAAAGCGGTGTGTCATCGAGCGGATACGTGTTTGATCTGGAGAATGACACTCCTTTCGGGTGGCCGGCCCCCGGATGGCTTGCCAGAACCCGCGCCCGGACGCCCCGCGGAGCACGAAATGGGTGGTTCCGGCTAGCCGTCCGACGACTTGCCACCCGATCGGGGCGCCCCCACCGCAGCCCCCGCCTTGACGCCGCCGTCCTTGCCGCCCGGCGCCTCGAAGGACTCCAGCGCCTCCAGGACGTCCTGGACGCGGGAGATCTCCACGTTGATGTCCTCCCGCCGGCGCACCAGCACCTCCAGGTCCCGCTTGCCCTCCTCGACGGCCGCCTTGGCCTCCTGGATGGCCTCGGACCTGATCTTCTCGGCCTCGGCGACGACGGAGGTCTTCTTCTGCTCGGCCTCCTTGAGCAGCCCCTCCGCCTTGCGCACGGCGGCGATCCGCACCTTGCCGGCCTCGGAGTTGGCCTCCGACACCAGGTCCTTGGCCTTCGCCTTCGCCTCCGCGAGCTGTTCCTCGGCCGCCTTGACGAGCGCGTCGCACCGGTCGCCCGCGTTCTTCATCGCCTCGGCCGACTCGCGCCGGGCCCGCTCGTGCAACTCCTCGATCTCCGAGGTGATCCGCTCCCGCAGCTCCTCCGCCCGCTCCCGGATCGCGGTGGCGTCCCGGCGCGCCCCGACCAGCAGTTCGTCCGCGTCCGTGCGGGCCCGCTCGACCAGGGTGTTGCCCTCGACGGTCGCCTCGGAGACCAGCCGCTCCGCCTCGCCGCGCGCCACCCCGACCATCGTGTCGGCCTGCGACTCGGCGTCCGCGGTCGTCTTCTGGGCGCTCTGCCGGGCCTCCGCGATGAGCTTGTCCGCCTCGGAGGCCGTCTCGGAGATGAGGGTGTCGACCTGCTCGGCCGCCTCGGAGCGCCGCTTGTTGGCCTCCTTGCGGGCCTCGTCCAGGGTCCGGTCGGCCTCCTCCCGCGCCGCCGACGTGACCTGCTCCGCCTCCTGCTCGGCCTGCGTCCTGACCCGCTCGGCCTCGGCGCGCACCCGCTCGGCGTGCTGCTGCGCGGAACCGACCGTGTCGGCCGCCTCGGCCCGCAGCCGCTCCGCGTCACCGGTCGCGTCCTCGATGAGCTTCTCCGCCGCGGACACCGACTCGGCGCGGATCCGATCGGCCTCCGCCGCGGTCTTGGCCGTGAGCCGCTCGGCCTCCGCCGCCGCCTCGCTGACGAGGGTGTCCGCCTGCGTCGCCGCGTCCGAACGCATCCGGTTGGCGTCCTCCCGGGCGTCCGCCCGGGTCCGTGAGGCGTCCTGCTCGGCGCCCGCGATCGCGTCCGACGCCTCCGTACGCACCCGCTGGGCGTGCTCCGCGGCCTCCGAACGCACCCGGTCCGACTCGGCGATCGCCTCCGCCACCGTGCGCTCGGCCAGCGCGGAGGCGGCCTCCGTCTCCTCGGACGCCTCCCGCCGCAGCCGCGACGCGTCCTCCGCGGCACGCTCGCGCTCCGCGTACGCGTCCGCCCGGACCCGGTCCGCCTCCTCCTGGGCCTCGGTCCGGGTCCGCTCCGCGGCGTGCTCGGCGGCCGACCGCAGTCCGCCGATCTCCTCCTGCGCCTGCTCGTGCAGCCCCGCCACCGCGTCCCGCACCTGCTGCGCGGTCTGCTCGGCACCGGAGACCATCTCGTTCGCCCGCCGGTCGGCCTCCTCGACCAGCCGGACGGCCTCGGCCTGCGCCTCCTCCACCCGCTTGCGGGCGGAGGCGAGCAGTTCCTCGCTCTGCTCGCGGGCCCGCTCCCGCTCCTGGTCGGCCTCCTGGCGGGCCGAACCGAGCGTCTCCTCGGCCTCGCGGCGCCGCCGCGCGGCCTCCTCCTGCGCGGCGGCCAGCGCCTCGGCGCCCTCGGCCGCCAGCCGCTCGGCCGCGGCCTGCGCCTCGCTCCGGACCCGGTCCGCGCTCTCCTGCGCCTCCGACTTCAGCCGCTCGGCCTCGGCCGCCGCCTCCGACCGCAGCCGCACCGCGACGCTCTCGCCCTCGGCACGGGAGGCCGACGCGTCCGCCGCCGCCTCGGTGCGCAGCCGCTCCGCCTCGGCCTCGGCCTGCGCCTGGAGGGTACGCACGCGCTCCGCGGCCTCCGACCGCAGCCGGTCCGTCTCCTCCACCGCCTCGCGGCGGATCCGCTCGGCCTCCGCCCGCGCGTCGGTCAGCGCCTGCTCGGCCGCCGTCAGCCGTTCCTCGGCCTCCGTGCGCAGCCGCGCCAGCTCCTCCTCGGCCTCGGTCCGGCGGGCCTCCAGGGTCCGCTCGGTCTCCTCGCGCCGGCTCGCGGCGGCCCGCTCCGCGTCGGCCGTGATCGCCTCGGCCCGCTCCTCCGCCTCCGCGCGCTGCCGCTCGGCCTCCGCACGGGTGCGCTCCAGCGTCTCCTCGGCCTGCCGACGCAGCCCCGTCGCCCGCTCGATCGCCTCGGTACGGACCTTCTCGCTGTCCGCCGTGGCGGCCTGCCGCAGCTCGTCCGCGTCGGCCTTCGCCTTCGCGAGCAGCTCCTCGGCGGTCCGCGCCGCCTCCTCGATCTGCTGGACGGCCTCCCGCCGGGCCTCCGCCCGGATGCGCTCGCCCTCGGCGACCGCGTCGGACCGCAGCTGCTCGGCGTCCCCGCGCAGCCGCCGCGCCTCCTCCTGGAGCTCGACCGTCTTGGCGCGGTACTCCTTGGTGTCGTCCTTCGCCGTGCCCTTGAGCTCCTCGGCGATGTCGTGCGCCTCGGCGCGCAGCCGGTCGGCCTCGGTCTCCGCCTCCGTGCGGATCCGCTCGGCCTCCTCCGCCGCCGCCTTCGTCGTCCGCTTGGCCTCCTCGGACGCCTTGTTCAGCACGTCCTCGGCGGTCCGCGCGGCCTTCGCGAGCTGTGAGGCGGTCTCCTCGGCGGTGAGGCTGCGGGCGTTCTCCTCGGCCTCCGCGATGATCGTCTCGGCCTTGGCCCGCGCGTCCTCGACGAGCTGCTCGGCCTCCGACTTGGTGGCCTCGGCCTCCTTGGTCGCCTCGCCGACCAGCCGGGCGACCTGCTCCTTGGCCGTCCGGGTGCGCTGCTCGTTCGTGGACTCGGCCGCGGACAGCTGCTTGGCCGCCGCCTCCTTCGCCTCGGCGAGCACCTTGTCGGCCTCGGCCTGCGCCTCCCGCAGCCGCGTCTCGGCCTCGCTCATCCGCTGCTCGGCGGCCCGGCTCAGCTCGGTGGCCTGCCGGCGGGCGCTGTCCGACTCGCTGGCCGTGGAGCTGCGCAGCTGCTCGGCGTGCTCGGTGGCCTCCTGCGCCTGCGTCGAGGCGGCGTTCAGCAGCCGCTCGGCGTCCGCGCGGGCCCGGCGCAGCAGCGCCTCGGCCTCGGCGCGCGCCGCCTCCGCGTCGTTGGTGAGCCGCTGGCGGGCCTCCGAGGTGACCCGTTCGGCCTCGGCGCGTGCGGTGGCCAGTGCCTGCTCGGCCTCCGCGCGCGACTCCTCCAGCAGCCGGCGGGCCTGCGACTCGGAACGGGCCCGCAGCTGCTCGGCCCACGCCACGTTCTCGTTGACGTGCGACTCGACGGTCTGCCGGCGCTCGGCGAGCTCCTGGTCGAGCTGCTGGCGGCGGGTGACGGCCTCCTGGTGCAGCTCCGCCTGGAGCCGGGCGGCCTGCTCGGCGTGCTCCTGGAGGATCCGCTGCGTCTGGGCGCGGGCCTGGCTGATCTCCCGCTCCGCGTCGGCGCGCAGCTGGTCGGCCTGCATCTGTGCGTTGCGGAGCAGCTGTTCGGCCTGATAGCCGATGTCCGCCCCGTCGTAGGCAGGACGGGTCGCCAGACTGCGGCGCGCCTCGTGCAGCTTGGCGCGCAGCACCTCGACCTGATAGCCGAGGTCCTCGGCGTGCTGGACGGCCTTCTCCCGCTCGGTCTTCAGCCGTTCCATCTCGGCCTCGAACCGAGAGAGGTGGTCGACGTCAGCCGCCGGCTCTCGCTCCTGGCGTTCGTAGCCCCGCACTGCGCGGTCCCATCCGTCCCCTGGTCGCAAGTCTTTCCGAACGAGCCCCGTCCATCCGCCGAACGGGGCCCCCGGGGAATGGTGTCAGATCAACGGCGGAGCATGGGCTGTTGCCCCGACGCTCGCCCCCCGAAACCTGGACCCCGGCCCTGGGTCCCGCGCGCCCGAAGGCGGCAGGACCCCGGCCGTCCCCCCGTGAAGGTGACGGCCGCCCCCAACCCTACCGGCCCAGATATACGGTGGTCAGTGCTCAGGTGACTCAACCGCCGCCGAAGTGACCAGTTCCGTCAGGACTCCGTGGCAATCCTTGGGGTGCAGGAAGGTGATCCGGGACCCCATGGAACCGATCCGGGGCTCGTCGTACAGCACGCGGACGCCCTTGTCCCGGATGTCCGCGGCGTCGCCGTCGACGTCCGCGGTGCCGAAGGCGATGTGGTGCACCCCCTCGCCGTTCTTCGCCAGCCACTTCCCGACGGCCGAGTCCTCCCGGGTCGGTTCCAGCAGCTGGAGGTAGGAGGCACCCCCGTCGGACGTCTCGTTGATCTTGAGCATGGCCTCCCGCACGCCCTGCTCCTCGTTGACCTCGGTGTGGAACACCTCGAAGCCGTATGTCGCCCGGTAGAACTCGACGGTGGTGTCGAGGTCGAAGCAGGCGATCCCGATGTGGTCGATTCGCGTCAGCATGCAGTCAGTGCAGCGCTCCCGGCGTGGTTACGCAACGTGCGCGCGATCACACCGCGGGCCGGATGACGCGTGGCGTACCGCTCAGTACATTCTCAGTAAACCCTCGTTCACTCCTCGGCTGTGCAAGCCGGTAAGGGGATCGCACCTCATGTCTGGAACGAACAGCACGACCTCCGTGATCGTCGCGGGCGCCCGGACGCCCATGGGACGGCTGCTGGGCTCGCTGAAGTCCTTCTCCGGGGCCGACCTCGGAGGATTCGCGATCAAGGCCGCCCTCGACCGCGCGGGCATCGGCGGCGACCAGGTGCAGTACGTGATCATGGGCCAGGTGCTCCAGGCCGGGGCGGGGCAGATCCCGGCGCGCCAGGCCGCCGTCAAGGCGGGCATCCCCATGAGCGTCCCGGCCCTCACCGTCAACAAGGTGTGCCTCTCGGGCCTCGACGCCATCGCCCTGGCCGACCAGCTCATCCGCGCCGGCGAGTTCGACGTCGTCGTCGCCGGCGGCCAGGAATCCATGACCAACGCCCCGCACCTGCTCCCGAAGTCCCGTGAGGGCTACAAGTACGGCGCGATCGAGATGCTCGACGCCATGGCCCACGACGGCCTCACCGACGCGTTCGAGAACATCGCCATGGGCGAGTCCACCGAGAAGCACAACACCCGCCTCGGCATCCGGCGCCCCGAGCAGGACGAGATCGCCGCCCAGTCGCACCAGCGCGCCGCCGCCGCGCAGAAGAACGGGATCTTCGAGGCGGAGATCACCCCCGTCGAGATCCCGCAGCGCAAGGGCGAGCCCGTCGTCTTCAGCAAGGACGAGGGCATCCGCGCCGAGACCACCGCCGAGTCCCTCGGCAAGCTGCGCCCCGCCTTCGCCAAGGACGGCACCATCACCGCCGGCAGCGCCTCCCAGATCTCCGACGGCGCCGCCGCGGTGGTCGTCATGAGCAAGGCCAAGGCGCTGGAGCTGGGCCTGGACTGGATCGCGGAGATCGGCGCGCACGGCAACGTGGCGGGACCCGACAACTCCCTCCAGTCGCAGCCCTCGAACGCGATCCTGCACGCCCTGAAGAAGGAGGGGCTGGAGACCGGCGACCTCGACCTGATCGAGATCAACGAGGCGTTCGCCGCGGTGGCCTTCCAGTCCATGAAGGACCTCGGGGTGAGCGCGGACAAGGTGAACGTGAACGGCGGCGCCATCGCGCTCGGCCACCCGATCGGCATGTCCGGTGCCCGTCTCGTGCTGCACCTGGCGCTCGAACTGAAGCGGCGCGGCGGCGGTGTCGGCGCGGCGGCCCTGTGCGGCGGCGGCGGTCAGGGCGACGCGCTGATCCTGCGGGTGGCCAAGGCCTGACCCGCGTTCCACCCGATCTCTCGTGAACGGAGCTGTGATGCAGGACGTCTCCTCGCTGGTGGCCCAGGCCAGAGAAGGGCGACCGCGGGCGGTGGCCCGGCTGATCTCCCTGGTGGAGGGGGCGGCACCGCAGCTCCGTGAGGTCATGGCGGCGCTGGCCCCGCTGACCGGGAACGCGTACGTGGTCGGGCTCACCGGATCGCCCGGCGTCGGAAAGTCGACGTCGACGTCCGCCCTGGTGACCGCCTACCGGCGGCAGGGCAGGCGGGTCGGCGTCCTCGCGGTCGACCCGTCGTCGCCGTTCTCCGGCGGCGCGCTCCTCGGCGACCGGGTGCGGATGTCCGACCACTCCTCGGATCCGGGCGTCTACATCCGCTCCATGGCCACCCGCGGCCATCTCGGCGGTCTCGCCTGGGCCGCCCCGCAGGCCATCCGCGTGCTCGACGCGGCCGGCTGCGACGTGATCCTCGTGGAGACCGTCGGCGTCGGCCAGTCGGAGGTGGAGATCGCCCGCCAGGCCGACACCTCCGTCGTCCTGCTGGCCCCGGGCATGGGCGACGGCATCCAGGCCGCCAAGGCCGGAATCCTGGAGATCGGCGACGTGTACGTCGTCAACAAGGCCGACCGGGACGGGGCCGACGCCACCGCCCGCGAGCTGAACCACATGCTCGGCCTCGGCGAGTCCCGCGGTCCCGGCGACTGGCGCCCGCCGATCGTCAAGACGGTCGCCGCCCGCTCCGAGGGCATCGACGAGGTGGTCGAGGCGCTGGAGAAGCACCGGGCGTGGATGGAGGAGCACGGCGTGCTCGCCGAACGCCGGCTCGCGCGGGCCGCCCAGGAGGTCGAGACGATCGCCGTGACGACGCTGCGCCGCCGCATCGGCGACCTGCACGGGGACCGCCGCCTCAGCGCCCTCGCGGAGCGCATCGTCGCGGGGGAACTGGACCCCTACCGTGCCGCGGACTCCCTCGTCGAGGGCCTCACCGAGAACTGACCGGACCGGGGTGCGGCGGCGCGGACACACCGGGCCCGCCGCACCCCCGGCCCGCGGCCCGCTGTGGCTCGGTCTCCCGCGCCGAGGGTCGCCGCACCTTGGCCTGCTGCGCCCCGGCCTCCCGCGCCGGGCCCGCCGCACCGCGGCCTCCTGCGCCGCGGTGCGCTGCACCTCGGCCTGCTGTACCTCGGCCTCCTGCGCCGCGGTGCGCCGTACCTCGGCCCGCTCTACCCCGGCCTGCTGGACCGTGCTTCGCCGCACTCCGGCCTGCTGTACCTCGGCCCGCCCGGCCCCCCGTCCCGCCCCATCTCGGCCCGCCGTGCCCCGGCCTCCCGCGCCGAGGCCGCCGCACCGCGGTCCGCCCCATCCCGGCCCGGCGGGTTCCGGGCTCTCCGGCCGACTCCCGGCGCCGGCTGTTAAGTTGAGCGCATGTTCCTCCTCCAGGCGTAAGGGCCGCCCAGGTCCGCGACGCACCCACGGCCCCGGCAGGACCGCGGCCCGGGCGTCGCGGCGTTCGGCGTCCCCTTTTCCGCCTCGCAGCGAGGAACTCGTCCATGTCCGGGATGTCCCCGCGGCCTTCGTACGCCGCGCTCTTCCGCGTTCCCCACGCCCGCCGCACCGTCGCCGCCGCCCTGACCGGCCGTCTCTCCTACGGCCTGGTCTCGCTGGCCATCATGCTCACCACCACCCGCGCCACCGGCTCGCTCGCCGCGGCCGGCACGGTCATGGCGCTGTTCGGCGCCGCGAGCGTGTTCCTCTCGCCGTCCCGTGCCGCCCTGATCGACCGGTACGGACCCCGCCGCGCCCTGCTGCCCATGGCCACGCTCTACGCGGGTCTGCTGGTGCTCCTCGCGGTGGTGGCCTGGCGGCCCGGCGCACCGGCGGTCGCCATCGGGGCGTCGGCCGTCGCCGCGGGCGCGTGCACCCCGCCGCTCGGCCCCACGATGCGTGCCGTGTGGAGCAGGCTCGCCCCCGACGAGGAACTGCTGCGGCGTGCGTACAGCCTCGACGGTGTCCTGGAGGAGGTCCTCTTCGTCTCCGGGCCGCTGCTCGTCGGCGCCCTCGTGCGCGAGGCGCCGCCCGCCGCGGCGGTCCTGCTGAGCGCCCTGCTGGTCTGGTCCGGGACCCTGGCGTTCGTGCTGTCCCCGGCCGTGGCGGGGCTGCGCCCGGCCGGTGCCGGGACGGCCCGCCCCGGTCGCCTCCGGCAGGGTGGACGGGCCCTCGTGCGGCCCGTCGCGGTCGCGCTCGGCGTCGGACTGTCGCTCGGCGCCGTCGACCTGCTGATCGTGGCCTTCGCCGAACGGCATCACCAGCGCGCGGACACCGCGGCCTGGGTGCTCGCCGCGCTGTCGCTGGGCAGCGCGCTCGGCGGCCTGCTCAACGGCGCTCTCGACCGGCGCCCGCCGCTGGGCGCGCGACTGCCCCTGACGGCCGGTGGTGTGGGTCTCGCCCTGCTGGCCGCCGCCTTCGCCCCCGGCCTCGGCACGCTGACCGCGGCCGTCGCCTGTGCGGGCTTCTTCGTCGCCCCGGCGCTGACGACGTCCTACCTGGTCGCGGACGCCGCGGTCCCGCCGGGTCTGCGCACCCAGGCCGGGGCCTGGGTCAACACGGCGGTGAACGCCGGTGGTTCGGGCGGCGCGGCCGGCGTCGGCCTGCTGGTGGGGCGGCTGCCGGTGGGCTGGTGCTTCGCGGTCTCGGCGGCGGTCTCGCTGACGGCGGCCCTGGTCGCGCTGCCCGGGGCGTCCGCGTCACGCGGCGCGGCCACGGCCTGCCCGGCCGAGCGGAGTGCGCCGGACGCCGAGGACGCCGAGCCGGGGTGGGGTGCGCCGGACGCGGAGGTCGAGCCCGGGCGGGTCTGAGGGGCCGGTACCGGCGGCCGGCCCGGGCGCGTGCGACGCGCGGCGGCGTCGCAGGCGCCCGGCCGGGCACTGCGGACCCGGTGTGACCGGCGGCGGCCGCCGCTAGGGCTTGCCGCGCTGGCCGCGCAGGTGCTCGGCGATGGGCCGCAGGGACTTGTGCAGGTCCTCCAGCGAGTCGGGGGACAGCAGATCGATGAAGTGCCTGCGCACCGAGGCCACGTGATGCGGCGAGACCTTCTTCATGGTCTCCAGGCCGTGTTCGGTGAGGACCGCGTACAGCCCCCGCCGGTCGGACTCGCAGTTCTCGCGGCGGACCAGGTCGGCGCCCTCCATGCGGGTGATCTGGTGCGAGAGGCGGCTCTTGGACTGGAGGGTGGCGGACGCCAGGTCGCTCATCCGCATGCGGTCGCCCTCCGACTCCGAGAGGTTCACGAGGATCTCGTAGTCGTTCATCGTCAGCCCGAACGGCTGAAGATCTCTTTCGAGCTGATACGTCAACAGCCTGTTGACCTCCAGGTGGGTGCGCCAGGCGCACTGCTCCGCATCGGTCAGCCAGCGCGTGGCCGTCTCGGTCTCCATGAATGAAGTCTACCTAAAATGTTGAAAGGCGAACTAGTGAGGGTGATGTGACGGTGCGCACGCGTTCGATGTCACACTCCGCAGACTACCGCTCACAGCCCGAAGCGACGCTGGAGGTCTCCCAGCTGTCCGGGAAGGCGCGGTGCCCCGGACTGCTGCCCGTGCTGCCCCGCCACCCCACCGGAACCGGGTACTCCGGCCTGCTGCGGGACCGCTCCCGTCGCCTGCTCCGCCATCAGTGTCTCGGTCGACTGGAGCAGCACCGTGCCGGCCCCCACGAACTCGAACTGGTGCTCCTCGCCGGAGGCCCCGCCGAGCCCTGTCATCGCACGTAGACCGCCCATCACGCCCGTCATGTACCCGTGGTCGTAGTGGTGGCACGGGGAGGGGCAGTCGGCCCATCCGACCAGGGCCTGCGGGTCCACCCGGATCGGCGGTTCCATGAACACCACCGGGCCGTTGGAGGCGGCCACGAACGTGCCCGTGCCGATCAGTGTCAGGAAGCCGGGCACGATCGATTGCTTCAGCGCGAGACTTGGCTGAAAAGCGAGCAAGTTGCCGGAGCGAATGGTCAGGTTGCCGTCGTCGAGGTCGTACGAATTCACGTCGAAGGCCCGGTCGGCGAGCAGCATCTTGCCCGAACCCTCCGCCACCACCCAGTCGCTCGCGTGCAGTGGCGAATGGAACGAGGTGCGCACCAGACGGTCCAGCCGGCCGTGCCCGATGCCGTTGAACTCCATCGCCCCGTAGTAGGCGATCATCTTGCCCTTCTGCAGGAACCACCGGCTCCCCTTGAGTTCCACGCAGAAGGTGTAGCTGTTCACGTTGTCGTCGACCGGCAGCGACATCGGATCGTGGATCACCGGACCGCCCGGAGTGCCGTACCCGCTCACAGTTTCTCCTCCGACGCCTGCACGAACACCGAACCGCTGCCGCTCAGTTCGAGCTGGAACGCCTCGCCCGAACCGCGCCCGACCATCTCCCGCCAGCCCAGCGCCGTCGACAGCTTGTTGCGCACGTCGCCGTGGTGCGCCACGTACGCCTGCGGATCGACGTGGACCGGGCGCTGCGGGGTGATCGGCACCTCGAAGACCCCGCCGTGCGCCATCACCGCCACCGAGCCGTGTCCCCTCAGCGTCGTCGTGAACAGCCCCTGACCCGTCACCTGGCCCCGGACCATGCCCATCACGCCGCCCTGCGAGCCGAGGAACATGGTCCCCTGCTCCAGCGTGCCGTCGAACGCCAGCAGCCGGTCCGCCTCCACGTACAGGGTGTCCCCGGACAGGCCGATCACCTGCACGTGGTGCCCGCCGTGCCCGAAGAGCACGGTCCCCGACCCCTCGACCGTCATCAGCGGGGTGGCCTCGTTGGCCAGCCGCCGGCCGATCATCGACATCACACCGCCCTGGCCGCCCTGGACGCTGGGGGTGAAGGACACCTCGCCCTTGTACGCCAGCATCGCCCCCCGCTGGCTGAACAGCCGCCGGCCCGGTACCACGGTGGCCTCGACCATCTTCGAGTTCACCTCGCGGAACGTCATCACACATCCCCCGCGATCGTGTTCCGCTCGCTGGGCTGGACGTAGACCAGCCCGTCGCCCTCGAACCGCATCTGGAACGCCTCTCCGCCGCCCTCGCCGAGCAGCGTGCGGAACGTCACACCCGACTGGAGGGACTGCCGCACGTTCCCCTGATGGGCGATGTAGGCCCCCGGATCGACCGTCAGCGGGTACTGGGCGCTCACCCGCAGTACCACGGCGGGACCGTCCGACATGATGGCCGCCTGGCCGTGCCCCTCGACCGTCGTGGTGAACAGCCCGTTGCCCTGCGAGGCGCCCCGCAGCCCGGTGAACGTCGTCCCGGTCCGCAGTCCGGCGTCCGTCACCAGCAGATTGCTCGACTCCACGTAGAGCTTGTCGCCCCGGAGCCCCACCAGGTTGATCTCCGAGGCCCGGTCCGCGAACCAGCACGTCCCGTGCCCCTTCACCTCCATCACCGTCATCTGCTCACCGGTCAGGCGCCGGGTGACCATCCCCCGGACCCCCTCACCGCCCCCGCTCAGCTTCTTGAAGGTCATCTGCCCGTCGTACGCGACCATCGAGCCGTTCTTCGCCTTCACGGCGTCCCCGGTCATGTCGACGGCCAGCACCTTGCTGCCCTGAAGTCGAAACATCGCCACGAGCCGACGGTAGCCCCGGCGTGCGGTCGCGGACAGGTCCTCCGGGAGGATCCCGACCCCGAACCGACCCCGAGCAAGCCGCCGGGAACGGCGCCGGACGCCCCACCCGGACCCTCGGCCCGGCCCGCCGGCACCGGATGCCACAATGGTCCGGACGCTTGTGCTTGCGTTCACAAGGCGGCGTCCCCTGCCGGCACACTCCCACCGAAGGTGATCCGTGGACCTGAAGACCGCCGGCGCACTGCGCCGGCTCCGCCTGGTATCGGCCCCCGAGGCCGTGTCCTTCCTGCTGCTGCTCGTCTGCTCGGTGCTGAAGCGGACCACGGACTTCAACGCCGTGCCCGTCATGGGCGCGATCCACGGCCTCCTCTTCGTCCTCTACGTGCTCTTCTGGGCCGACGCCTGGAACCGGGCCCGCTGGAGCGCCGGCACCGGCATCCTCTACTTCGTGCTCTCCGTGCTGCCCACCGGCGGCTTCTTCGCCGAGCGCAAGCTCAAGCGCGAGGCCGAGAACGCCGTCATCGCCTCCCGGGCCCGCCAGGAAGGGATCGTCAACGCATGATCGTCGCCTTCTCCGTGACCCCGCTCGGGGTCGGCGAGGACGTCGGGGGGTACGTCGCCGACGCCGTCCGCGTCGTCCGCGCGTCCGGCCTCCCGCACCGCACGGACGCGATGTTCACCTCCGTCGAGGGGGAGTGGGACGAGGTCATGGACGTCGTGCGGCGCGCCGTCGCCGCGGTGGAGGAGCGCGCGCCGCGCGTCTCCCTCGTCCTCAAGGCCGACATCCGTCCCGGTGTCACCGACGGCCTCACCTCCAAGGTGGACACCGTCGAACGGCACCTCTCCGCCTGAGAGGACCGCGCCCTGCGGCGCGGCGACGACCCCGGCCCGCGAGCCGGGGTTCCCGCGTACCCGCGCGCGGTCCGGCGCCTTCTCGCGGTGGCCGTCCGGCGGTCCGCCCGAGGGGGGTGACGCCCCTCGGGGCGAGGTCCGGAGGCGGCCGGGGCGGGGTCCGGGAACGGGGCGCGGGGCGGTGCGGCGGGGCGGCGGACGGGGTGTCCGGTCCGCCCGTCGCGGGAGGGCGGACCGAAAGGCGAGACAGGGCTGACCACGATGTGACCGGCCGGTAAGGTCTTTGCCGTGCCGAAGCCGCTCAGTCTCGCTTTCGATCCCATCGCCCGTGCCGACGAGCACTGGCAGCAGCGCTGGGGGTCCGTGCCGTCCATGGCCGCGATCACCTCGATCATGCGCGCGCACCAGATCCTGCTGGCCGAGGTGGACGCCGTGGTCAAGCCGTACGGGCTGACGTTCGCGCGGTACGAGGCGCTGGTGCTGCTCACGTTCTCCAAGGCGGGCGAGCTGCCGATGTCGAAGATCGGCGAGCGGCTGATGGTGCACCCGACGTCGGTCACCAACACGGTGGACCGCCTGGTGCGGTCCGGTCTGGTGGACAAGCGGCCCAACCCCAACGACGGGCGCGGCACGCTCGCCTCGATCACGGACAAGGGCCGCGAGGTGTGCGACGCGGCGACCCGCGACCTGATGGGCATGGACTTCGGGCTGGGGGCCTACGACGCCGAGGAGTGCGCGGAGATCTTCGCGATGCTCCGGCCGCTGCGGGTGGCGGCGCACGACTTCGAGGACGAGTAGCCGCATCCCGCCGGCGCGCCTCCGCGGGCGGGCGGCCGTGGGCGATGTGCGGGGGTGCGCGAAGATCGCGCCCCCGCGGTGGTTACCCTCGTAGCCATGAAGAAGAGCGTGCTGACGCGCTACCGCGTCATGGCCTACGTCACCGGTGTGCTGCTGGTTCTGCTGTGCCTCGGCATGATCGCCAAGTACGGCCTGGGCGTCGACGGCGCCGCCGACTTCACCCGCGTCGTCGCGATCGCGCACGGCTGGCTGTACGTCGTCTACCTGGTCTTCGCGTTCGACCTCGGGTCCAAGGCGAAGTGGCCGGTGGGCAAGCAGCTCTGGGTGCTCCTGGCGGGCACGATCCCCACGGCCGCGTTCTTCGTGGAGCGCCGGATCAGCCGCGAGCTGGAGCCCCGGGTCGCGGAGGGCTCGCCCGCCGTCGCCGAGGCCTGACGGGCGCCCCTCGGCGCCCGGTCCGCACCGCCGTACGGGATCGTGCGGCGGTTTGCCATCGACATTTACTAGGACGTCCTAGTAAATTCAGGGGTATGGACGCTGACGCCATCGAGGAAGGCCGCCGACGCTGGCAGGCCCGTTACGACGCCTCCCGCAAGCGCGAGGCCGACTTCACCACGCTCTCCGGCGATCCCGTGGAGCCGGTGTACGGCCCGCGGCCCGGGGACACTTACGAGGGCTTCGAGCGGATCGGCTGGCCCGGGGAGTACCCCTACACGCGCGGGCTGTACGCCACCGGATACCGCGGCCGGACCTGGACCATCCGGCAGTTCGCCGGATTCGGCAACGCCCTCCAGACCAACGAGCGCTACAAGATGATCCTCGCCAACGGCGGCGGAGGACTGTCCGTGGCGTTCGACATGCCGACCCTGATGGGCCGCGACTCCGACGACCCCCGCTCGCTCGGCGAGGTCGGGCACTGCGGTGTCGCCATCGACTCGGCCGCCGACATGGAGGTCCTCTTCGGGGACATCCCGCTCGGCGACGTCACGACGTCGATGACGATCAGCGGGCCCGCCGTGCCGGTCTTCTGCATGTACCTGGTCGCCGCCGAGCGCCAGGGCATCGACCCCGCCGTGCTCAACGGCACCCTCCAGACGGACATCTTCAAGGAGTACATCGCCCAGAAGGAGTGGCTCTTCCAGCCCGAGCCGCACCTGCGCCTCATCGGCGACCTCATGGAGCACTGCGCCGAGAAGATCCCCGCCTACAAGCCGCTGTCGGTGTCCGGGTACCACATCCGGGAGGCGGGCGCGACGGCCGCGCAGGAGCTCGCCTACACGCTCGCCGACGGCTTCGGGTACGTGGAGCTGGGACTCTCCCGCGGGCTCGACGTGGACGTCTTCGCCCCCGGGCTCTCCTTCTTCTTCGACGCCCACGTCGACTTCTTCGAGGAGATCGCCAAGTTCCGCGCGGCCCGCCGGATCTGGGCCCGCTGGATGCGCGACGTGTACGGCGCGCGGTCCGAGAAGGCGCAGTGGCTGCGCTTCCACACGCAGACCGCCGGTGTGTCCCTGACCGCGCAGCAGCCCTACAACAACGTGGTGCGCACCGCCGTGGAGGCGCTCGCCGCGGTGCTCGGCGGGACCAACTCGCTGCACACCAACGCGCTCGACGAGACGCTGGCCCTGCCCTCGGAGCAGGCCGCGGAGATCGCGCTGCGCACGCAGCAGGTGCTCATGGAGGAGACCGGCGTCGCCAACGTCGCCGACCCGCTGGGCGGTTCCTGGTACGTGGAGCAGCTCACCGACCGCATCGAGGCCGACGCGGAGAAGATCTTCGAGCAGATCAGGGAGCGCGGGCTGCGGGCGCACCCCGACGGGCGCCACCCCATCGGGCCGATCACCTCGGGCATCCTGCGCGGCATCGAGGACGGCTGGTTCACCGGCGAGATCGCCGAGTCGGCGTTCCAGTACCAGCGGTCCGTCGAGAAGGGCGACAAGCGCGTCGTCGGCGTGAACGTGCACCACGGCTCCGTGACCGGCGACCTGGAGATCCTCCGGGTCAGCCACGAGGTGGAGCGCGAGCAGGTGCGCGAGCTGGGCGCCCGCAAGGAAGGGCGGGACGAGGCCGCGGTGCGCGGGGCGCTGGACGCCATGCTCGCCGCCGCCCGCGACGGCTCCAACATGATCGCCCCCATGCTGGACGCGGTCCGCGCCGAGGCCACCCTGGGCGAGATCTGCGGCGTCCTGCGCGACGAGTGGGGGGTCTACACGGAGCCCGCGGGCTTCTGACCCGCGCCGGACCCCGGGCGCCGAGGCCCCGGGGTCCTGCGACGTCCGGCGCGTCCGGGCCGAGACCGCGGCCCGGACGCCCCGGCGTGGACCTCCCGGCCTCCCCCGCCCGGACCTCCCGGCCTCCCCGGCCCGGGCCCGCGCGTCCGCGCGTCCCCGGACGGGCACGCGGCGGCCGGTGTGCTCAGTCGTCGGTGATTCCGCTCAGCCCGAGCAGCAGGACGCGGGTGAAGGTGCGCACCCACTCCTCGTCGGCGGGCTCCGCGCTGACCAGGGTGCGGTGCACGACCGCGCCGGCGACCACGTCGAAGATCAGGTCGGCGGTACGGGCCGCGGCGGCCGGGTCGCTCTCGGCGGGCAGCTCACCACGGGCCTGTGCGCGGGCCCGGCCCTCCATGACCAGGCGCTTCTGCCGGTCCACGATCGAGGTCCTGATGCGCTCGCGCAGCGGTTCGTCGCGGGTGGACTCCGCCACCACCGCCATCAGCGCCGTCTTCGCCTCCGGGCGGTCCAGGATCGCCGCGAACTGCAGCACCACGCCCTCGATGTCGGCGGCCAGACTGCCCCGGTCGGGCAGCTCCAGCTCGTCGAAGAGGACGGCCACCGCGTCGACGACCAGTTCGTTCTTGCCCGCCCAGCGGCGGTAGAGGGTCGTCTTGGCCACACCGGCGCGGGTCGCCACGTCCCCCAACGTCAGTTTCGACCAGCCCAGTTCGACCAGGGCCGCACGGGTCGCCTCCAGGATCGCGGCGTCCGCGGCGGCGCTGCGGGGGCGGCCGGTCCGGCCGGCCGAGGAGCGACAGTGCATGCCGGTGACCATATCCGGCCGCCTCGGCGGCGATATCCGGCGGTTCTGTGACGTCGTGAGGGAGATCACCGGCGGACGGCGGACAGCGGTGCCCGCGGGCAGTTACGCTACGACCCGTAGCGAAAGCTCGAACGCGGCGACAACCGCACCGGGCGCCTGGTGGGGACCGGGCGCCGACCACGCCGGAGGGGGACCGGTTTCCGGCACGCTTTTTCCACGGCTTTTCACCCGTGCGCGAGGAAGGGGGAGGATGTACTCATGCAGCCACGGAACATGTCCATGAGCGGAGTCGTCGACCTCGCCGCGGTGAAGGCGGCCCAGGAGGCCAAGGCGAAGGCGGAGCAGGCGCGCGCCGACGCGGCCCGTCAGGGCGACGGAGGCGGGGCCGTGACACCCGCAAGCCTCGTCATCGACGTCGACGAGGCGGGATTCGAGCGCGAGGTCCTCCAGCGCTCCACCGAGGTGCCCGTCGTCATCGACTTCTGGGCCGAGTGGTGTGAGCCCTGCAAGCAGCTCAGCCCGGTCCTGGAGCGGCTGGCCGTCGAGTACAACGGCCGGTTCCTGCTCGCCAAGATCGACGTCGACGCCAATCAGATGCTGATGCAGCAGTTCGGGGTCCAGGGAATCCCCGCCGTCTTCGCGGTGGTCGCCGGCCAGGCGCTGCCGCTCTTCCAGGGCGCCGCCTCGGAGGCGCAGATCCGCGGGACCCTGGACCAGCTCGTCCAGGTCGCGGAGGAGCGCTTCGGCCTGACCGGTCTGACGGTCGACGGCGACGCCGCGCCGGACGAGGCGGGCGAGGCCCCCCAGGTGCCGGCCGGGCCCTACGACGCCTTGCTGGAGGCCGCCGTGCAGGCGCTCGACGCGGGCGACTTCGGCGGCGCGGTACAGGCGTACCGGAACGTGCTGAGCGACGACCCGGGCAACACCGAGGCCAAACTCGGGCTCGCCCAGGCCGAGTTGCTCCAGCGCGTGCAGGGGCTCGATCCGCAGCAGGTGCGCCGGGACGCCGCCGAGAAGCCCGGCGACGTCGCCGCGCAGATCGCGGGTGCCGACCTGGACCTGGTCGGCGGTCACGTGGAGGACGCCTTCGGGCGGCTCATCGACACCGTGCGCCGCACCGCGGGCGACGACCGGGACACCGTGCGGCTGCGGCTGCTCGAACTCTTCGAGGTCGTCGGCGGCGACGACCCGCGGGTGACCGCGGCGCGCAGGTCGCTCGCGAGGGCGCTGTTCTGACCAGTCCCTAAACGCCAGGGCTTGTGATGCCCGCGTGAATCATTGGTCGACGGAGGGGTGAGTGGCCGCGCTTTGCCAAAACTTGGCAAACGCGGCCGCTGTTACTCCGAGTAAGTCCAGGGCGTTGAACTGTCTGGTTCCGTCCGCCAATCAACCACTCTGTCACCCCCCTCGACGGCACCCTGCGTCGCCGTCCGGCGCCGACCGGTCGTGGTTCGGTTATCCCGCCGTTACTAGCGAGTAACGAACCCCCTTGTGCGGGCGGCGAGAATGGACCACGATCGGCGACGCTCGGTCCATTCCCGTACCCCGCCCGCCAGTCGGGGCAGCGGATTTTCTGGGTCCCCACCGAGTAGAGCCGGAGGCGGTGCTGCCGGCTCTTGGACAGGGGGGTCTCCGCCGTCCGGCGGAGCCTGTCCGGCAGGTTGTGCGTGATGTGTGTCAGGCGCGACCAGTGGTTGTCGCTCGGGGGTGATCGCCGGTGATTCGGGTGCAGTCGCACTGCCGGAAACGGGCGCTCTCCTTCCCGAGGACGTAGCACTTCTCCCATCCCTGCCCGGCTGAGCCGCCGAAAGGGGCAGTCAGGGCCAGGAGATGTACGTCCGAGAAGGAGGAAATATGGAGTCCCAGGTGCGTGGCGGGACCAGATGGAAGCGGTTCGCGGTCGTGATGGTGCCCTCGGTGGCCGCCACGGCAGCGATAGGTGTCGCCCTCGCGCAGGGCGCTCTGGCCGCATCGTTCAGCGTCTCCGGCCAGTCGTTCAAGGTGACGGCCGACCGGCTCGACGGTACGGGCTTCGCGCAGTACGGAGCCATCGACTCGGGTTACACCCTCGACGGCAACAAGACGGCTCACCCCGTCGCGGTCTCGGCGTTCAAGAACGCCAAGATCTCCAACATGTGCCAGTCCGTGGTGACCCCGGACATCCCGCTGCTCGGTTCCGTCAGCCTCGTGCTGAAGGCCGGCGGCGGCGGTACGCCGGTCGAGGCCGACAACCTGTACATCGACGTCGAGGACCTCCAGGCCAACGCGACGTTCCGCAACATCGACATCGGTGTTGCCGCCAAGGACGCCAGCAAGGGCCCGGGTCTCAAGAGCGGCGAGGCGTCCAACCCGTACGGGTTCGCCCAGCAGGCCGACTCGGCGACGCTGACGGACGTGAAGCAGACGGCGTGGGCGACCACCGCCGGCACGTTCAAGCTCAGCGGTCTGAAGATGTCCGTGTCCAAGGGCGTCAAGGAGTGCTACTAAGCACCCCTGGGGCGGGTGAGAGGGGCCGACGCCCCTTCACCCGCCCCGCTCCGCACGCGTAGGCGGAGCGCAATCGCGTACTTCTCACAGCAAAGCCGTTCCAGGGAGCTGTATCCATGAGCGCCGAGACTCCTGCCGCGCCCGGCCAGCACGACGAGCACTACCTCCAGGTGTTCCGGCGGAACTTCCGTGCGTGGAGGGGCGACCGCCCCTTCTGGGCCGGCCTGTTCATCGTGCTCGGCGGATTCCCCATCGCGTACTTCCCCTACGCGAAGCTTCAGCTCGGTCACCTGACGCTGGCGATGTCCACCACCGCGGGCGCCGGATCCCTCATCATCGGCGTGCTCCTGGTGGTGCTCGGCATCAGCCTCTGGTTCCAGAAGCACGTGCGGACGTTCGCCGGGGTCGCGGCGATCCTCCTCGCGCTCGTGTCCATCCCGGTGTCCAACCTGGGCGGCTTCCTGGTCGGCTTCCTGTTCGCCATGATCGGCGGCGCCATGGCCGTCTCCTGGGTTCCGGGCGAACCCGTGGAGGAGCACGCCGCGCCGGTTCCGCTCGCCAAGGACGAGGCGCCCGTGGAGGCGCCGGCCGGACCGGCGGGGACCGCCCCGGAAGCGGACGCCGTGGACGACCCGAACGATCTGTCAGGAACGAGCCCGAGCAACGGGGCGAACGGGAGGCACAGTGCCGGCTGACAAGGTGACCCACGGGACCGAGGTGGTGGACGGGTCCCGTGTGAGAACCGGACCGCGCCACGCGGCCCCGCGGAAGCCGCTGTTCACCAGGTTCCACGTGCCCGCGGGCAAGGCGATAGCCATCGCGGCGATGCCGACGGCGGTCCTGATGGGCATGGGGCTCACCCCGACGCTCGCCCAGGCGGACGACCACTCCACGGCCAAGAGCCTCACGGCCGACGAGTACCAGGCGTGCGTCGAGGCCGTCACCGGTGCCGCGGACGGCAAGGACGCCTCGGAGTCCGCCTCGCCCACCCCCTCGGCCGACGCGAGCGAGTCGCCCGCCGAGGCAACTCCGGAACCCTCCGCGTCCAAGGAGGCGAAGGACGCCGGGGGCGCGAAGGACTCCGCGGACAAGGGCACGACCTCTTCGCCGGATTCAGGTTCCGACGACAAGGCCGAGCCCGCCCCCTCCGCTTCGTCCCCCGCGGCCGTCGCCCCGGACGCATCGGCCGACGACGCCGACCCGGCCCCCACGGCGTCCAAGTCGACGAACCCGCTCGACCCGCTGGGCATCGGCGACGCCCTCGCCGACCTCCTGACGCCCGACGAGAAGGAGAGCGCCACCCCCACGCCCTCCCCCTCGGCGTCCGAGAGCGCGTCCGCCGACCGGTCCGGCGGCAGTGCCTCCTCCGGCGACAAGAGCGCGGCCGGCACCGTCAAGGACACGACCGACAAGGTCGCCGGCACGGTCAAGGACACGACCGACACCGTCGAGGACACCGCCGGCGCGGCCTCGAAGGCGGCGAAGGTCACCACCGACGCCGCGGAGAAGGCGGCCGAGGCCGCCGAGGCCACCCCCAGCCCGTCCGCGAGCGCCACGACGGACCCGAAGAACTGCCCGGCCGCCACCGACGAAGAGGGCGGCGTCGACAACCCGGTCACCCTGCCGGACGACCCCTGGTACCTCAACGCCAGCTCCCTGCTCCTCAAGGGCGCCGACTACCAGGGCATCGTCAAGGTGAAGACCGCCGACGGCAGCGTCAAGAAGGTCCTCAAGTACGTCATATCCGACGGCACGGACATCGGCGACCTGCACCAGACGGTGGACGACAAGCAGGCCGGCAAGACCTACCACGTGCAGGCGGCCAAGGGCTCGACGTCGACCATCCGCGACGGTAAGACGGTCATGTACACCGAGAGCATCTCCGGGAACCTGCTGGGCCTCATCCCGGTCACGTTCGACCCGGACAACCCTCCGCCGCTGAACATCCCGCTGATCTACTTCACCAAGGTCAAGGTCGTCCAGGCGGGCCAGTTCGGCGGGACCCTCACCATCCCCGGGCTGCACCAGTACACGACCGGCTGAGGCCGGACGCCCACGATCCCTCCGGGAGCCGCAGCAAACGCCGAGGGCGCCCCCTGTCCGACAGGGAGCGCCCTCGGCGTTTGCTGCGGGGCCGGGATCAGGCCTGGTCGACCTCGCCCAGGTGGTGCACCCGGACCATGTTGGTGGTGCCGGGGACGCCGGGCGGCGAACCGGCGGTCATCACGACGACGTCGCCGCTGTTGAACCGCTTGAGCTTCTGCAGCTCGCGGTCGACCAGCTCGACCATCTCGTCGGTGCTGTTCACGAACGGCACGACGTGCGACTCGACGCCCCAGCTCAGCGTGAGCTGGTTGCGGGTGCCCTCGTCGGTGGTGAACGCCAGGATCGGCTGCTCGGCGCGGTAGCGCGAGAGCCGGCGCGCGGTGTCACCGGACTTGGTGAACGCCACCAGGCCCTTGCCGCCGAGGAAGTCGGCGATCTCGCAGGCGGCACGGGCGACCGAACCACCCTGGGTGCGCGGCTTCTTGCCCTGGACCAGGGGCTGGAGCCCCTTGGACAGCAGCTCCTGCTCGGCCGCGGTGACGATCTTCGACATCGTCTTCACGGTCTCGACCGGGTACGCGCCCACGCTGGACTCCGCCGACAGCATGACCGCGTCCGCGCCGTCCAGGATCGCGTTCGCCACGTCGGAGGCCTCGGCGCGCGTGGGGCGGGAGTTGGTGATCATCGACTCCATCATCTGGGTCGCGACGATCACCGGCTTGGCGTTGCGCCGGCACAGCTCCACCAGGCGCTTTTGCACCATCGGGACCTTCTCCAGCGGGTACTCGACCGCCAGGTCGCCGCGGGCCACCATCACGGCGTCGAACGCCGCGACGACGCCCGCCATGTTCTCGACGGCCTGCGGCTTCTCCACCTTGGCGATGACGGGGACCCGGCGGCCCTCCTCGTCCATCACCTTGTGCACGTCGTTCACGTCGTTCGCGTCCCGCACGAAGGACAGGGCGACCATGTCGCAGCCCATCCGCAGGGCGAAGCGCAGGTCCTCGATGTCCTTCTCCGACAGCGCGGGCACGTTGACGGCCGCGCCGGGCAGGTTGATGCCCTTGTGGTCGGAGATGACACCGCCCTCGATGACGACCGTCTTGACCCGGGGGCCGTCGATCTCGACGACCCGCAGCTCGACGTTGCCGTCGTTGATGAGGATCTGGTCGCCGTGCGAGACGTCGCCGGGCAGGCCCTTGTAGGTCGTGCCGCAGATGTGCCGGTCACCGGGCACGTCCTCGGTCGTGATGACGAACTCGTCGCCGCGCTCCAGCTCGACGGGGCCTTCGGCGAAGGTCTCCAGGCGGATCTTCGGGCCCTGGAGGTCGGCGAGCACGCCGAGGGCGCTGCCGGTCTCGGCCGCGGCGGCCCGGACCCGGTCGTACCGGCCCTGGTGCTCGGCGTGGCTGCCGTGGCTGAAGTTGAAGCGGGCCACGTTCATGCCGGCCTGGATCAGCGCGACCAGCTTCTCGTGGGAGTCGACCGCGGGGCCGAGGGTGCAGACGATTTTCGAACGGCGCATGGGGCGATCCTATCGGTTTGTTTCGCTGCGGAATATTCCGTCTGGCGGAAGATACAAATGGGCGGATGCCCGCTCAGGCGTGGCTCCGTGGCCCGTTCAGGCGGCCCCTCCTCCGACCAGCGCAAACGTCTGTGCGGCGATCTCCAGCTCCTCGTCCGTCGGCACCACGGCGACCGCCACCCGCGCGGAGGGCGGCGAAACAAGGCGGGCCCCGCCCCCGCGCACGGCGTTCAGCTCGCCGTCGACGGCCAGCCCCAGCTCCTCCAGGCCCGCGATCGCCGCCTCCCGGACCGGTGCCGCGTTCTCGCCCACGCCGGCGGTGAAGGCCACGGCGTCCACCCGGCCGAGCACCGCGTAGTAGGCGCCGATGTACTTCTTCAGGCGGTGGATGTAGATGTCGAAGGCCAGCCGCGCCTGCTCGTCGCCGGCGTCGACCCGACGGCGGATCTCCCGCATGTCGTTGTCGCCGCACAGGCCGACCAGACCGCTCCTCTTGTTGAGAAGAGTGTCGATCTCGTCCGTGGACAGATTCCCGACACGCTGCAAATGGAAGATGACGGCCGGGTCGACGTCACCCGACCTGGTGCCCATCACCAGCCCCTCCAGCGGGGTGAGCCCCATCGACGTCTCCACGCAGCGCCCGCCCCGCACCGCCGACGCGGACGCGCCGTTGCCCAGGTGCAGCACGATGACGTTGACGTCCTCGGGGCGCCTGCCGAGCAGTTCGGCCGTCGCCCGCGAGACGAACGCGTGCGAGGTGCCGTGGAATCCGTAGCGGCGGATGCGGTGCTCGTCGGCCGTCCGCACGTCGATCGCGTAGCGCGCCGCCGACTCCGGCATCGTCGTGTGGAAGGCCGTGTCGAAGACCGCGACCTGCGGCAGGTCGGGCCGCAGTGCCGCCGCGGTGCGGATGCCGGTGAGGTTGGCCGGGTTGTGCAGCGGCGCCACCGGGATCAGCCGCTCGATCTCCGCGAGGACCGCGTCGTCGACGACCACCGGCTCGGTGAACGTCCTGCCGCCGTGCACCACCCGGTGGCCGATCGCCGCCAGTTCCGGGGAGTCCAGACCGAGCCCGTCCGCCGACAGCTCCGCGGCGACCGCCTTCAGGGCGGCCTCGTGGTCGGCGAACTCGCCCGCCGACTCCCGGGTCTCACCGGTGGCCGGCACGGTGTGCCGCAGCAGCGAGCCGTTCTCGCCGATGCGCTCCACCAGACCGACGGCGAGCCGGGAGCTGTCCCGCATGTCGAGGAGCTGGTACTTCACCGACGAGGACCCGGAGTTGAGCACGAGCACGCGCGTGGCCGCGGAGGCCGGGCGCGCCGTAGCGGACGGAGCGGGGGCGGGGGAGCGGTCTGCGGTCACTGCGCGGGAGCCTTCTGGTCGGGGGCCTGGGCCTGGATCGCCGTGATGGCGACCGTGTTGACGATGTCCTGGACGAGGGCGCCGCGCGACAGGTCGTTCACGGGCTTGCGCAGCCCCTGGAGCACCGGCCCGACGGCGATCGCGCCGGCCGACCGCTGCACGGCCTTGTACGTGTTGTTGCCGGTGTTGAGGTCGGGGAAGATCAGCACCGACGCCTGGCCCGCGACCTCGGACTCCGGGAGCTTGGTCGCCGCGACCGACGGCTCGACGGCGGCGTCGTACTGGATCGGCCCCTCGATCCGCAGGTCGCCCCGGCGCAGCCGCACCAGATCGGTCGCCTCGCGCACCTTGTCGACGTCGGCGCCGGTGCCCGAGGTGCCCGTGGAGTACGACAGCATCGCGATCCGCGGCTCCACCCCGAACTGCTCGGCGGTGGCCGCCGACTGGATGGCGATGTCGCACAGCTGCTCGGCGTCGGGGTCGGGGTTCACCGCGCAGTCGCCGTAGACGAGGACCTTGTCGGCCAGGCACATGAAGAAGACGGAGGAGACGATCTTCGCCTCCGGCCGGGTCTTGATGATCTCGAAGGCGGGCCGGATGGTCGCGGCCGTGGAGTGCACGGACCCGGACACCATGCCGTCGGCGAGGCCCTCCTGCACCATCAGCGTGCCGAAGTAGTTGACGTCGGCCACGACGTCGTAGGCCAGTTCCACCGTGACGCCCTTGTGCGCGCGCAGCTCCGCGTACTTCTCGGCGAAGGTGTCCCGCAGCGCCGAGGTATGCGGGTCGACCAGCTGGGCGGCGCCCAGGTCGATGCCCAGGTCGGCGGCCTTCTTGCGGATGCGGTCGGGCGGGCCGAGCAGGGTCAGGTCGCAGACTCCGCGGCGCAGCAGCACCTCCGCGGCGTGCAGCACCCGCTCCTCGGTCCCCTCGGGCAGGACGACACGGCGCTTGTCGGAGCGTGCCTGCTCCAGCAGCTTGTGCTCGAACATCATCGGCGTGAGCCGGTCGCTGCTCGGCGCGGACACCCGCTTCAGCAGGTCCGAGGTGTCGACATACCGCTCGAACAGGCCGAGCGCGGTCTCCGCCTTGCGGGGGGTGCCCGCGTTCAGCTTGCCCTCCAGGGAGAACAGTTCCGTCGCGGTGGGGAAGGAGTTGCCCGTCACCGAGACGACCGGGGTGCCGGGGGCGAGGCGCTCCGCGAGCGTGAGGATCTCGGGGCTGGGCCGCTCGTTCAGGGTGAGCAGGATGCCCGCTATCGGCGGGGTGCCGGCACTGTGCGCGGCGAGCGTGCCGATCACCAGGTCCGCGCGGTCGCCCGGGGTGACCACCAGGCATCCGGGGGTCAGCGCCCGCAGCAGGTTCGGCAGCATGGCGCCGCCGAAGACGAAGTCGAGCGCGTCGCGGGACAGGCCGGCGTCGTCGCCGAGGAGCACCTCGCCGCCGAGGGTCTGGGTGATCTGCGCGACGGTCGGCGCGGACAGCGCGGGCTCGTCGGGCAGCACGTAGCAGGGGACCGGCAGCCGGGAGCCGAGCCGCTCCACGATCTCCGCCCGGCTCGCGGGCTCCACCCGGTTCACCACCATGGCGAGGACGTCGCAGCCCAGCCCGTCGTAGGCGCGGTAGGCGTTGCGGGCCTCGGCGCGCACCGACTCCGCGTTCTGCGCCCGGCCGCCGACGACCGGGATCACCGAGGCGGCGAACTCGTTCGCCAGCCGCGCGTTCAGCGCCAGCTCGTCGGGGAACTGAGTGGCGGCGAAGTCGGTGCCGAGGACGAGGACGACGTCGTAGTCGCGGGCGACCAGGTGGAAGCGGTCGACGAGGGTGGACACCAGCTCGTCGGTGCCCTGCTCGGCCTGGAGCGCGGACGCCTCGTGGTAGTCCATGCCGTAGACCGTCGCCGGGTCCTGGGTGAGGCGGTAGCGGGCCCGGAGCAGTTCGAAGAGGCGGTCCGGGCCGTCGTGCACGAGCGGGCGGAACACGCCCACCCGGTCGACCTGGCGGGTCAGCAGCTCCATGACCCCCAGCTCGACGACCTGGCGGCCGTCGCCGCGGTCGATCCCGGTCACGTACACGCTGCGCGTCACGCGTGCTCTCCATCCGTCTCGGCGCCAGGCGGTGCGCTGGGCTCGCAAAGGGGCCCACCCACGTGAGCAGAACCCTCTTGACAATACCTCCGGGGCTGGCTAAGGCGCCCCCCAGGGCAAACGCCCAGGTCGGACCGGACCGGGAGCCCGGAGGACGGCCGGGAGCCCCGGGGCAGCGGCGGTGCTCCGCGGGGCGTGGAACAATCGAGCTGGCTCACACGTACCGGCAGCGAGCAGGAGACACAGCACGATGCGCATCGGAGTTCTCACCGCAGGCGGCGACTGCCCCGGCCTGAACGCAGTGATCCGGTCGGTCGTGCACCGAGCGGTCACCCACTTCGGCGACGAGGTCATCGGCTTCGAGGACGGCTACGCCGGCCTGCTCGACGGCCGCTACCGCACCCTCGACCTCAACGCGGTCAGCGGCATCCTCGCCCGGGGCGGCACCATCCTCGGCTCCTCCCGGCTCCAGCGCGACCGGCTCCGCGAGGCCTGCGAGAACGCGCAGGACATGGCCCGCGAGTTCGGCATCGACGTGCTCATCCCGATCGGCGGCGAGGGCACCCTCACGGCGGCGCGGATGCTCTCCGACGCGGGCCTGCCCGTGGTCGGCGTGCCGAAGACCATCGACAACGACATCTCCGCGACGGACCGCACCTTCGGCTTCGACACCGCCGTCGGCGTCGCCACCGAGGCCATGGACCGGCTGAAGACCACCGCCGAGTCCCACCAGCGGGTGATGGTCGTGGAGGTCATGGGCCGGCACGCCGGCTGGATCGCCCTGGAGTCCGGCATGGCGGCCGGCGCGCACGGCATCTGCCTGCCCGAACGCCCCTTCGACCCCGCCGACCTGGTCGCGATGGTCGAGGAGCGCTTCGCGCGCGGCAAGCGGTTCGCCGTCGTCTGCGTCGCCGAGGGCGCCCACCCCGTCGAGGGCGCGATGGACTACGGCCACGGCGAGATCGACCAGTTCGGCCACGAGCGTTTCCAGGGCATCGGCACCGCCCTGGCGTACGAGCTGGAGCGCCGGCTCGGCAAGGAGGCCAAGCCCGTCATCCTCGGCCACGTCCAGCGCGGCGGTACCCCGACCGCCTACGACCGGGTGCTCGCCACCCGCTTCGGATGGCACGCCGTGGAGGCCGCGCACAGCGGCGGGTTCGGCCGGATGACCGCGCTGCGCGGCACCGACATCGAGATGGTGCCGCTCGCGGACGCGACGACCGAGCTGAAGACCGTCCCCAAGGACCGCATGGACGAGGCCGAGTCGGTGTTCTAGCCCCCCCCGCCGGGGCCCGGGCGGCCGTGCCCCGGGACGTCACCCGGTGCGCCGGCCGGGACCCGGCGCCGGCCCGGTCCCGCCGCCGGACGTCCGGCGGCGGGTGAACCTCCGGCGTGCGGACGGTCCCCGGCCGCGGGTCAGTGGGTGTGGGCCCGGATCGTCGACCAGAAGTGGTCGACGACCCGTTCCAGGTACTCCCGTCCCGACGCGCCGGAGCCGGCGGCGGCCGGCCCCGGACCCCAGCTGAGCGTGGCGGCCATCTGCCCCTGGTAGTCCGCGTGCATCTCCTGGAGGGCGTCCTCCAGAAGCTGCCGGTCCAGCGGCACGGTCTTGGCGACCGGCCGGACGTACGCCTGCCAGCGGGTGGTGACGGCGCTGCGCAGCAGGTCGGCGAGTCTGCCGTCGCGCCCGGTCACGGTGACGAAGTCCGGCAGTGACAGGTCGAGGACGTCGGCGAGCGCGGCCGACTGGCGCTCGGTGCCGCGCCAGCTCCCGGTCTCCTCCATCCGCTGGTAGGCGAGGAGTTCGAGCCCCACGGCCCGCGCCACGTCCTCCTGGGCGAGGTCGCGGGCCACACGGTGTTCGCGCAGGGTGCGCGGGGCGCCGATGAGTTCGCCCGGTGAACACCACAACACCCCGGCGAGGGCGGTGAGTTCCGGGCTGCTCGGCGCCGTCGTTCCGCGCTCCCACGCGGTGATCAGATCGGGGGTCGCGTACGGCAGGCCGTAGGAGGCGCGCAGTCCGTAGGCGACGTGTTCGGGCCCCATGCCGAGCGCCGCCCGCAGCCTGCGGGCGGCGAGGGCGTTGAAGGGCGGGGTGGGCTGTTCGGCTTGCGGTCGGTGCACGCGCACAAGGTATGGGCCCCGGGCCGCGCTGACTACGGGCTGTTCGGCCACAATCACGGATCGTAGGAACCTACGGCTGCGGCCCCGGCGCCCGGTACGGCCCTCCGACGAGAACGCGCTCGACGCCTGGCCGGGCGCCCTTCCAGCGCCCTGACCGGAAGGGTTCACCGGCTCGCGACGCCCGGCACGGCACCTCGCCGCGTTGTCGTAGCAGCCGGGTATTTCCCGTACCCGGGCGATGCTCCGCGGTGCGGTGCACCGCACCGGACGCCGCGAGCCGTCCGGCGACCCGTTCCGGCTACGGCACCAGCGCCGGCGGCGGCACCCGGATCGGCCCACCGGTCGCCGGCCGCCCCCGGCCCCGTCCTGCGCCGGGGTCCGCCGGCGCCCGGCCGGGCCCGTCGCCCGGGGCCGCCGGGGCCCGCCCGCCGGGCGCGCCCCGTCTGCGGCAGGCCGCTCGCCCGCCGGGGCCCCGTCAGCCCCGCACCCACCGGTACTGCAGTTCCGGCCGCCCGACCGTCCCGTACTGGGGGGCGCGGGCGGCCCGGCCGGCGTCCACCAGATGCTCCAGGTAGCGCCGGGCCGTGATCCGGGAGATGCCGACCGCCTCCGCGACCCCGGCCGCCGTCAGGCCGTCGGCGCAGTCCCGCAGGGTCACGGTCACCCGTTCCAGGGTGGGCGCGCTCAGACCCTTGGGGAGCGCAGCCGGCCCGGGGGCCCGCAGGGCCGCCAGCGCCCGGTCCACCTCGGCCTGGCCGCTGGCCTCACCGGCCGCCGCGCGGAACTCGGCGTACCGGACGAGCCGGTCGCGCAGGGTCGCGAAGGTGAACGGCTTCAGCACGTACTGCACGACCCCGAGCGAGACGCCCTCGCGCACGACGGCCAGGTCCCGCGCGGAGGTCACCGCTATCACGTCCGCGTGGTACCCGGCCGCCCGCAGCGAACGGGCCAGCCGCAGTCCGTGCACGTCCGGCAGGTGCAGATCGAGCAGCAGCAGGTCCACCGGTGTCCGGTCCAGCACGCGGCGCGCCTCGGCGCCGGTGCGGGCCGCGCCGACGGCGCTGAACCCGGGGACCCGCCCCACGTACATGACGTGCGCGTCGGCGGCTACGGGGTCGTCCTCGACCACCAGCACTCTGATCGGATCGGTCATGCGTCGCCTCCGTGCGGAACGGGCCGGACCGGCCGATCGGCGGGAACGGCGCGGCGCGGAGCCGGGACGGTGCCCGGGAGGGTGTCGGCGCCGGCGGCCGGATCGCCGGCCGGGCCCTCCTGCGCGCGCGCCCCCGGGGCCGGTGCCGGTCCCGTCGCCGGGAGCGGCAGGCGCGCCTCGAACTCCGCTCCGCCGCCGGGTGCCTCCGCGACGGCCAGGGTGCCGCCGTGGCGGTTCACCGTCCGGCGGACCAGGGCCAGGCCCAGACCCCGGCCCGCGGGGCCCGCCGGTTTCGTGGACCAGCCCCGTTCGAAGACCTGCTCGGCGTGGGCGGGGTCCACTCCGGGACCGGTGTCGGCCACCCGCAGCACCAGCACCCCGTCGCCGGTGCACGCCGTCACCGTGACCCGTGCCCGGGGCGTCCCCTGCGCGGCGTCCACGGCGTTGTCGATCAGGTTGCCGAGGACGGTGACCAGGTCGCGGGCCGGGAGGGAGGCCGGCAGCAGCCCGTCGTCGATGCCGCTGTCGGCGGAGACCACCAGCTCCACGCCCCGCTCGTTCGCCTGGGCCGCCTTGCCCAGCAGCAGCGCGGCGAGCACCGGCTCGCTGACCGCGGAGACCACCTCGTCGGTGAGGGCCTGCGCCAGCTCCAGCTCCGCCGTGGCGAAGTCGACGGCCTCCTCGGCGCGGCCCAGCTCGATCAGCGAGACCACGGTGTGCAGCCGGTTCGCCGCCTCGTGGGCCTGCGAGCGCAGCGCCTCGGTGAAACCCCGCTCCGAGTCCAGCTCGCCCGTCAGCGACTGGAGTTCGGTGACGTCGCGGAGGGTGACGACGGTGCCCCGGCGCTCGCCGCCGGACACCGGGGAGGTGTTCACCACCAGGACCCGGGTGTCCGTGAGGTGGACCTCGTCCACCCGCGACCCCGCCGACAGCAGCGCGCCGGTGAGCGGCGCCGGCAGGCCGAGGTCGGCGACCGAGCGGCCGACCACCTCGCCCGGGACGCCGAGCAGCTCCCGGCCGCCGTCGTTCATCAGCGCCACCCGGAACTGACCGTCCAGCATCAGCAGCCCCTCGCGCACCGCGTGCAGCGCCGCCTGGTGGTAGTCGTGCATGCGGCTCAGTTCGGCCGCGTTCATCCCGTGGGTGGAGCGGCGGAGCCGTGCGTTGATGACGTACGTGCCGATGCCGCCGATCAGCAGCGCTCCTCCCGCGACCCCGACCAGGGCGGTGACCTGGTCCTGGATGCGCTCGGTGATCGCCTGGACCCTGATGCCCGCGCTGACCAGCCCGACGGTCTCGCCGCCGGCCCGGATCGGGGTCACGGCGCGCACCGAGGGGCCGAGGCTGCCCGTGTACGTCTCGGTGAAGGAGCGGCCCGCCAGGGCGGGGCCGGTGTGCCCGAGGAAGTGACCGCCTATCCGGGACTCATCGGGATGGGTCCAGCGGATGCCCCGCGGATTCATGATCGTGATGAAGTCGACGCCGGTGTCCCGCTGCACCCGCAGGGCGTACGGCTGGAGCAGGGCGCTGGGGTGCGCGGTGCCCACGGCCTCGCGGACCGAGGGCGAGTCGGCGACGGAACGGGCGACCGCCATGGCCTGGCGTCCGGCCGCCTCCTCGGCCTGGCCGCGGTCGCTGACGTAGGTGAACAGCGCGTACCCGGCGACGAGCACCGCGATCAGCACGGCCTGCATGCCGAACAGCTGGCCGGCCAGGCTGCGGGGGCGGGGGACGCGGGGAAGGCGCATGCCGTTCAGTGTGCCTCGCCCGGCCGGCCGGTCCACCGGTCAGGTCCGCGGCGCCCGCGGTGCGGCCGGTCCGCCGCCCGCCCCGCCCGCGGGCGGACCGGAACGGCGAGCGCGGCGTGAAACCGACGTACCGCGCGGCGTGAACTCAATGAACGGAAGGGTGACCGGCCTCACAGGCCGGGAGATAGTCCCCACATCCCCCGGGAGTCCACGCCTCCCGGAGCCCGGGCGTGAGCCGCACGCCGGGAACCGCCGGACGTGAGCCGCACGCCGGATGATGCCGACGACGTCGTCAAGGAGGGCAGCCGTGGCCGACACATCGCAGACGGCACCTGCCGCACCCGCCGCCAGACGGGACCGCACGCACTACCTGTACCTCGCCGTGATCGGCGCCGTGATCCTCGGGATCGCGGTGGGCCTGCTCGCCCCGGACTTCGCGGTCGAGCTCAAGCCCATCGGCACCGGCTTCGTGAACCTGATCAAGATGATGATCTCGCCGATCATCTTCTGCACGATCGTGCTGGGCATCGGCTCGGTGCGCAAGGCCGCCAAGGTCGGCGCCGTCGGCGGGATCGCGCTCGGCTACTTCCTGGTGATGTCGCTGGTGGCGCTGGCCATCGGCCTGGTCGTCGGCAACGTCCTGGACCCGGGCAGCAGCCTCGCGATGACCGACGCGGTCAAGCAGGCGGGCCAGGGCCAGGTCTCGGCGGAGGCGCTGCCGCCGGTCGACTTCGTGCTCTCGATCATCCCGACGACGATGGTGTCGGCGTTCACCGAGGGCCAGGTGCTCCAGACCCTGCTCGTCGCGCTCCTCACCGGCTTCGCGCTCCAGGCGATGGGCTCGGCCGGGCAGCCCGTCCTGCGGGGCATCGAGCACATCCAGCGGCTCGTCTTCCGCATCCTCGCCATGGTCATGTGGGCGGCTCCGCTCGGCGCGTTCGGCGCCATCGCCGCCGTGACCGGCTCCGCCGGCGTGGACGCGCTGAAGAGTCTGGCCGTCCTGATGCTCGGCTTCTACGTCACCTGCTTCCTGTTCGTGTTCGTGGTGCTCGGCGCGGTGCTGCGGGTGGTCACGGGCCTGAACATCCTCACGTTCCTGAAGTACCTGGGCCGGGAGTTCCTGCTCATCCTGTCGACGTCCTCGTCGGAGTCCGCGCTGCCGCGGCTCATCGCCAAGATGGAGCACCTGGGGGTCGGCAAGCCCGTCGTCGGCATCACCGTCCCGACCGGCTACTCCTTCAACCTCGACGGCACGATGATCTACATGACCATGGCGTCGCTGTACATCGCCGACGCGATGGGCACGCCGATGTCGATCGGCGAGCAGATCCCGCTGCTGCTCTTCCTGCTGGTCGCGTCCAAGGGCGCCGCGGGCGTCAGCGGCGCGGGCCTCGCCACGCTGGCCGGGGGACTCCAGTCGCACAAGCCCGCCCTGGTGGACGGGGTCGGCCTCATCGTGGGCATCGACCGCTTCATGAGCGAGGCGCGGGCGCTGACCAACTTCGCCGGCAACGCCGTCGCCACGGTCCTCATCGGCACCTGGACGAACGAGATCGACAAGGAGCGGGTCGCCGAGGTCCTGGCCGGGCGGCTGCCGTTCGACGAGAGGACGCTGCTCGACGAGTCCGGCGCCGACGGCACCGACGGCACCGGACCGGACGTGCCGGAGCAGGGCGGCGAGAAGGAACTGGCCACGACCTGACGAGTCCGGCGCCCGCGCGGGCGCGCCGGAACACCGGACGGCCGGCCCGCACCCCGCGGACCGGCCGTCCGCCGCGTTGCCGGTCGGCCGGCGGTCGGGCCGGCGGGGGTGCGCCCCGGCCGGTTCAGCCGCTCAGCTCCGCCACCAGGGCGGTGGCGCGCGCGGCGGGCACGCCCGCCGCGGTGAGCATGGTGACGGTGGCGGAGCTGCCCGCCTCACGGGCGGGCAGCAGCCCGTCGTTCACCGCCTCCATGAGCGCGAACAGGGTCTGCTCGTGCACGTACGCCAGTGCCCGCGGCGGCAGCGGGGACGCGAACGCCCCCTGCTCCAGGCCGCGCCGGAGGATCTCCGCGCAGTCCTCGCGGACCGGTGTGAGCCGCTCGCGGATGCCCTGGAGGGTGACGCTGCGCTGGGCCAGCGCGACCAGCAGCCGGTAGCGGTCGGCGATCTCCCAGACGGCGAGGGTCGAGCGGGCCAGCGACTCCACCGGGTCCGCCACGCCCTCGCGGCCCGCCGCGTGCGCCGCCGCCACCGCCGCCACGGCCTCGTCGGTCAGGGTGCCGACCAGCGCCTCCCTGCTGGGGAAGTGGCCGTACACGGTGCGCCGGACGACGCCCGCCGCGCGGGCGATCTGGTCCATGGACGCGTCGGGGTCGCGCAGCAGCTCGGCGAGCGCGACATCGAGGATGCGGCGGCGGTTCACATCGGCTCGGCTCGGGTTACCCGTGGTCATGGCTGCCATTCTGCCCGTCCTGCGGGCGCCCCCGCGTTCCGCGGCAGGCATCGCTCCACCTCCTGATTTGCACAGTGCTGTGCAACCTCGTACATTGCACATGGTTGTGTAATTGCACGCCATTGTGCAAGTCCCGGTGCGGACCGATCCCCGTGCCGGACGACGGAGGAGGGCGGCCGTAGCGATGCGTCTCGTCATGAAAGAACCGGTCGAGGACATGGACCGGCCCTACGCCCGGCGCTGGTGGGCACTGCTCGTGCTCTGCCTGAGCCTGCTGATCATCGTGATGGCGAACACCGCCCTCACGGTCGCGGCACCGGACATGACGCAGGATCTCGGCCTGACCAGCGCCGACCTGCAATGGGTCATCGACGGCTACACGGTCCCCTACGCCGCGCTGATGCTGCTGCTCGGCGCGGTCGGCGACAAGTACAGCCGCCGCGGCGCCCTGGTCCTCGGGCTCGTCGTCTTCGGCGGCGGCGCGGTCGCCGGCTCCCTCGTCGGCAGTTCCACCGGGGTCATCGCGGCCCGCGCGGTCATGGGGGTCGGCGCCGCGCTGATCATGCCCGCGACGCTCTCCCTGCTCGCCGCGACCTTCCCGCGGGCCGAACGTGCCAAGGCCATCGTGCTGTGGACCGCCACCGCCGGACTCGCCATCGCGGCCGGCCCCCTGGTCGCGGGGGCGCTCCTGGAGCGCCACGGCTGGTCGTCCACGTTCCTGATCAACGTGCCGATCGCCGCGCTCGCCGTCGTCGGGGCCCTCGTCCTCGTGCCGCCGTCCCGGGCCGCGCACCGGCACCGCATCGACCACGTCGGCGGACTGCTGTCCGTGGTGTGGGTCGGCTCCCTGGTCTACATGATCATCGAGGGGCCGCACTTCGGCTGGGGCGCGAAGGCCGTCACCGCGGCCGTGGCCGCCGGCGCGGGCCTGGTCCTGTTCGTCCTGTGGGAGCTGCGCCACCCGCGCCCCGTCGTCGACGTGCGGCGCTTCGCGCAGCGCCGCTTCGCCGGCTCGAACCTGGCCGTCGCCCTCTTCTTCCTCGCCGTCTTCGGCGCCTTCTACTACCTCACCCAGCACCTGCAGTTCGTCCTCGGCTACGACGCCCTGGACACCGGCGTACGGATGCTTCCGCTGGCCGGCGCCGTCTTCGTGGGCTCGGCGCTCACCGGCTACCTCACCCCCCGCATCGGCATGCGGATCACGGTGACCGCGGGCATGGTCGGCGGCACGGCGGCCCTCGCGCTGCTCACCCGGGTGGACGCGAGTTCGACGTACGGCGACTTCGTGCTGCCCCTCGTCATCCTCGGCCTCGCCATCGGGCTCGCCCTCTCGCCCTGCACCGACGCCATCATGGGCGCCTTCCCCGAGTCCGAACTCGGCGTCGGCGGCGCGGTCAACGACACCTCGCTGGAACTCGGCGGCTCGCTCGGCATCGCCATCCTCGGTTCGGTGCTCGCGGGCTCCTACTCCTCCCACCTCGCGGACGCCACGGCGGGCCGCCCGCTGCCGGCGGGCGTACTGGCCACCGCCCAGGACTCGGTGGGGGCCGGGTACGCCGTCGCGCAGGGCATCGGCGACAAGGCGCAGCGGCTCGCCGAACAGGCGGCCGGGACGGCGGACGCCGGCCGGGCCGCCCAGCTCACCGCGCAGTCCCGTCAACTCGCCGACGGCGCACGGCAGATGGCGGACGCGGTCGGCTCGTCCTTCGCGGACGCCGTCGCCCACACCAGCCTCGTCGGCGCGGTCGTCCTCGGCGTGGGCACGGTACTGGTCGCCGTCCTGCTGCCCCGCCGGGACCGCACCGAGACCGTGACCGAGGGCCCGGCGGCCGACGCCGACGCCGACGCAGGCACGGACACGGACGCGGCGGCCGAGGCCGCGGCCACCGCCCCGGCGGCAGCCGAGCCCGGGACCGAGGCCGGACCGGAGCCCGCCTCCCGGACCGGCTCCGGGCGGTCCGGGCAGGAGACGGCGCCGGCGGGGAGCGGCGCGACCTGAGCCGGCCGGCGTCCCGGCGTGCGCGGAACCGCCGGCGCCGGCCCGTCGTCTCGTACACCGTGCAGCACCGTGCCGTGCCGGACCCCCGGCACGGCACGCCACGTTCCGCGGAGGACACCGAGCATGAAGATCGACTGGGACCGGCGCACCTGCGCGCGGCGGGGCCACGTGACGTACGCGCCCGACGAGGCGGTGCTGCGCGACCGGCTGCGCGCGGAGACGGGACTGGGCGAGGCGTGGCGGTGTCTGCGCTGCGGTGACTTCGCCCTCGGTGATCCGCACGGCTCGGGCCCCGCCGTCGAGGCGCCGCTGGTGCCGCGCGGCACGGTGCTGCGGGACCTGTTCGTCCTGCGCTTCCTGGCGGTCGAGCGGGCGGTGCGCGGTGTGTTCATCGTGCTGGTCGCCGTCGCGGTCTGGAGGTTCAGCAACAGCCAGGACGCGGTCCGGCGCCTCTTCGACGAGTACCTCGACGTCTTCCGTCCGGTGTTCCGGCACTTCCACTACGACCTCGACCACTCGCCCGTCGTCGGCACGATCCAGAAGACGTTCGGCTACCGGCACTCCACGCTGCTGCTCGTGGCCGCGCTGCTGCTGGCGTACGCGCTCGTCGAGATCGTCGAGGCGGTCGGCCTCTGGTACGCCAGGCGCTGGGCGGAGTACCTCACGGTCGTCGCCACGGCCGCGTTCCTGCCGCTGGAGGTCTACGAACTCACCGAGCACCTCAGCTGGCTGAAGGTCGCCACCCTCGTCCTCAACATCCTCGCCGTCCTCTACATCGCCCTGACCAAGCGGCTGTTCGGCCTGCGCGGGGGCCGCCGTGCCTTCGAGGCGGAGCGGCAGAGCGCCTCCCTGCTGGAGGTCGAGGAGTCGGCCGGCGTCCTGGTGTGAGGCGGCGCGTGCGGAGCGGTGGCGCCGCCGCGCGGGACGGCGGCTGCCGGGCCGGCCGCCGCTTGCCTTGACGTCGGCGTCAAGGAATACGGTCGGGTCATGCGAATCGGCGAGCTGGCGGCGCGGGCCGGGACGACCACGCGGACCCTGCGCTACTACGAGTCGCGGGGGCTGCTGCCCGCGCGGCGGGGCGAGAACGGGTACCGGACGTACGACGAGGGCGATCTGCGGCTGCTCCGGCAGATCAGGACGCTCCAGGACTTCGGGTTCGACCTGGAGGAGACGCGGCCCTTCGTGGAATGCCTGCGGGCCGGGCATCCCGAGGGCGACGCGTGCCCCGACTCGCTGGCCGTGTACCGGCGCAAACTCGGCGAACTCGACGCGCTGATCGGGGAGCTGAGGTCGGTGCGCGCGCAGGTCGGCGAGCAGTTGGAGCGGGCGGAACGGGCCCGCGACGAGCTGGCGGCCGAGGCGCTGGTTCCGGGCGGTCCGGAACCGCTGTGCGAGCTGGGAGGCAGGACGCGATGATCAGAGCGGCAGGCGTGGCCGAGGTGACGGACGCGGACTTCGCGGCGGAGGTGATCGGGGCGGACCGTCCGGTGCTGGTGGAGTTCACCGCCGACTGGTGTCCGCCGTGCCGCCAGATGGGCCCGGTCCTCACCGAGCTGGCGCGTGAGGAGGCGGACCGGTTCCGGGTGGTCCAGCTGGACGTGGACACCAATCCGCGGACCGCGCTCGCGTACGGGGTGCTGTCGATGCCGACGTTCCTGGTGTTCCGCGACGGTGAGCCGGTGGCGTCGATGGTGGGAGCGCGCGCGAAGCGGAAGCTGCTGCGGGAGGTGACCGACGTGCTGTGATGCGGGGCCCGGACCGCCTCGGCCGCGGCGCACCCCGAACACGGAAAATCCCCCGCGCCATTGCGCTCGGGGGATTTCTCTGCGTATATTCGATGATTCGCGACTTTGTTTATGAAGGCCGCGCAAAGTTCACTGAGCAGAGTATATCCGGGCGGGAGCGGAATTGTCAAACAAGGGCTCACACACAGAATTCCCCGACGACGAACTGCGGTACGAGCAGGAATTCGTCGACGGGCTGTACACGCGCGTGGACGCCCTGCGCGGGGCCACCGAGGACTCCGTGGGGGACGCCCTCGCCCAGGGCAGTACGCCCATGCAGGCCCGCCTCGAACGGGACGTCCTGGTGGCCGAGCGCTCGGGACTGCTCGCCGCGCTGAACGCCGTCGACGGCTCGCTCTGCTTCGGCCGGATCGACCTGGCCCCGGACCGGGACACCGCCGCCCCTGCCGTCAGCCACCACATCGGCCGCATCGGCGTCCGCGCCGACGACGCCGACCACACGCCGATCCTCATCGACTGGCGGGCCCCCGTAGCCCGCCCCTTCTACCTCGCCACCGGGCACACTCCCATGGGCCTGCGCCGCCGCCGGCACATCACCACCGACGGGCGGCGCGTCACCGGCCTGCACGACGAGATCCTCGACCTCGGCGACCGCGAACGCACCGGCCACGAGGACCCCACCGGCGACGCGGTGCTGCTCGCCGCGCTCGACTCGGCCCGAACCGGCCGCATGAGCGACATCGTGCAGACCATCCAGGCCGAACAGGACCGGATCATCCGGGCCCCGCACCGGGGCGTCCTCGTCGTCGAGGGCGGGCCGGGCACCGGGAAGACCGCCGTCGCCCTGCACCGCGCGGCCTACCTGCTCTACGAGCACCGCGAACTGCTCGCCAGGCGGGCCGTCCTCATCGTCGGCCCCAACCCGGCCTTCCTCGGCTACATCTCAGAGGTGCTGCCCTCGCTCGGTGAGACCGGCGTCCTGCTCTCCACCCTCGGCGAGTTGTTCCCCGGTGTCCACGCCAGGGCCGCGGACACCCCGCAGGCGGCCGCCGTGAAGGGCCGCGCCGAGATGGCCGGCGTCCTCGCCCGTGCCGTCGCGCAGCGGCAGGCGCTCCCCGACCCGGTCATCGCCATCGAGCACGACCGGGAGGTCCTCATGCTCGACGCGGGCCTCGTCCGGGTCGCCCGGGACCGCACCCGCGCCGCCGGCCTGCCGCACAACGTGGCCCGCGAGCACTTCGAGGGACACATCCTCAACGCCCTCACCGACATGCTCGCCGAGCGCATCGGCACCGACCCCTTCGACGGCGGCAACCTGCTCGACCCGAGTGACGTCACCCAGATCCGGGACGAACTCGCCGAGAACCCCGACGTGTGGTCGGCCATCGACCGGCTGTGGCCGAGGCTCACCCCGACGCGGCTCGTCGCCGACCTCCTCGCCGACCCGGACGGCCACCTGGCGGACGAGGACGCGCGCGCCGTCCGGCGCCCGGTCACCGGCCCCGGCGACTGGACCGAGGCGGACGTCCCGCTCCTCGACGAGGCGGCCGAACTGCTCGGCGAGGACGAGCGGGTCGCCCGGGCCCGCGCCGACCGCGAGCGGCACACCCAGATCGCGTACGCCCAGGGCGTCCTGGACGTCTCCTACGCCTCCCGCACCTACGAGTTCGACGACAAGGACGAGGAGGACTCCGAGATCCTGTCGGCGCACGACATCATCGACGCCGAACGGATGGCCGAACGGCACGAGGAGGACGACCACCGCAGCGCCGCCGAGCGGGCCGCCGCCGACCGGACCTGGGCCTTCGGCCACATCATCGTGGACGAGGCGCAGGAGCTGTCGCCGATGGCGTGGCGGCTGCTGATGCGCCGTACCCCCACCCGTTCCATGACCCTCGTCGGCGACCCCGCGCAGACGGCGGAGGCGGCGGGCGTCGGCTCGTGGCGGGAGGTCCTCGCCCCGTACGTCGGGGACCGCTGGGAGCACACCCGGCTCGGCGTCAACTACCGCACGCCGTCCGAGATCATGGACGTCGCCGCCGCCGTGCCGCGCGCCGAGCACCCCGGCTTCGAGCCACCCCGGTCCGTCCGCTCCACCGGCGTACGTCCCTGGGCGCGCGACGCCGGCGGCGACCTGCCCGGCGCGGTGGCCGAGGCGGTCGCCGAGCTGACCCCGGCCGAGGGGCGGCTCGCGGTCATCGCGCCGCGTGCCCTGCACGCCGAGCTGGCCGGCCGGCTGGACGGGGTCACGGCGGGCGGGGAACCGGACCTGACCCGGTCCGTGGTCCTCCTCGCCCCCCGCCAGGCCAAGGGGCTGGAGTTCGACGCGGTGCTGGTGGTCGACCCCGCCTCCTACGGCACGAGCGACCTCTACGTCGCGCTCACCCGGGCCACGCAGTCCCTGGGCGTGCTGTACACGGGTGAACTGCCCGCCTCGCTGCGGGCCGCCGGCCTGCGCTGACCCGCGCCCGGCGCCCGGGCCGTCCCGTCCCTCCGCGGGCGCGGGACGGCCGGGGGACGCGCGCCTAGGCCGGCCGCAGCCAGACCGTCGACAGGGGCGGCAGCGTCAGCTGGACGCTGGCCGGCCGGCCGTGCCAGGGGGTCGGCTCCGGCTTGACCGGGTGCGGGTTGGTGACGTCGCCGCCGCCGTAGCGCAGGGCGTCGGTGTTGAGGACCTCGTGCCAGGCGGGGACGTCCTCGGGGACGCCGAGGCGGTAGCCGTGCCGCACGGCGGGGGAGAAGTGCGAGACGGCGAGCAGGGGCGTGCCGTCCGCGGCGTGCCGCAGGAACGCGAAGACGTTGTCGTCGGCGGAGTCGCCGGAGACCCAGGCGAACCCGGACGGATCGGTGTCGCGTTCCCACAGCGCGGGCTCGTGCCGGTAGACCGTGTTGAGGTCGCGGACGAGGTCGCGCACGCCGCGGTGGTCCGCCTCGGCGCCGTACGCCGGATCGAGCAGCCACCAGTCCGGGCCGTGTGCCTCCGACCACTCCGCCCCCTGGGCGAACTCCTGGCCCATGAAGAGGAGTTGCTTGCCGGGGTGGGCCCACATGAAGGCGAGGTAGGCGCGCAGGTTGGCGCGCTGCTGCCACCAGTCGCCGGGCATCTTGGAGACGAGGGAGCGCTTGCCGTGGACGACCTCGTCGTGCGAGATGGGCAGGACGTAGTTCTCGCTGTAGGCGTACACCATCGAGAAGGTCATCTCGTCGTGGTGGTACTTGCGGTGCACCGGCTCGTGGGCCAGGTAGTCCAGCGAGTCGTGCATCCAGCCCATGTTCCACTTCAGCCCGAAGCCGAGGCCGCCGAAGCCCCCTGGTCCGGTGTGGTGGGTGGCCCGGGTCACGCCGTCCCAGGCCGTCGATTCCTCGGCCACCGTGACGACCCCGGGGTTGCGGCGGTAGACGGTGGCGTTCATCTCCTGGAGGAACGCCACCGCGTCCAGGTTCTCCCGGCCGCCGTGCTCGTTGGGGCTCCACTGCCCCGGCTCGCGGGAGTAGTCGAGGTAGAGCATGGAGGCGACGGCGTCGACGCGCAGGCCGTCGATGTGGAACTCCTCGCACCAGTACGTGGCGTTGGCGACGAGGAAGTTGCGCACCTCGCGGCGGCCGTAGTCGAACTCCAGGGTGCCCCAGTCGGGGTGGTCGGCGCGCTGCGGGTCGGGGTGCTCGTAGAGCGGGCGGCCGTCGAAGGCGGCCAGCGCCCACTCGTCCCGCGGGAAGTGCGCGGGCACCCAGTCCATCAGCACGCCGATGCCCGCTCGGTGCAGCGCGTCGACGAGGTGCTTGAAGTCGTCCGGGGTGCCCAGCCGGGCGGTCGGCGCGTAGAACCCGGTCACCTGGTAGCCCCAGGACCCGCCGAAGGGGTGCTCGGCGACCGGCATCAGCTCCACGTGCGTGAACCCGAGGTCGGCGACGTAGGCCGGCAGCTGCTCGGCGAGCTGACGGTAGGTCAGCCCAGGCCGCCAGGAGGGCAGATGGATCTCGTACACGGACACCGGGGCCTCGTGGGCCGGGCGCTCCGCCCGGCGCGCCAGCCAGTCCGCGTCCCGCCACACGTGGTGCGAGGCGTGCACGACCGACGAGGTCCGGGGCGGTTCCTCCGTGCGGCGGGCCATCGGGTCGGCGCGCAGCGTGTGCGAGCCGTCCGGGCGGGTGATGTCGAACTTGTACAGCTCGCCCTCGCCGACCCCGGGCAGGAACACCTCCCAGACGCCCGAGGAGCCGAGCGAGCGCATCGGATGCCCGGAGCCGTCCCAGAAGTTGAAGGAGCCGGCGACGCGGACGCCTCGCGCGTTCGGGGCCCACACCGTGAACCGTGTGCCGGCCACCCCCTGGTGCTCCATCGGCACCGCGCCGAGCGCCTTCCACAGTTCCTCGTGCCGGCCCTCGCCTATCAGGTGCAGGTCCAGCTCGCCGAGGGCGGGCAGGAAGCGGTAGGCGTCCTCGGTCTCCCGTTCGGCGTCCGCGTAGGTCACGAGCAGCCGGTAGGCGTCCGGGATCGCCCGCAGCGGCAGCAGGCCGGAGAAGAACCCGCCCCCGTCGTCCTGGAGGGCGGCCCGCAGGTCCTGCGCGACGACCGTGACGCCGAGCGCGTACGGGCGGAAGACCCGGAAGGCGATGCCCCCCGGCACCGGGTGCGCCCCCAGCACACCGTGTGGGTTGTGGTGTGTGCCGTCGAGCAGCCGCGCGCGGTCGGCCGCGTCGATCTCCGCGGAGCCGGGGGCCTTTGCCGCGGCACCGACGGGGTCCGCGCCTCCCGGGCCGCCCTCCGGCACGGCGCGACCGTCCTCCGGCACGGCGGGCGCGTTCCCGGCGGCACCCGCGCCGCCGTCCGCGGCGTCCGGAATCCGCGCCACGGCACTCACGCCCCTGGCGGACTTCTTCCTGGCCGGGGACTTCCTCCCGGCGGACTTCTCGGCCGCCGTCTTCTTTCCGGCGGCCGGCTTCTTCGCGCTGTTCTTCTTCGGACCGTCGTCGGACGGGGGGCGGGGCGTCACGGGCGGGGCCTCCTCGGGAGGGTGAACGGATAGACGGCACAAGGGTGTTCAGGACGGCGCGGCGAGCCGCCGCACCGCCGCCAGCGGAACCGGCAGCCAGTCGGGGCGGTGCCGGGCCTCGTAGAGGACCTCGTACACCGCCTTGTCGGTCTCGAAGGCGCGGAGCAGGACCGGGTCCGTGCGCGGGTCGGTTCCGCCGGCCTCGGCGTACCCGGCGCAGTACGCGGCCCGGCAGGCGGCGGCCCAGCCCGCGGCCGGCGAGCCGGAGCCACCGGCCCGGTCGGCGCCGCCGGCCGGAGGCAGCGCGTGGGCCGCGTAGTCGAAGGAGCGCAGCATGCCCGCGACGTCGCGGGCCGGGGGCTGCGGCATCCGGCGTTCCGCGAGGGGCTTGGACGGCTCGCCCTCGAAGTCGATCAGGGACCACCGGCCGTCGGCCGAACGCAGGCACTGGCCGAGGTGCAGATCGCCGTGGATGCGCTGGGCGGTCCAGGTGTGGCCCTCGGCGGACAGGTCGGCGAGCGCCTCGAACGCGGTGCGCAGGCCGGGCACGTAGGGCCGCAGCGCCGGAACGGCCTGAGCGGTGGTCTCCAGGCGCCCGGTCATCGTGTCGACGAGCGGTGCCGTCTGGTGATGGCCCAGGGTCACCGTCGGCAGGGCCCGGGCGAGCGCCGTGTGCACCTCGGCGGTGGCCCGGCCCAGCGCCCGCGCCTCGGCGGTGAAGTCCTCGCCCTTGGCGAGTTCCCGCAGCGCCAGCTCCCAGCCGTCGGCGGCGCCCTGCACGAAGGGCTGGAGGACGCCGAGCACGTGGGTCTCGGCGTCCAGGTCCGCGACCATCCAGGCCGCCGGCGCCGGGACCCGCGGGCAGCCCTCGCGGGCCAGCGCCAGCGGCAGTTCGAGGTCCGGGTTGATCCCCGGCACGATCCGGCGCAGCAGCTTCAGGATGAACGTATCGCCGTACACGATCGAGGAGTTGGACTGTTCCGCGGTCACCAGGCGCGGGACGAGGTCCTCGCGTATGTCCTGGCGTGGGTCCCGTTCGAAGCGCAGGGCGCCGAGCCGGGCGCCGGAGCGCAGCGCCTCCAGCAGGACGCCGGCGGGCCGGGGGTCGTACAGCGCCTCGTACACCGTGCGGCCGGCCAGCGGCCCCTGCCGGGGGTGTCCGATCAGTGCGGGCGCGAGGTGCGGGGGGAGCGCCTCGCGGACCCCGATGAGCAGTTGGTAGCAGTCGCCGGGCTGTGCGCTCGCGCCGTGGGCCGCGGAGAGCGGCTGATGTGCCCGCACGAGAAGGTGGATCAGTCCCAACGGGGCCGTGGAGGGCAGGAGTTCCACCGCGGCGACCAGTGAGAACCCGGTCACCGGGCGCCCCTTGCCGGCGAACCAGCGCTGCCGCGGCAGCCATTCCCGCAGCAGTGGATCGAGCGACGCGAGCAACTCGGGGCGGGCGAGCGGGGCCGGGGCGGAGTGGGTTACGGCTTCCGACATGGGCGTCGCGTCCTTTCCCCAGTGCCCGGGTTCCCGGATACCGGGCGAGGCGGGGTGTTCCTGATGGGTGCCCCGGGCGGGGCGGTGGAAACCGCCCCGCCCCCGGCTTCCTATACGGCGTCCGTCCGCAGCCGGAACCAGTAGAAGCCGTGTCCGGCCAGGGTGAGCAGGTAGGGCAGTTCCCCGATGGCGGGGAAGCGGACGCCGCCGATCAGCTCGACGGGGTGGCGCCCGGTGAAGGCGCTGAGGTCGAGTTCGGTGGGCTGGGCGAAGCGCGAGAAGTTGTGCACGCACAGCACCAGGTCGTCGTCGCCGCCGTCGGCGGTCGAGGGGGCCTCGCGCAGGAAGGCGAGGACGGCGGGGTTGGAGGAGGGGAGTTCGGTGTAGGAGCCGAGTCCGAAGGCGGGGTTCTGCTTGCGGATCTCGATCATGCGGCGGGTCCAGTGCAGCAGTGAGGAGGGCGAGGACATCGACGCCTCGACGTTGGTGACCTGGTAGCCGTAGACGGGGTCCATGATGGTGGGCAGGAAGAGGCGGCCGGGGTCGCTGGAGGAGAATCCGGCGTTGCGGTCGGGGGTCCACTGCATGGGGGTGCGGACGGCGTCGCGGTCGCCGAGCCAGATGTTGTCGCCCATGCCGATCTCGTCGCCGTAGTAGAGGATCGGGCTGCCGGGCAGGGACAGCAGCAGGGCGGTGAAGAGTTCGATCTGGTTGCGGTCGTTGTCGAGCAGGGGGGCGAGGCGGCGGCGGATGCCGATGTTGGCCCGCATGCGCGGGTCCTTGGCGTATTCCGCGTACATGTAGTCGCGTTCTTCGTCGGTGACCATTTCGAGGGTGAGCTCGTCGTGGTTGCGCAGGAAGATGCCCCACTGGCAGTTGGTGGGGATGGCGGGGGTCTTGGCGAGGATCTCGGAGACGGGGTGGCGGGACTCGCGGCGGACGGCCATGAAGATGCGGGGCATGACGGGGAAGTGGAAGGCCATGTGGCACTCGTCGCCGCCGGAGGGGAAGTCGCCGAAGTAGTCGACGACGTCCTCGGGCCACTGGTTGGCCTCGGCCAGCAGCACCGTGTCCGGATAGTGCGTGTCGATCTCCTTGCGCACCCGCTTGAGGAACTCGTGGGTCGCAGGAAGGTTTTCGCAGTTGGTTCCCTCGACCTGGTACAGATAGGGGACCGCGTCCAGCCGGAAGCCGTCGATGCCGAGGTCGAGCCAGAACCGCAGCGCGGAGATGATCTCTTCCTGGACGGCCGGGTTCTCGTAGTTGAGGTCGGGCTGGTGGGAGAAGAAGCGGTGCCAGTAGTACTGTTTGCGGACGGGGTCGAAGGTCCAGTTGGAGGCTTCGGTGTCGATGAAGATGATGCGGGCGTCCTGGTACTGCTTGTCGTCGTCGGCCCAGACGTAGTAGTCGCCGTAGGGGCCGTCGGGGTGGGCGCGGGACTCCTGGAACCACGGGTGCTGGTCGCTGGTGTGGTTCATGACGAAGTCGATGATGACGCGCATGCCGCGCTGGTGGGCGGCGTCGACGAACTCGACGAAGTCGGCGAGGTCGCCGAACTCGGGCAGGACGGCGGTGTAGTCGGAGACGTCGTAGCCGCCGTCGCGCAGCGGGGACTTGAAGAAGGGCGGCAGCCACAGGCAGTCGACGCCCAGCCATTGGAGGTAGTCGAGTTTGGCGGTCAGGCCCTTGAGGTCGCCGATGCCGTCGCCGTTGCTGTCCTGGAAGGACCGCACCAGCACCTCGTAGAAGACGGCGCGCTTGAACCACTCGGGATCGCGGTCCTTGGCCGGGGTGTCCTCGAACGTGTCGTGGACGGGCTCGTTGACGATCATGTGGTGGGTGACCCTCCGATCTGCGGTGAGGACGGTCGCAGGACGGTGAAGACGTGCGCCGGCCGGTGCCCGGGCTCCAGGCGCACGTAGTTGGTCCTGCCCCAGTTGTAGGTCTCGCCGGTGAGCTCGTCGCGCACCGGCACCGTCTCATGCCAGTCCAGGCCGAGCCGTGGCATGTCCAACGAGACCGTGGCCTCCTGGGTGTGGTGCGGATCGAGGTTCGCCACGACCAGAACCGTGTTCGAACCCTGTGTGTCGCGGGCGGACTTCGAGTAGACGATCACCGCGTCCTGGTCGGCGTGGTGGAAGTGCAGGTCGCGCAGTTGGCGCAGCGCGGGGCTGCGCCGCCGGACCGCGTTGAGCCGGCGCAGCAGGGGCGTGATGGTGCGGCCCTCGCGCTCCGCCGCCTCCCAGTCGCGCGGGCGCAACTGGTACTTCTCCGAGTGCAGGTACTCCTCGCTGCCCGGCCGCAGCGCCGTGTTCTCGCAGAGTTCGAAGCCGCTGTAGACGCCCCAGGTGGGGGAGAGGGTCGCGGCGAGCACGGCCCGCACCTCGAAGGCCGGGCGGCCCCCGTGCTGGAGGAACTCGTGCAGGATGTCCGGGGTGTTGACGAAGAAGTTGGGCCGCATGTGCGCGGCGGCCTCGCCGGAGAGTTCGGTGAGGTACTCCGTCAGCTCCTGCTTGGTGTTGCGCCAGGTGAAGTAGGTGTACGACTGCTGGAAACCGACCGCCCCCAGCGTCCGCATCATCGCCGGCCGGGTGAAGGCCTCGGCCAGGAAGACGACGTCCGGGTCGGTCCGGTTGATCTGCGCGATCACCTGTTCCCAGAAGACGACCGGCTTGGTGTGCGG